>CAZFMB010000006.1:0-88628 GCA_964520005.1 uncultured Occallatibacter sp.
TTACCGCCAAGGGCCAGATCACCCTGAAGCAGGAGCTGCTCAGGCATCTGAATGTCGCTCCAGGACAGAAAATAGATGCCGACAAATTGCCGGATGGCAGACTCGTGCTACAACCGGCCAAGCGGACCGGCTCGATCGCAGACTTCAGCGGTTGTCTGGCAAAACCAGGAACCCCGCGGCTCACCATCGCGCAGATCAAAAAGATCACCGAAGAGGCCTGGGCAGGTAAGCGATGAGAATCGCCGTGGACACGAACGTTTTGTTGCGTGATGCGCTGCAGGATGATCCTGTACAGGCGCGGCTTGCGAAACGGATCCTCGATAATTCTGAACTCGTCGCCATCCCCATGGCGGCTCTTTGTGAATTTGTTTGGGTCTTGCGGCAAGGGTACAAGAAACAAGCGACTGAAGTGGCAGACGCGATTCGACTACTGATGGACAGTTCGAATGTCGTAGTGAACCGGCCAGCGGTCGAGGCAGGATTGACGGTCCTCGATATGGGCGGCGATTTTGCAGATGGCGCCATTGCCTATGAAGGCCATTGGCTGGGCGCGGAGGAGTTTGTCAGCTTCGACAAGCAAGCTCTCTCCTTACTGAAGTCACAAGGCAAGCGAGCCCGGCTGCTGGCCTGAACGTTGACCTGCGCCGCGATTCGACCAAGCCGGCGCGTTGTATGCAAAGTTTGGACAGTTCCATAATGGTGTAAGGCTGACTATTGAAGAAATCGGCAGTTGGCTCAGTGGTAGTTTGTAACGAGAGAACACGAACATGTCAGAAAATCTTTTCGCAAAACGGTTGACTTTCCTTTGGCTCGGCATTGTATCTGTACGTTCACTGCTGATTTATGGATTCTCCAGCGGTAACCTGTCGGAGCACTGGCTGTCACTTGCATACTTAATATTCCTTCCGACAGTCGTTGCGGTAGAAGTCGTTATTTTAAGAAGAGCGGCAAAGGAATATCGCGACTCGCCACAACCACTCCGATTCGCCAGGTTTGGCAAGTCTCCAACAACAAATGTTGGCACTCTGCCACCGATGATGATGATTGCGCTCATGATGTTCTGCATTCCATATGCGTTATGGAGCACAAGGAGCAGTAGAATGGCAATCATACCGCTCATAATTGGGCCTGCGATAGGGTTAGCGGCAAATCTATGGGTTACCTTCTTGGCGGCAAACGTATTGTTTTTACACATGAAACGTTCGCAATCGCTATGACAAATGCCCCGTACCCCATTTAATTCCGCTTTTATCTGCGAAATGGGTGGGAAACCATGAATCTTCACTCGAAACATCGAAACAAAACACAATGCAAGCGACCAAGCCTGTCATGACAACCGCCGCAGAGAATAAATCCCAAGTGCTACGCGGCCCCTTAGCCCCCGACCGCATCGCCGCGATACTAAAAGGCCTCGACGAAGCCTATCCCAACGTGGAGTGCGCGCTGACGCACCGCTCGCCCTGGGAGCTGCTGGTGGCGACAATTCTCTCTGCTCAATGCACCGACGTGCGCGTGAACATGGTGACTCCGGAGCTTTTTCGGCGCTTCCCTACCCCAGCGGCGATGGCCAAGGCGACGCTGCCTCAGCTCGAAGCCCTGATTCGGACGACAGGATTTTTTCGCAACAAAGCCAAGTCGATTCAGGGAGCGGCGCGCAAGATTGTCGCTGAGTTTGGTGGGCAGGTTCCGCGAACGCTGGCAGAACTCATCACTATACCCGGCGCCGCCCGCAAGACGGCCAACGTGGTTCTCGGCGTGGCCTATGGCAAGGCTGAAGGAGTGGTGGTGGATACGCACGTCTTTCGCATTGCGCACAGACTGGGACTGGCAAAAGGCGAGACGCCGGAAAAGGTGGAGCAGGAGCTAATGCGGATTTTGCCGCAAAGCCGCTGGATCGGATTTTCACACCAGATCATTCATCACGGACGCGCGGTCTGCGTGGCGCGCAAACCTAAATGCGAGCAATGCAATCTGGAGCAGCTTTGTACGGCGAAGGATAAGACGTGGCGATCGTGAACAGCTAGTCGCGTACCTTGCGCATGATTCTCAGGACGTTGCCGAAGAGCGTAAGTCCCAAACCCACGACAAAGATTCCCCAGATAAAGTAGAGGCAGAAGTTACCAAAGCCTTCACCCCAGTCGCCGGCTAAGATATAGACTCCGCGGGCGCCTTCCCATACCACCCCAAGGGATAGAAGCACACTAATGATGAGCAAAATGATTCCGAGCTTTAACATCGATTTCACCCCCGAGGTTTGAATCTTGATGGTTAGTATACTCCGGCATATTAATGTGGGAAAAGATGTTCGACCGCGGCAATTAGACCGGGAATATCGGAAGGCACTGCCTCGGCGGCGGGCGGCCAACCCAGTTCGCTGAGCGTCTGGCTGGTGATGGGGCCGATGGAGACGGCCGGGACACCTGCAAACGGCCAGACGACTCCTGCCACGTGGGCGGCCTCGGCCAGATGGGTTGCGCTGGAGGAGCTGGTAAAGGTGACTGCGTCGATTCCCTTCCCTAGTGCTTGACGAAGCTGGACGGGCGCGGCTTCGGGCATAACGTTTCGGTAGGCGTCCACCACATCGACCAGTGCGCCCGCAGTCCGCAAAGCATCGGGAATCACGTCGCGGGCAACGGCGGCGCGAACCAGCAGGATTCTCTGCATGGATGGCTGTATTTGAAGCGACTTTGACAGCCCCTCGACCAAGCTTTCTGCTACATAGGCATCCGGAACGAAGACAACCTGCAGGCCTGCCTTACGCGCTTCTGAAGCCGTCGCTTCGCCGATAGCAGCTACCTGCGGCAGGGCCTGCTGGGCCAAATTAATCCCTAACGACACTGCCCGCTCCGCGAGCGCATACACCGCATTGGCACTGGTCAGAATCAGCCAGTCGTAGCCGTTGAGCTGGCGTAGAGCTGCGTCGAAGGGCTCGAAGCTGGCCGGCGGATGAATCTCCAGCACCGGAACCTCGACCGGCTCGGCTCCCAGAGCTCGCAGGCCTTCACTGAGCTTGCCAGCCTGATGAGCGGCGCGGGTAACCAGAACCCGGCGGCCAGACAACGGCAGCGGACTCACTGTACGCCTCCGGCAGCCGCAAGCAGCTGTCCCGCTCCGGCATCGATCAGTTTTTGCGCAACCTTTTGGCCAAGGGTCGCAGGGTCTGCGCCGGCATGGAGCGCAATGTGGTAGATGCGGACGGACTTCCCGGACTGCGGATCGGCGACGACGGCAAAGAATTCGTCCCAAAGCGCATCATCCGCGCCGGAATCCTCCTTCAGCCACGGCCGGCAGTGAATGCCGATAGGAACCTGGCAGCCTCCGCCGAGAGCTGCAAGGGCGGCGCGTTCGACGGTGACGGCAAAGCGCGTGGCCGCATGGTCGAGGAAGGCAACCGCCGCCATTGTGGCCGCGTCGTCCTTGCGGGTTTCAATGCCCAGCGCTCCCTGGCCGGCAGCCGGGCAAAAATCCTTCGGCTCCAGCCGCTCACGAACCCACTCGGTTTTTTCCAGGCGATCAAGGCCGGCCGCGGCCAGCAGAATTGCGTCCACCTGGCCCTCGGCCAGCTTGCGCAACCGCGTGTCCACATTGCCACGAAATTCGATAGCCTCGATGTCGGGGCGCACGGACTTTAATTGCGCACGGCGGCGCTGGCTGCTGGTGCCTACGCGCGCGCCCTGGGGCAACGCGTCCAGATTCTCATACTTTACCGAAACGAAGACATCTCGCGGATCGACGCGCTGGGGTGTGGCAGCCAGAGAGAACGGCTCCGGTAACTCGGTGGGCAAGTCCTTGAGCGAATGCACGGCCAGGTCCACGCTTCCGTCGGCCAGAGCCTCCTCAATCTCTTTGGTAAACATTCCTTTGGAGCCGACCTGGGCGAAAGTGACCTCCTGCAGCCGGTCGCCGGTGGTCTTGATGATCTGAATTTCGACAGTGTGACCCTTGGTGCGGAGCAATGCGGCGATGTGGTTGGCCTGCCAGAGGGCAAGTTGTGAGCCGCGGCTTCCGATGCGGAGTTTCATTTGCGGCCTGCCTCGCTGCTCTCGCTTGCAGGCTCTTTCTCGGTTTCAGCATTTCCGGCGCCTGCAGGCAACGACCAAGTCTCGCAGAGCGCTTCCAGACGCGTGGCATCATTTTCGCGGGCAGCCTGCTTAAGCGCCTGCATGGGCGGATGAAGAAATTTGTTGACCAGCCCGCGGGTCAGCGCTTCGACGGCCGCAATCTGCTCCGCGTTTAGCGGTCCCAAATGGGCCTGCGCGCGCTTGAGCTCCGCCTGGCGAATCTCCTCGGCTTGACGCTGCAAGGCGACGATGGCCGGAGAGACATTGACAGTAAGCTGGCGCTGGAAGAATCGCTCGACCTCGCCTGCGATCAGCGCCTCGGCTGCCTCAGCTTCTCGGCTGCGCTCGGAGAGATGCGCTACGGCTACGGCTTGCAGATCGTCGATGTCGTAGACAAAGATGCCCTCCAGCTTGCCCATCTGCGGATCCACGTCGCGGGGCACGGCAATGTCGATGAAGAACATGGGCCGGTTGCGGCGGCGATGCAGAAAGGCCTGGCCGTGTTCGCGGCGGAAGATGGGATGCGGCGCGCCGGTGGAGCTGATGACGATGTCTGCCTGGCTGGCGGCCTCATAAAGCTCTTCAAAGGGTATGACCTGGCCGGCAAAAGATTCCGCCATGTGCCGCGCGCGCTCCAGTGTGCGGTTGGTGACCAAAATCGCACCAGCTCCCTGCTGAACTAGATGACGGGCGGCCAACTCGCTCATCTTGCCCGCTCCTACCAGGAAAACCGTGCGCCCTTGCAGCGAGCCGAAGATTTTGCGGGCCAGCTCAACGGCTACGGAGGCGATGGAGACAGAATTTGAGCCGATCTCCGTCTTGGTGCGAACTCTTTTGGCGGCGGCAAAGGTGAACTGCAAGAGGTGTTCAAGCTGCCCGCCGATGGCGCCCGAGGCGCGCGCCACGGCGAAGGCCTCTTTGACCTGGCCGAGAATCTGCGGCTCGCCCACCACCATAGAATCCAGGCTGGCTGCCACGCGAAAGAGATGGCGCACGGCCTCCTGGTCGCGATGTTCGTAAAGGTGTGGAGCCAGCAGCGCGGGGTCGAGGCCAAAATGCCGGTGCAAGAAGCTGGTTACGTCTGTGGCAGGCGACTCGACAGCGGCCAAAATCTCCACGCGGTTGCAGGTGGAGACGATCATACATTCGGCCACTCCGGGCACGGCGGCCAGGGCGCGAGTGGTCTCCGGCAGCTCATCGCGGGAGATGGCGATGCGCTCGCGCACTTCGATGGGCGCGGTCTTGTGATTGACGCCGATGAGGACAACGCTCATCACGGGCCGTACCTATGAACGCGGCTGATGACATTGGCGGCGAAGACGGCCAACATCACCAGGAAGACCACCCCAGAGAGATAAACGGCTCGGCGTCCGCGCAGGCCTGCACTGCGGCGCACAAAGAGAAGGGCAACGTAAATGACCCACATGATGAAGGAGGCGATGACCTTGGGGTCGAGGAAATAGGCAGCGCCGAGTGGCGTGGCCTGCGCCAGCACCGAGCCAATGACCAGACCGATGGTTATGCAGGGAAAACCAAATTCCAGAGTGCCGTGGGCGATGCGCTCCAGGGTGTCGAGGGGCGGCAGCCAGTCGAACGGGAACCATCCTGAGTCTTCGCCGGGTTTGTGCTTGCTCTTTATGCGGCGCTCCTGGACGAGGTAGAGCAGCGAAGCCAGCAGGCTGAAACTGAGGGCGACGTATGCCGCCAGCAGGGCTGCGATGTGGGCCACGAGCCAACTGAGGCGCACACCTTCAGAGGGGAAGGTGTAGCGTTCATAGCCTAAGGAGGGCACGAGAACCGTAAAAAACGTGATTGGTATAATAAAGATTCCAATAGAGATAGCGTCGTAAAGCCACCAGACTAGAAGAAACAGCCCGGCAATGGCAAAACCCAGCAGCGACTCGATCTCGCGTATGCCCAAGGGCATTCCGCTATGGGCCTGGACAAGCATTTCAACGCATGAGACGAAGTGGAAGAAGAAGGCCAGGCCGGCCAGGTGGACGCAGGTTTTGCGCCAGCGTGTCAGCCCATAAAGGACGGCCGGAAAAACGGCCACAGCCGCCGCCGCATAAAGGATTGCCGCAACTCGGAGCCATAGGAGATACATTTCGCTTCTCACCTTACTGGTGCAAGAAACAGTATACTGTGACGCAAATCACCAAGCGGCGCTCGGTCGTCGGCTTGGCAGCTATGCCAACGGCTCAAAGCGCGCCTGAAAGAAGCGCAGGTATTTTGGTTCGTGGACCATCTTCAGCCCGCGAATCGCTGCTCTTTCGGCATAGACCGACTCCACCGACTCGGCTACTACGTCCATGTGGGCTTGGGTGTAGACGCGGCGCGGAATGGTCAGACGCACCAACTCCAGCTTGGGCTTGTTTTCTTCGCCGGTCTCCTTGTTTCTACCGGCTGAGACAATGCCGCGCTCCATGGAGCGGACACCGGAGTCGAGGTATAGCGCCGCGGCTAGCGCTTGCGCCGGATACTGCTCCTGAGGAATGTGGGGCAGGAAAGCGCGCGCGTCGAGGAAGACGCCATGGCCGCCCACCGGCAGCACGATGGGCACTCCGGCGTCGATCAGCTTCTGGCCCAGGTAGAGGACCTGCCCGACGCGGGCGCGGATGTGGTCCTCGTGCAGGGACTCTTCGATGCCCGTGGCCAGAGCTTCCATGTCGCGGCCGGCCATGCCGCCGTAGGTGTGCAGCCCCTCGTAGATGACTGCGAGGTTGGCAGCGTCTTCGTAAATAGCGTGGTCGTTCACAGCGAGGAAGCCGCCGATGTTGACCAGCGGATCCTTCTTGGCGCTCATGGTGCAGCCGTCGGTGCAGGAGCAAAGCTCCTTGACGATGGAGGCGATAGTGCGGTTCTGACAGCCGGGCTCGCGCTGCTGGATAAAGTAGGCGTTTTCCACCACGCGCGCGGCGTCCAGAATCACGCGAATGTCGTGCTTGTGGGCCAATTCGCAGACCGCCTTCACGTTAGCCAGCGCAATCGGCTGGCCGCCAGCCAGATTCACCGTGGCGGCAATGCTGATGTAGGGAATGCGCGCGGCGCCGTAAGTCTTGATGATTTGCACCAGCTTGTCCAGATCCACGTTGCCCTTGAAGGGATGAAGGTTCTGCGGCTCGTGCGCCTCGGGAATGATGATGTCCACAAATGTGCCGCCGGCCAGTTCCTGATGAAGCCGCGTGGTGGTGAAATACATATTGCCGGGAACGATGTCGCCCGGCTTGATGAGGGACTTGGAGAGCAGGTTTTCCGCGCCGCGGCCCTGGTGCGTGGGGACCACGTACTTGTAGCCGTACCACTTCTGCACCGCCCCTTCCATGCGGTAGAAGCTGCGGCTGCCGGCGTAGGCCTCGTCGCCCATCATCATGGCCGCCCATTGGCGGTCGCTCATGGCCGTAGTGCCGGAATCGGTCAATAGATCGATGTAGACATCTTCACTGCGCAAAAGAAAAGTATTGTAGCCAGCCTCGACGATTGCCTTTTCCAGCTCCGCTTGGCTGGGAATTCTGACCGGCTCCACGACTTTGATCTTGAAGGGTTCTGCCCATGTGCGCTTGCTGCCTGCCATATCTCCACTGCTCCTTGGGTGCATTACCGCACTGGTATCACGAATCAGGCACAATGCCCTCTCTGAGAATACGGCAGCAGAAGAGGAATCTTGAAGGCAATTTCACTGTTATTTCCTGATAACTCTGATGGATGATTAGTTATCTCGCGTATATACTTTACGAATGTAAGCCGGCACGAAAGAAGGCATAGCATGTCCGATTCCGCCAAGGGAATACACATCGATCCTCTGGGATGGAAGATGCTGATCGAGTTGCAAAAGGACGCACGCATCTCATTTGCCGAGTTGGGCCGCCGCGTGGGGCTCTCTACGCCGGCCGCCGCGCAGCGCGTGCGCCACATGGAGGAAGCAGGCATCATCCGCGCATACCGCGCCGAGATCAGCCCATCGCATGTGGGCTTGCCCATCACGGCCTATATTCGCATGAGCATCGTGGGCGACGTGCTGCCCAGGCTGACTGCCCAGTTGCGCTCCATGACGGAGATTGTAGAGTGCTACCGCGGAACGGGAGCGGACTCCTTCATCATGAAGGTGAATGTGATCTCGGTCGAGCATCTGAACGACGTGATCGACCGCCTGACACACTTCGGAACCACTTCTACCTCGCTGGTTCTGGGAGCGGTTGTCGAAAAGAGCCTGCTGGGGCCTGAGAACCTTGAATGGCCTACTAAATAGATGGCTGATTTCTAATTACGAATTCCCGTCAGCAATCCTTCGATCTCCGCTTTTTCTGCTGCTGTGACAGGCAGCAGCGGCGCGCGGGCGCGGCCACCGTAATAGCCATTGAAGTCGCAGGCATACTTGACTCCACTAATACCCAACTGGCCGACGACGCGCTGGCTCACGGCCGTGATGCGCTCCTGCTTTTCTCTTGCGAGCTTTAGGTCGTGGTCCTTCCAGGCAAGATAGACCTCCTGGCAGGCTTGCGGAGCGCAGGCGGCAAAGCCGAGAATGGCGCCGACCGCGCCGGCCTCGAGCGAATCGAGCAGCGTTCCGGCCGAGCCGGAAAGCACCTGGAAGCCGATCTCTTTGGTTCGTGTCTTGAGGACTGCGCCTGGCGGAATTGTTTTTGCTGACACGCCTCCAGCCAATTCGTCCGCGGAAATAAGCGCATCGCCATTTCCGGTCCTGGGTGTGAGCATTCGCGCGGTGACCGCCTCGAAAACGGGTGTCACGGTCACGGTGCGCCGTGGCGCGGCGCTGGTTGCTTCAACCAGTGCTCGAATCCGTTCGACACTGCCGCTGGAGTCCTTGATGGCGATAATGTTGGGGTGAGAGGCTAGCTCGGCCACCAACTCGGGGGGAATGTTGTAGGGCACGCACTGAGGAATGTTGTAGAGAATTATCGGCAGGGGCGAACTGTCGGCCACGCTGCGAAAGTAGTGGAGCACTGCCTCGGCGGTCATTTGTTTGGCGTAGTAGGTGGGGGTGCGGACCAGAACGGCGTCGTAGCGGAATTCAGCCGCTGCCTCGGCCAATGCGACCGTGGACTTTACGCTCTCTCGGCCAACGCCGGCGATGAGCACCTTTTCCGCCGTTGCGGCCTCGGAGGCAACGTGCAATATCTCGCGGCTCTCAGCATCGTCGATTTCGGGCGCTTCACCCATAGAGCCCAAAAGCAGCATCCCGGAGAGAAGCGTGCGGGAGTAGCGGGCAATGTTGGCTTCGAGCTTGCGAAAGTAGACTCGCTCGTCGGCATAAAACGGCGTGTTAACGGCGGCAAAGATGCCTTCTAGCAGCATGACATTATTGTAGAACCCGGCTCCTCTGAACGGACGCGAACGCTACTTGGCATCCAATGCCTTCTGAATATCCGGGGTGATCTGCTGTCCGACATGATCCATAATCCAAAATTCTATTTTTAGCGCGCGCAGCTTTCGTTCCGCCTCAGCCTTTTCCGCATCCGTCGTATAAGATCGATGGCTCGGAAAGTAGGTTGCAACATCATTGAAACTCGCCAACGCGGAGGTCATTGAAAGCGTTTGGTATTCTTTGATGCCTACATACGCGCTCACCCAACGATCACGCTCTATTCGGTCCATAAAAATCAGCGTGTTGCTGGAGAGCGCCGATTCCCATGCGGTGGTATTGAAGCCATAGAAACCCGGCCTTAGTTCTCCAACCCGCCGGTTAAGCTCCGCCGGCGATTTCGCCAATCCGGGCATCTCGGCAATCATATTATCCAATTGCACATTGCACTCGCGCACCTGGCGCAGATCTTTGCCAAGCTGCTCCTGATTGCTGGCCAACTCCGCGCGCAAACTCTCACGCACTTCGTTAACAGCTACGTGCTCCCGCCAACTCTCGCGTAAACCTTCCAGGCCCAAGGCAATCAAAATGCCGATGGTCACAATAAGAATGTGCTTGGCAATTTCTTTGAACGACTCAAGTTTACCTATGGGAGCATGAATGTCCATCTATGAATCCCTCCTCAGCCGCAGGTCGCGGCGTGCAGTTGCTGCAGGGCGTATACCGTGGTTTGGCGAAGCTGCATGGCATGGATGCCCTCGGCGGCGGCCTGCGCCGCGGCAACGGTAGTGATGGTGGGAATGTGCGCCAGCACCGCCGCGCGACGAATGGCCTTCTCGTCAAAAAATGTGTCCTGGCCGCGCGGGGTATTGATGATGAGCTGGATGCGGTCGCCCTTGATCAGGTCCACGATGTTGGGCCGTCCCTCTTTGACTTTGAAGACACGCTCGACCATGAGGCCGGCCTTCTCCAGCACATTGGCCGTACCCTCGGTGGCAACGATTCTGAAGCCCAGGTGAACGTAACGGCGAACCAGATCGACGGCTGCCTGCTTATCTGGATCGTTGAAGCTGCAGAAGGCCGTGCCGCCGGTGGGCAGAATCTGGCCGGCCGAGAGCTGCGCCTTGGCAAAGGCCTCGCCAAAGCTCGTCGCTACACCCATCACCTCGCCGGTTGAGCGCATCTCCGGACCCAGCACCATATCCGCTCCGGCGAATTTACTCCAGGGAAAGACCGGGGATTTCACGTAGAAATGCGTTCCCGTATCGAGATCTTTGCCTGAGGCAAGCTGGGCGGGAAGGAGTTCGCGCAACATGCGGCCGGTCATCAACCGCGAGGCGATCTTGGCCAGCGGAATTCCGGTTGCCTTGGAGACGTATGGCACGGTGCGCGAGGCGCGCGGGTTCACTTCGATCACGTAGACGTGGTCCTGGCCCTCGGCGTCACGCTGAATGGCAAATTGCAGATTGACCAGGCCAACGACCTTGAGCGCCAGAGCCAGCTTACGCGTATACGAGCGCAGCACCTCCAGCGTCTCTTCGCGGATGTCCACTGCTGGAAGCACACAAGACGAATCGCCGGAGTGGATGCCGGCCTCCTCGATGTGCTGCATGATGCCGGCGATGATCACATCTTTCGAATCGCAGAGCGCGTCTACATCTACTTCAATGGCGTTCTCTAGAAAGTGATCGACCAGCACCGGGCGCTCCTGAGAATACTCGACCGCCTCGCGCATATAGCGCGTCACGGCTTCAGCGTCATAGGCGATGACCATGGCTCTGCCTCCGAGCACGTAGCTGGGCCGCACAAGTACCGGGTAGCCGATGCGCTCTCCGATGGCGAGAGCCTCATCCACGCTGGTAGCAGTGCCGCCGGCGGGCTGCGGAATCTTCAACTCGTCAAGCAACTTGCCGAAGCGCTTACGGTCCTCGGCTAAGTCGATGGACTCGGGTGATGTGCCGATGATGGGCACACCTGCCGCGAGCAACCGCTTTGCCAGATTAAGTGGCGTCTGTCCGCCGAATTGGACGATCATGCCGATCTTAGCGCCAGATTGCGCCTCGTGATTGTAAATCGCCAACACGTCTTCCAGTACCAGCGGCTCAAAGTAGAGCCGGTCGCTGGTGTCGTAGTCGGTGGAGACGGTCTCCGGATTGCAGTTGACCATAATTGTCTCGTAGCCGTCGTCCTTGAGCGCGAAGGCCGCGTGGCAACAGCAGTAATCGAACTCGATGCCCTGGCCGATGCGATTCGGTCCCGACCCGAGAATAATAATCTTGGGCGTCTGCGTTGGCGGCGCTTCGTCTTCTTCGTCGTAGGTCGAATATAAGTAGGGAGTCATCGACTCAAACTCCGCCGCGCAAGTATCGACGAGTTTGAATACGGGTTTGATGCCCTTGCTCTCACGCAGTTCCCTCACCTGCTGCGTGCCGGCGTTACCTTCTAATTTCCATTCAGTCGCGATGCGCTCGTCGCTTAGGCCAAGGCGCTTGAGCTGACGCAACTGCTCCGCGCTGATTTCTTTGGGAGTAGTTTGTGCGATAGCCGCCTGCGCCAGTGTGATTTCTCGCATTTGATGCAGGAACCAGGGATCGATGCCTGTGAGCCGCGCCACCTCGCGCACGCTCATGCCGCGCTCGAAGGCATAGCGGATGTAGCCCAACCGCTCTGGCCGCGGAGTGACCAGCATCTGCGTCAGCCGCCGCGGCTCCAGAACCTCAGCGCCGGTCTTCTTGCCGGTTTCAAGGGCGCGCCAGGCTTTCATCAGCGCTTCTTTGAAGGTGCGGCCGATGCACATCACCTCGCCCACCGATTTCATCTGCGGGCCCAGCGTTTCATCGGAGCCGGGAAATTTTTCAAATTGCCACTTGGGAATCTTGACGACGACGTAATCAATGGTCGGCTCAAAGCAGGCCGGCGTCTTGCGCGTGATGTCGTTGGGAATCTCGTCGAGCGTGTAGCCCACGGCCAGCTTGGCGGCAATCTTGGCGATGGGAAAGCCGGTGGCCTTCGAAGCCAGCGCCGAGGAGCGCGAGACGCGCGGGTTCATCTCGATCACCGTCATGCGGCCATCGATGGGATTGACGGCGAACTGAACATTCGATCCGCCGGTCTCGACGCCAATCTCGCGCATAACAGCAATGGCCGCGTCGCGCATCTTCTGGTACTCGCGATCCGTGAGCGTTTGCGCGGGGGCAACGGTGATGGAGTCACCGGTATGCACGCCCATGGGATCGAAATTTTCAATCGAACAAATGATGATGACGTTGTCGGCCAGGTCGCGCATCACCTCCAGCTCGTACTCCTTCCAGCCGAGTACGCTCTCTTCGATGAGGCATTCGTGAACCGGCGAAAGGTCCAGCCCGCGCGCCAGAATTTCCATCAGCTCTTCGCGGTTATAGGCGATGCCGCCGCCCGTGCCGCCCAGGGTGAAGCTGGGACGAATCAGCACGGGGAAGCCGAGCTTGCCGGCATATTCCAATCCGTCGCGCAGGTTGTTTACCAATGCCGACTTTGAAACTTCAAGGCCGATGCGCAACATGGCGTCCTTGAAGAGCAGACGATCCTCGGCCTTCTTGATGGCTTCGAGCTTGGCGCCGATCAGCTCGACGTTGTAGCGGTCTAGGATGCCCGCGTCGGCCAGATCGACGGCCAGATTGAGCGCCGTCTGCCCGCCAACTGTTGGAAGTAGCGCAAATTTTCCAGCGGGTTTGCCGTCGCGGCCTGCAGCCAGCATCTCAGCCTCGATGCGGATGATCTCCTCGACATACTCGCGGGTGAGTGGCTCGATGTAGGTGCGGTCGGCAAGATCGGGATCGGTCATGATGGTTGCCGGGTTGGAGTTCACCAGCACCACCTCGTAGCCTTCCTGCTTGAGAGCCTTGCAGGCCTGCGTGCCGGAGTAGTCAAACTCCGCCGACTGCCCGATCACGATGGGCCCCGAGCCGATTACCAGAATCTTCTGTATGTCATTTCTACGTGGCATTATTTGTTGGACCCTTTACTTTGGAGGACAAGAATCAATCGGGTTGTCAGTTCCGTGAATGTGTATGACAGCATTCACATGACATTCAATCTCTTCGGTACACCTCATAGGTTTTGGCTGCTCTGCCAGAGGAAGACGGCGTACTTTGTCTCCCTTCGTCCATACTGCGACGAGCCGGAATGCCCCTGCTGGAACCGCTTCAAATTGAAACTTTGCACCCTCCATCAGCGGAGATTCAAAAATAACGTCGCCATTCTTTGCATCTCTGATTTGGATCTTGGTAATCGTACCGGGCTCCACATGGTCGAAATCAACAATCGCTCCAACATCATATAGAAGGACGCCTTGCAACTTTACCGGTTTCGCAATAAACAGATTTGCTGGAGCGGGCTCGTCGTGACAGATTTTGTCCTGCATTTCTCTGGCTTCGCTCTCTGTGCATGCCCTATGCTCCATCGCGTTGACACAAACTGTCTGGCCTACTGCATGGACAGCCAAAAAGGCTGCTCCGCCCAAAAAATAGCGGAGCCAAAAGCCTCGCCACATTGCAATTCCGAAAATCTCGCGCGCCGCAGGCTTCATCCCTTCCACTCCTCCATCATGCGGCGGAAGTCGCGAAACAAGTAATTGGAATCGTGCGGGCCGGGGGCGGCTTCGGGGTGGTACTGCACACTGAACAACGGCAGCGTCCGGTGGCGCAGGCCTTCGAGGGTCTGGTCGTTCAGGTCAACGTGGGTCAGTTCCACTTCGTTGACGTTGATCGAGTCGGGATCGACGGCGAAGTTGTGGTTGTGGGCCGTGATCTCCACCTTGCCTGTGGCATAGTTCTTGACTGGGTGGTTGCCGCCGTGGTGGCCGAATTTGAGTTTGTAAGTGCGTCCGCCCAGTGCAATGCCGGTCAGTTGATGGCCAAGGCAAATCCCAAAGACCGGCACACGACCCAGGAATTTGCGAATGGCGCGGACAGCGTAATCGACCGGCTCGGGGTCTCCAGGACCGTTGGAGAGGAAGACGCCGTCGGGCTTCAAGTCGAAGACATCCTCGGCTGTGGTCTCGGCGGGAACCACCGTCACGCGGCAGCCCTGGCGCACTAACATGCGCAGAATGTTAAGCTTGATGCCGAAATCATAAGCCACTACATGAAGGGCGCTCCGCGCTTCTGAGTTTTGGATAAGTGGATTCGGTAAGAGGGGTTCGCCCGATTGATTGCGGCTGTCCGTGGAGTCGAAGGTAAAGATCGACTTGGTAGAAACTACGCGGGCCAGATCGGTGCCATCCATCTTGCGAATGGCGCGAGCCTTGGCCACCAGTGCATCGGGATTGCTCTCCGCCGTCGAAATCACGCCGCGCATCACGCCGTGGGTCCGCAAATGGCGGACCAAGGCGCGGGTATCAATTTCCGCCAGCACGGGAACCGAATATCGTTCCATATACTCGTCTGCGACCTGCTCGGAGCGCCAGTTGGAGCCGATGGGCGAGAATTCGCGGACGATCAGGCCCTCAATATATGGATGGGCCGACTCATTGTCTGCTTGATTGGTGCCGTAGTTGCCTATTTGCGGGTTAGTGAGGACGACGATCTGTCCGGCATAGGAGGGATCAGTGAAAATTTCCTGGTAGCCGGTAAGCGATGTATTGAAAACAACTTCGCCCCCGCATTCGCCGGGGTGTCCATAGCCGTGACCGCGAAAGATGCGCCCGTCTTCGAGCGCCAGAGTTGCCTGCATCGCCTCTCCGAGGGGTTAAATTCAATCGATTCGATCAGCGTGCGCTATCCTCTTTATTATCAGCATTCCGGTTTCTCAGAGTCCATATTGCTGAAGAATTGCGGAAGGGCGGCACATGGCTACATGGAACCGATTGCCTGATTAACTATAACAGTCTTTACGCGGCACTTTGTGGATAGTCCGTCGCGAAATTACCCTCAACACGGACGAAGCCTGTAAACCGATGGCCTTCAGATCGCATGTGCACAGGGATACGTTCGCAGTGGAAATGTTGTTGGCCGGTGTTTCGCTCGAAAAAATCAGCAAGCTACTGACCCGCGATTCCATCAACATGACGGAGCGGTACTACACAAAGTGGACTTCCTGGAGACAGCAACTCGAAGACGATGCGATAGCGGCCTTCCGTCACATGGGTGCGACTGTCACCTTTAATCACCAGTCGATGAGCAGGAGCTGCGGGTGACGTAGGTCTGGCGGCCGGCCAGATCGTAGGCGTTGAGCGTGATGTTGCTGGCGGGTCAAGGCTTGACAACAAATACCCGGCAGACGGTTGAATGAGGTTTGTGGTTCACAGAAGAACGATCAGGGGAAAGGGGTTAGGGGCAGGCGGAGTGTTCCACGTGGAACATATTCATTCTATTGGGCTTATTTGCATGTTTACTGGATAATTAACAGCAAGGTTTTGAAAATAAATATTCATGCAGTAGCGCTTGCCGAGCGGGTCGTAGCCGTAGAGGTTGGTGTTGTGCGAGGGGTCAGGATGGTTAAGTTGAATGACAGTTTTCAATTGGTTGGCGGCGTCCCACCCCATTGACGAAGACCTGTCAACGGGGACCCCGGCGTCGTAGGTGTACTGGACAATCGCGCCTGCCTGATCGGTGACGCTGGCCAGATTGCCGGGGCCGTCGTAGGTGTTGACGATGGTGGTTTTGTCCGGATTGATGGTCTTGATGAGGCGCTTGCGGGCGTCGTATTCGAATTGCGTGGTGTTGTTGTTGCCGTCGGTCTGCGTAATCTGGTTGCAATCCCCTGTCCCCGAAAGCGAGGGACCGGGTGCACACTCATCGTGGTTTGAAAAGCTCAACGGGGCTGGGGCCGCCCGCCAAGTAGGGAATAGTAGATACAATCCTGGTCTTAGATTTGAGACCGAGAACAATATTCAACTTGTGGCATCAGATTCTGCCCAATCACAAAAGAGCGTCAATGCCTCATCAATATTCGCGATACTACAACTAATCGTGAATTCATAATCTTTTCGCGAAGTGAATATCCAGTCCTGCTCAGACCTCCGTATCACGATAGATTCATACATCTTTTCCTCTAGGTCACACCCTTCCAAATCAATTTTTACCGACCAGCCAGGATTATCGAGTGTTCTGATTACAATTCCCATGCCGTGTTCCCAATCACCATCGCACTGAGACTTAAACCACCGTTGCAATCTTTCAAACGCCGTCATTGTAGAATCTCCTCTTCAAATGAAGACAATTCGTCGCTATGGAATCTCACACGGCAAGGCCGGTCGCACTCCACCTGGAAAATCAGGATCATGTACATGTGGAGTGGGAACATCAATCCCGGTAATCGAATTCGTGTGCGAGCCTCCGATCCCGTCATATCTCATGCCCGGATCAAAACCCCATGGATTCTGAGGGTTTGGAGTCCAAGTCTGCCAATGGGTTACTGCCCCATCTAGACCTCGTCTGAACGTCGAGTGTGGCCCAACAGCATCAGGGGCAAAGTTCAATTTGTTTACGCCACGACCTGATCTACAACCACAGTTCGCGTTGTGTACCAGGAACCCGGTTTCGCCGACGAAGTAATCGTGATTCAGATCGACGGTGAAGTTGTAGACGGTTTCCTGGCCTGCAACCGGGGTGATCGAAACCACCCTGCGCCAGTTGCCCTGAACGGTCTCGAGCAGATCGCCCACACGTAGATTACCAGCTTTGATCCATCGTTCATTGGGGAGATTTCCACGGCGGACCCAGAAGGGATGATCGAGGCTGGGGCGCAAGGGATCATGCTCGCCCTCGACGCGCAGTTCAACCAGATTGTCCTTGTGCGGCGGCGTCAGAGCCGTTATGCGCTCGCTCTCCAGCTTGCCGGTCTCGCGGTTGCGCGACTGAACCTCGTCGCCTACCTCGACCTTTTCCACGGGAACGTCGCCGTGGCCGGTGTGAACCGGCGTGCCGGCGACAAAGCAGCAGCCGCCCGATCCCTCGCCCTCGGCCTCCGCGGAGCAGGACTCGAAGCTGTAGGCAAAACCTTCCAGGGCAAATCCCGCCCCGAACAAGTCGCCCGATTCAAGCGTGCTCAAGGCGTCAAGCCCGCTGGAGACCGTGTTGAGGACGCAGTTGATACGTTTGGCTAACTGCTTTTCGCCCTCCTCCGCAGCGGGAGCCTCTTCCTCCTCGCCCTCCTCCTCAACAAGGTCCTCTTTGCCGCGCGGATCGATGCGGTTCACCCCGTCGGCGCTGGCGTAGAGATACGCATGCAGGGTGTGCGGAATGCCGATGCGCCCCGGCTTGGGATCGCGCGACATGAAGCGGTCGGTGACCGGGTTATAGTAGCGCGCGCGCAGGTAGTAGAGGCCCAGGTCGGAGTCCCACTGCTCGCCGCGGTAACGATAGCTGTTGGGAGTCGTGCCTTGCTTGGTGAGCGAGTTGCCGAAGGCGTCGTACTCGTAGGTGTCGGTGACGGCTCCGGCGGAGTTGGTGAGCATCCGCACCGTGCCTCGGCCGTCGTACTGGTAGAAGCTGGTGGTGGGCGCGCCGTTCACTTGCACCATCGCGCCAAGCACGATGAGCATCACGAACGATGCAAGTGCCCAACGAGACTTCATATCTGGCTTCCTGAATCCCAGGTCTCATAATCGAGACCTGGGGAACCAAGCAACTTAAATCAGTCTTATGGGCAGTTCTAGATGTTCCCCGTCGATATGACGCAATGTCAGGCTAATAACAGCCTGAGTTAGGCGCGGTACATCACGAGTTGCCGAAAAGAGAAACTCCAGTCCTTGCGGAGTGAATTTTGCGCCACGGATTCCATTTTCGTTGATTTCTACTGCTTTGAAAGTCCGCTCAACGCCGTCGGCCAGGAAGGTATACTGCAATGCCCCTTCTTCCTGGCAATAATTCAGGCCAATCAACTCCAGTCTATTTACCATTCCAGACTGCCCCCCCGCTCCATGAGTTCAGGAAATTGCTTTCTGTCATTGTGTAGGATGTCCCGTTAAATGGATCTCTTATTAAGACATTTCCTGCGTCATCTAAACCATCTACAACGACCCAATGTCCAATACTACTGCCTTGATCCCACATCATTGCTGACCACGAGCCAGTCTGGTTTAGCGCCCCGAAGCTCGATGTATCAACCATTTCTCCCTGCCAACCACTCGAGAAACTGTTTAATGATTGGGTGAGACTATCAATCGTTGATAAACCATTACCAAGCTGTGCCTGAGTTGCGTTAACTCCCATGTCTTTCAAGAGCATCTCCCCACACGCGGGACCACATGCAAGTGAGTTGGCTTGTCTCACGACGTTTGGATTTGGAACTTCACCATTTACTGGCCAATTACCACCGGCACCCCCAAGTCTAGGACCTATTACCTTTGTCTCTGCAAGCCCCTCAGTCGCGTCCTCCAGCAGCCAGCCGATACCTTTGCCGATCATTTTGCCAGCGCCCATGAAGAGCAAATTGGTAAACGTATCTCGGGCGAATTGTTCTACGGTAATTTTTGCGGCGCAGCTTTTGAACAACGCGCCAAACTGCGTGATATCTTGCCCCATGTGCTGATCGACAAGATCGAGGACGGAAGCTTCAGCGTATATAGCGCAACTCACCTCAAGGTTAAGAGCCGAGAGTGTGGCCGCCTCGACCACGGAATTCGTCAGCAACAGAGCGTATTCGGATGCCGAGGCGCGGCCTGAGGGATCGATAAAGTTGACGGGGTTTGTGCGTCCGTAGTTGTAGCGGTGCAGGCTGGCAGGGTCGTAGATCGAGCCCGAGTCGGGATCGCGCGTCATGAAGCGCCCGGTGACCGGGTTGTACCAGCGGGCGCGCAGGTAGTAGAGGCCCAGGTCGGCGTCGTAGCGCTCGCCGCGGTAGAGATAGGCGTTGGGCGTGGAGCCGGTCGAGGCGATCAGGTTGCCGAAGGCGTCGTACTCGTAGGTGTCGGTGACGGCGCCGGCGGAGTTGGTGAGCATCCGCACCGTGCCCCGGCCGTCGTACTGGTAGAAGCTGGTGGTCGGCGCGCCGTTCACCCATAGATGCTCGCTGATCCGCTCCAGGCCGTAGGTGTACTTGCGCCTGACATGCCCGTTGACCAGCTCCTCGACCACCTGCGGGTAGCCGGTGGGCGAAAGATCGTCGATCAGGTACTGCGTGGTGACGCCTCTGGCCGTCTTCGACACCAGTTGCCCGAGGCCGTTATAGGCGAGAGTCACCTGGCCGCCATTCATCGAGACCAGCTTGAGCCAGGAGTTGTAGGCGTAGCTGTTTCCGCCCGTGAGCGTTGTGTCGCCACTGGCGTCGTAGGCCTCGGTCTGCGACTGGTCATCCGCGTTGTAGGTGGTAGAGGCTGAGCCAACAGGCCCGAGGGTCGATAGATCGGAGAGCCGGTTGCCCACCGGATCTAGGCTGTAGCTGACGCTGCCGTTCACCTTGGAGGGATCGTTCTCGACAGTCTCGCTGGTGAGCTCGTCGATTCCATCGTAACCGTAACTTACGCTGCGGTTGTTGGCTTCAGTGGCTTTTAGAATGTCGCCGTTGGCGTCGCGCTGGTACGTGTAGCCCGAGATCGCAGTCGAGGCCTGCGAGAGCCGGTTGAGCTGATCGTAGGTATAGGTGGCCTGCAGGCCGTTGGGATAGGTTGCTGTCGCCAGATTGCTGGCCGGGTCGTAGCTGTAGGTGGTGGTGTTCTGCCCGCCAGGCAAGTTGTTGTCGACCACCGTGCTCAGCCGGTTCAAATCGTCATAGGTGTAGCTGACCGAGACGCCGCTGGTCCCGCTCGAACTCATGCTGGCGACGTTGCCGACCGCGTCGTAGGTGTAGTTTAGGGTTCCCGCCGGAGTGGTCTTCGAGATGAGCCGGTCGAGGGAATCGTAGGTGTAACTCGTGGTCCCGCTCCCGTCAGTCATGGTGGAGAGCAAACCGTTGCTTGTGTAAGTGAAGTTGACCGCTGGCTCTCCGTAGGATGCGTCGGGAGTTTCTGAGACCAGGCGATTGAGGCTGTCGTAGGTGAAGTTTGCAGTCCGCATTCCTGCGGTACCCGTCTTGCTCAGCGAGACAAGGTTGCTGTTGCCGTCGTAAGAGGAAACCAGGCCATTAATTCCGTCCGGATAAGTCAGTTTGGTCGGGCGGCCGAGAACGTCGGACGTTTGCGACGTAATGCGTCCATTCGCATCCGCAGCCCAGGCAAGGTATCCAAGGCCATCGCGGCAGTAGCTGACCGTGTTGGCCGACGGGTATGGGCTGTTGGCCTGCGCAACAGAGACAAGATTGTTCGAAATGTCGTAGCCGTAGTCGATGGTGTGGCCGGCCTGATCAACCACGCTCGTGACATTATTGGCAGCGTCGTAGTTGATTGCCTGTTGGGTTTGATCCGCGAATCCGATCTGCTGCAGGCGCTTGCGGCGTCGTATTGGAACGTGGTGGTGTTATTGTTGCCGTCGGTTGCGGGCCAGGCTGATACCGGCGGCGTCGCCTTGATGATCGTCAGCGTAATAGAGGCCATGGTCGCTGTGTACTGAGCAGGATTTGCCGGCGTAAAGACAACCGAAAGTGTATGTGATCCGGCCGTGAGGATTGTGCCTGCCGTTGGCGTATATACGAGCGTACCTGGCGCATTGACCGAGGCATCCAATTGTGTTGAGCTAAGTGACGTACCATAAGTGATCGTCACCGGTATAGGCCATGTAATTGTTGACGTGACAGGTGGCAACAGTGATACGGGTACGGAGCCTGATTTTGAATTGTCCGCCTGGCTTGTGGCTGTCACTGTTACAGTCTGCTGCGACGCGATGCTGGCTGGCGCCGTGTACAAGCCCGATGTACTGACGCCTCCCACTCCCGCTGGACTGATCGTTTAGGTTACCGCGGAATTGGCGTTATTGTTCACTGCCGCCGTGAATTGCTGCGTCTGGTTCGCATACAGTGTCGTTGTTGCAGGGCTGACGCTCATCGTGATGTTGTCTAAGGGATCGCCATTGTTGCCGAAGTTAGAGTTGCCGTTGATGTAGATTTTGTCTGCCACCAGAATCATGAATCCGCTGGCTTTGCTGCCGGTAATCTCGATCTCGTCGCTCGCAAAATATAGCGCGCCATTCAAGACTGTTGTTGAACCACCGTTGATCTGGTCTACGCATAATCCTCTTGCCGATCAGCCGGTGCGATTGCCAAAGAACAGAATTCCGGCGAACGCGCCGGATGTGGGCGCCGATAATGTAGCCGCGACTTGTACGCTAATCGTAACAGGCTTGTAGCTATAACTGCTGGCGCAACCCCAGCCTGCGCTTGATGTGTTGTAAACAGTAACACCGGTGCCCTTAACCACTGCTTGTGTATTGAACACCAGCCCACCACCGGCCATGATGTAGACTCCAGGGCTCATGGTGAATGCCGTGCCGTTGGTATTTCCTATCGTTAGACCACCGCAATACACGCCCGGTGAGATGGTATTATTGACCGGCTTTGAGTTCATATCGAAATATGCCGGAGTCTTACTTACAATGGTTCCGGTAGTAAACGCCGTGATCGATGCCAATGGATCTCCGGTACTCGAAACCTGTACCGGTTGTATTTTCTTATTCACTTTAGGTAATCACATTTGTATGGACAGTTCTTAGTTGTCTCGTTGCAGAGATTCTGTTTTCGGTTTATGTTGCCATCACTTCTGGCACGCGGTTAAGGAAACCTGATAAAGGATAATCGTTGCCAGACTTGAGTACGGTCAGACTGAAATGCAGGATTCCCAAGCAAAACCAATCTCGTCTCGCGTTGAGCCTTAGCGCAGTCGGCGTGAAACCAGGCTGCGAAAATATTCCTGAGTCATGTCAAGATGATACTGTTTGGGCGATTAAAGACCCAGCTGTAGAATGCCGCTCGCTGGGCCCAAAGGAGATGTACTGAAAGGAAGTTGACCAGCAGTATCATGCTTTAAGAAATATCAATAATCATCAACCAAGATACAGCATCTCCAAGCCGTGCCGGCCCGCAATCCTGTGGCCGGTGGTGATCTAAAGAGGAAGCGCGATTTCAACCGATCCAATGCGGCCACTAGCAGGATCGCGGACCACGACTCGCATTCTAGCTGCATCGACAGGCACATCAACACTCATCCGGTGAAAGAAACCCTCGTCGCTGGTCTTGTCGATGAGTAGAGAAGGGATAGATGCTTCCAGGTGCTGCTTACTGCCACCGAGTCTACGGCCGTCGGCAGCATACGTGGCCACTGCTATATCGAGTGCGCCATGATAACGCCCATCCTCCGTTGTTGTGAACGTCAACTGACGGGCGAGGATAGCAAAGCGCAGATCGTACGTTTGCACTTTTTCCGATTCGCTCTCGCGTGCGCCTTTCGCATTCTCCTTCTTGCTGGACGCACGTGGCGTGTCAGTGCCTATCGCAGTTTGCGGAGAAACCTGCGGCACCGGCTTTTCGAGGCCGCCTGGATCTATTCGCACTTTAAAAAGAATTGATTGCGCATCCGGTGCACCGTCAACCAGGGCGGCTTCCAGCGCATCCCGCCGCATGGATACCGGAGCCACTACATCGGGATTGTCGGCGTAGTAAGCTCTCCGGTAAGAAAGGCGATAACTCTGTCCGGAATCCGGCCTCCCTATACTAACGTGAATGTTTCGCAAGTTTCCATCAAATATGGCATTAATGGGCGAATATGCGAGCGTGTAGTAATAGGAGCCCTCATCGACTGCCCGCGCAGCGGCACGCGCCAGGTTGTTGGTGTTGATGAATGCCTCGCCTCCGGTGGCCTCGGCGATCTCCTGCATGGTGGCTTGAGTCGCGTCCAACGTTTGATTCCAATTGTTGGAGTTATTCACGAAGACCGGACCGCTGCCGGAACGACCGGGCAAACCCGGTGTTCCTCCCGCACCATGCTTCTGCGACGTCTGGGTCGCAGGACTGCCTCCTGCGGAAAACGCCGGATCAGCCGCCATTCCTCGCACATCGATGGGATATACGGCTGTCTGGCTTACCGCAAGTTCGGTCGAGACTTTGCGCACCTGCGCGGCAAGAACCTCGTAGTTGACTGCGCTCTCACTCATCCGATCAGAATTGTTCGGCCCTACAGTGGTTGTTGATGAATCAGATTCAGAGGGCTTCTTCTGACTATTGCTTGTAGCACCGTCGGTTTGCTGCTGTGCGGTCCCCGTAACGTCCGCATCACTTGTAGTTGGCAGTTGCAAGGCCTGGAAAGACTGAGAAAACCAGAGAAGATTTTTGCGCCCCGGCGCGGCAGCAAGGAATTGACCGATATCAGCAAATGCCTCGAGAGTTTGTTGTGCTGCATGGACTCGTCTTGCGACTGTGGCGGGATCAGTCGCAAGATTGGAGTCGCCGCCCAAGGCGGTCAGCTTGGGCTTGCCTGCCGCGCTGTTCATGGCGGCTACCAAGCGGCGCGTGTCGGCCGTGAAACCTTGCAGCATGGTCAGCTGATTGCCAAGTACATAAATAGCCACCTGCGTTCCCGCGTCTTTGTTGCGAAGAAATCGGAGTATCTCGCCATGTGCATACATCTGGGAATCTAAAGAAGTGTTCAACTGGTCGAACAAGATTACGCACAGCGGCCCCTTGCTCAATGCCGGCTCAAGGTTCACATAAGTGTGCACGGGCAAATCGAAATCAAGGTTAGGAGTAGTGCTTTGATCAATCTTCGGCGAATGTTCATCAAAGCTCTTAATCGATTGGCGAATTCCATTCTCTTTAACTTCGAAGTCGCTGCTGGAAAGACCCTGAATTGGCATGCCATCTGGACCGCTCACGTGAACATCCACTAATACGAGCCTTGTCGTGATGTGCAGTACCGTCGGGTTGTCATTGGTGGACGCGACTTTATCTGATGCACGAGCCTGAGTTAATGCGCTCGGCTGAGCCGAGAGCCCGGTAGAGTTGATAAGACACGAGAATATCGCGAGGGTAACACCCGCAAGTATAAGTCTCTTCATGAACATTTGATGCTCGCGAATCATCTACTCACGCATTCCCGAATACCAATTAGTACGCATTACCTGCCTCACGGTACTTCCATACGATTGAGAGGCGTAGCCAGTTAGAGCTACTCAGTTACTCAGATCGTCTCACGAGAAACAAGAGGATCTGTCTCGGCGTGAGACGGTCGATCACTCGATGAGATCCGCTTCCATAGGACCGAGGACCACAGCCTCTTCAAAGACGCGATTGCTAATGATCCCTTTCTTGACACCAGTTATGGAAATACTCTTCTCTTGCTCGGTTGTGTTTACGTAGAGAGTCCGGCCATCGACAACCCTTGCGTAAACTCCCTCAGGTGTCTTGGGGCCCGGTTGAATGCCCGCAACCGTGCAGAGATACTTCAGCAGTGGTCTGAGCACGGAAGGATTCGATTCCGTCGCGAGATAGATTGCATTTCCTTTGCCAAATTTGTTGATGGTGACAGCAGGAGTGTGGTCCGCAGTGTTCGTGAATCGCGCGACCACCGTGGCCGTGGATGGCTCGAGCACTTCATAGTGACGTGCTAAGGTTTCGATCGAGTCACCACCCAACTGGAATGTTAGTAAAGCAGCGTCATAAAACGCGTTTGTCTTCAGTCCAAACACATCGCTCAAGCGGCCAGGCAACGGCATGTCGAACCATTGCCCATGCTCGTCAACCTTGGCCGAATACGCGGTCATCAGAATAGTTCCGCCTTCCCTCACGTAGGCCCGAATGGCATTCGCACTTGCCGTGTCCATCACATAATCGGCCGGCACGACGACCAGTTTGTACGGCGACAGATCGGCGTGTCCGATGTTGATGATGGCGGTGTCGATGTTGGCGCAGAAGAAAGGATCAAAGGCTCCTTGCGCCTGCTCCGTATAAGAAGGCTTGAAGAATTGACGCGTCGTGCTGGAGGGACCATTGGGGTTTGAATCGATGAAGGAATCAAAGGAGTATGCGATGGCCACTTCAGGATGCGTGTAGCGGGGGAATCCGTATTTCTCAAGCTGCTTGAATTCGGATGCGATACGCGCGAACTCATCCACCTTCCACGAGGGAGTACCGTCGTGGTCGACCAGCCCAAAGAGCGCCTGTTCCTCGCCACCGAGATGGCTATTGAAGGTCCATGCGAGAATTCCTTGCGCGCCTAACATCAGCGCGAGATGCGCATACATTCGGCTTCGTCCCGGCGTTCCATAGTCGCCTCCGCCGCCTGCTGTAAATTCGTTGAACCAGATAGGGGTCGTTAAATCTCCTTTGACCGTCATGGCGCCAAAGGAACCGCTGCCAGGGTCGCCAGGATAGAAGCCTTCGGCGCCGTAGGAGACATAAGACTTGTAAGTGGAGAGATAATCGAAACCACGCCTCCCTGCGGTGTCCCACAGATTCGAGATCGATGGAAGATCCGGCATATTGCGGCGGCGGATCGCATCAAGTTCCTCAAGCCGGGCCACCGTGACATCGGACCAGTAGCGGTGGAGATCCAGATAGCGCTCGGGAGGTCCAGGCCCGTCTGCGAGAGGCAAGTCAACGTCCTCGAAGCTCATCAACCTGCGTGACCATCGCTGTGTGGCCCAATCCTTGTTAAGTTCTTCGATGGTTCCGTATTTCTGTTTGAGCCATGTGATGAAGCGCTGCCGGTCGGCTTCTGAATACGAGATGAAACCGTTTCCGATTTCGTTGTTGTAGCCGACGGCGATCACCGCTGGATGACGGGCATAGCGTTTCGTCAGCGTGTCCGCCAGGATTCCCAATTCGCGCGCGTAATCTGGATCGCTGATGTTGTCCATGTAGCGTTCAGCAGGGGGAAGGCGCGTGCCGTTTTGTGTGACGAGATCGACGCCGGGGTATGCGCGATGCAGCCAGATGGGCGCCGGTGAACCCGGAATATCCAAGATCACGCGAATCCCGTTGGCCTGCATTTTGTCCATCACCTTGTCGAACCATTCGAAATCGAATTTGCCTTGCGAGGGTTCAAACGAGTCCCACGACAGGTCGCCCATGCGCACGACGTTGAATCCTGCGTGCTTCATGATCGCAATGTCGCGATCGATCTGCTCTGGTGTGCGATCAATGGGCTGATAACACGTCCCCACGAAGAGTTGCCCAGGCCCCGGCCAGTTGGGGTGCGCAGGAACATTCTGAGCGACAGAAAATGCACTAAGAGTCAATCCGGCAAGCAGAGAAAGAGCAAGCTGTTTACCTGACTCACACGCGTATTGCAGATAATGCGACAAGTAACTCCGTTTTCTCATAAAGCTATCCTTAGTGTAACTAAGTGCCAAAGGATCAGTTAGCGGTTTCGGTGAAGGTGACTGTGGCTCCGCCGAATGCGAACTGGTCCTGTGCAGTGACGGTCACAGTTCCCTTGGTTGAAGGAAGTGTCAGAGTTACCGAGGCCGTACTTGATGAATTGGTAGTGGCAATCACACTGCTGCCGCTGTTGACTCCGTTGGAGAGCGTGCCGGCCGAGGTGGTAAACAGAATGCTCGCGCCGCTGGCTGAGCCTCCAGCCTGGCCGAGAGACAGAGTAACGGCCAGAGGGTGCGATAGAGCCGAGCCGGCCTTGCGCGATTGGTTGTTGCCCGACTGGATGGTAAACGGGGCGGCGGATCTGCCGACGACGATCCATCCACCCTCGGTTTGGGTTGCGGTGCCGTCGCTGCCGGTTACGGTGTAGTGGCAGAAACCGGGACTGTTGCTTGTGTTAACAGTAATGGTGGCCGGCTTGGTGGTGGTGATGATGGCGTCGGTTAGCGTGAGCGAACCACGGCATGGCCTGACACCCTCGAAGGCATCAAAGACCGCCGAGGTCAGGGTCACAGGAGCCGTTCCGCTCATGATCTTCGGATGCAGAATTCCTGTGCCCGAGGCCGGAATCATGAGATCGTCAGGATTCAAATACCACTCCGTGGCGGGCTTGGATGGCTGGCTTCCACTGACCACCAGCAGCGTGATGCTGTAGGGCGCGAAGCTCTGCGTTGCGCTCCATGGGGTTGAGGCTGAAGGCGTAATCGCGCCGGGGTTGGTCGAGACCAGCGAATACGCCTTATAGGTTGTGGCGCTGAAGCTGTTTAGGTTGAAGGTGACATTTGCCGTGTTGTTCGGATCCTTGTTCAGTACCATGATCGTCATGGCCGTGCCGGTCGAGTCGAGCGCAGCGTAACTGGTAAACAGGTCCTGATTGGCGCTGTTCCGGTCCAAGACGGAGAGCGAACCAAACTGGTGATGCGCCCCGTCGTAAGTTGTGTAGAGCCTCATGGCCTGGAAGTTGGGGTGGGGTAGCCTGGTGGTGTCATCAGTGGCATCCGGACCGCCCCAGCGCGTAGAAAAGCTCAGGCCCTCGCGGCCCATCACGCCAAAGGCATCCGCGTCGGAGAGGGCCGTGGCGAAATCCCACTCGCTCTGCGGAACCAGGAACGACTCCCACTCAGAGAAGGAGAGCGGCGTTCCCGGATAGATGGCGTTCACCAATGCCTTGAGGCGTGGGATAAGGAAGGTGACTCCGCGATTGGGCTGCGTTGTAGTTATCCAGTCCGCATCGTTCCCCGCGTTGTAATACTTCGGATCCCAATAAGTGCGATATACCATGCCCGCGGCGGCGCGCTTCTGCGCGTTGGTGAACTTGGATGTGTCAATGTTGGGGCCGACATAGGCGTGCACGTCAAAGACATCGAGCGTGCGCGCGCCGTTGATCCGATCCAGCCAGTTGATCTGGTTCAGCCACCAAGGCAGGAAGTCGATACCGGCGTGGGCGGCTTTGTCGTCTCCTGAGGAGCCTGCCGTCCAGAAGTAATTCCAGCAGCAGGTAACGGGTCCGAAACGAATCGCATTCGGATCCCATTCTCTTAGCTTGATCCCCTTTAACTCAAAACGATTCGCTAACTCGGTGTATCCAGGGTGGACAGGATGAACGTCGCCGTGCGGGCCATCCCAGATCTCCGGCTCGTTGTCCATATCATAGAAGTGGCAACTGGTGATCGGCGAATAAGGGACATTGCAAGTATCGCTGCCAAATGCCGCGGAGAGCGCCTTCATCCACTCGTCGCGATAGATGCAGAGGCTCGTGGTGCAGTCGCTGGCGGTATCGACCAGCGGATAGTACGCATCGGTCACAGGTTCGGTGTTCACACGCGTCTTGCAATCCGGTTTTTGGCCATTGCCGCCATCGGGATTGTTGGGATTAACCTTGCACTGTCGACCGAACCTCTTGACGGAATAACTCCAATGGCCGGTTTCCTTGGCCACCCAATCGAGCGTAGGCATGGTGGTGAGTATGCGGCTGCCTGCGTTGACGGTGTACTTCACCAACAGAACCGAGTCGCTGATGTTTCCGATGGAATTCGGGAGGCCGAAGTCCTCGAAGAACCAGTCGCCACCCGAGTTGTAAGTGAAAGACTTCCAGTTGTAATTCGAGGTCTGATTGCCTCCCCAACGAACCAGCGCCGGCGCCATCCCGGAAATGTTGTTGGCGTTGGCGGTGTTGATGCCGTAAATGTACGGACTGATCTGGTGGCGATTGGCCAATGTGTTGATCGAGACGGCAACGTTAGCACTGCCGGGCGAAGTTATGGTAATACCCGCCGTGCCCGTTGAAGCGGCGTAGGCCGATGAGCTATTGGAGTCGGGCGTATAAGTTACGGTGAGCGTATCTGCGCCCATCGCCAGCGAGCCAGGCTGAACGTAGAAGGTTGCCGCGCCGGAGTTCAGCTTCACCGCCGCGGAGGTATAGCCTCCGCTGGAGAGTGTAACGCTGCCAGTTGGCGTCACGCTGCCGCCTTTTACTGTGGCGGTAACAATCAGGTTTTCCGCGTAGGGATGTGTGGTATCTTCGGGCGTGACAGTCACCGTGGGCGGAGCAGGATTCTGGTTCGTCCCCCCGCCTGCCTGGTTTTCGCTACCGTATGCCCCAACTGCGAGAGCCATGACGAATAGGAGATAGACGACGAATAATCCTACAAATCGATTCATTCAATTGTCTCTTCAAACCCATCTGTGAATGTTGTAATACCAGTACTTGCATGTTGAATTGCCACGGCTATATTTGTCCTCTAGTTGTTAGCCTGGCTGCGTTTCAGCTCGACGAGCACAACGTCGTTGCTGTTCATCGGCATGGTCATCTCAACCGTGCCATCAGACCCGCTTCGCACTAACTTGTCTGTCTCCGGCGAATCGCGCGTAAGCTCATTCAGGTGCGCGATCTGCGCCGCGGTCAGTTCCTTGGGAGAGCCCATTTCGATGTAGGCGGAATATGCATCGTTGGCGTGATACCCGGCGCGATGTACTTCCAGGCGGTAAGCAGTATTCGGCACAAGATGCGTGACCTGCAACAGTACGGGCGCCGCTGCATGAGCGGGAATTAGCTTTGTATAAAAGGATCGATTGCTTACCTTCTGATCTGGATTCTCGAAGTTCCAGATCACAGCCGTCAAGTTTCCATCCTTTGTCGCCAGCATTGCCTGACAATCACTAGTAGGGATACTTTCACCTTGAAGTGCGTGAAGGTACTTGTAGGCGAAGAATGCCGGCTTGCGAATGCCTTGTGGGTTGAGGAGCCCGTATCCTCCTTGAAATGGCGCGGTAGGCGGTCCCGGTTCTTCGAACAGATCGGAGTAGGTCCAGTAGCTCATACCCTGCAATAATCCTTGACTAGCTTTGAGCTTGGTAAGGATGTATGGCGAGCTGATATAGGAGTCATGCACCGAGTCACGCGGCGTATAACTTGTGCTCCACTCAGTAAAGTACAGCGGAAGCTCCGGGAACGAGGAGGTTGAAATCTGCTCGCGAACACGCCGCACATCACCGATAACCCCATCGGGGGATGCGGAAAGTTTTGTGTCGTTCACACCGGCTTCATCAAGAAATCCTCCCTCGACGCCATACGTGTGGGTAGTCACAAAGTCAACAGCAGCGCCGCTCTGCTTCACGTGGGCGAGAAACTCAGGGACCCATACCGCTCCTGCTGTGCTCGGTCCTCCGACACGCAACTCAGGGTCAATGGACTTGATCGTCCTCGCCGTCAGATCGTATAGCTCGAAGTATGCTTTTTGATCGCCACCTTCCCAAAAGCCGGCGAGATTAGGCTCGTTCCATACTTCAAAAAACCATGTGCGCACTTCGTCTCTTCCGTAACGCTCCTCAATGTGCCGTATAAATGCATCGATTAGATCGTGCCAACCGTCCGGTTTTGGGTGCGATGTGTTGCCGTTCCAATAGAAGACGCTGTTCCGCGACGTGGCAAGCGCCTTTGGCGTAAAACCCAGTTCAACGAACGGCCTGATATGCCGGGCCAGCAAGTCGTCATAGAGTTGGTCGATCTTACTCCAGTTGTATACAGTCTTTCCGTTTTCGATTTGCACCGTGTTCAATACATCATGAAATATCGCATGAAAACGGATGTAACGAAAGCCAAGTTCATCCACGGCGAGCTTGAGCTGAGCCTGGCTGTCATCACGAATCAACGTACCAGGATAATCAGATCCAACAGACAAATCGAAGAATCGATCCACGGGCCCAGCCGAGTCTTTGAGATTCACGACAATGGTTCGGGATGAGGCCTGTTGCGATTGTGCCGCAAGAAATATGAAAGATGAAGCCACAAAGAAACCAATGGTTAGGATTAAAAGCCGCCGAAGAACTGAACTGAGCATGACTTGTGATTTCCTTAAACAAATTGGCTGGCGAGATTGAGGTGCGCTGTTTTACGCCAGCAGTATTAACTACAGGATTAGCTTTCAGGTTGCCCTGCGACATCGAAGGTTTTTCCGGCCAGGATTGTATCTCTGAACTATCATCAGTTTGCAGTTCAAAGAACACGCTTCATACCAAGAGATACTCTTAGTTTGGCGCCTTATCGCAGCCCAGCAAATTTTCTTAATTGTCCGGCTGGGAGCAAATTATCGCTCCCAGCCGGAAGGAAGATGAGAGACACAGGGACTACTGCACAGTCACACTTACGTTGATTGCTTGTTTCGAGCAGGGATAGACGCTACTTGCTGTGCATGTGGATGTAGTATTGTTTGTGGTGCCGACGACATATGTATCGGCATATGCGTAGACAGTCACGTTAGTCGCCCCCTTCGGAGTTACGTACGATAGGCCATTAGAACACCCGATCGACCCCACCATACCTGCCGACAAGACTCCGATAGCGGATATGAGAAGAAGCATGTTCCAATAGCTCGCGAGGGCTACTGCCTTTATACGCCGGCGTACAAACAGGAGTAGAAAGCCAGTAGGTCCCGCTATCCACCAGATCATTTTGCTTGCCGTAGGCGTCTGCGGAGGCTGATTGATCGCGATCCACATGGTCACCACCGGTTCAGCATAGCTTGCGCTGGGGGTATTCGGAGTTACATTTACCTGACCAGGCGAAAACACACATGTGGAATCGACAGGCAAGGTGGCGGGATCGCATTGGAAACCTACAATTCCGTTGAAGCCTCCGTAGCTGGCTGGAGTAAGGGTTATCGTGCTGCTGCTGACTGTGCTGCTGTTGACTGTGAGCGAGGGGCCGCCTGGCGTGACGATTACCTGGGGGTTGCTAACTACAATTACGGATCCGCCTGCAACAGACGATGTAACGTAGTTTGCGTCGCCGCTGTAGATTGCTGTGAAGGTGTAGGTTCCGACGGCGGTTAGGGCGGTTGTGGAGAGCGATGCCTGGAATAAGCCTCCGGCAGCAGGAACCACGTTGGCCGATCCCAGAGACGTGCCGGTGCCCGTGGCAAATGCGACTGTTCCCGTCGGAATGCCGACACCCGCGAAGTTGATGGTGGCGGTCAAGGTGACGGCCCCTCCGGAGAGTACGCTATTCGGATTGGTAAACGGCGGGGTGATGGTTATGGCGGTAGTGGTGGCAGTTTGACTTACCGTAAGAGGCAGTGCAACCGAGGTGCTGCCAGCAAAAGTGCTGCACGAACCAGAGCACAGATAGATAGCTTGCAGCGAATGGCTTCCGCCGCTCAGTCCCAAGGGCAGCGAGAAGGTAGCCACGCCGCCGCTGCTGAGGGTTGCTTCGCCGGCAATCACTCCATCCACCAAAAGTTGCGCGCTGCCGGCAGGCGTTCCGCCGGAGGAAGTAACGGTCGCCGTCAGAGTAATGGCTTGTCCAAAGGAGGGCGTGCCGCTCGGAGATGTCTTGGCAAGAACCGTTGTCGTAGCGCTTGCGGACGAGCCTACACCGCTGAGAATCAATTGAGGCGCGGCTGTAGCATTTTGCGCGTTGCTTTGAAGAACCAGCGTATCCGTTCTGGTCCCGGACGCGGCTGGAGTAAAGATGGCATCCATTTCGCAAACTGCACCAACGGCTACCGTCCCGCTATTAGCGCAGGCGGTTTCAGTGCCCGTGGGTGTGCCGAGGCTGAAGTCTCCAGTATTTCCGGAGGCAGTATAGAAGGGAGAATTGAAGACCAGGTTCTGGTTGCCTTCGTCTTCCAACTTGACCGGCAGAGGGCCACTGGGCGAGCTGAGCGCCCAAGCGCCGAACGACAAGGTGGTGCTGACCCGATTGATCTCATAGGCTATGGCATGTGTCGCATCGGTCACCCAGAGATTGCCTGTTGCATCCACAGCCACGCCATAGGGAGCGGCAACTCCGAATCCGGCCTCAATGGCGGCGTTGGAGTTGAGCATGCCGGAGATGTTCGGAATGCGGAGAACTGTGTTTGCGCCCTGATCGACGACGAAGAGGCTGCCAGAAGCGTCAGCTGCCAACGCGGAAGGATTGCTGTAGCCGACGGCAACCAACTGCTGATTGCCGTTGTAAGGTGGCTGCAGCTCATAGATCTGGCCCGCGCCGGAGTCAGCTACATAAAGATTGCCGGACGAATCGACGGCGGTCGCCAAAGGCGCATTGAAACCGGAACCGATAACCGAAGCATTGGCGACATTCCAGCTTCCGTTGTAGGGGAGAAAGACGATGCGGTTGTTGCCCGTGTCGGCGATGAAGAGATTTCCCTGCCCATCGACAGTGATTCCGGAAGGCGCTTTGAGCACCGCACCGGCAATTGGAGTAGGCGTCGTGCCGCCACTGCCATTCGGAACCGAAGCCGTAACGATCGTGGTCTGCGCCGCATTGCTCAGCGCGCCGTTGATGAACGGCACTTCAACGATCTGGTTGTTGCCTGTGTCGGCGATGAAGACATTTCCAGCGCCATCAACGGCCACGCCCAGAGGAGCCTTGAGTGTACCAGTAGCGCCGATCGATACCGGAGACGAGGATGTAGTGGCGAAATAAAGCACTTCGTTTTTGCCGGAGTCGGCAATATAGTAGCCGCCTACTGGAGAGACAGCAATCGACTGCGGCGTTGTGAACCCGCTGCCGAACGAGGTGACCGCGCCCGAATCCATAGTCAGGCCGGCGCCCAGGCCCTCGCCTTCAAGATAGGCCGTGGCCAGCACGTTGTGGCTGGCGTCGATCAATTCCAGGCTGCCGTATGCCGAACCAGGATGGGTCGGGGCAAAATTAACGTTCACAATGCAACTTGAGCCAGCCGCATATGTTTGCGCGGCACAAGTTCCGCTCCCGGCATTCGTGAAGGCTGCATCGCCGGCGATTAAGAAGCTGGCTGGAGTAGTTGAAGCATTGAATTGCACATGGAGCGTCGTGGTTCCGCTGCCGCCCACGGAAGCTGATCCAACATTGACATTGTGGGCCAGCAAATCGCTGATATCCGAGCCCACGACGGAATAGAGATTTCCCAGCGGATCGAAAGCGACTTGGCTTGGCGCTTCGATGGGATCCGACGCGCCTGTTCCCTGGGCAAAGATGTACATATCCGCCGGATTCAAGGCCGAGGTGCTTCCGCTGGTTTCATTCGGAATCACATAAATTGTCGACCCAACATACATCGCGTTGGCATAGCCATTCAGCGAATACCACCCGCTATTCCCCTGATCGGTCACATAGAGATTTCCAGCCGCGTCCAAGGTGAGGCCGACCAGCGAGGTGTAAGTAGTACTTGTGGTAATTTGAACCGGAGTTGTGCTGTACGCGCTATTACTGTAGGCCAGTTCGTAAAGGCCGTTATTCATGGCAAAGAATATATTCCCGCTCAGATCGACGGCCATTGCGTTCGGAAGCGCGCTCAAACCCGATACCAGAACAGTCTGCTTCGTTTGGTCGGCTGACGTCTCGATGATCATATTACCATTCCATGAGGAGAAGAAAATGTCTCCCGCCGCGTCGGTTGTAATGGCACCGGCAGCCCACCAGCCGCCGCCACTATTGTTAGCGATATCAACCAGGGAACCGGCCTGTAAGGCGCAGTTCACGATGGGAATTCGGGCAACCTGAGATGTATTTCCTCCAAATCCCTCACTGATGTACGCATAGGTCTTGGCATTGTTGATATAGATGGAGATATCGCCGGACCAGCTATACGCCCAACCCGTCAATACCAACGTCGCAGTACCACCTCCAAACGGCGTTTCGTATACAGAACCAGTACCCGACTGAATGGTATACGCATTTCCGCATGCATCCAGAGCAATGCCTTGCTGATTGCTGCCAAGCCCCGTTGAAGTAACCGTTGTTGTCTGGCTGGAAATCACTACCGCGGGCACACTCGAACTGGCCTCGGCGGCCAATGGCAGCAAAAGCGCGAAGATCATCAATCCCATCGCCCGCTGCGTCCAACCCTTCATCCAATCATTGCTCAACATTTGAAGCCTCCAAAGTGCGAGCCGTGGCCGCACATCAATTCTGTTTTTCTGATCCAATCTCTTCATTACCGTCTCCTCGCTTTTCAAGCGGAATTCGCTGCATGGGGAGAGCGCAAAATGCGCTCTCCCTATGCGGTTAGAAGTTGTACTTGAAACCGAGTTCGATAATGCGCTGTCCCCTCTTGTAGTTGGTTCCACCAAAGATGTGGGGATTCAATACCGTGGCCCCATTCAGCGCATCCTGCAGAGTTGTGTAGTGAGATGTAGATGCATCTCCCACCTGGATGGTCAGAGGATTGGATGGATCCAGCCCGCTAAAGGAAGTGATGGGATGGTTAAGGAAATTAAATCCGGACCCGCGGAACTGTATATTCTGTCGGTCGCTGATCTTGAAGTCCTTGTAAATGGACATATCCCACTTGAAGAATTTCGGCCCGGGTATGTAGGGAAGGTTGTACACTCCATTCGTTCCCTGGGGCGGGAGGCCGAAACAGTTTCCATTGACAAACTGATTCTTCGACAAGCCCGAGCGCGGATTACAGGTCATGATTGGTTGCAGAGAGTAATCTGAAGTGCCAAGCCAGGTGTTGTTGCCGACCCCAATCGACGTTTCCAGTTCATTCCCATTGGTGCCAGGAGTGTAGTAGGCCACGTTGCCGTTGATTCCGAAATTGTTGCCGGCCATAACCGGAAGGTCTGGTCCGGCTTGAAGCGTGATCACTCCTGACACTTCCCATCCGTTGAGCGCTTTGGCTAAAATCCGATTGCCGTGGTATTTGGCTCCCTCCATCCAGGAATAGTTGCCATTGATGACATACGGCCGGCTGAAGGAGGTAATTCCATAATCGTGACTCATGTTGATCGGGTCGCTGATGGAGCCCGTGTCCCAGTTGCCGCGAACCGCCAGGGTCTTCGACCAGGTGAGGTTGACGCCAAAGATCAGGCTTCCGGCCTGCTTGTTCAACGACGCCTGCAGGGCGTTGTAGTTGGCCCACGCCTTGTGGGACGGAACGTTGATTTGCGCGTAATTCGGATAGGGGCGATAGTCGTTGGGGAGATTGCCTGATGAGAAGTTGGCAATCGAGTTCACCTGTCCGTTCGCTCCCGCACAACCATCTCCGACAGCTCCCACGCACGGGTCAGGTCCGTAGAATGCGCCGATAGGAATTACGTTCTGGTTCTGCAGGTTGCCCAGAGTCGAAAGACTGGAACTCTGGTTTCCCACGTAGGCCCCCTGGAGTTGCATCTTCCAGGGCATACGCTGGTCAACTGTGAAGTTGTAGTTGTAGGTCACAGGCATGCGGTTATCGTGCGGGTCGTTTGCGCCGACATTGAACGGAGCCATTTCTTGTGAGGCTCCGCCGTATTGTCCGCAGGGAACCACCGTGCTGCTGAACATCTGCGCAAACGAGCACTGGACTCCGAAGCCATTCTCGTTCCAGTTTGCTGCCCCAAGGGACGTGCCTGCACCACTGGCGTAGGAGGCGCTATCGTGAGAATGGTAGGAGCCCCATCCGCCGCGGAGAACTGTCTTGCCATTGCCAAGCAGGTCATAGGCAACCGAGAAGCGGGGCGAGTAGAACAGCGGCCGCGAAGGAACTCCCGATACGGGGATGCTGGAATCCTTTTTGTGCCAAGTGAATCCCGTCCAGGTATTCGGATCACTCGAAACTGTGCTTAGACCCTGATGTGGCGTCAGTAGTGAAGGCTCCCAGACCGCGATTCCAATGCCATGACGGTCTGTCCAAGGTCCAATGTGCGAGAGGCGGATACCAAGTGTCACCGTCAACTTCGACGTGACCTTCCACTCGTCGTTCACAAACCCCTCGAGCGTGCTAAAGATCAGATTGGAGTTGTAGTCGGAGAGATCCTGGGTATAGTTCAGGGGACATCCCTCCAGAAATTGTCCCACTTCATTATTGGTCCCGACTTTGTCCGGAGTGCCACCTACTGTCGGCGTAGTCTCATTCACGTAACAGCTCCCCCAGCGCATGAAATGGGCTTCGCCGTTGTACATGCTGCCCAGGTTCATGGTGTTATTGGCTGTCTGTTCGGCGTAGAATCCAGCCTTGATGGAATGAGTCCGATAGACCTTGGTCAGGTTGTCGGTCAAGTTCCAGGAAAACTTGTTGATAAACTGGCCCTTACCGGCCGGCACATACGCATTGGCAAAACCCGGAATATTGAGCGGCTCCCATCCGGCCATTATCGGCAGTTGGTTTTCGTTGTTCTTTGTCTTTGTTGTGCCGGTCCCGTAAACAATTGACGGCAGCAAGCCGCCGCTGTATGGCGCCCATGGCGTGCCGGTGTCCATAACCTTGGAGCGATCTGCATACTGCGCCGGCTCGGTAAAATACACGCCAGTGACGATCAGCTCATTGGTGGTTGAAGCACTCACCGTCTTGAGCAGGTTTAGCGTCAGAGCATGCGACCCGGTGTTGGAATTGAAAGCCGTCGGTTGCGGTACATTGTTCGACACGTTGTAGAGGTAGCTGCTACCCCATGTGTTGCTGGTATTGGCCTTCTCCCAGTTGTATGTGGCATAAAACTTGAGGCTATCGGAGAGGTTCTCATCCACGCGGGTACGGAACTGAAATCCGTTGACGGTGCCGATGTTGTTATTCACATAGTTGAAGCCCTCGCTCACCGACGTTGTTCCGGACGGGCCGGTGACGGGCTGAGGAACATGGTTGATCGCGGGCCAGAACCGGGTATAAGCGCCTATGCCGGGATCAAAGTTATTAATTTGTCCATTGGTGATCGGATGGTCAGTCAGGTCATAGGTGCCGTTTGGCTCAACGCAATAGCCAGCGATATTGAGCCATGTCTCGGCCGAAACATTGGCGTTGTTGCAGTTGGTCTCGATCGTGGTGCTAGGAGCGGGTGTTGGAGTATCAGAGGCGGTAGGCACATTGAGGGCATGGGCGAGAGTCTTGTAACTCAGGTCGCCGCCCATCATGGCGGCATTTGGCACAAACGCCCTTTGCAGCCCGTTAGATGGATCCCAATTGTGCTGCCCGTAGTATTCGTAGCCGGCCCAGAAAACCAGGCGCTTGCTTTTGTTGAATTGTTTTCCAGGAAACATGACGGGACCGCCAAAGCTGCCGCCTGGATACATATACTTCGTTTCAGGGCGAGAGGCTCCATCTTTTTTCGAAATCCACTCGTTGGAATTAAGTTCGAAATTCCGATAATAGCCATAGAGCGAGCCATGATACTCGGAACCTCCCGACTTGCCTATTGCATTGATGACAATGGGGCCTTTGGCCTCGTCAGCGCCGAAGTTCGAGGTCTGGACCTTGACTTCCTGCACCTGATCCATGTTGATGTTGGCGAGCTGGCCGCCCATGTCGCCGGGATCGATGAGATTGGCGCCATCGGAAGTGACGTTGACCAAGCCTTGTTGCGGCGCTGAGCCATTTGCCGTGAAGCTGTTGAGGTTGCCGCTGCCAAAGCCCATCGTTTGGTAATCCGCGCCGATATTGTCGACCCCGGAAGTATTGATGACGGAGAATCCCGGCAGCATCGAGATCAGTTCGTTCGCGTCGCGGCCGACAGTCGAGAGCCGCTTGATCTGGGCTGCGGTTATCAAGGTGCTGTGCTCACCAGAACTGAGTGAGACTCCTGCGGTCTCAGCTGTTACGACCACGGATTCAGTAACCGCGCCCGGCTTAAGATTAATTTTGGGTATGCTCAGGTCATCGCCTGGGTGAACGGTTATCTCGGTCACCTTCCAGGTTTCGAAGCCCTGGTATGAGATCTCCACGCTGTAGGTGGCAACTTGAACACCAGGAAAGTAGAAGAACCCTTCTCCATTGCTTTTCACGCTGCGTGTAGCTTTGTTGGCCTGGTTGGTCAAGACCACCTTGGCTCCAGGAATCACAGACCCCCTAAGGTCCTTCACTGTACCGGAGATCGAGGATGAGGTCTGCGCGCTCCCGTTAAAAGCAAGCGATAGTGAGACTGCGCAGATGCTCAAAAACCGCAGAGCACTTCTCCCTGTCAGCCGACCACTGAAAATGTTTGCGAAGTTGCACCAAATTGTTCCCGACAAGATAGCCTCCAAATCTTCAAATCCAAATCGTTCAGACCATTCATTGAGCTAGCGAGGTCTCCCGAAGGACTACGCATTATTGCCGGATGCCTTGATCAACGGTTTTGGATATTTCCGGCACTGGACTCAACGTAAGGTGAACAGGAAGCACTATAGGTTGCCGATGAGGGGTTTCGAATCGTTAATAATGCACGGATTTGTTAACGCGCGAATAAAATGTTTAATGCTTTGTTTTCTGCACATTAAACATGGTATGATGTTACGTTCAGGAGGTGTTTAGCCAGGTACATAAGGACTTTTAACATCGGCAATCCCCCGCAAACATATTCGTAATATGGATTTACCCATCTGGAGTGGATTGATGGACCAGGTTGTCGCCTCTCATTCGAAGGACTCAGAACGCGCGGAAATGGAACTTGTGTTGGCTTCACTCGCGCACACTCCGCGTCTGGAGAAACTTCTAAGGTATATTGCGGAAAGATACTTTCAGAACATAATTTCCGAGATTAATGAGTACAACATTGCGACCGAAGTCTTCGGCCGCTCAAAAACCTCGTTCGATGCGTCTCGGGATTCGATCGCTCGCGTCGAGGCTCATCGACTGAGAAAAAAGCTGACAGAGTACTACGAAACCGACGGGAAATGGCACGAGATTCAGCTCTCACTCCCAACGGGAAGCTACATTCCGTCGTTCTCCCGCCGTGTCTCATCCCCTCAAATGACCTCCGCATCTGAACCTCGTCCGAATGGCCATAAGAGCGAGAATTTGTTCACATCGCCTGTCGCGGACTCCGGAAAGACACCCATTACGTCCGAAAAGATCGTGGCCGAAACAAGCCATGCGGGAGCGCGCTTTCTTCGCAAACGAACTCTGCTATACAGCACCATAGGAATTGCCGCATTGCTCATTGTCAGCTTAGGCGCATCCAGATTCTTTTTACCAGGCAAACCAAGCCGGCAGCCGGACACTGATACACCGCATCCGAGCACTCCCACCCAGCCTTCTCCGCAAAATTCGGCTCAGGCTCAGGTTCCGCTTCGCATGCTTGCGGGGTACGCAGGAACTCCAAAGATTGACAGTGCGGGTGCATACTGGCAGGCCGACCACTATTTTATTGGTGGTGGAGCGTTCCGGCGTCCAGACTACCCGGTGGTAAAGACCGGTGATCCTATGCTGTTTGACTATTGGCGCACGAGCGACTTCGTCTACAATATCCCCCTTGCGCCGGGCCCCTATGAGCTGCACCTGTTTTTCGTGGCCTCGCAGCAGGATGATCCCAAATCCAGTTTCTTTAATGTCAGCGCCAACGGCGAAATGCTTCTGAGAGCTTTTAACATCAATTTCGATGCTCTCGGAGCCAATATTGCTGATGAGCGAGTCTTCAAGGACATCTATCCGGACAAAGATGGCATTCTTCATCTGAAGTTCTACATGGAGCGATCATCACCGACCCTGAGCGCGCTGGAGATATTACCCGGCTTGCCGCATCGACAGCTCCCCGTTCGCCTGGTCATGCAGCACTCGGCAGTCACAGACCATGAAGGGAATCTGTGGCATCCCGATAACTATTTCCAGAACGGCACGCTTTCCGAGTCTCCTCGACAGGTCAGCGGTACTCCCGATCCAAGCCTCTATGCGCAGGAACGCTACGGCCATTTCATCTACTCAATTCCGGTCGACACGCACGGCCGTTATACGCTCGTACTCCACTTCGCTGAACTTTACTGGGTTCCAGAACCCGCGAGCCGCGTGGGTGTGGGAAGCCGCGTGTTTCGTGTCTATTGCAACGGCACAACGCTTCTTGACAACTTCGACATCGTCAAAGAGGCCGGCAGCCTGCACGCCCTCACCAAGACGTTCTATCACCTGCGGCCTTCCCCGGAAGGGAAACTCGATTTGACCTTCGAGCCGATCGTAAACTTCGCCACGGTATCGGCAATTGAAGTCATCGATGAATCGGAGTGACGACTCCCCACCGGGTGAGCGGTGAGCAAAGATAACCCCAGCACAGTCGAATGAAAACTTATCGAGTCCGCGGATCACGATGCCGGCGGAATCAGGATGTCGGTGATGGTGTAAGCCGGAACTGTAACCGTGAACTTCGCACCCAGTCCGGTGATTTCCGATTGGGCAATGGGGGCTCCCGATTTCTGTTGTTCCGCGCCGTAATCGAGGCGGCGTCCTTTGGGTCCGGCCGTACCGCCATCGAGCGACACCGTTACCGTTACTGGCGAACTAGGGTTGTTGTTGACCAGCATCAGGCCAATCACACCGTCTCGTCTGCGTGTGGCATGTACAACCAGAAACGGATCGCTGGAAGTCGCGTTGACGAAGGCGTCTCCAGGATTATGTGCCACAATATGCAACATCTCCAGGCCCATGAAGGCCGGCCCAAAGCTCTTGCTATCGGACGAAATCATTGAGCCGCCGTGCATTTCAGTCCAGCTCACGTTCTCGGCGCCTGTTTCGATCAGCAGCGAATACACGTCCGCAACCCATAACGCGGTGAAAATCGGATGGTCGAGCCTGGGCCAGGTGGGAATAGCCGCAGTCGAGAAGGCTATGCGCGGCATATGATCGCGAGGACAATCCTGATGGTACAGATCAAGCATGGAATTCAGGATCACACCGATTTTCGCGCGGGAACTTCTCAGCATGTCGCTCTCGTTCACCGTCTTCCAGTCTGGAGGAGACAGAGACACGGGCTGCCAATCGAGCACGACAAAATCAATGGCAGAGCAGCCGGACTTCAATACCTTATCGTTCCAGTCACGAGTCCAGAGCTTCGTACCCCAGTCGGAATCGGACGGTTGCCCATCCGGGGCTGCCAGGGACGCGCCGATGCGGATGGAAGGATCGACGGCTTTCATAGCGCTGGCAAACACGGCAACTTGGGAGCCATAGAAGGTTGGCCCAAGGTTGGCATTCCTGTCCCTGTTTCCCATGCCTTTTGCCGGAATCGGCGCATGGAGATCCGGCATTCCGGTGTGTGTGCTCCCATAGTAGCCGTTTTTGTACACCTGATCGCCGATTTGCCACAACCGAATGCCAAAGGGCTTGGGGTGCGCGATGCGTAAAAAATTATATCCGTCATCCTCTGCGATAGGGTCTTGGCTGCGGATCGTAGCCCAGTACCCTATGGTGTGCCAGTCTTCCCCGTTCTTGCCTTTTGGCAGCGCGCGTGTATCGGCTGCCTCTCCATTGGCATAGGCGACCCATGCGGCTGCTTCAGACTCATCTCCTCCCGCGGCCCCGCTGATATTGGTCCCGTAGTTCACAACGATGAGCGCAGTGCCGAACTTGTCCAGGTATTTCGCAAAGTTGCCGAAATTACTGTCGGGCGAAATGTACGGAGATTGACTTCCCTCGATTTGCGTCATCTCCTTGGCTGACCAGTGATAAAGGTCGGCGATCCCTCCGCCGCCGGGGTAACGGATCACCGTTGCGCCGGTGAGCCTGGTGAACTGCGCTGCGACGGGCTTGAATGCGTCGCCGTCGTTCATGGTGGCTGGCAGTCCGATCGAAGTATTGGTCAGAATGTTGACCGTCTTTCCCAAATCCACATTGACCTTTGTCTCCCCCGCGATTGCGGAGTTGGTGGCGCACAGCATCACCGCAAGTGACAAAATCGCAACGCTCGATCGGATGCAAAGGATGTGAACGCGCCTCGATTGGCGCAGGCGATACGCACCCGCTTTGGGCTGGAATGAATGAAACATGAGAATGGCCTCTCTTCTAAATCTCTGTGCTGCTAATGAGGGTGGGTTCAAGCCATCGTTACGAATCGTCCCGGACCCAAGCTCAATCAAAAGTTAACTATAGATGCCATATTGACAATTCGAAATCGTTAATGATGCACCAAATTGTTGGGGATGCGAGAATATGTTTAATGCATGTCTTTACAATGACTTAAACATCATTTAACTTCCAAATGCCACTAAGCGGCACAAGTATACATACATATTTAACGTTCAACTGCATGACGAATACGCGTTTCTTCTTCATCGATAATATCCTCAGCCCGTTATGGGCCCGGTTCTGGCAGAAGACTAACATTTACAGTGGTACAAAATGAGAGAGAGCCGGCCAGCCTTCAGAGTTTACGAGAAACACCTCCAGTGCAAGGCGGCTTCACCACTAATTATAACTGAACTCCAAGCTTGCGGTTCCTTTCATAGTGGGCCGCCCTCTTCATTTTGCGGAATTTTGTAGAATATTTGCAGAACGGATTCGCGTATCAGTGCGCATTATGAATCTTGTGAAAGGCGAATAAGGTAATAGAAATCGGACGGATTTTGGCAGCTTTACCGCACCGTGCCCGCATCGCTTGCCGGCCAGTATACAAAAGCAGCCTTGCCGTAGATTAATGAGCGCTCTACAAGGCCGAATTCGCGGCTATCGGAAGAAATAGACCGGTGGTCACCCAACATAAAATAGCTGCCCTCGGGAATCACGATCTCCGGCATGGATTTCGCATCACGGTACTCTTCCGGGACATACGGCTCGGACTGTGGCTGGCCGTTAAGCCAGACCGTGCCGTGGTCGATGCGCAACCGGTCTCCCGGTACGGCGATAACGCGCTTGATATAACTCTTCTCCGGATCGCGCGGGTAGTGAAATACCACTACGTCGCCGCGCTCAATGGCCGTGAAACGGTAAACAAACTTGTTGACGAAGAGCCGGTCCTGGTCTTCCAGCCGTGGCAACATGCTGATGCCTTCCACGCGCACCGGCTGATATAGAAAGACCACGATAAGAACAGAGATGGCGACTGCGACCAGCAGATCGCGCATCCAGAGCTTGAAGCCACTGACTTTACGTTGTGGCGCAGATTCTGCAATCAATGGCGCAGCTGCTCGATTGGGATCGGGAAAGTCTGGCGGCGATGCTCCCATTGGCTCCTTCTCTTGTAATATCAATGCATTGCAAGTACATTGTAGCATCATCGGGTAAGTAACTCATTCCTCAGTCACTTGGTTCGAGTGTAACCGTTCTAGCTAACGCAGGACGCGAGGTGGTAAATAGCACATTTTATGGTGCAATCCCCAGGCTTACCTGTCCAGGCTACCCCGCAGCCGTCCTGCCGCGATACTCTTAAAGCCAACGTGATCAAGCAAGATCAACAACCCGGTTCGGACCCACAGCCCTCTCCTTTGGACAAGATTCCCTCTGACCTGACGCCCTTCATGCGGCAGTGGACGGCGGCCAAGCGGGAGAATCCGGATGCGCTGCTGTTTTTCCGCATGGGGGATTTTTACGAGCTCTTCTACGACGATGCGGTGACCGTGAGCCGTGAGTTGCAGTTGACGCTGACGGCGCGCGACCGGGAGCGAAACCAGCCGATGTGCGGGGTTCCGTATCACGCTGTGGAAAGTTATCTGATGCGGCTGCTGCGTAAGGGCTACCGCGTCGCCCTCTGTGACCAGATGGAGGATCCCAAGCTGACGAAGAAGATTGTCCGGCGCGAGGTGACACGGGTGCTTTCGCCGGGAACCGCGCTGGATGCAGGACTGGGTCAGGAGCAGAACAATTTTCTGGCGGCGTATTTCGAGACTAGTGGCGTGCATAAAGCTAACGCACAGGCCGAGACGATATGCGCCGTGGCTTTGCTGGATGTTTCAACGGGCGAGTTTCGTACGGCGGAGTTTCAGGGCGCGGCGGTGCGGCAGCAGGCGGTAGATGAGATTTTGAAGGCCGGGTCGAGCGAGGTGTTGGTGGCTGCAAGCACGGAGTTGCCGGCGCAACTGGAGCGGATTCCGGCGCGGACGCGCGTCGAGGACTGGGTCTGGACGCGGGAGTTTGCGGTGCCACTCGTGGAGCGGCAACTGAATGTGCGTTCGCTGGAGGGGTTTGGGCTCACCGGGCATCCGGCGGCTGCGATTGCGGCCGGAGCGGTGCTGCACTATGTGCGCACCACACAGAAGAACGAGGCGCTGCACATTGACAGCCTCAAATTTGAGGAGCACTCAACTGCACTGGAGCTGGACCAGGTGACGGTGCGAAACCTCGAGTTGGTCGAGCCGCTGTTTGCCGGGCAGGACGACCGGGCGACGCTGTTTCATACATTGGATGCGTGCCTGACGCCGATGGGCAAGCGGTTGCTGCGTGCGACTATTCTGCGACCGCTGTTAGACGCTGAAGTTCTGGAGGCGCGCTATGAGGCAGTTGCCGAGGCGCACGGGGATTTGGTGAAGCGCGAAGAGATTCGGAGAGCGTTTGCGGGGCTTTTGGATTTAGAACGGTTGCTGGCGCGGCTGAGTTTGGATTCAGCAGGAGCGCGCGATGTGCGGGCGCTTGCCGCGAGTTCAAGCCGGCTGCCGGGGCTGAAGAATGCGCTTGAAGCGATGAAGGCAGCGCGTTGGCGTGAGCTTGCGGAGCGCTTGGATACTCTGGAAGATGTAACGGCGCGGATTCAGGCGACGCTGGTCGAGGAACCTCCGCTGACGTTGGTCGATGGCGGTGCGATTGCCGCTGATGTGGATGCGGAACTGGATGAACTGCGAACGATTTCGAAAACCGGCAAGCAGCAGATCGCAGCGATCGAGGAGCGGGAGCGAACTCGGACGGGAATCGGCTCGCTCAAGGTGCGCTATAACTCAGTTTTCGGCTATTACATCGAAATTACCAAAGCTAACTTATCGATGGCGCCAACCGATTATGAGCGCAAACAGACGCTGGTGAATGCGGAACGGTTTACAACGACCGAGTTAAAGGAATATGAGCGCAAGATTCTCTCCGCGCATGAACGTTGCATCGAGATTGAGAAGCGGATCTTTGCAGAGCTGCGAAAATCCGTGCTGGAGGCCGCTGGGCGCATCAAGCGAACGTCGGCAGCCGTGGCGGAGGCGGACCTGCTGGCTTGCTTTGCGCACCTTGCGGCGGAGCGCAAATATGTGCGGCCAATCATATCTGATGAGCCGGTGATTGAGGCCGTCGCTGCACGCCATCCGGTCATCGAGCAGTGGTTGGAAGAGACGCGCGAGGGAAGATTCATTCCCAATGACATCTATCTGAACGCGTCCGGAGATGGGCCAAGCCTATTGTTAATTACCGGCCCGAATATGGGCGGCAAGAGCACTTATCTTCGTCAGGCGGCGATGCTGGTTCTGCTTGCGCAGATGGGTAGCTTTGTGCCGGCGGAGAGTTTGCGCTTTGGAATTGTGGACCGGATTTACACGCGCATTGGGGCCAGTGACAACGTGGCGCGAGGCCGCTCGACCTTCATGGTGGAGATGACGGAGACGGCGACGATTCTGAATACGGCTACCAGCAAATCGCTGATCCTGCTGGACGAGATGGGGCGCGGAACAGCGACCTTTGACGGGCTTTCGCTGGCCTGGGCGACGGTGGAGTTTCTACATGCGGAGACTCACGCGCGGACGCTCTTTGCCACGCACTATCACGAACTGACCATGCTGGCCGAAAAGTTGCCGCGCGTCAGGAATCTGCGCGTGGGCGTAAAAGAGGGCGCGGACGGGATTGTATTTCTGCATAACATCGAGCCCGGAGCGGCCAGCAAGAGCTACGGAATAGAAGTGGCGCGGCTGGCGGGGTTGCCCGCTGCGGTGATTGAGCGGGCCAGGCACCTGCTGCGACAACACGAGAAGCAGGAACGGCAGAGCGTGCAGGTGGAGACGCAGGCTGATCCGGTGCAGTTGACGATCTTCACGCCGCTCTCGCAGCGTATTGTGGACCGGATTGAGGCGTCAGACGTGAACCAACTGACGCCGTTGCAGGCGCTGAATTTGCTGGAAGAACTTCAGCAGGAGTTGAAGGGAACGAAGGAATAGGGAGCGCAACCAGCATGAACGCAAAGCCAATGACAGTGGCCGGCATCATGAGCGGCACCTCGGCCGATGGGATCGACGTGGCCGTGGTGCGGATTGCGCCGGGAAAACTGCGGCCTGGGTTGAAACTTATGGCGCATGAGGGGTTTCAATTCCCTGCCCCACTGCGACGCGCGGTGCTGGCGGCGATGAACGCGGCTGCAACCTCTACTGCTGAATTGGCGCGGCTCAATTGGCGGCTCGGCCTCGCCTATGCCGAGGCGGTCAATGCAACGCTGAAGCGGCATTCGGTGAAGCTGGATCTGATTGGCTGTCACGGACAGACGCTCTATCATCAGCCGCGCGCGGAGAGCTATGCGGGACGGCGCTTCGGCTGCACCTGGCAGTTAGGCGAAGCGGCGGTGATTGCCGCGGCAACGGGCGTTCCCGTGGTTTCGAACTTTCGGCCGGCGGATATGCTGGCCGGGGGCCAGGGAGCGCCGCTGGTTCCGCTGCTGGACTATGTGCTTTTTGCCGACCGCAAGCGCGGGCGCGTGCTGCAAAACATCGGCGGCATCGCCAACCTGACTGCTATTCCTCCAAGAGCAAAGCCCGATGCGGTTGTGGCCTTCGACACTGGACCGGGGAATATGGTGATCGACGCACTGGCGCAGCAGCTTTTCAATAAAAGATTTGATCGTAACGGAGGCTTTGCGGCGAGGGGTATGGTGCTCGAACCGGTGTTGGCCGAGGCGCTCAGCAATCCTTACTTCAAGCTGAAGCCACCGCGCACTACAGGGCGTGAACAATTTGGGCGTGAGTATGCGGCGAAGTTTTTGGCCAGTTGCCGACAGTACAGCAAGAGGCCAGAGGACGCGCTGGCCACCGCGACCGCGTTGACCGCCGAGACAATTGCGCAGAGCTACAAGACATATGCCCGGCGCGGGATGAAAAACTGCGCGGTGGATTACATTGTCTCCGGCGGCGGGGCGCGCAACGCTACGCTGATGGCTATGCTGGCAGCAAGGTTGGAACCGATGGGTTGCGAGCTGGCCTCGAGTGAGGAGTTCGGCCTGCCCGCCGAAGCCAAGGAAGCCGCGGCCTTTGCGCTGCTGGCTTGGCAGACTTGGCATCATCTTCCGGGGAATGTGCCCAGGGCAACCGGTGCGGCGCGGCCGGTGATTTTGGGGCAGGTAACGTATGCGTAGCAGGCCGCCGGTTCGGGGTGAGTAGCAAGCCCCACACTATGAAACGGCTTGTTGAACCTTTTGACGGCCTGGTTCGTCTACCAAAACAGGGATCATTATTGCCATTTCAGACAACTTTTAGCATTAGCTGGCGGAGTGTTGAATGATGAATATCAAGATGAAGAATCGGTTTCCTTTTCTGATGGCGCAGGCGGCTTTGTTCATGGCCCTGTTGGCCGGCGCGGTCGTAAGCGTTGCGCAGGCGCCTAAGCCGATCCAGGGCACGATCACGGCCATCAACGGCAACACGCTTACGGTCAAAACCGACGCGGACGGGGTCACTCAGATTGAGGTTCCTTCAACAGCGGCCATTCTGCGTATCGCACCCGGAGCCAAGGATTTGAGCGGCGCGCAGAAGATTTCGTTTAGCGATCTGGCGGTGGGCGACCGCGCGCTGGTCAAGCCGGACCCACAGAGTACCGGCCCAGCCACGCTGGCGCTGCGCGTCGTCGCCATGAAGCAATCCGACCTGGCGCAGAAGCGGGAGAAGGATCTACAGGACTGGCAACTACGCGGAGTGAACGGACTGGTGAAGAGCGTGGATGCGGCGGCTGGCGTGATTGTGTTGAGCAGCGGCTCGGGAGCCACCGCCAAAACCATCACCGTACACACCACCAAGGCAACGACACTCAAGCGTTATGCGCCAGCCTCGGCTCGCGTCGATGCGGCGTTGCCGGCGCCGATTGATGCGATTCACGCGGGAGATCAGTTACAGGCGCGCGGCTCAAAGAATGCGGATGGCACGGAGATTGCCGCCGAAGAGGTAGTCTCGGGCAGCTTCCGCAACATTGCGGGAACGGTTGTATCGCTGGATGCAGCAAGCGCAACTCTGGTAGTGAAGGATCTGGCGACGAAGAAATCGGTCACGATCAAGATCGCCGCCGAGACACAGATGCTGCGGCTGGAGGATCGTATGGCGCAAATGCTGGCGATACGTCTGAAAGGCGGCGTGGCTGGAGCGGGCGGAAACGGCGCGGGCGGAGCGAATGGAAATGGCGCTGCCGGCGGGCCACACAGTGGAGGAACGGGCGGCGGACGGGGTGGCGGAATGGGCGGCGGCGGTTTCGACCCGCAAAAGATGCTGAGCCGTGCGCCGGCGATTCATCTTAGCGATTTGAAAAAGGGCGATGCGGTGATGCTGGTTGCGACCGACGGAACGACTGAGATATCGGCCATCACGCTGCTGTCCGGAGTTGAGCCGCTGCTCGAAGCTCCCGCAGCTACACAGAATCTGCTCTCCAATTGGAGCCTGAACTCCGGCTCTGGTGCGGCGGAATCAGCTTCTCAGTAAACGCTTGCGCTTATTCACAGGATATATTTGGGGGATTTGTGTATCCAAGATTAGATTGCTTCGGTACGGAGCATATTCGCGCAGGCAATCTTTTTGTTCCGAAGAACTGATGAGTTTGTAATCCTTCGTTGCTAGACACTCGTCTATCAAAAAATACCAATCTTAGACGGAGGGCCTGCACATTCTGTTCCGGCCTTCTAATTTTTCAGAGACTTTCTGATGTATTCTACCGTCAATTTAATAAGCCAGTTTTCTGCTGCAACAGCAAGCCTGGCATTGCTGTAAAGGGCCATACACAGCTAGCGATAACGAGCGAGGTCATAATGTTAATCAAAGCACGCTGCTTTACATATTCATTGTTTGCCATGTCATTGGGCATAGCCGGATTGATTTCGGCACAGGCGCAGTCTCCCGCCACGCCGGCCGCGCCTACCGCAGCCACGGCGGTTACCGCCGCTCCGGCAGCGACGGCCACGGTGCGCGGACACATCGCCGATCCGTCGGGCGCGCTGATTCCAGGCGCTGCGATTACCGTTACAACGCCGGATGGGACGACTGTGAAAACAACTGCTGCAGACGCGTCTGGCGTCTATGTGGTGAACGGCCTGGCTCCAGGCAGCTACATTGTGCAGAGCTACTTTGAGGGCTTTGCTCCTTTTGCTTCACAGGCCATACAGCTTGCGGCCGGACAGATGAAGCGTGTGGATATCTCCATGGCACTTCAGGTCGAGCAACAAAGCGTGGTGGTGACCGATGAAACGCCCGCGGTCAATGTGGAGGCGAGTGGCAACAGCAACACCATCACTCTCAAGGACAAGGATCTGGACGCGCTTTCGGACGACCCTGATGAACTTTCGAATGAATTGACGGCGCTGGCCGGTCCCTCGGCGGGACCGAATGGCGGACAGATCTACATTGACGGTTTTACCGGTGGAACGCTTCCGCCCAAATCGGCAATCCGCGAGATTCGCATCAACCGCAATCCCTTCTCCGCCGAATTCGACCGCATCGGCTACGGGCGCATCGAGATTCTCACCAAGCCGGGAACCGATAAGCTGCACGGGCGGGCCTTCCTGATGGGAAACGACAATCTCTTCAATACTGGCAACCCATTTGTATCTTCGATTCCCGATTATCACAGCATTCAGTACAACGGCACCATCGGCGGATCGCTCGGCAAGAAGGCCTCGTTTGCCTTCACGGTAGAGGGGCGCAACATCCAGGACGCGAATATTTATACCGCCAGCACCGCGGTTCTGGTCTCCGATCCCAGCCAACCATGCGATCCAACAACAAGTGGCACTTGTGAGGTTGGTTCCGTATCCGGCTCCGTCTTCGCCCCATCAACGCGCATCGAGGTATCGCCGCGAATCGATCTGCAGTTGGGACAGAAGAATACTCTGACGCTGCGCTATCAGTATGAGCGCGGCACTTCGAGCGGCAGTCTTGGTTCGACGATATCCTTGCCCGAACAGGCCACCTCCGGAACCTCCTCGGAGAACTCCATACAACTGACAGACTCGCAGATCATCAACGATCACATGGTCAACGAAACGCATTTCCAATACCGGCGCGCTCTCTCGACCACGACACCGGTGAATACGACGCCGACGGTTGGCGTAGCAGGGGATTTCACGGGCGGCGGCTCCAGCGGTCAATTCAATAATGATCATACCGATCATCTCGAGTTGCAGAACATGACCACCATGTCAGCTGGCGCTCATGCCATCAAGTTTGGTACGTGGATTCGCGATAACCGCGACGCTAACTCGACCGATGCAAACTTTAATGGCAGCTTCAGCTTTCCATCGCTGCAGGCTTATGTGGATACACTAAACGGGCTTGCTCAAGGCTGGGACTTCGCGACAATTAATTCTCCTGTCAACTGCCCGGTGACGCAAAATCCATACGGATGCATTCCCATCAATCTGACCTATGCCGCCGGCAAAGAGGCATTCGTGGGCAACGTCTTTGACGCGGCGCTTTACGTTCAGGACGATTGGAAGGTGAACCAATTCTTCACGCTCTCCGGCGGCCTGCGCTGGGAAATGCAGAATCACACAGCGGATCACAGCGACTGGGCTCCGCGCGCTGCCTTTGCATACGCTCTCGATGGTCACAAGGACAAGAAGCAGGCCAAGACGGTTCTGCGCGGCGGCTATGGCTTCTTTTATGACCGTTTCCAGGTCTCCAACCTGATGTCGCTGGAACGCTTCAACAACAGCAGCAATAGCCAGAAAAAGATCAGCATCTCCAACCCAGCCTGCCCCAACGCTCCCAGCCTAGGTGCTATCATTAGCAACCTGGGAAGTAATTCCACTTATTGCGGCGCGGGAAATACCGCAACACCTGAGACATACCAGATTGATCCCAGCTACCACGCACCCTATATGGAACAGTTGGGAACCAGCCTGGAGCGCCAGGTGACCAAAACCACCTCCGCGACGCTCACCTATCTGCACTCCTATGGCGTGCACCAGATGGCCACGCGTGACTCCAATGCATTTGAGCCTCTACCGGGTACTGTTTTCTATAACAGCACGACAGGCCCGCGGCCCAATCCGAATCTGGGCATTGTGAATGAGTTCTACCCCGAGGCGGTCTTCAAGCAAAACCAAATGATCATGAACATCAATGCTCGCTTCTCGCCCAAATTCAGCGTGATGGGCTTCTACAACCTCTCCTTCGCCAACGCGGATACGGGAACGGCTTCAAACTCCTACAACCTGAAACAGGATTACGGACGCGCAGGTTTTGTTTCGCGCAACATGATCTTCCTGATGGGCAACTACACCGGCCCGTGGGGCATCACCTTCAATCCCTTTCTGATTGCCCAATCCGGCAAGCCCTTCAACATTGCCACCAACAACGACCTGACCGGCGACGCCTTCTTCAATGACCGGCCATCGCTGGCCACCGATTCATTCTGCACCAGCCCCAATGCGGGCTACGTGCAAACTTCCTTTGGCTGCATGAACACAGATCCGCAAGCTGGAAACAGCATCATCCCCGTGAATATGGTCAACGGTCCGGCCGCGGTCGCCGTCAATCTGCGCGTCAGCCGCTCTATCGGCATCGGGCCAAAGGTGACGACAGCGGCAAGCCAGAATAATGCTGGTGGACCGCCTCAGGGCGGACCACCTCCTGGAGGTCCAGGTGGAGGCGGTCCCGGTGGTGGTGGACGCGGTGGTCCCGGTGGTGGTCCGGGCGGTGGTTTTGGTCCCGGCGGATTTGGTGGTAGTGGCGGAGGAGGCCCTCGTGGCCTGGGCGGCGGAATGGGCGGAAACGCCAACACTGGTCACAAGTACTCGCTTACTTTTAGCGTTCAGGCTCTCAACCTTTTTAACGACATCGATTATGGGCAACCGAATGGAACCTTGATTCCGACCCTCGATACCAGCACGGGGTTGTACGGCCCTGGTAGCCGTTTTGATAAATCAACGAGTCTGGCCCGAGGCATCTTCTCGTCACCAACAAGCTCGGCTGCGCGGCGCATCTTCTTCCAGGCCGCATTCAACTTCTGATCCGATGAGAGCAACGCTGCAAGAAAATGGCCGGGGCTTGAAGCTCCGGCCATTTTCTTGTTACACGAGACAGTTTCTTCTATCTTGCCGCCTTGACCACAGACGGCTTGTCATCTGTAGCGAATGCATCGGTCAGCGAAACGACCTTCAGTTGCGCCTTCAGAGTATCTATGGAAGCCGTACTCGTGGCTTTAATCTCCACCGTTTCGCCCGGCAGCAGATCAAAGTAGTTATCAGAGATCTGCACATTGAGATCGCCGAAGGAGAGATAAACGCTGCGCGCCAGCACCGGGGAAGTAATACGAATCTTATAGCTGTCCCTTGCCCCGGAGGTTTCGATCTGCAGTTGAGCCGGCTTCAGATACACTCCCTTGGTCGGCGCCAGGTAAACAATGTTGCGCGAAATTTGCGCGCCGTCCGCGTTCAGCTCAGCCACAACAAAAACGCGCGAAGTATCGGCCGCGCCCGCGCCAGTTAGTTTTTTCAACGGCCAGTCGAGATAAACTTTGCTAGTGAGCGGCGCAACACTCACCGCGCTTGACTCCTCCAGCAGCACCTTGCCATCAAAGTCCATCAAGCGTACACGCAGCGTGGCCTCCTCGGACTTCACCTTGTCGCTGACGATGTAAACTTTCAGCGCGCCATCTTCGACGTGCGGCGAAACCAGAACGGGCGCGTAGAAGCGCCGTGCATAGTATTGCAGCGCCTTCCAGCGGCCATAGTAGTCGATGCTCGACCACGAAGCCACAGGCCAGCAGTCATTCAACTGCCAGAAGATGGAGCCCATGGTTTCGGGACGCAGCCGGCGGAAGTGCTCCGCGCCGATCTTGATCCCTTCGGCCTGCAAGACCTGGCTCACGTACAAAAAACTGGCGAAGTCCTTGGGCTCCGCGTAGTCCTTCAGCAGATAGTTGTGAATTATGTCATTGCCTTCGTTGTTTTTCTGGTGGGCGAGCATCACTGGCGTAAAAATGTTTGCGCGGTCCTCGGGCTGCGTGAATGCCTCGATTGTCTTCATCTCCGGAAACGACTGAAAGCCGTATTCGGTGACGAAGCGCGCATGATGTGTTTCATAGGTCGAGAAAGGCACGCGTCCATGCCACACATCCCAAACGTGAGCGTCGCCCGATTGGTAATGATCGCTGAGGTATTCGTAGTCGGCGCTGGGCGAGCTGGGCCAATAAGGCGTCTCCGGATTCAACCGAGCGACAACTCTCGGCAGAATGCCGCTGAACTCGGTGAGATAATCCTGCCACATAAAAAACTTCACATCTGGCGGCAGCGTGGGCCGCGTACCCCAGTTCATCGCCACTTCGGTCTCGTTATTGCCGCACCAGATCACGATGCTGGGATGATTACGCAGTCGCCGCACCTGGTCCTCGGCCTCGGCTTCAATGTTGAGCTTGAAGGCATAGGTTCCCGGCTGCCAGTCGTTGCCAAACTGAAAGTCCTGCCAGACCATGATGCCCAGTTCGTCACAGATGGAGTAGAACTCGTCGGTCTCGTAGTAGCCGCCGCCCCAATGGCGGATCATATTCATGTTGGCGTCGCGCGCCGACTCGAGTATGCGCCGATAGTTGGCCGTGGTAACGCGATTTGGAAAGCTGTCGAAGGGAATCACATCCGCGCCCTTGGCGAAGACGGGGATGCCGTTAACCACAATCTCAAAGCTGCGGCCCCACTTATCTAACTCGCGATGCAGCACGATGGAACGCAGGCCGGTCTTAATCTTACGGGCATCTATTGCTTGATTTCCCGATAGAACGATTGCGTCAAAGTCGTAGAGCGGCTGTTCTCCATAGCCTGCCGGATACCAAAGTTTTGGTTTTTGAATCTCAATTGGTAGATCAATGACATTATGTCCAGCATGGAGTTTGACTGGAGTTGAAGCGGAATATGGAAGTCCAATATTCGGCTCGCCACTGCCCCAGTAGGTCACAGTGACGCGAGTGGTTGTCGCAACGGGTGCCTCAATCTCCACCTCGGCGTCTAGATGCGCCACTTCCCTGCTCACATCGCGCTGGCGAATAGCGAAGTCCGCGATGCGCGCCTTGTCCCATGCCTCTAGCCGAACCGGCTTCCAGATGCCGCTGGTGACGAAGCGCGGACCCCAGTCCCAGCCATATTCATAGGCGGGCTTGCGGATGTAGGTCTTGTCTTCGGTCTTCGATCTCAGCCGGAATGCATCGCTGGCCGCTGCCTCTTGCGCGGCCTTGAGCGGCGATGGAAAAACAATGTTCAGCTGATTCTTGCCGGCGTGCAGATGACTTTTAGCGGGCACTCTCCAGATGCGAAAGCTGTTGTCGGTGTTGAGCAGGTTGACGCCGTTCACGGAAACCTCGGCGGCTCCATCGAGGCCGTCGAAAACCAGATCAACGTTGGAGCGGCCCAGCTGGGCACGGCTGACGTCGAAGCTGAGCCGGTACTCCCAGCTCTCCTTCTCGATCCATTGCAGCTTGGATTCGTTGTCGCGAAAGAAGGGGTCGGGAATCTTCTCGTTGGCCAGCAAATCCAAATGCACGTCTCCGGGCACGGTGGCAGGCAGCCAGCCGTTTTCTCCCTGCTCGGCGCCAGCCGTGATCTGCCGGAACTGCCAGCCGTGATCAAGTGTCACAGCTTCATTCCGCAACAATCTCGTATCTGGAGCCGGAACCACTTTGGCCTGCGCCCGCGCCATCTCTCCTCCCATGCCAATAACCGCGCCCAACAGGATTCCGCACACTACATAACAGGCATTTGCTGCTTTCATCCGATCTCCTCCGGGCCTTCCACTGAACCGATAGACCGGCAGAAAAGGCAATTATTGAAATCGCTCATTAGCGTATCATGGAGCGCTGAGGGCGCTGGCCGAGCAGTCTCATCGGTTGTTTCAATCAAGTTTAATCGCTGTACAGTTCTCTTGTGCCAGCGTCTTCCGATACAGCAATTCCCACTCATCGGCTTTGGCGTCCATGTTGAATTGGGCCACAACGCGTTCACGTGCCGCCAGGCCTGGCTTAAGGCGCTCATCATCCGTTTTCCGCATCATCTCCAGCATCGCCTCGGCCAGCGCCTCCGGACTCTTAGCGGGGACAATCACACCAGCGTCTCCCACAAGCTCTCTCAATCCACCCACATCGGTAGCGACAACCGGCTTCTCCATGGCCATGGCTTCGCCCACGGCCAGCGGCATACCTTCCCAGGCCGAAGCCAACACAAAGCCGTCGGCGGCGTCCAGCAGCGCGGGCATATCGCGGCGCAAACCCAGCCAGCGAACAGAATCCCCCAAATCAGCCGTTATAGCTTGAATTGCAGCGGACCCGGTCCCAGCGGCCTCTCCGGCAATCCAAAGACGAGCTGTGGGGACGGAAGCGCGAACGCAAGCAAAGGCACCGAGCAGATTGGGGTAGTCCTTGGCGGGCGCGATACGTCCCGCTGTGAGCCAGATAAACTCGTCGTCAGCGCCCATCTCCGCACGTAGGCGCGCGCGGCGCTCTGTGCTGGGTGCGAACTCCACGGTATCGATTCCATTGGTTAAAACCGAAGACTTGCGGGCCGGCACTGCCTTGAGGCGCACATACCGGTCGGCGGCGGCCTGGCTCACGGCGGTGGTGTGGCGGCTAAGAGGGTCAGTTAGACGGTAGGCCATCATGCGCAGCCATGAGCCTTCGTAAACATTGTGAACCGTGGAGAGAACAGCCGCCCCCGGAAGCATAATCTTGAGCAGACGAGCCGCCATGTTGGCCGGGTAAGTATGGCAGTGAACCAGATCGGGTTGAAAATCGCGTAAATAGTGACGAGCTTTCCACAGGCCGGCAAGGATGCTGGCGGGATTCCTGCGCATATTCAGACGAATCGGGACGAGGGTGGTGGGCCACTCCTCTGGCTTGCGGCCACGAAGGACAATCAGAGCGGCCGCATGGCCCCGCGCCGCCATGCGCTCTGCCAGCGCCACTGCCTGCCTTTCCGCTCCGCCTACACCCAGCGAAGTGAGCACGTATGCGATCCGCATTTTACTCACACTTTGCAATCACTCAAGTGGGATGATGATAACGCTCGCGGTCAGGTTTTGGCTGCATCCCGCTTTGGACCTTACGTTGCCCTTGCGTCCTATTATTTACCAGATACTGGGAATCGAAATAAAAAACTGTTCTCAGCGGAACTCGATAGTCTGGTAAACTAGGAAGTACTTTAATAAATGTGAGGAGATTTTATGGACGTGGGCCAGTGGGTGAAGTCTAATGTCGATTATGGCCGGCGGCTGGTGGGCTCCGGAATCGAGGGAGCGCGTTCCGGCCAGGAAGAATTCCTCGATGGAGAACCTCTTGCTCCCTTTCTTGGTGAGTCGGTCAAGGGCGCGTTGCTGCCCGCCGCGGTAGGCGCATGCGTCGGCATAATGGTCGGGTATCCGATCTGCCGGCGGAAATCTCCGGCTGCCACAATGGCGTATGGTCTGCTGGGTTGCGCCATCGGGCTCACCACCGGCATCGCATGGAAAAGCCGTCATCTCGGCGCCAGTGTCGCCAGCGGCGCTCTCAAGAACATGAGCAAGGTTCGCGATGAGAAGTGGCTGACCGGGCATCCTATTAATTACGCGTAGAACCCAGGCGCGAAGAAATTCCAAACGAAAACCCTCCATGAAACAGTAACACTACTGTCGCATGGAGGGTTTATCGCGGATAGTTCCTCAGCGCAGTTTTATCTATACAACGCTTTAGAATCCAGCATATGCGCCTACTCGTCAATCATGATGCCTTGCGCAGTCCCCTCGTATTCGATTCTATCGCCACCTGCACCGCGATAAATTCCGCCAGCGCATAAAAGAAGACAAGCAGGGAGAAAGCAACTAGCTGAAAGAAGATGGCTGTCTCTAGTCCGCCCACGAAGCCGGTGCTTCCGCCTCCCGCAAAAGGTAATTCTCCCAACATGCCCATCCGAGGAGATGTGTTTCCGGTAATCCAGACAAACAAGCAGCCACCCACGCCGAGCAGCGTATAAGTGATAAACGCCAGCTCGCCGTTGATGCGCAGAAGCAAAGAAATAACCGAGAGTACGGTGAAGTGGCTATCTTCCAACTCCTTCACCGAACGCGCGCGAACCGCGAAAACTCCCGCCGTTAAATATCCCCAGGTCAAGACAAAAAGCGCGAGTAAAATGCACCCGATCAGAATGCCAATTGAGGTGTGGGATTCGAGATTTCCTTCTACGTCAATGATAGAAGTGCGCGCATTGATGCCAAGCCTGATGATTGAGACGCAACCATACAGCCCAAGCAAAGCCATGATGACCGCAAGAACTCGCAGTACCCATTCCACCGTCTGACGAATGATCTTTTTATCGTTCAATGCATGGAAAAACGGATCGAGAATTTCGAAAATCTTCATATAGTCCTCTCCTGTCTTGTTTCTTCAGTCATGGGTAAATAAATCTGGTTTGCCTTACTCATAAAAAATGCGCGGTTGGGAATCACTGATTCCCTCCGCGCGCCTGGAGCCCGTTCCGTCATGGCACACTAGCTGCCTTTCCGTATTTGAAATAGGCCCTATTGTTACCGATGTTGCAGGTGGTCTTGGGCTATCGGTGCGCCACTCCTGCGGCGCACCAATAGCTATGTTTACCCCGGCTTAGTTTGACGATGGCGGAGCATCCGGTGTAGTGGATGCATCTGGTGTGGCGCTACTCTGGGCCGTATCGTTGCTCACATCTGTCTCTGCCTGATCGGCCTGTTGGGTCTGCTGCTGAACCTCAGTAGCGACATTGGGGTCTTCCGGAGGCGCAATTTCGGCATACTGCGCCGGAGCAGGCTGGGCCTGCGCCGATGGCGGAGCCTGCGGGATTCCGCCCTTACCCTGCTTGCTTTGCAGTTCCTGCAGTCCCTGGTCAATCAGTTCCCGCATATGGTTCTGCATCTCTTGCAGGTCGGTCAACTGCACCGTCACCGTGCTGGATTTTGCGCACTCATTGCCGCCCTTGCTCGCCAACACTGTCAGGTCCGCCGTGGTTGCGTCGGCTGGAGGCGGGTTCGTCAGCGCCAGCACATCGCCGTCGCTCAGAGCACACTCGTTCTGGTTGGAGTCCGTCACATCCAGCGCGCTGCCGACTACTAGCACGTGCTTATGGCCGTCGGCCAACATGCGCGCAATTCCGCTGGAACCGGGATCTGTGTCCTGCTGCGCTGCGTTCTGCTGCGCCTCCTGGTTCTCCAGCGCCAATTGACCCTTTACTTCATCGGCGATCTGCTGCTTTATGTCGGGGGTAAGTGCCGGCCCTCCTGAATCCGCCGAAGACTGAGCGCCATCCACTTCGCCGGCCTCCTGATGGGCCGCATAGGCGGTTTGCAAGTCCTGCGAGATCATGTAATCCGTCAGCCAGAACGCGGCGCTGGGGTACACCGGATAAGGCGCAAAGTAGCCACCGTAGAATCCGTACCAAGGAGCGCCTCCCCAACCCCAGCCAAAGCTTATGGGGCTTACCCACGGGTTATATGCCCATCCATAAAAGCCGGGGGCAAAGTAGACGCCTGGCGCATAAACATCCAGATGCAGCCCGCGATAGCCATAGCCGCGATAGAAGCGGCTGTACTCGTGGCCGTGGTAGTAGTAGCTGCGCCGTCCGAAATCGCGGCCATGATAGTTATAGGGACGCTGTACATAACCCGGACGACCGCGCTCGCCGTAGATGCGGCTGTGGTCGGGGCGCTCAACCGAGACTCTGCGGTTGCCGTTCAGCCCGTGATGCACGTCCATGCCGCGCTTGGGGTCATGCACATCGCTGACTCTGCCGTTGGGGCGCCTGGTAATCGCACCGCCGTTCTTGGCTACATGCGTACTGCTTCCCTTGGGAGCGATATGGCCGGTCGCCGTATGATTGCCGCCACCAGTCGGTCCATGAGTGGCGCCGCCCGCAGTCGGCCCATGCGAACCGCCGGTAGTCGGCCCGTGTGAGGCGCCGCCAGTCGTCGGTCCATGCGACCCGCCGGTGGTTGGTCCGTGCGTGCCGCCGGTTGTAGGCCCATGCGAGCCGCCGGTTGTAGGCCCATGCGAGCCGCCGGTGGTAGGTCCGTGCGAGCCGCCACCGCTTGGTCCATGCGTACCGCCAAAGCTCGGGTGCGAACCGCCGCCGCTCGGGTGCGATCCACCGCCGCTCGGATGCGATCCACCGCCGCCGCCCGAAGGCTTAGTTCCTGCGGCTGCTTTGCCCACGGCACCGAACGCTAGAAGGCCGGTAAGAATCATTACTGCAGAGCCTTTGCGAATAACCCTGCGAAGAAGTTGTGTCGTCATCAGATCCTCATTTCCCTTTCATTTTTCTAGTCCAGCGCTCCTTCCGCGAAGCGCCAACCTGCTCTATGAACCTTGTTCATAATAAATGCGCGAGCGAGGGAATCACCGATTCCCTGAGTGCGCATGGAGCCCTTACTATCACGGCACACTAGCCGCTTTCCGTCTTGCAGACGACCTACATGTAGCCATTGTTGCATGTGACCTTGAGCTCGGGGTGCGCCACACGCGTTGCGCACCCTGAGCCTCATTCATCTGGCCGGTGTTCTGGCCTGGTTCTACTGAGGCGACGTTGTACCGCCCTGAGCCACTTCGGTGTTCACATCCGTCTCTGCCTGATCGGCCTGTTGGGTCTGCTGCTGAATCTCAGTCCCGGCATTGGGGTCAGCTGGAGGCGCAACTTCGGCATACTGCGCCTGGACCGGCTGAGCCTGTGCGTCTGCCGGAGCCTGCGGCAATCCTCCCTGGCCCTGCTTGCTCTGCAGTTCCTGGAGTCCCTGGTCGATCAGTTCCCGCATGTGGTTCTGCATCTCCTGCAAGTCGGTCACCTGCACCGTCACAGTGCTGGTCTTCCCGCACTCATTGCCGCCCTTGCTGGCCAACACCGTCAGGTCTGCTGCTGTCGCGTCCGGCGGGGGCGGACTCGTCAGCGCCAGCACATCGCCGTCGCTCAGAGCGCACTCGTTCTGGTTGGAATCCACTACATCCAGCGCGCTGCCGACCACAAACACATGCTTATGGCCGTCAGACAAGATGCGCGCAATCCCGCTGGAACCGGGATCGATGTCCTGATTCTGCGCGTTCTGCTGCGCTTCCTGGTTCTCCAGCGCAATTTGGCTGTTTACCTCTTCGGAAATCTCCTGCTTCACGTCAGGCGTGAGCGCCGGCCCTCCGGAATCCTGAGGAACAGGAGCTGCTTCGCCTGCCTCCTGATGGGCCGCATAAGCTGCCTGCAAGTCCTGCGCAACCATGTAGTCCGTCAGCCAAAGCGCGGCGCTGGGATACACCGGAGCAGGCGCAAAGAAGCCACCGTAGTACCCAAACCAGGGAGATCCTCCCCAACCCCAGCCGTAGTGGATTGGCCTTCCCCATGGATGCCACGCCCATCCATAAAATCCGGGGTGGTAGTAGAAGCCCGGCGCATACACGTCCAAATGCAGCCCGTGATAGCCATATCCGTGGTAGAAGCGGCTGTACTCGTGACCGTGATAGAAGTAGCTGCGCCGCCCGAAATCGTGGCCATGGTAGCTGTAACCGCGCTGCACATAGCCCGCACGTCCACGTTCGCCAAATACGTGGCTATGGTCTGGGCGCTCGACATGGATACTGCGATTGCCGTTCAGCCCGTGATGCACATCCATGCCGCGCTTGGGGTCATGCACATCACTGACCTTGCCACCAGGCCGTCTGGTTATCGCGGCGCCGTTCTTGGCGACATGCGTATTGCTTCCCTTGGGCGCTAAACCACCGGTAGCCGTGTGTGCTCCGCCTCCTGTTAGGTGTGAAGTAGTGGTGTTCGCTCCGTGTGTAGCTCCGCCTGTAGTTGGCCCATGAGTGGTCGCCCCGCCCGTTGTCGGACCATGTGTTGTGGCTCCGCCAGTCGTCGGTCCATGAGTAGTGGCCCCGCCGGTTGTTGGTCCGTGCGTGGTGGCTCCGCCAGTCGTTGGTCCATGCGTAGTGGCCCCGCCGGTCGTTGGCCCATGCGTCTGCATGGTAGACCCGTGCGTGGTCGTCCCACCCCCGCCATTGTTCATGTTGGTGGCCCCGCCGGTCGTCGGCCCGTGCGTCTGCATGGTACCCCCGGTCGTTGGCCCATGAGTGGTGGTCCCGCCGCCGCCAGTATTCATGTTAGTAGCCCCGCCAGTCGTTGGCCCGTGGGTTGTGGCTCCGCAGGCTCCTGGCTTTGCACAATCATTCGCACCGCCGCCGGTGGTTGGTCCATGGGTGGTGGCGCCGCCAGTCGTCGGTCCATGCGTAGTAGCTCCACCTGTTGTCGGTCCGTGAGTAGTAGCCCCACCGGTCGTTGGTCCGTGCGTGGTAGCTCCGCCGGTCGTTGGCCCATGCGTCTGCATGGTGGAACCACCTGTCGTAGGTCCGTGAGTAGTAGCCCCACCGGTCGTCGGCCCATGCGTGGTCATCATGTGTGTGCCGCTAGTCGTTGGTCCGTGTGTGAACCCGCCGCCGGTCGGTCCATGCGAAGCTCCACCGCCAGTCGGCCCATGCGAGGCGCCGCCGCTGGGTGGGTGCGGTGCTGGGGCGGACGGCTTGTTTCCAGCAGCTGCCTTGCCCACGGCGCCGAACATCAGGAGACCGGAAAGAATCATTACCGCAGAAGCTTTGCGAAAAACACTGCGAAGAAGTTGTGTCTTCATCGGATCCTCTTTTCTCTTGCATTGTTCTGGGTCGGCATTCCGTCCATGAAACACCACCCCGCGTTACAAACCATGCGGCACAAACCTGGCCTAGACCAGCGGCCGCGCAAACTCTCTACTGAACATTGCTGACTTTTCCATTTGTGAAAGTAACCTTCATATCCTTGTAATAGAAGATTTCCTTCACTCCCAGCTTGGCAATTCTCATTGGTTGACCAAATCCAGCAATCACTTCATCCTTGGTCTGGCCCAAGGCAATGGTAGGCGGCGGAGTATCGGCTGGAGGAGGCGGAGGAGCTATATCCTGCATCGGCGCTGGAGTTTCAGGAGCCGCTGCCGGCTGGCTTCCCTGATCGCCTTGATTTCCCTGATTCTCGGCGGGTTGTACCGTGAAGACCTCGGATACTGTTTTTACAAAAACGTCCACCGGAGGCACGGACCCTTTCGCGAACGGGAACTTGATCTCTCCGTAGTAGCGCACCTGATCTCCCGAAGGATTTGGGAATGGATCGCTGAAAGTGCTGACCAGAATGCCATCCTTTTGAGCCGTAATCCCGGTCACCCAGAACTTCTCTCCAGCGACAAACTTTCGTGAAGGGCAGGCGTTGTTAGCCGAGTCGGTGACGCTGGCCCCGCCGCCCAATCCAAGTCTGCTCATGCCAAAGGACTTCAAGTACGATTTTCCGGCGTCCTTGGCCTGATTCTTATAATTGGCAGTCAAAACCCCGTTGCTGTAGGTGTTGGAGAAGGCATAAGAGGAGGCTGAACTGCACATCATCAGCCCATCCTTCTGCAAAACCACAACGTCACCGGCGGTGACAATATCCGATCGGTCGGCTGTAGCCTTCGTCAGGTTGATTTGCGAAACCAGCTTTTGCTGGATCGCTGCCGGGTCGCCTGACTGGGCTGCCAGTCCGATACACAAAAACGCCGCCACCACGGCGAATCCTAATGCGCCAAACTTCTGCACCTTAGCCATTTGCTTATAACCTCTCATGTTGTTTGGGGGGGAAATCCTCAAGCCCCTAAAACGTAAATCACGGCTACGGCACTGTCAAGATAATCATGCATAAATCGCTTGTCGACAACGCTTAATTAACACAAACACCACATCCGTCCGAATGTTACGCGGATTTCAAAATATGGTTTTCAATATGCAATGAAGGCCCCGGTTGCCGGGCCAGACAGAGCGGTTGACACCACTCTTGCGACGCCACCACTCCAGAAATTTGTAAACCTGTGTTTGCACGCCGTCTTATCTCTTCGGCTTCTTTGTTTCGGCTTTTGCCCCGGCATCCCCAGCCGCACCTGCCTCGGCCTTGGTCAATGCCTCAGTGTCCAGCTCGTGCTCATGGCGATAGTGCTCCACCGGCATCTTGCCGTCCCACCAGGCCCAGTTCATGGGATAAACATCGGGATCGAGGAAGACCTGGTAGAAGTGCCATACCACAATCGCCAGCGTGGCCAGAATCGCCTCGTAGAAGTGGATGGCGGTGGCCACATCCACCCACCAGCGCGCCAGCAGATTGCCGACCCAGACCTTGGCCCACATCATGATTCCGGTTAAGGCCATCAGCGCCGTTCCCCACACCAGCGCCCAATATTCCGCCTTTTCCGCATAGTTGAAGCGGCCGAACTTGGGCTTCTCGCCGCCCAGGCCAAGGTAATAGCGCAGCGTCGCCCAGGCATCGAAGGCGTCTTTGGGACGCGGAGCAAAGTCGCAGATCAGCCTCCGCCCTTCTCGGGTGATTACCAGATAGAAAACGTGATAGACGCCGGCGCCGATCAGAATCACTCCCGCAATCCGATGTATGATGCTGCGCAGCTTCTCCCCGTTCCCGTTGCCCAGTAGTTCGGCAATCCAGGAGTTCGGAAAACGCAGCGCAAATCCAGTGATCACCAGAACAACAAAGCTGGAAAGCAGAATCAGGTGTTGCCAGCGCTGGTTGGTGCTCATGCGCGTCATCTTGGGATTCTGCATGGCCCTGAGTGTCCTGGCCTTGCTTTGCCAGATGATCGCGTTGTGCAGGAACATGGCGCCGATTACCAGAAGGATCAGTGCCAGATAGAACCATCTCACCCAGCGCACGGCTATCGAGCCGATGTCCTTCGAGATACCCCGGTCCATGTGGACCTTGGTCAGGGTGAACTTCTGCGTAACTCCCTTGTGACACTGACCGCAAGTGGCGTCAAGATTGGCTTTATTGATGGTGGAGCGGGGATCACTGGAGGGCAGAATATTATGCACGCCGTGGCAACTGGCGCAGTTGGCCACCACCGCCGAGCCGCCCTCGGCGGCCAGCCCATGATAACTGTCCAGGTAGCTGGTCACGCGGTTTCCCGCAACGCCGAACTCCTGCGAGAGGCGCACGCCTTCGTGACAGCGCGCGCAGGTGGTGCGTGCAATGTTCTGCTCGGAGACCGACGAATTGGGGTCGATATGCGCCTTGATGGAATGGATTCCGTGGCAATCCGTGCAGACCGGGGCCAGCCCGTTGCCGCGCGCGATGGCCTGCCCGTGAATGCTCTCGACAAAGGTCTGCTGGACCGCGCCGTGGCACTTGCCGCATGTCACCGGAACATTGAATTTGTAGATCGGCGATTTGGCGTCGTTCGCCGGTAAAATCTCGTGCGCGCCGTGGCAATCGGTGCAGACCGCGGCCTTCTTCGAGCCTTTCTCGATGGCCAGCCCATGCACGCTCTGCTGGTAGGAGACGAAGGTCTGGCCGCTCTCCCCGTTCGACTCCATCAGAAACTTCTGCCCGTGGCATCGGCCGCAGGTGACGGGGATATTGTCATGATTAACCGGCGATTGGGCATCGGCAGCAGCCAGGATCTCATGCGCGCCGCCGTGGCAGTCCTGGCAGTTTGCCGCCTGAGCCGCGCCCGGCTTCGCCTTGGAGTGCAAACTGTGCGCGTAAGCCAGTTGGGCTTCGGCATGGCACTCAGCGCAGGTGACCTTCTTGGGCGTAGTCTCGTGGACCAGCCCCTTCACATCCTTGTGGCAATCCACGCAGGCGAACATACTGCCGTGAACGGATTGCTTCATCTTGCCTTCGTCCACATACAGGCTGACCTGCTTGCCGTTCACTTCCGTAGTCAAGGTGGCGTCGGAGTGGCAGGTAAGACAGTCCTTGTCCTTAGGCTTCTGTTCGGCACGAACCGCGCAGGCGCAGAAACACAGAGACAAAGCAAGCGCTGAGGCGAGGATGTATCTGGACGTTTTCACTCCTTTGAGGAGACGCCCATGCCGCAAAACTAGCAGTGATTTGAATCACAGGATCAAACGTCAGCGTGTCAGCGTCGGCTGCCGCACCGCAGGTGTCCCTAAATGAGGCGGGAAAATCTCTCCGGACAAAGGAAGCGCAATCCTGAGTCGAGGTTCATTCAGAAATCAAGACGGCGAAAAGATTCTCTGAGCTGCGACCTGTTGCGCGGGAATCCATGGACGAATGGTCCGGCGGTGAATCTGCTACATTCTTTTTATATTCTTCCGGTAATATGTCGAGTCGAGGTGGTGTTACGCATGATGGAGGCGAAAGCGAAGGCAATGTCGAAAGTGAAGGCAAAGCCAAGTGTAAAGGCAAAAGCGAAGCCGAAGAAAAGTGAAATCGAGACCAGGGACGACCGGCCCGATTTAAGAGATTTTATCGAGCATGTAATTGGAAGGCTTTTGAGCGCGTCTGTGCTGGTTTATATTTTATCGCTTGCTTTCTTCACCGCGCGCACCCTGTTTATATCCATTCCGATTGGGATAGCGTATATGGCCGTAGTGGTCATAGTAGTAAGGAGAATGTCGAACAACAGCGAGAAGCGGATCAGGAAGGGCAAACGATACAAATTCATGGACGTCAATAATCTGAGCGGATGGATCATGGTGTTTGGGCTTCTGGCGATGATTGGGGGTTTTCTGCTTCTACTCGATCTTTGGATATCCAACAACCTGAAGCACTACTGGTACCTGACCGTTTTATCCGCCGTGCTGATGTTATTTAGCGTGATCTTCCTGCCGGATGGGATTGGCGACACAAGCGTTTCTTCATGAGGTGAACAGGCGGTCAGGCCGACAGCTTGTTTAGCAGGTCGATCTTCACTTCTCCATCGGGGAATACGGCGCGAATCTCCAGCGCGCCGCCCATCGCTTCCACATAGCTGCGCAGGGTGCTGAGATACATGTCGGTGCGCTTTTCCAGTTTGGAGATGTTGCCCTGATCCATCTCCAGCACCTCGGCAAGACGGGTCTGCGTCATTTCGCGGGCGTTGCGAAGCTGGTGCAGTGGCATCAACGCCATTTCCGCTTTCACACGCGCGGCCACTCGGGCCTGTCTTTCCGGCGACATCTTTGCTCGCAATTCATTAAAATTACGGGCCATAGCGTTACTCCTCTCCGATTTGATGTAGATGTTGTGCGTAGATGGCTTCCGCTTTCGGCACAAACTCCCGATACCAGCGTGGATTTCCTGTCTTGTCACCGCCGATCAAAAGAACCCCAGTGCGTCGCGGGTCAAATGCGTACAGGATCCTGTAGGGTCTACCTTCATGCTGGATCCGTAGTTCGCGCATATTGGGAAAATCCGAGCTATGAACCGTATCGGCATAGAGCCTGGTTGCGCCAGACCCGCATCTTCTAGCATGAACACGGCGGAATCGATACTGTCCTGTTATTCGACCGTCAACCCGTCCCACCACTCGCCGAATTCGTCCGTGAACTCGACTTCCCAGCTCATGCACTAATTATGTAGTTAATTACATATATTGTCAAGGGAATAATCCGTGATCGATACAACCGGCGCTTCGAGTGCCTGGGTTTCCTTAGCAGAAACCAGGTAATCGAAACACTCGCTCAGGAGCCAAAATACGCGCTCAGCGTCAGTACCAGAAGAAGCAGGCCGATGAAGATGGCCGTGTAACCAACCGCTTTGGAGAAATTGAGCAGCCAGACCGGCGGCTTGACTCCCAGCCTGGTTTCGAGCTTTCCCTGCGCGGCAACCCTTTGATACTCTTCCGGACGCTTGGTCTTGAACTCTTCCTCGCTCTCCACGCCGGTAAAAATCACCATGTCCATGGGGAAGCTGTCGGGACGCAGATGGGTGTTGACGAAGTGGATAGAAAAGATGAACAGGATGGCCAGCAACCCTTCCTCGCTGTGTATCACCAGCACGGCGTTCAACGCCCAGCCGGGCAAAAAACGCGCGAAGAAGGGGGCGAACCACATGGCATAGCCTGAAAAACCAATGACGATCATGCCCCAGAAAACCGCCCAGTAATCGAATTTCTCCCAATAGGCGTAGCGCTCAAACTGCGGCTTGGGCCCCAGCCCCAAAAACCAGCGCATATGACCGAAGATGTCCTTCACATCCTTCCAGTTGGCCACCATGGAGGTTTTTCCCCAGAAGATTCCCTTTTCGCGATGCACCAGCGCGCGGGTGAAGACGTCTTTCACGTGGATGAGAAAGGCCACGGTCAGGACCACGGCGAAGAACTTGTGAAAGAAGATAATGGTCCCGAATCCGCCCACGCCGCTGGCAAATTTTCTCGCCCAAAAGCTCTCGCTGAAGCGCATGGGCAGCCCGGTGGCCGCCAGACCCAGAAAGGTGGTGAACAGGACGGCATGAAGGTATCTCTGCTCGCGCGTGAAGCGCACGAAATACCGCTCTCCGGCGTGGCTAGGCGCTTTGCTTGTATCTTGCTTGAGATCAGCCATTCTTGCCTCCCTTTGCCGGCCGTGTTTTGATCTGCTGGTAGCGCGAGCGGATCAACCAGAGGATGGTGTGAATCAGAAAGAACCCGAGTGTGCCGGCCAGCAGCAAATTCATAAACAGGCGGGTAAAGTAGAGGGCCGGATTCAGCTTACGATTGTGCGCGTTGGCATGAGGCTGATATTGCACGAAGCTGGCATTGGCGCCCGCGTGGCACTTGCCGCAGGTGGCCACCAGGTTGGCCGGAGCTATGGGCGAGCGGGGATCGGATGCGGGCAATACATCATGCGCTCCGTGGCAGTCCCAGCAGCGCGCCGTTTCAACGTAGCCGCCCAGCGAGCCCAGTTGCGAGTGGAAGGTATCCCGGTAAGTGGAGAGCTTGTCCTTGTGGCACGAGCCGCAGATGGGCGTGGACTGCATGCGAAAGGTAGCTTCGGTCGGCTGCAAGATCGCATGAGCGGTGTGGCAGTCCGAGCAAACCGGCGCATGAAGATCGCCAGCCGCGACTGCCTTGCCATGCACGCCGCCCATATAGTTGGCGGTAATTCCCGCGTGGCAATTTCCGCATGTCTTGGGAATATTGGTCTTGTAGGTGGGACTTTGCGGATCAGAGTGGCTCAGGATGTGATGCGATCCATGACAGCTTTGGCAGTTGGCCGCCACCAGCAGCCCCTCTTTGCTGAGCGCAAAGCCGTGGATGGAATCGATATATTGCGGGTAGACGTTGGGCAGGCCGTGTTGTTTGGCCATCGCATCGTTGCCGTGGCAGGCGCCGCAGGTGTGCGGAATGTTGAGCGGATAGACCGCCGAGCGGGGGTCAGTCTTAGGAAAGATGGCGTGGGCGTTTCCGTGACAACTGGTACAGGGATGCTCGGCGCGGTTGGCATGCACGCTCCCGACGAGACCCTCCGCCTCGCCGGTGTGGCAGCTCTCGCACTTGACCGGCGTCACCTGATCAGGATGTGGGTAGTCCTTGATGGTGGCGTGGCAATCGCCGCACTTCAGGCTGCCGTGCAGGCTGGCGTGAAAGACACTGGTATCCACGCCGGCAATATTCTTTCCGGAGGCGTCCTGCTGGCTCGTGTCCCCATGGCAGCTGAGGCAATCCGTCTCCGCCAGCGCGACGCGTGGCGCAGCCAAAACCAGAAGCGCCCCAAAAACGAGAGCTATGGAAGAAGCAGTCTTCATCTCGGCTCCGATCGATTCTTACGCTGGCAGGCCGGCATCAAACCACGCACGGATGAGAAAGGGATGCGGCCCTTCTCTTCTGGCTTACGCACCTTTGGGACCTGCCTCTCGTACTCCGCTACTTCAGGCTACGGATATACTTGACCAAATCCTTGATCTGATCATCGGTCAGTTTGCCGTTGTAGGCGGGCATCTTGTTCTTGCCGTTTTTCGTAATGCTGAAAAACTGAGAATCGGACTCCTTGGCTACCTCAGGTGAATGGAAGTCACGCACTCCGAGCTTAGGCCCCATTGGAGTCTGGCCTTTCCCGTCAGCTCCATGGCACATTTGGCACTTGGTCTTGTAGAGGGCTGCGGCATCGTTCTGCGCAAAGGAAAGCCCCGCGAGGGATGCGGCCAGCAGGATCACCGCAGCCGCTTTGATTCCTTGAGTCATAGCATTGCTCCTTGGCCGGTTGCTAGTATTTTCCGGTCAGATATCTGTCATATAGGCTATGTTACGCCACGGGAAGTGACGCAGGTCACAGCCAGCGAGTCAATTCTTCCAGAATTTTTGCTTCCTCCATGTTTGCCTTTATTGAAGCATCTCGCGCTTCTTCCATATTGCAGGCAAAAGGGTTGCGCAAGAGAAGGCCGTGTGGCGTGATAGCCTTACCCATTCCAGCTTTCAGAATCGAGACTTGGTACATAAGAAGTTAGTCAAAACAGCGTGATCTCGCCGCTCTTGGTAAACTCTTCGCGGTGGGTGCGCTGATAGGCCGCCTCGTCTTGGATGATCTTGGGTAGCTTCAAGCCGTCAACGGCGCGCACCAGCACCTCGCCCGTGTCGGTCCAGAAGCGCACCAGTACGCCATGCGCTCCGCCCAGCCGTTGCGCCACCAATGGAATCCCTTCGTCAGAGAGATACTTGCGTACAAAAGCCGTATTCATGTCGCCGGTCGAGCATTGCTTCAAGCCAGCCAGCACGTTGGCGCCGCCAAAGGCTTTGGCGACTAACCGGTAGCGGTCGCAACCCACTTTCATCAGGCCGTTGATCAGCAACTCCATGGCATTGGCCCCGTAACGCGAGTTGTCCGGGTCCAGCCGTCCTCCCGGCAGCAGGATGTGGTTCATGCCGCCCGCGCGCAACACAGGGTCCCATAGGCAAACCGCCACGCACGAACCCAGAAGCGTATGCAGAACCACCGGCTCAAGACTGGTTGTCACGTCGCCGGCATAGATCGTGATCTGTTTTTTGTCCTCTCGGTGCGCTGGTCCATGCCCGGTACTTTGCGGAATCCTTGAGGGTTTATCCGCAATCTTTGAACCATGGTGCGCGTTGTCGCGATTGATCGTCATGGAGTTGTGTCTTTGCGGCTTACCTACTGTTAAGCCTCGCTAACCTTCTTATCGGCACTATCCCCTGGACGACTACCCCACACGATCAATTTGCCGGCAAAAGGGGTGCGCGAGCGAAGGCCACGCTCCCTTAAAAGGTGGCTAGAATCCAATCCGCCATACTAAACTGGCACTGTCGGTTCAATCGCATCTGATGCTTGGAGCTGCCTGTATGCTGGATGTCCACGCACCTCACAATTCCCTTCATGGCTGGCGCGAGTTTTTCGTTCACCTGGCCACCATCACCATCGGTCTGTTGATCGCCCTTGGCCTTGAAGCTACAGCGGAGTGGATGCACCACCGCCATCAAGTCTCCGAGACGCGCGAAGCACTGCAGCATGAACTACAGGAAAACCGCGATCATTTTGCCAAAAACACGGCCCATTTTCGCAATGAGTCGGCGATACTGCAAAAAAATCTGCTCCTTCTTCGATCTCTTCAGCTTCATTCCGGCGCGCCCCCAAACCAGCTTCACGGCACGCTTCAGTGGGATATTTCCTATCAGCGCATGGAGGACTCCGCCTGGAAAACCGCCTGCCAGACCGGTATCACCGCGCTCATGCCGCAAGAAGAGGTAAAGAAGACCGCCGAACTGTACGGTTTTTATGAGCGCATGGACCGGGCGCACGAGGAAAAGGCCGACGCACTGGTCGATGCCGTCAGTTATGGCTTTGAAGACTCCGATCCGGCGCATCTGACGCCAGCTCAGGTGACCGACGAGTTGGAACGTACCAAGAGAGTATTTGCCAAGCACTTGCGACTCGGCTATCTCATGGAAAATCTGGCAGAAGTGTTTCCGGATTTCCAACCCGCCCCCAAGGGCGAAGAACTCGATCAGCTTATCCATCTCTCCAAGCCGAACAATTGACTTGGTTGAATCACAGGAGCTTCGTTCGCTCACATCGCTACAGCATTCGCCTGCGCCGAGGTGATTCAGATCACATTCAGTTAAACCTTCCATCCTTCACAATAAGATCGCTATAAGAGGACAAAATAATATGGCCACGGTTGCTGTAACTGATTCAAAAATCATGCTTACTCTCCCTGGGGACGCGGTGCGCCAGATTCAATGGCGCTTTGCCGACCGTTTCGATTTGCAGATGTTGGTTCAGTCGGCGCGCGGCGTGGCGCGGGGAACAGTGGCGCGCCTAGTGGCGGCTGGAGAGCGCAACACCCACGAATGGACCCCTGGCAAGAACAGCATGATGGAGGCCTTTGATCGTGCCGGCGTTACCGCGGCCTTCATGGAGCCTGAGGAGGGCGGCTTCATCATCGGGCCAAAGAACCTGGCCCTGGCGCTGGCTGCCTACGAACTGGCCTGGGTGGATGGCGGCGCGGCCACAGCCAGCCTGGCCAGCTTCCTGGCTCTCTCTCCCATTCACGAGCGCGGCACGCCGGAGCAAATCAATCACTACAAAAGCCTTGCCGCGCCTCCGCAGCCCGGTGAGAACCGCATCCCCTGGCGCGGAGCTTTTGCGCTCACCGAGCCGATTCCCTACGTGGGCGTAGACGCCAGCATGTTGAGCGGCAAGGTCCGCGTGGCTGAGTGGAAGCAGGGAGAGGAGCCCTGGTTGCAGGTGGACAAGCGAGGCCGCTTCATCACCAACATTGCCTTCGCCAACTTTGTCACCGCCGCCGTCATCTCCGATGATCCGCGCATCAAGGGCAGTTGCTTCGTAATCATGGAAGAGACCGACGAGGGAATTTACGATCACGGAACGCCCACCAAGAAGTTGGTTCACCAGCTCTCCTCTACCGGCGATCCTATATTCAATCTGAAGGTTCCGGCCAGCCGCATCATCGGCGGATACACCGTCAAGGACGGCGTCATCATCCCCAACTACAATCACGGCGAAATTATTGAGGCGGTCTTCAAGCGTACCCGCGTGCCGGTCGGCGTCATGACGGCGGCCAAGCTGCTATCGGCTGTTGAGCCGGTCATCCGCTATCAGCGCGGGCGTTTCCGCGGAGCCGACGGCACAACTCCCGGCTCGGTGCGCTACGAGCAGGGCATCCAACAGCGCGAAGACGCATTGCATCGGCTGGTGGACATCTGGGCCACCGGCGAAGCAGCCACCTCGCTTGGCTTTGCCACCGCGCGCCTCTTCGACGAACTGGACCCTATCGAGAAGCAGAAGACGGCCATCCTCAAAGAGCGCGGCATCCAAGGCGGGCGCGCTGAGCTGAAGGCGCTGCGCGAAAGCGAGCAGGGCGCAATCGAGCTGGCTTTGCTTAAGGCACAGAACTCCGATTCCCCACGCCTCCATGAGTTGGAGGACGATCCGCTGGTGAACTTTGTCCTGAAGGATGCCGAGGCCAATGTACTTTGTCCGGCCACCAAGTTATGGAACACCGGCCATGGCGCCAATCTTTTGCGCGAGGCCGTCAGCCTCATGGGCGGCTACGGCATTACCGAGGACTGCCCCGGTTTCCTCGGCAATAAATGGATGGACGCGCAACTCGAAGCCACCTACGAAGGCCCTGAAGCGGTGCAGCGCCGCCAGTTGACCGTCACCATGACCTCGGAGGTTTTCCTCGCCCAGTTCCGCGCTTGGACCACGCAGATGCGAGGGATCGCTTCATTGAGGCCCGGCACCGGCGCATGCACTCTGGCCTCGGCGATGCAGATGTGGCTGTGGACGCTGAATCACCTGCAAAAAGCCACCGATCCCAGCGGCGGCAAGCTCTACCACGGGCAGCGCCAGGGAGTCACCTTTCCCTTGGCCGACGCGCTCTGCTGGCTGGTTGCCTCGCGCGCCCAGATTCTCGACGTGCTTGAACTCGAAGCCTGTGGCCCTAGCGATCCTGTCGCCTCCGAAGGTCTCCAAGGCACAGTGCAGTTTCTCAGCGACCTCTGCCATACGCAGGCGGCGCAGGCGGCCGGCGAGGTCTCCCGCATCTGCGCAGAGTTGGTCTTCGGCTACAACTGCCACCCCTCCTGGGACGAGGAAGAACATCGCAGTTGCTTCCTCGCTGGCGAGTTGGAGGAGCTTGAAGGAACCATGCCGGGCATCAGCGCCATGGCCTTCGATGTATTGGCCGCAGACGGCACGCATCCGCAGAAGGCTGGCCCATGCGCTGGTTGCGCTGGTTCGGCTGACTTCCTGCGCATGCAAAACCGGTTGACCGCATGCCTGACCGGCTCGCGCCTGGCCAAGGATCGCGCCGCCGAAACCGTCAGCAAGGTCATGATTCCCGAGGCGCTGGATTACCCGGCATGAGCGGAGGACGTAAATGAAGAAATTTGTTTTTATCTTCATCCTGCTTTTCGAAGCAAGCGCGTTTTCACAGGTGTTGAAACCATCTGATTTCGTTATCGATCCGTCCAAGCCCTATGTGTATCTGAAGTTCGATCACATAGGGCCACGAAAACCACATCAGGATGGTGAAATTAATACCGGCCTTTGGCTTAAAGTCGTCAACAACTGTCGTATTCCAATACTTTTTCGGGCATCGGGTGGACTTCCAGGAGATATAGAGACAACGTTGGAGGATGAAGTCATAGAAGTCGAGCCGATTATGCAAATCTTTTCTTCCGATCAAGAGATGAAGGATTACGAGAGTGATTTGCAATGGCGAAAAGAGAGATTGAAGCATAAACCTGAAGGTTATTCATTTGAAGTTTCAGGTGTTGCCAGAGTACAGCCCGGCAAGGAAATCCTTATAAGCTTTCCACTGAACCATGTTGATAAATACTGGTATTTACGCGTGAGGTTTGCTTTGGATCTAAGTAACTCTTCTGTTGCGCTAGGCCCATTCACCTACCTTCCATTTGATATATGGGATATTCCTAAGGATGAGAAACAAAGCAATACAAGCACTGCAAAACCTATGAAGTAGTAGGTAGTGTTGCATAAGAATGCAAATCAGGAGGCCCGCTTGAGCGCGGAAGATAAAGCAGCAGAGACCATCGAGATCGACCGTCCCTCCATGGAAGTGGACATCGCCTGCGCCGGCTTTGGACCGGCCACGGGCGGCTTTCTGACCACGCTCACCAAGGCCTGGAACGAAAATCCCGCTGATCCGGCCTTTGAAAGCCGCGTCACGCAGGGAATGCCTCTGCAGGTTCTCTGCTACGAGCGGGCAGACGATATCAGCTCCGGCGTCAGCGGCGTGGTCACGCGCGGCCAAGCGATTCGCGCCAGCTTCCCTGCCCTCAACCCAGACGATATTCCCATGGCCGTCCCGGTCTCAAGCGAACGCGTGATGTACCTGCTCGACCCCATCGGCGCCAGCCGGCGTTCAGCGCTATTGCGGCTTGGCGATTTTTTTCTTCGCATTGGAGGCAAGCTGGTAGGTGTAAGAGATTATGCCTTCACCCTCCCCTGGACTCCGGCCTTCCTCAACAAGCATGGCGGCCTGGTGCTCGGCATCGGCCAGTTCAACCAGTGGGTCGGCTCGCAACTGATGGCATCAGGCCTCGTCCAGATCTGGCCCGGCACTCCTGTCAACGCGCCGCTCTTCTCTGGCAATAAAGTCGAGGGTGTCCGTCTCTCCGATCAAGGCGTAGACAAATCCGGCGCGCCAACCGACGGCTTCATGGCAGGAATGGATGTTCGCGCGCAACTCACCGTTGTCGGCGACGGCCCGGTCGGCGCAGTCGGCCAAGCCATCGACAGCAAGCTCGGCCTTCCGCCCGGCCATTCTCACCGCGAGTGGGCTCTGGGCATGAAGTTCGTCATCGAGCTGCCGGAAGACTCGCCGCTCAAACCCGGAACTGTCTGGCACAGCTTTGGTTTTCCGGAGCCGGAGATCTTTGGATTCCTTTACGTCCATCCGGAGAGGCTGGTCTCGGTGGGCATCTTCATCCCCTCCTGGATGCACAACCCCTCGCGCACCGCCTATCGCTACCTGCAGCACTACATTCAGCATCCCGCGCTTTGGAAGGTTTTGAAGGACGGAACGCTGCGCTCCTGGGGCGCGAAATCATTGGAAGAATCGGGCCGCCACGGCGAGCCGTATCTATGCGGCGATGGATATGCGCGCATCGGCGAAGGCTCCGGCAGCACGAACATGCTCACCGGCTCCGGCGTGGACGAGGCCTGGGCCACGGGCACACAACTGGGCGAGGCGGTCATCGAACTGCTGCGCGCCGGACTGCCATTCACGCAGGAGAATCTGGCCAAGACGTATGAAAAACGCCGCCGCGCAAGCTGGGTGGAGCGCGGCGCTCACGAAGCCGAGAACGCCCGCAACGGCTTTCAGGGCGGCATAGTCAAAGGCATGATCGGTATGGCTCTTGCAGGACTAACCGGCGGGCGTCTCTCACTCAAGGCACACATCCCTCCGCCGCACAAGCAGATTCGTCCCTTCGCATCGCAATCCGCCGAAGGCCTCAAACTCAAAGATGCGGCAGCGCTGGCCATAGCCGATGGCCGTTCCTTCCACGATGCTATGCTCTCGGCGCGCGGCTGGCCTGAGATTCCCCTCGATGGCCGTTTGTTGGTCACGCAGCAGGATGCTCTCTTGCTCGGCGGCAAAGTTCAGGCCATGCCCGGCTTCGCCGATCACGTCGCCTTCCGCAACCCGCAACTCTGCATCGCATGTGGCGAAAAGACCTGTGTAGCCATGTGCTCCGGCCAGGCCCTCACGCAAGGCGACGACGGCGCGCCTGCCTTCGAGCGTGAAAAGTGCGTTCACTGCGGCGCCTGCCTGTGGAACTGCGGCCAATCCCCCGACGGCGAGCACTCCAACATCGACTTCCGCGCCGGTGCTGGCGGCCTGCACTCCGCGGAAAATTAGGTTTCTCGATCAATTAAACTATTCATATAGGATAATTCCATGGCAAATATTTTACACATCGTAGTTTGCGCGGGCATAGTTTCCGATCCGCTGCAAACCTTGGAGCCGGTCACTGGCCCTGCTGGTCCAGGACTGAAGAATGAGATGGTCTTGCCTGCGGTCCTCGACCCCTGGGCCGCCTGCGCGCTCTATGAAGCGGCGGCTCTGGCCTCAAAGAACCCCGGCAGCAAGCTCTGGCTGGTCTCGCTCGGACCTAAGGCTAAGTTGCAACAGGTGATGATGACTGTGGCGCAGAAGGTGCCATTCGAGCTGGTGCCCATTGATGGACCCATCGGCGGCTTTCCCGACGCGCACTCGACGGCTGCCGTCCTTGCCGAGACTATCGCCGTATTGCCCGGACTCGACAAAACGAAACTGCTGCTATTCGGCGGCTGGGAGTCGGCCACGCGCGGCGCAGGCGTAACGCTGCAACTCGTCGGAGAGCGCCTCGGCATCAGCGATCAGTTTCAAGGTGTGGATGAGATCAGCCTGCGCGACGACGGCAGCTTTGAAGTACTGGAGCGCGTCGAAGGCGGCAAGCATCAGGTTTCGGTCTGTGCGGGAACTCCGGCCGTTTTGGGCTGGGCAACTGGAAATTTGGCTGAACCAAGGAACAACCCGCAGGTGGGCATGGCGAATATGCGCACCATCATGCCAGCGCTGGCCAAGGCCAAGGCTGCAAAGATCGAGCCTAATGGCCTTAGTTATGTATCGGTTAGCCTGCCAAAGCAGCAGCGCGATACCCGCGTTGTGAAAGACCTTTCGGCAGATCAGATCGCAGCCGAGCTGGTCGAGTGGATTGGAGCCTAATCATGGAAAGCATTCTTGTATTGACCCATGCAGACGAATCCGGCTCCGCACTCAGCAAGGCCTCGCTGGAGGCGGTCACCGCGGGAAAAGAGCTGGCGGTGCGTCTTTCCGTCCCGCTGACCATCGGCATCATCGCCGTGGACGCCGTAGCAACAGCCAGCAGTCTCGCCTCCACCGGCGCTCGCCTCATAGCCGTCTCCGGTGAGGCCTTCGCCCAGGCGCGCTATGCCTCGGATGTTGTTGCTGCTGAAGCGCTTTGCCGAGCAGCCAAGGCCACCATTGTCCTCGCTCCTGGGACTTCGCGATTCACTCGGGTTGCGGCGGGTGTGGCGCACCGGCTGGGCGGATTCATCGACACGCACATCACGGCGCTCGGCGGAACGCAAACTGTAGAGGCTACGCGGTGGTTTTATCGCCAGCGGGTTGAGGCGGTGATCAGCCGCAGTACTCGTCCTTGGTTCCTGCTGCTGGATGCGGGCACCCATGCGGCCTTTGCCGGAGAGAATCAACCTGTTCAGATTGAGCAAGTTACGGTCACGTTGCCAGCGCTGCGCACTACCGTCAGCGGCTTCCGCACTCCGCAACAAGGTCAACAGACCATCCGTCCCGACGCGAAAATGCTCTTTGTTGCCGGCGCCGGATGGACCAAGAAACAGCCCGACGGCGAGGTTCACGCAGCTGAGGCGGGAGAGCTGATTCTGGGCTTCCTGCACGCAACCGGAGCTTCGCTGGGTAGCAGTAAGTCGTTGGTAGATCAGGGCGGAGAGGGTGAATCTGTGCTGCCCTTCCTCACGCACATGAATCAGATCGGCCAGACGGGCTCGACGCCGCGCCACGCCAAAGGCCTCTCCACCTGCTGCCATGGCGAGGAGCCGCATGTAGTGGGCTGGCGGTTTATCGGCGACAGGCGCGCCATCAGCCTGGACCCGAATTGCGGCTGGACGCGCGGAAAAGCCGATGTGGTCTATGTCGCTGACGCCTTTCCGGTTATGGCCAAAGTTAACGCGCTGCTTGAAGCCAAAAAGAAGTAACCACCACCTGTGTTGGGTCCTACGCCTTCAGCAAGTGCAATAGAACTTTGTGGTAGCTTAAGGGTGGGAGAAAGATTAAGAAATATGCCGTCCATTACATCGTTTATCAAGCACCATTATCGCCACTTCAACGCCGCTACGCTGGTGGATGCGGCCAATGCTTACAACAAGTTACTGGCTTCGGGCGGCAAGATGTTCGTCACCATCGGCGGGGCCATGAGCACGGCCGAACTAGGGCTTTCTTTGGCAGAGATGATTCGCCAGGAGAAGGTTCACGGGATCTGCTGCACGGGGGCAAATCTGGAGGAAGATGTCTTCAATTTGGTGGCTCACGACTTCTATGAGCGCGTGCCGCACTACCGCGATCTGACTCCGGAGGACGAGGCTAAGTTGTTGAATCGGCATATGAACCGCGTCACCGACACCTGCATTCCAGAGATGGAGGCGATGCGGCGGATTGAAAACGAAGTACTTAAGGAGTGGGTGCGCGCTGACCAGGCTGGGGAGCGATTCTTTCCTCACCAATTCATGTACAAAATTCTGCTGTCGGGCGATTTGAAGTCGTCGTATCAGATTGATCCTAAAGATAGTTGGCTGCTGGCGGCGGCGGAGAAGAACCTGCCCATGTTTGTACCCGGGTGGGAGGATTCTACGCTGGGCAATATGTATGCCGGGCACTGTATCTCTAAGGATGTAAAGAAGATACACACCGTACGCACGGGCATAGAGTACATGATGGAGCTGGCTGAGTGGTACACCAAGACTACGGCGGAAACGCCGCTCGGTTTCTTCCAGATTGCGGGCGGAATTGCCGGAGACTTCCCCATCTGCGTAGTTCCAATGCTGCATCAGGACTTGCAGCGGGAGCACGTACCTTTGTGGGCGTATTTCTGCCAAATCAGTGATTCCACAACCAGTTACGGGTCCTACTCGGGTGCCGTTCCCAACGAGAAGATCACCTGGGGCAAGCTGGGCGAGACGACGCCCAAGTTCATCATCGAGTCGGACGCATCGATCGTCGCGCCGCTGATTTTTGCCTACGTTCTAGGCTGGTAGGGCGACTGCGATAAGAGAGATTGAAGTTGGAAAATGGTGCGCTTGAACGCACCGGTTTTTGTAAAACGTGAAGCTATAGCGCTCCGGTTTTTGTAATACGTGAAGCTATAGGAAACCAATGCATTCCATAACCGAATATCTCACAGGCTTCAACGGCGCTTTTTGACCTCAGAATAGACCATGCCGGCGCCGCCTGCTATGGCAACGATGCCCAGAATAGGAGATATCGGGAGCGTATGCTTTTCTGTTGTGCTGATTTGCATTCCGCCAAAATTCACAACATCCTTTTGGCTCGAATAAGTGAATCCCCCGTAGATAAGCGCTGCAACCCCTAAAATGATCAGGAGTATTCCGGCGATCTTCATCATGGCTCCAATTCTTTATGCTTGGGAAAACGTTTTTGCAGGCTGGCCGCGCGAATTCCATAGGCGAATTTAAGCCATTTCTCGGCGCCGTCGATGCTCAGAATTGCTCATAGCGCCCTGGCCGCGACAATCGCAGCTGCCATCGCCATCTTGTGATCCATGCTCCAGGGCGGACCGATGGACCTCCTCAGTTGAACAAAGTGGTCATCCAGGTCCTTAATGCCCAGCGCCTTGCTAGCTGCATCCAACACCTTCTTCGCGTCGTACCAGTAGATGGTCCAACCGCGCGCCTCGGCTGCTGCGGCAAGCGCCCTGCGGTACATCACCCAGTCGGCCACGTTCCGCGCCCGGTAATCCGTGATCCGCTCGGCAATGGTTCGTGGCAGCTCCGGGCACTGGCGAAGCGCCACGCCCACGATGCGCCCTGTCACCGTCATCTCAACGGCCTCCAAAACCAGCTTCGCGTGCCGTTCCGCCGACTCCCGCACACGCTCCACCAGCGCCACTGCCTCATCGAGCGCAAGCGCCTGCCCTTCGCTGTGATGCGGAATCTTCGGCAGTTCCTCGTCCACCAGCTCCACGCGCCGACGGTCGATGAGCCTCCCATCACCCGCCGCCGTCACCAGCACCGCCCAACCGCCGTGATCCGATATCCCGATGATCCCATCATCCTTCGACATGACATTTCCTCCAGCGCGAGTACATTATGTATCCTTTCACGCCGGCGTCTTCACTCCTATCATTTTTGTAAGTCGTAATGCAAGCGGCCAGGTCACCCATGGGATGACCTGGCCGAATTTGTCCCTAACCTTAATCGTTGACGGCTACTTCTTTTTCTTTCCCGTTCCGCCAAACTGATAGAAGATCGAGCCCGATGCATCCACTACATTTGCAGAAATGTCCAAGGTATCATAAGTGAACGCTTGCCGCTCATAGCGAAACTCCGGCCGGACGCCCCAGTTCTTGCCCAAATAGTAGCTGACTCCGCCGCCGAAGTTTACGTAATAGCCGGTGCCAGTAATGCTTAAGCCGCCTCCACTGCTCGTAAACCGGTAACCGCCTCCACCAACTACGCCATAGGGCACGACTTTACCGGAGGGGCGGAAGTTGAAGTGAACTGCGCCGCCATAGTTTTGCGCATGGTTGCTGGAGACTCCCACCGTACCCAGCGAATAGTATTTGTACTCGCCCAGAACTGTGATGTAGGGGGTCACGTTGTAGCCGCCCGAACCATCATAGAAGGGATGATTGGCGGTAGGGCCGTTTGGCTTGTCATAGCTTGTGTGGCTATAGCCGACGGTGCCGGCAACTTCACCCGAGTGAGCCAAAACCTGAGCCCGAACGGGCGCTGACAAAACAACGAGAAAAAGAGCCGGGAGAACAACTCTTACAACTGCTTTCGTGATTAATGTTTGCACGATTCTTATCCTTTCGTTTTTTGGGGGTTAGTGGAAGTACCATTGTGGCCATCCTGTTCATCTTCGGATTGCGCACGGCCGCCAGCTTTGGAACTAACGATGCACCGTGCACAACCGCTAACAAGCATTTTTTTGAAAAAAATTATTATACTCTCCTCCCATCCAATCAAGTGATACTTAGAATCGGGTGATACAGGTCACGTATTGGAAACCTTGGACATACAAATCTAAACTGGCACGACGGAGGGAGCAGTAAGCTTCAGCCCACTGAATTAGATCAAATACGTCGCATCCTTCAGGCCAGACATGCTTTGTATCAGATCACGGCTTCAGTACACCGCCGACTCGCTATCACACAATTCAACTAAACTGCTCCACTTATCGAGGAATATTGGGTCAGTTTCTATGGGGAGAATCTCGTTATAACTCTCTCGGAACTAACTAACATAAATGCAAGCGGCCAGGTCACCCATGGGATGACCTGGCCGAAACTGTACTTACCCTTAATCGTTGACAGCTACTTCTTTTTCTTTCCCGTTCCACCGAATTGATAGAAGAACGAGCCCGATAAATCCACTACATTTGCGGAGATGGTTTGGCCTTCATACGAGGTATGTTGCCGCTCATAGCGAACCTCAGGCCGGACGCCCCAGTTCTTGCCCAGATAGTAGCTGACGCCCCCGCCGAAGTTCACGTAATAGCCGTCGGCAAACACGCTTCCTTCGCCGCTAAAATTCGCGGTTAACCGGTCATAGCCTGCGCCTACAATCGCGTAAGGAACTACCTTATTCGTGGGCGTAAAGTTGAAGCGAGCCGCGCCGCCAGCAAGCTGAGTGTGATATGTGGCCCCGGAGACAGCATAATTTAACGGATCGTATTTGTACTCGCCCAGAGCTGTGATGTAGGGTGTCACATTGTAGCCGCCAGAACCGCCAAAAAAGTGAGTGCTGGTGGGATAGACTGGCGAGGCAGGGTTACTGGAAAAGCTGGTGTGGTCATAACCTATAGTGCCTGAAGCTTCACCTGAGCGGGACAGTACTTGCGCTCGCGCGGATATTGACAAAACAACGAGAAAAAGAGCCGGGAGAACAACTCTTACAACTGTTTTCGTGATTAATGTTTGCACGATTCTTGTCCTTTCGTATTGGGTTAGTGGAAGTTCGATTGTGGCCGTCCTGTAAATGTTCGCATTGCGCCCGGCCGCCAGCTTCGGAACCAACAATGCCCCATGCACAACCGCGAACATGCATTTTTTCGGATAAATTATTATACTCTCTTCTCATCCAAAATGAGTGCATTGCGCTGTTGATAACAGATGAAATTGTTGCCCAGGAATATCGATAAACCCTTGTAGGCCATTGAAGATCTATCGAACCCAAAACCTCCAAGGCACAGTCTCCACGGGAGCACCTACGGTTCATACCCCGCCGCCTTCATGCGCGATATGCTCAGGGCAAAGGACGGATCATGCATCGCTTCACTCAAACTTTTCCTGTGGCGGACCTGATCGAGCTCATCGGTGGTGATGGAGCGCGGAAAATCACTGTACTTCCGCGCGGTGTTTTCCAGTGCCACGCCCTCCAACCAATGCCGGGTGAGCGCGATCTCTGTCAAGGTGGTGATCTCGTCGATCTGTGCGGCACTTAGGTGCGACAGCTTGATGTTCTTGAATTCATAACGTGCCGCATCGTTCATCCCTTCCCACGCAAGCGCCCGCGCGTCATCAATCTTCTTCAGTTGGTTATAGGTGTCTTCATACCGCTCAACCTCTTCACGGGACATTAGGCTCGCGACGCCGCTATTTTTCGCCGCATCCCATACGGCCTGGCTGCGCGGGGCAGAATCATGAGACCAGACAAGGCTGCCGGGCAACTTTTCATCCACTGTGCCAGGATGCTTTTGCATATAATCCAGAACCATCAGGTTGTTTTCCAGTTCCGCCGTCTCCCAGCGCCAGTTGTTCGTCTCTTTTGTGAAAGACCGTTTATTGGCTTCACGCTCGTCGCGCAACTCCTCACGCACCTGTGCGACTTCCCGGCGATGGTGGAAGTACTCCACTGTTTGCTCCAGACAGAGCGCGATCAGCAACCCCAGCACAATGGTCGCGATATGAATTGAGAATTCCTTCCAGCTTCCGGCCGCGTGGCGTGCCGGGTGCACATCAAGCATGGCTTCACTCTCCTTTGCACTCTCTCGAACGTCCGCTGTCTGCGCACACTCAGTCCCTTCGGCTAGGCTCTGCGACGAACTCGTCCCGGCGGGCATAGCGGAGGCATCAACCAGCGAAAGCTCTTCCGGGTTGTCTCGTGTCTCCGGCATAAGCTCCTCCAAAGGCACACGTGAATATAGAATATCAACGCCATGCGAGCGCGATTTGTGTCACCCTGGCGCGTTTCCGGGCCTGCGAAGGCTCTCCCCCTCCCGGGTGTTGCCTGTAAAGCTCCGTCGGATAAATCGTTTCCTTCCAATCCAATCGCCAGGTGATCAATATTAGGGTTGAACCGCTGAGGTAAATCCACAATTCCAGCCGGCAGGTGGCCCGCTCATCAGTAGCGAAGAATCATCCTAAGCCTTGAGAAGCTGTGCCATGTTCATCGCGGCATCTCATCGCGATGCGCGGGCGACTGACACCGAGCCGCAAGCCGGCAAAGACAGGTCCCAGCAAACGCCTCTCATTCCCTGCTCCCTATTTCACGATTTCACTTTTTAACTATTTCACTTTTTATATCTTCACAACCCTGCTGTTAATTAGGCGGTATCCCTGACCAAAGCCTTGCCCAAGGCGTATGCCTGGGCAGCCTGCCCTGAGCATCGACGAAGGGGCCACTCCATCAACTCGACTAGATCAGGACCAGGTCATATCCCCAAAAATCAGCCATTTTTGGATGGCTATGAAATCGAGCACGACAGGTTTACATGTATTTATATGCAAACGTATTCTGCCCAAAAAGCCCTTTTTTCATCAGGAAAAGTGATTTTGAACGTCACGCCTTCCGTGTGCCCCTTCTCGATGCCGCATTTCGAGGAAAAATGCGAATGACTGGGGTATCCCGCTGACTCGCTAACCCGCTGATCTCTGTTCTCGAACCACTAGCCGCACAACATGTGATCCACATCTTGACTGTATATCTCCATATATGTGCAAATTCGGACATCTGTAGTGTGACGCAGGTCACCGACTATCCTTATTTCCCCTGCGTACCTTCCCATTCATCCACGGCGAACCACCCGCGGCTTCCCTGATGAGTCTAGGCCGCTGCGGCTTCCCTAGGTTCCCGCGCATGGAGCGAGGTAGGCATGGGTCAATCAATTTGGAATTCGATGCAGCAGAAGGGCTACAACCGCAGAGACTTTCTACAGTTCTGCGCTGCCGCCGCAACCGTGGCCGGGCTGGGTCAATCCGGCGTGGCCCAGGTCGTCTCAGCCTTCGAAAAGAAAGATAAACCGGCTGTGGTATGGATGCACTTCCAGGAGTGCACCTGCTGCAGCGAGTCGTTTATACGGGCTTCGCACCCCATCGTTCTGGATGTGCTGCTCGACGTGCTCAGCCTCAACTACACCGAAACCTTGATGGCCGCCTCCGGCTTCCAGGCGGAAAAAAGCCTCAACGACACCATCGAAAAGAACAAGGGCAAGTACATTGTGCTGGTTGAGGGCGCCGTGCCTACCCACGATGGCGGCGTCTACTGCATGATCGGCGGTAAGACCGCTGAATCCATCCTCCAAACCGTCTCCAAGGATGCGCTGGCTGTAGTGGCCTGGGGCAGTTGCGCCTCTAACGGCTGCGTTCAGGCCGCCAAGCCCAATCCCACGGGCGCAACGCCCATCCATAAGCTGGTGAATAAGACTGTGATCAATGTTCCCGGATGCCCGCCCATCGCCGACGTGATGATGGCCGTGGTCACTCATCTTCTTGTTCTGGGACAGGTTCCGGCGCTTGACTCGCAGGGCCGGCCAAAGGAATTTTATGGCCGCCGCGTTCACGACACCTGCTATCGCCGGCCCAACTATGATGCCGGGCTGTTCGTCGAGTCCTTTGACGACGAGAACGCACGCAAGGGCTATTGCCTCTATAAGATGGGATGCCGCGGTCCGGTTACCTACAACGCCTGCTCGGTCACCAAATGGAACGAGGGCACCAGCTATCCCATCCAGTCTGGCCACGGCTGCATCGGTTGCAGCGAGGAAGGTTTCTGGGACAACGGCCCCTTCTATCAACACCTAGCCAGCTTCCCAGGATTCGGTGTGGAGAGCACGGCCGATACGGTGGGCACGGTAGTGGGCGTAGCCACCCTGGCCGGTGTTGCCGCCCATGCGGTGGTCACCAACATTCGCAAACGAAGCGTGATCGCGGAAGTGCACGCTGAAGACCAAAAGGAGCGGTGAGGACCTATGACACGTGTAGTCGTCGATCCCGTAACTCGCATTGAAGGCCATCTGCGCATCGAGGCAGTGGTGGAAAATGGCGTCATCACCGACGCTTTCAGCGCAGGCACCATGGTGCGCGGCCTGGAGAAGATTCTCATTGGCCGCGATCCCCGCGACGCCTGGGCCATCACCGAACGCGTCTGCGGAGTCTGCACCACGGTACATGCGCTTACAAGCGTACGTGCCGTGGAAAACGCGCTGGGCATAACCATCCCGCCGACTGCCGAGATCATCCGCAACATCATGATGACTACGCAGTATGTGCAGGATCACGTGATCCACTTCTATCACCTGCACGCACTCGACTGGGTGGATATCGTCAACTGCCTCAAGGCCGATCCCAAGAAGGCCTCTGAACTGGCGCAGACTTTCTCCAAATGGGACAAGAACACGCCTGCCTATTTCACCGAGGTGCAGGACAAGGTCAAAGCTTTCGCCGCCAGCGGCCTGGGCATCTTCGCCAACGGCTATTGGGGGCATCCGGCATATAAGCTGCCGCCGGAGGTGAACCTGATTGCTGTGGCTCACTACCTGGACGCCCTGGTTTGGCAGAAGGAACTGGTCAAGATCCACGCTGTCTTTGGCGGCAAGAACCCGCATCCAAATTATCTGGTGGGCGGAGTTCCCTGCTCCATCAACATGAACGAAGTGGCCGCCATCAATTCCGAGCGGCTCAATCTGGTCAAGCGGCTGATCGATCAAGCGGATGAATTCCTGAACCAGGTTTACATTCCCGATCTGCTGGCCGTTGCCTCCTTCTACAAGGACTGGGCGAGCCATGGCGGCGGATTGAGCAACTACCTAAGCTACGGCGAGTTCCCCACCAAGGGCTATAACAATCCGGAGTCATTCAAGTATCCGCGCGGCGTAATTCTCAATCGCGATCTCAGCCATGTGTATCCCGTCAACGCAACCGATTCGCAGGAGATCAAGGAGTACATCGCGCACTCCTGGTACAGCTACGAAAAGGGCGACAAGGAAGGCGTCCATCCCTGGGCCGGCGAAACACAGATCAATTACACCGGGCCCAAGCCGCCCTTCGAGACGCTGGAAGGCTTCGAGAAGTATTCCTTCCTGAAGACACCGCGCTGGAAGGACAACCCTATGGAAGTGGGTCCGCTAGCGCGTCTGCTGGTGGCCTTTGCCTCCGGGCGCACGGATGTGCAGGAACTGGTGAAGGCGACTCTGGGCAAGCTCAATGTGCCTGTCGCCGCGCTCTTCTCTACGCTGGGCCGCACCGCTGCGCGAGGCCTGGATGCCGCGCTGGCCATGATCTGGCTTAAGGAGTACTACGGCCAGTTGATGGAGCGCGTTAAGATCAACGAGGTCTCCACATTCAACGGCCAGTTCTGGGAACCCAAGAGCTGGCCCAAGGAGGCCGAGGGCGTTGGACTCACCGAGGCACCTCGCGGCGCGCTGGCTCACTGGATCAAGATCAAGGACGGCGCCATCGAGAACTATCAGCTCGTGGTTCCGACTACGTGGAACGGCTCGCCACGCGACGCCAGGGGGCAGCGTTCATCTTTTGAACAGGCGCTGATCGGCACGCCAGTAGCCAAGATCGACGAGCCGGTCGAGATTCTGCGCACCATCCATTCCTTTGATCCGTGCCTGGCCTGCGCCGTGCATCTGTACGATCCGCAGGGACGGCACATAGCCCAGGTTTCCTTCGAGTGACGCCATGAGTACACCAAAGATGGTTGCAGACGGCGTGGCGCCGGAGAAGCAGCCGGTCGAGTATCGGCGCATCTATGTGTGGGAACTGCCGGTGCGCGCTTACCACTGGATCAACGCCATCGCGCTGGTGACTCTCTGCGTCACCGGCTACATGATCGGTGCTCCCATCCGTATGTTTTACGCGGCGGAGGCCTATCAACAGTACTGGTTCGGCTGGGTGCGTTTCCTTCACTTCCTGGCCGCCTACGTTTACGTCTTCAACTTTTTGGCGCGGCTCTACTGGGGTTTTACTGGCAACAAGTATGCCCGGTGGACTGCCTTCTTCCCATTTAGGAAGTGGCAGCGGCAGGAGATCGTCGATGTAATCAAAGCCGACGTGCTGGAAACCCAGCTTCACGGGCCGATCTCAACCGGACACAACGCGTTGGCTGGCCTGATCTACTTCTTCACCTTCCTGGCGTTTGTAGCCCAGACCATCACTGGTTTCGCTCTTTACTCCAGCATGAGCAACGCATGGCTACCACGGATGTTCACCTGGATCGTGCCTTTGATGGGCGGCGAATTCGGTGTGCGTTTCTGGCACCATACGTTCCTGTGGTTCTTTGTCACTTTTGTCATCGTTCACATCTACTTGGCCTTCTATCACGACTACATCGAGGGCCGCGGCACGGTATCCTCGATCATCGGCGGATGGAAGTTTGAACGGGAGAAGAGTGGCAAATAGCTCAGCGGCAACAAAGCAGGAAAAGACACTGGTGCTGGGCTTGGGCAACGTCCTGATGGGCGATGAGGGCGTCGGCGTGCATGTCGTTAGGGCTTTGGAAAAGCACCCACTCCCAGCCAATGTGGAGTGCCTGGACGGAGGCACAGGCGGATTCGTCCTGCTCGAGCCGCTGCAGAGCGCAGGCCGCATCCTCATTGTGGACGCAGCGGCTGACGGCAACCCTCCAGGCACCGTAACGCGTACCACGCCCCGCTTCTCGCGCGACTATCCGCCTACGCTCACCGCGCACGACATCGGGGTCAAAGACCTGCTGGATGTTTTTTACATGCAGGGTGGTGGCCCCGACGTAGTGCTTTACGCGATTGCGATTGACCCGCAACAGCCGATCTCCATGGAACTCTCCGCTGGAGCAGCGAAGGCCGCAGAAAAAGCTGTCGAGAGAATCCTGGCGGAGTTGGAATCCAACTCCGCCGCGTGACTATTTGGCATGTGCGTTCAGCTTCTCGATTACCTGCTTCAGCGCTTCGAGTTTCTGGCCGGCTTCGGCTAGTTTGCCCGCCGCTGTCAGCCGCTGGTAATCGTCAAAGTCCCTGCCAGCCTC
>CAZFMB010000007.1:0-78026 GCA_964520005.1 uncultured Occallatibacter sp.
CTTCCGGCAGGACTTTGCCGTGGCGCAGATTGCGGCGCAGATGGTTCCCTCGGTGGAGAACCTTCCGGAAGCGTTCCGTGGGAAGCTGGCCGCGCAGGAAGACGAGCTGAAGCGGCTGCGGCGGGAGTTGGACGAGGCGCGGATGAAGGGGGCTGCCGGGGCTCTGGATGAGGCGATGGGGCGCGCCGTCGAGGTCAAGGGCGTGAAGCTAGTGACGCTGCGGGCCGATGCGCTGGAGCGCGGGCAGTTGCGCACGCTCGTCGATAATTTGAAGCAAAAGCTGGGCGAGGGCGTGGTGGTGGTGGCCTCGGCGCAACCCGAGGACAAAGTCGCGTTGATCGCCGGAGTGACGGCGGGGCTGACCAAGCGGATTCAGGCGGGCAAGCTGGTGGGTGCTGTGGCGAAGATCGTCGGCGGATCGGGCGGCGGAAAGCCGGAGATTGCTGAGGCGGGCGGGAAAGACCAGTCACAGATTGATGCGGCGCTGAAGGCCGCAGCGGGGATTGTTGGGGAGTTGCTGGGCTGAATGCAGAATTATGTTCGTTGTTTCCCTGGTCCCCAATTGCGAGGGACCAGGGGCACCCGGCTGCGGCGGGGATTGTTGGGGAGTTGCTTACATAGGACAAATGGAGTTTGTCGTTTCCCCGGTCCCCAATTGCGAGGGACCGGGGGCACCCGCGGTTCGGCGAAATCTGTGGACGACTTACTTACTATCGTTGCCGATGAGGCGGAAGGTGATGGTTCCCCAGAAAAGGCGGGCGCGCATCTGGACGGGGAGGTGGCGCTCGTCGTCGGTGTACCAGATCCAGATGTTGCCGCGATTCTTGACTACACCGGCGTCGGCGGTGGGCTGCACGCGCAGGGTTTTGAATGTGCCCAGCGGGGTTTTAATCTCCTCGCGGCCTTCAATCTTCATGGTCACAGGCACAACTTTCATAGCGTCAAAGACCGGGATGACGAAGTTGTGTCCCAGGGCGATGGGTTGCGACGAAGCATAATAGACGCCGGTGAGCAGGTCGGTGAGACAGACGGGCGCGGTGGATTCGACGTGCTTGGTTTGCTTGGTAAGAGGGTATTTCTCGTCCAGAACGGCGCGGTTCTGGGAGTAGTCGAGATGGAGGGTGGAGTTGACCTGGCGGCGGCCCTCGACGGTCTGCTTGTTGAAGTCGTAGGTGCAGCCTGTGGCGCGGTCAAAGCTGGATTGAAAGCGGTCGCTGACGTGGAAGAGCAGGTTGATGGCGCCGATGGTGTCGGCGCTGGCGGTGAGGTTTTCGCGGTCTCCGGCAGCCTCGAAGTGAAGAACGGCGGTTCCAGCGGGAAATACGCGCCAGTCTACTGAATAGGTGAGGGTTTGCTTCTGCGGAAAGCTGAAGCCGGGGCGAGGGGGCGAGAGCGGGGACGCCTGCTGGGCCTGAATCGGTAGGGTCGCAACTGCGGTCAGGGCAAGCGCGCAAAGAAAAGCGGTCAGGGTTGTATGCGTCTTCACCGGCTAGATGGCTCCTTGCTGAATGGACTGCTCAAGCGCCGAAATCGCGTATTACGGCAGATTCACAACTGAGGCCAGCAGCGGCCGCAGCAGGAGCAGGCTGAGGTAAAGCAGCAGAACCCCTATTCCTGCATTGTACTCGCGATGCTGGAGGTAGAGCGATAGGGAGAAACTTCCCGTTGCTGCGCCGGGAGGGCTTTCCTTGCTGAGGTGACGGACCGGGGTGAGGCGGGGAATCAAGCGCGGCACCTGTTGGCAATAGTCTTTGAATTCGGGGAAAGCAGCGCGCAGAAAGCGTTCTTCGGAGGCGACGACCGGGATGTAGATGACTGCGAAGCCGAGGGCGAGCACCAGCGCCACAGGCCAACTGAGCAGAGCCAAGGCAAAGCCGGCGGCGATCAGCATGGAGCCCAGGTAGAGCGGATTGCGGGTGTGGGCGTAAGGGCCGGTTACGGTAAGTTCTTGATTTTTTTTGACGTAGCCGGAGGCGTAGGCGCGCAGCCAAAGGCCGGGCAGGACCAGCGCCAGGCTCCATGCCACGGCGGCTGGGTGGGGAGCGTGGCGAAGGAGTTCGAAGAGATAAAGCGCGGCGGCGAGAAAACCCAGTGGGACGCGGATGCGCCGGGCAACGCGCTGCCAGCGGTCGATCCAGTCGGGTTGCGAGGCAGCGGGGTTGGTCATGAGGCTGATTCAGGATAAAGCAAGGCATCGGCTGCGCGCATGACGTCGGCGGGTTGGATGGTTAGCAGACCGGCCTCGGGCGCTTCGCGGCGGGTGTGGTCGCGGCGGCTTTCCGGGCTGCGCAAGACGATGAAGCGCGTGCCGTAGGGGCCATTGCGGCTGGGGTCGGTGGGTCCGTAGATGCCCACCACCGGACGGCAAAGAGCGCAGGCCAAGTGGAGCGGACCAGTGTCTCCGGCAATGACCAGGCCAATGCGGCGGGTGAGGGCGATGAGCTGGGCGAGCGTGCAGGCCAGCGGAGTGACCGCGCCGTTGGTTTGGCGGACGATAACCTCGGCCAACGGCTCCTCGCCGGGGCCGACGTTGACCAGTACACGGCAGCCGAGAACGACGAGACTTTGCGCCACGGCGGCATAGCGCTCGACGGGCCAACGCTTGGCTCCCCAGCCGGCTCCAGGATTGATGAGCACGGCCGTCCTGTTGGTGACTGGGGGAATAATTTCATCGGCCCAAGCCTCGGCGACGGGGTCAACGGGCAGCCAGGGCTCGACGGGAGAGAGTCGATCGCATGCGATGGCTGAAACCAGTTCCACGTCCTGCTCGATCATGTGAACGCCATAGGTGGCGATGCGCTCGGAAAAAAGCCAGCGCGCGGCACGCTCGCGCGGTTCGGCCTCGCCAATCAGCCGGCGGCAACCAGCGAGTCGCGCCACCAAAGCCGAACGGATAGCTCCTTGCAGGTCGATTACAGCGTCGTATTTGCCGGCCCGGAGAGCAGAGCGCAAAGCCATGAATTCAAAAACGGTTTGGCGGCTGAAGAGGGCTTTGCGCCACTCTTTTGTGGGAGCAAAATGCAGGTGGTCAACCAGAGGCCGGGCGGGGCTGCGAGTTTTGCCGCGACCGGTTTTGCCCTCTGCGGCCAACAGCGCCTGCCAGCGCGGCTCGACCACCCAGTCGATGACCCAATCGGGATGGGCCTGACGCAGCGCCGTCATCGCCGGAAGGGCGTGCAGAATGTCGCCCATGGCGCCGAGGCGGACCACCAGCAAGCGAAAGTTGGAATGTTTCTGCAAACTCTGATTTTCTCACAATGGCGAGTGGGCCACTAGGACCCAATCCGGTTGATTAGCCAATCGATAGTAACTGTTTGGTCCACGATCTCGATGCGAAGGCGGGCGGTCTTAAGTGGTAGGGATTGGGGCAAGGCTGAGGCAAGCTTTCCCATGCGGATCAGGTCTTTTTCGGTGGTGATGATTGTTGTGGCTCCGGCGGTGCGGGCGGCTGTGACCAGGCGGTCAAGATCGCGGGCGGCGTAGCGGTGGTGGTCGGGAAAAGCGATGCGGACAGCAAGATGAAGGCCAGCGGCTTCGAGGCCGGCGAAGAACTGCTCCGGGCGGGCGATGCCGCAGAAAGCAACCACGAGACCGCTGATTGCGGGAATTTCCATGGAGCGGCGCAGATGCCAAATTGGACCCTGCCAGCCCCAGGCCTCTAATTTGTTTGCCAGTTCCGGCTCGTTGGCAGGGATAGCGATGACGCTGGCTCGGCGAATGGCCGAGAGCGGCTCGCGCAGATTGCCTGCCGGAAGCAGCGTGTCCTGCCAGTCGCGGCTGTCGAGGAGGAGAATATCGACATCACGATGCAATTGGCGGTGCTGGAAGCCGTCATCTAGCAGGTGAACGAAAGTGCGGTTCTGCTCGGAGATTGGTTGCGAATCGACCTCTGCCAGCAGGCCGGCCTCGTAGCGCTGCGGAGCCACGTAGACGGGAAGACCGGTCTCGCGGGCAATCAGCAAAGGTTCATCGCCGAAGTCTTCGGCACTTCCTTCCGGGTTGACGCGAGCAGCGAGTTTGCTTTTGCGGCCATAGCCACGGCTAAGCACGTCCACACGCAGGCCGCGCTCGGCGAGCGCCTGGGCTAGGGCGATGGTGAGGGGCGTCTTTCCCGAGCCGCCGGTGGAGAGATTGCCGATGCTGACGACCGGGAAGCGAAGACGACAGACCGGCTCAAGCCCGGAGCGGAGACGGAGTTCGCGGAAGGCGAGTCCGGCAGCATAGAGCGGAGTTAAAGGAGCCAGCCAGCGGCGTCTCATTCAGCCTGGCCTCCTTCACGGAGCAAGTTTTGTAACACCTCGATGCAGCGGTTTGTTGCTCCGGCTTGCTGCTCGAAGACTTGCCTGGCTCGCGCGCCCATGGCTTTGGCTGCGGTCCGGTCGCATAGCAAGTCGACAAGAACCTTGGCGAGATTCTCTTTCTCTGCGATGCAGATGGCGTTCTGAGCGAGCAGGTCTTCGGTGATGGCGCGGAAGTTGGCAAAGTGCGGGCCCATCACGATGGGAATGCCGAACTGCGCCGGCTCCAACGGGTTATGTCCGCCTGCCGGGACGAGGCTACCGCCTACGAAGGCCACCGAAGCGAGCGAGTAGACCGAGGCCAGCTCGCCGATGGTGTCGAGCAGGACGATTGTGCCGGGATTCAACGGCTTGAGCGAGCCTTTGGCGGCGGTGAGCCAATCGGAGCGTTTGATCCAGGCTGCTCCAGATTTCTCCAGCAGCGCGGCCACGGCAGCGAAACGCTCTGGATGGCGGGGCGCAAGGAGCAACGCCAGTTGCGGATCGGCTTGAAGCAGGCGCGGCAAGGCTTCGAGCAGAGCGGCTTCCTCGCCTTCGAGCGTGCTTCCGGCCACGATGAGACGCAGGCCAGATGACAACTTCTGTAACAGGCGTGTGGCTTCGGCTTCTTCAGCAGCGCGAACATCAAATTTTAGGTTGCCTGCAACCGTGACGCGCTCCGGCAGGCAGCCGATGGCTTTGAGGCGCACGGCGTCAGTCTGGCTCTGTGCGAGGACGCGACTCAACCGACTGAGGAAAGGTCTCCACAGCCAGCGCAGCCTCCGATAGCGCGGCCAGGAGCGGTCGGAGATGCGGGCATTGACAACAGCCACGGGAATATTGCGGCGATAACAGCCGCTGAGCAGATTAGGCCAGAACTCGGTTTCCGCCAGAATAAAAAGGCGCGGCTGGAGGGCATTCAAGTAGGCGCGAACCGCCCAGGGCAGGTCGAGCGGACTATAGAATACGCGGTTGGTTCCAAAGCGTTCGCGGGCCAAGGCCTGGCCGGTGCGCGTGGTGGTGGAGACAGCGATAATGTAATTCGGCAGCGCAGTGTCCAGCGATTTGACCAGGCGGCTGACAGCCAGCACTTCGCCGACGGAAACCGCATGGACCCAGATGATGGGGCGTTCAGCTGTCAATCCGGCAAGCGGAGTGCGGAGCCTGGATGGGACGCAGCCAAGCCTTTCCAGCAGTCCTTCGCGGTACTTTTGCGTGGTGGCCATGCGGAAGAGCCACCAGGGCGCGCCTGCGATCAGCGCCACAAGCAACACCAGATTGTAGAATAGAAGAATCATGCAGTTGAAGTTATCTTATTCCTATCCAATTCTCACACGACCAAGAAGCCTCAAATGATAGAGTCGAGGATAATGGGAGTTTTTTGCGCCATTCCGCCATTGCTGCTTTCGTTGGCGCTGCCGTTAGGGGGCAGCAGCCACACTCCGCCTCCGGTGCAGCCAGCGACCACGTTTGCGGCGGTGGAAGTGCACGAGGACGATAAGGTGGCTATCGCCGCCGAACCCTATGACACGCTCGAGAAGGCGGCGATCTTCCGTGTAGATTATCTGAGCCACGGCGTGATGCCCATCCGGCTCATCGTCACCAACAATGGGGACCGGCCGATCAGCATGACGGAGGCGCGGATTCTCTTTATTTCGGCTGCCGGCGATAAAATCCAAGCAGCCGAGCCGGAAGACGTGGGGCGGATGATGACGCGCAAGGAGCGCGAGGGCGGCACGATTCCGCTGCCCAGCCCGTTGCCCAACATCAAGCTAAAGCCAGTGGGTAGCATAGGGGAGATCGAAAAGGACTTCGACACCTTTCAATACAACGCACTGAAGGTCGAGCCGCACACCACGCGAGCGGGCTTCCTGTTCTACGACGTTTCAGGGCTTAATCATCCGCTGGAAGGCGCCAAACTGTACCTGCGCAAGCTGCGCGACGCCGACGGAAATGAGATGGATTCTTTTGAGATTCCCTTTGACAAATATCTCAAGTCGAAGTCCAGCCAAATGAACTGATGATATTGCATGTGATATGATATTTTGTCCGAATAGTTCTAGACAAATCGATTCTGGTGGCAGCCATTCGCAGCCAAGCCGGTGCGTCGAAAGCGCTTTTCTCCGCGGCTTTGCAATCAAGGTGTCAGTTCCTGATCTCAAATCCGCTGGTCCTGGATTACGAGGCCGTTCTAACGCGCCAAGAACATTTGAGGGCTTCGGGACTTGATGTCTCTGAAGTAGGTGAATTGCTCGATATGGTTTGCGCCACTGGCATACAAGTTCGCATGATGCAAAGTTGGCGGCCAAAGTTGCCTGATCCAGACGACGAAATGGTTCTGGGAACGGCGATTAATGGGCAAGCCGACGCGATTGTTACCTTCAATCGCGCCGACTTTGTAGGCATCCAGGAAGAGTTTGGCATTGAGGTACTTTCTCCCATGGAAGCACTCAAAAGGTTGGAAATCAGATGAGAACCAGCAATTTTGCCTTGCGTCTACAGCCTACCTTACTCGAAGCGGCTCGTAATCTAGCCGAATCGGAAGGCGTAGCTCTCAATCAATTGATCAATGTTGCGGTTGCCCAGATGGTCGCGGCGCATAGCGCATCAAACTACATTGCCATTCGCGCCAAGCGTGCAAATCTTCCACGTTCCCTTGAGATTCTCAGGAAGGCAGGGGCCGGGAATCCGCCCATCGAAGGCGATGAATTGCCCGAGTCCCGGCTTGCTCTAAGCGAGGACCTATCGCGCATTCAAGGCCCCAAATGCTATGAAGTGGTAAGGGAGTTCCAAGCATTCAAAGAAGTTGAAGAAGGATGTGCGCTGGATGAAGTCCCAATGAGGCCGGGATATTTACTCCAGACTTTTCCCGAGATAGACTGGCGGGGCAGAGTATGGAATGGCTTTGAAACTGTGAAGTTCAGACATAGTTCTTCCTCGCCGCTGCGCGCGCACCTTGAAGACTTTGAAAATTGCACTAAACCCACACAGCCCGCATAAGGGTAATGGACAGTAAAAAAAACTCACAGATCTGCCTCTATTCGTAGTAAGTAGCCGTACAGGTGTCCGTCTCCCAGATGATGACGTGCTTGACGCGGACGCGGCCCTGGGTCATGGCGGCGAGCTGCTCGCTGGTCTGGCCGTAGAAATATTTGGCCAGGTTCTCAGCCGAGGGGTTCAGCTCGATGAAGGGCTCGAGGTCGTTGAGCATCTGGTGGTCGATGCGGTCGATGACCGGGCGCAGCAAATTCTTGAGCAGCTTGAAATCCAGCAGCAGGCCGGCGTGGTCCAGCTCCGCCCCGGCCAGGGTGACTTGAACCTTGTAGTTGTGGCCGTGCGGGTTCTCGCACTTGCCCTTATAGTTGCGGAGGTAGTGTCCGGAGGAGAAACCAGCCTCCACGGTGACTTCAAACATTTGCTCTGCTCAATTCTGCGCGGGGAAGCGCCCTAGAGTCTATTTTAATCCGCCAACGCAAAGTGAACACAAGCTATACTGGAACGTTGCCATGCGCCGCGCCATCGCCATCTCGCTGATGATGCTCTTCAGTTGGACGCTGATTGCGCCGCTGCTTACCCTGAACGCGGAGGCGAATCATTGCGCCTGTTGCTGCTGCAAGAATGGCAAGCATCGCTGCATGTGCAAGATGCACAGGACGGCGCAACAGGCCAACAATCAGAAGGGCTTTTCGACAGTCTCCGAAAAATGCCCTTGCTCTCCGGCCAGCGCCTGCGCGGTTCGTTCGCCTATCTACAAGCCGGAAACTGAAAAGCGGTTCTATGCCGAGGTTGTCTTCAATCCGGTGTGCGCGCCGCAGAGCGAGACTCAACCCCGCATTTCTTTTCTCCGCTGCCATCCGAAGCGCGGCCCTCCTGCTCCTCTCGTATGAAACGATGTAATGCTTTCGGAGAGGAATGGCGTTGTCCATTCCATCCGCAGCCTTGCGCTTACTCAAACCAGAGGAGAAACCATGAAAGCCAAGTTGTTGCTGGCATTGTTGCCAGCCGTCTGCCTGTGCGGGCCGGCACATTCGATCCGCGCCCAACAAAGTTCAGAGTCCATTGTCACGGGACGCATCGCCGGAGTGTTGCATGATCCCACCGGCGCGGTCGTTCCCGGCGCAAAGGTTGAAGTTAAGAGTCAAGCCACGGGATTTACCAAAACACTGACAACCACTCTCACGGGCCGCTTCGCCTTCGATGGCCTTGCCGCTGGCCGTTATGACGTAACTGTCATTGTCTCCGGATTTCAAATCTCTATTATTCGAGATATTACCGTCAGCGCGAGCAAAGAGACGACCGTGAATGTAACTCTGCGCATTGCGCCAGTAAAAACCGATGTCGAAGTGAACGCGCCGGAGATGGAAACGGGAACGCGGCGCATGGTGAGCGACGCCGAGCAGGCGCGCAGCCGCAACACGGCGGAGATTGTGGCGGAGACGCCCGGCGTAAGCCTGCACGAGAACGGCCAGCTTGCCAGCATTCCGTTTCTTCATGGGTTGGGCGACGAACGCGCCAAGCTGGTGGTTGATGGCATGACGGTCTCCTCCGCCTGCCCCAATCACATGAATCCCACGCTCAGCTATGTTGCCCCGGCTCAAACCGCACAGGTGACCGTGCTGGCAGGGATAGCGCCAGTCAGCCTGAGTGGAGACAGCCTGGGCGGCACAATCTCGGTCGAGTCTCCCGTGCCCGCTTTCGCCGAGCATGGAAGCAAGCTGCGCGAGGATGGCGCCTTCACTGGCTACTATCGCTCCAACGGCGAAAACTGGGGCGGATCGCTCAAGGAAGGGATCGCCAGCGAGCACTTCAGCCTCGGTTATGTAGGCTCCTTCACTACCACCGATGATTACTCCGACGGCTCCGGCCACAAGGTCACGTCAACCTACGCACAGAGCACCGACCACGCACTCACACTGGCGGCGCAGAGCGGACGCAATCTCTTCCTCGCAACGGGGAGTTTTCACCACATCCCCTTTGAGGGCTTCGTGAACGACTACATGGACCTGGTTCACAACGATGCGACTTCGCTCAATCTGCGCTACCGCCGCACACTGGCCACAGGCTCACTGGATGCCCGCTTCTACTGGCAGAACACCACCCACGAGATGAACTTCCTGCCGGATAAGATTGCCGTGGATGGCGCGGGCGCATCCATGCCGATGAACACCCACGGTCGCGACCTGGGCTATCTGGTGCGCTATGATTCTGCCTTTTCCACGCGCCACACCTTCCGCGCAGGCAACGAGCTGCACCGCTTCCGCCTGGATGACTGGTGGCCGCTGGTTGCTGGAATGGCTCCCATGATGGGCCCCAACACCTTTATCAATATCAATAATGGCCGCCGCACACGGCTGGGAACGTACGCAGAATTGTTCAGCCACTGGAAGCAGCGCTGGTCTACGTTGATTGGTTTGCGCAACGATACGGTGTGGTCAGATGCGGGCAACGTGCAGGGATATTCAATGATGTATGCCGCCGACGCCGCAGCCTTCAACGCGGAAAGCCACGCCCGCACTGACGCAAATGTCGATTTGACGGCACTGGCCCGCTACGACGCTAATGAGCACGCCACCTTTGAATTCGGCTACGCGCGTAAGAACCGCTCGCCGAATCTTTACGAACGATACACATGGTCGACTAGCATGATGGCGGCCAGCATGATCGGCTGGTTCGGCGACGGCAACATGTATTACGGCAACGTAGCGCTGAAGCCGGAGACCGGCAACGTGGTCAGCGGAACCCTGCGGCTGCACGGGCAGGCGACCAAGCCATGGGAGGTGAAGCTAACGCCTCATTTGAATTCCATTCACGACTTCATTGACGTAGACGTGGCCACAATGACGATGATGGGACTGCCGCTGCTGCGCTTTGCCAATCACGACGCCCGCATCTACGGCGGCGATCTCTCCGGTTTCGCTACGCTGTGGAGCAACGACGCCACCGGCGCTGGCAAACTGAGCTGGAGCGGGGCTTGGCTGCATGGCTCGCGCACCGACAGCAACACCCCGCTTTACCAGATGATGCCGCTCAACTTGCGCCTCACCTTTGACGAGGAGATCAAGGGGCTGAGCGCCGGCTTCGGTTCAGAGATGGTGGACCGCAAGTCGCGCCTCGATCCGAACCGCATGGAACTGCGTACTCCAGGATATGCGCTCTTTAACCTTCACGCAGCCTACAAGAGCAAGTATGTACAAGGGGGCTTGCGCGTGGACAACCTCTTCAACCGTCTCTACGAATTGCCGCTTGGCGGCAATAACATCGACATCTACAGCGCCACAGGCAACATGACTCCGGTCACCGGTCGCGGCCGCTCGGCGTCGTTCAGCTTGACGGCGCAGTTCTGACTTACGAAGCCCGTTCGTCCCACTGACACGATACGGGACTAACGGGCTTCGAACTATCTTTCTTGAGTGCGGGATATCTGGCTTCAAACTCAGCAAAAAACTCTATGGCTGGCCGGAGTCTTCCATTCTTTTCGTCTTCCAGGCCTTGACGAATGCCCTCCTCGACAGAGAGGTTGTCGGGTTTTGAGTCGGTATGATCGGTTGGCGGCTTTCGTCGGGTGTCCATTTCAACCCCTACTTCTTCATCCATGGATTTTCGGTCTGTGCTTGAATCCCCTCATCGCTATTATCGTTGCGCTGTAGAATTAAATAATTGACGACAAGAAGGACCGGTATAAGCCAAGCATAGATAATTGGATTTGCCTGTTTGTAGTTTATCAGCACGACTTCGAGAACAGTTAAAAACATGACATCGACTGCAATGATAATTATGACCTTTTTCTTGATCATATCTAGTTTTGAAGTTGACAGACGTCGAGCTTCATATGCACGTTGAGCTTGATCGGCGAGTAATTGTGAGCTAGCAGAACTAATTACTCCATCACTACTCTGTGGGATTTCGGGTGGCAACTCTAGCTTCATCCGAATTACGATGAATCTTGAATACAATTTGAAAAGCAAGAACCCAAATGCTAAGGAGACAATAGCCCACATAGCCCATAGACTTAGATCACCTCTCATGTCAGGAACAATAAATATTATGACTATTAGTGACCATGCTGGATGCACGACAAAGAGTCGAAATCTTGTCCACCAAGGAGTCTCTGAATAGCGACGCCCTTCGGAGGCCAAACGAAATTCATTGGAAATCATCCAGTGAAGCACAATGCCTGGGAAAACGACGATCAACGAGGATTCAATGTGTCTGGTGGCTATTGCCAATGCAATAGCCACCAGACACATTGCGAGATTGACATAAGTCCGCCTTTTTCGACGCAGCAGTTCAATATCCATAATCCTTATCCTTCCCCCTGAAAAACATAGGGATCGTCACTGGCAATATTTTCCAATAATAACCCACAGATTGCTTTCAAATTAGACTGATTCACCTGCACCAAAAAACTTCTCCACATCCGTGATCGACGCCGTCATGTAATAGGGGGGGAGGCTGGCGAGGAAGGTCTGGCCGTACCTTTGTCTCGTGACGCGGGGATCGAGGAGGACCAGCACGCCGCGATCTTCGAGGGAGCGGATGAGGCGGCCGAAGCCTTGCTTGAGGGTAAGTACAGCGGAGGGAACCTGGTAGTCGAAGAAGGGTTTTCCGCCGGCTTCTTCAATCGCCTTCATGCGGGCCTGTATGACCGGGTCGCTAGGCACGGCGAAGGGCAGGCGGTCAATGATGACGCAACTCAGCGCTTCGCCCTGCACGTCCACACCTTGCCAAAAGCTCGAAGTGCCGAAGAGGACGGCGTTGGGAGTCGCGCGGAACTGTTCTAACAGAGCTTTGCGCGGAGCCGTGCCGTGCAGCAGGATGGGAAAGTCCAGCACCGGCATGAGGCGCTCGTAAAGGGCGCGCATCTGGGCGTAACTGGTGAAGAGGCAAAAGGCGCGGCCCTGGGTAATTTCCAGCACGCGCTGGATGCAGCGCGCGGCGGCCTCGGGAAATTCGGGATCGCGGGGGTCGGGCATCTCCGGGGGCAGATAGAGCAGGGCCTGTTCTCCGTAGCGGAAGTGCGAAGGCACGACCAGCTCGCGTGCCTCGCTGAGGCCGAGGCGCTTGCGGATGTGATCGAAGCCGCCCTGCACGGTGAGCGTGGCCGAGGTGAGAATGACGGTGGGAATCTGATCGAAGACCAGCTCGTGGAGAAGCTCGGAGACATCGATGGGCGTGGCCTGCAGAAAAGTTGTGCGCGGCCCTCCGCGGGCGGCGAACGTTTTTGAATTCGCGCCTCCGAAGACGCGGCGCTCCATCCAATAGACCATGTTGCTGGCGTTCGATTCGAGCAGGAATTCAAATTCCGAGCGGAGACGGGCGACGCGCTTTTTGAGTCCCGGCGCTTCGTCGATGCCGTCGAGGGCATCCATCTCCGCCTCAATGCGCTGGAGCGCTGTGCGCACGGCCAGGTAAAGGTCGCCGGAGGTTTCCAGAAACTGCTCGCGCTCGGTGAAAGGCTGGCGGCCGTCGCCGGTCATGGGCAGGGCGGCATAAAAGAGGCGCGCGCGGTCGCGGAGTTGCTGAGTGAGGGCGGGCAGGCCTTCCGCGCCTTGCTTGCCACGCAGCAGGGCATCGGTGTCGCGGGACAGCTCTTCAAAGCGAATGTTGCTGACGGACAGGCCGAAATAACTCGAAGCAACGTCCTCCAACTCGTGCGCTTCGTCGAAGATCACCGCGGCGGCCTCGGGAAGAATGCCGGCGTCGGGCGCTCCGGCGGCCTCGCGCTTGACGGAGAGGTCGGCGAAAAACAAATGATGATTGACAATGATGATGTCGGATTCGAGAGCCTTGCGGCGCATCTCGGAGATGAAACAGCGGCGATAATCCGGACAAGATGAGCCCAGGCAGGCCTCGGTGCGTGCGTCGAGCTTCGCCCAGAGGGCGCTGAACTCTGGCATTCCGGAGAGCTCGGCACGGTCGCCGGTCTCGGTGGTCTGCTCCCACTCGGAGATCTGGCGGTATTGGTCGATCTCTTCGAGACCAGAAAGAATCGGCTGGTTGCGTAGCGTGACCAGCTTGTGACGGCAGAGGTAGTTGGCGCGTCCCTTCATGTAGCAGACATGCAGTTCGCCAACCAGCGTTTCGAGAAAGGGAACATCGCGGAAGTAGAGCTGATCTTGCAGCGCCTTGGTTCCTGTGGAGACGATGATGCGCTGGCCGGTGCGCAAGGCGGGCAGCAGGTAGGCGAGGGTTTTGCCGGTTCCGGTTCCGGCCTCGACGATCAGATGGCGGCGCTCTTCCAGAGCCTGCTCGACGGCTTTGGCCATTTGCAGTTGGCCGGTGCGGTACTCATAAGGCAGCGAAGAACGCGCCAAAATGCCGCCAGGTGAGAAGAACTCGTGCAGCGAGGGAAGGGCGCGGGTTGGGTTTTCGCTGGCGGGCATGGGGAACGGGCGCTCTTCCCATCATAGTGATGTGGGCCGGGCCGCTCACTGCAATCACCTGTTTTCGCTTAAGTTATTGAAAATGTTAGACACTCAAAACTTACAAAACGCAGGAAACGCGGTTCTTGAGTACGCTACAAGTACACTCAGTTTTTGACGGGTAGGATTATCGCTCGGTCGTAGTGCACGGCTCCACTGAGCGCTCAGGTCTTTTACCCCAATTGAGGGTTACTTGCAGATAGCCGGTCATCCGCCAGGATCGTAAAAACTCTGCCTTCCAGACGCAGGATTCGTGGTCCGGCAATCTTGCGTCAACTGTCATCGGCACTCGCGAACAGTCTCTTAATTACCGACAATTCGGGCCATCGCGATTTTAGCTATGCCTTGGCACTCGAGCAACCGGCCACAGTGCCCCTGAGACAAATATATACGTGGCATTGGCGATATCGGAATAGTATAAGTGACATATCAAAGGAGTACATTTTTTGAAGCGTTCCGAGTTGGAGTCACGCCCGGAATCCCAGCTCAACGTTACTGCGCTGCTTCATGCGTGGGAGTCGGGGCAGCCTGCGGCTTTCGACAGGCTGGTAGAGCTGGCATACCCTGAATTGCGCCGTATCGCCCGGCGTCAGTGCGGCCGCGAGGGAATTTCCTCCACTTTGCAGAGCACGGCCGTGGTTCACGAGGCATGGCTGCGGCTGGCCCAGACGAAGCAACCAAATTACAAGGACCGCACACACTTTTTCGCATTTGCTTCGCGGCTGATGCGGACCATCCTAATTGACCATGCGCGCGCACGAAAGAGCCGGAAACGGGGCGGCGGAATCGCCAGCTTCACATTGATCGACTCCGATGCCGTCACCGCTCCGCCCAACGTCGAGATTCTCGAACTGAACGCAGCGCTTGAAGAGTTGGAGAAGCTCGATCCCATGCAGGGCCGCATCGTTGAATTGCGCTATTTCACCGGACTCAACATTCCGGAGACCGCCGAAGCGGTTGGCGTTTCCGAGAGCACCGTCAAGCGGGAATGGATTGTTGCCAAGACGTGGATTCGCAGGAGGCTTTTGGAGGGCAAGAGCGAGCCGTGACTCCCAACGACTGGATACGTGTAAAGGAGCTTTTCTCCGCCGTGATCGCGCTCGACGAGCCCGAACGAGGTTCGTTTCTGGATGCGCAGCCGGAGTCGAAAGAGGTCATCGCAGAAGTATATTCCTTGTTGTCCGCGTATCAGGAGTCGCCCGAATTTCTTGAAGGAGAGACTCCGCAGTTACCTCTTGGGGATCTGGCCGATGAAGCTCCGGCCACGCTAGTCGGACGGCGCATCGGGGTCTGGCAACTGGTTCGGGAGATCGGCCGTGGCGGCATGGGCGTGGTTTGGGAGGCGCGCCGAGCCGATCAGCAATACGATCAGCGCGCGGCCGTGAAGTTGCTTCGCGCCAGCCTGCTCTCCGAGCGGGAGATTCGCCGCTTCCGCGAAGAGCGTCAGATTCTCGCGTCGCTGAATCATCCCTGCATTGCCCGCCTGCTTGACGGCGGCATGCTGGAGGACGGCTCGCCCTACCTGGTGATGGAGTATGTCGATGGCCTGCCGATCGACGCATGGTGCGACCGCGAGCAGCTCAATCTCCGCCAGCGCCTGGAAGTTTTTCTGTTGGTATGTTCAGCTGTTGAATATGCTCACCGCCAGTTGGTCATCCATCGCGATCTGAAGTCGGCCAACATCCTGGTCACGGTGAGCGATGGCACGCCGAAGCTGCTCGATTTCGGCATTGCCAAATTGATTCAGGTGGGCGTTGAAGAGCCGCACTCCACTACGCGCCTGTTGACGCCTGAGTGCGCCAGTCCGGAGCAGGTGCGCGGCGAGCGTTTGACCACCGCCAACGATGTCTTTTCTCTGGGCGTTCTGCTCTACTCGCTGCTGACCGGCCATCATCCATTCGCCGAGCCAGATGCCACGCCGCTTGAGGCTATGCGGGCCATCTGCGAGATGGAGCCAAGGCTACCCAGCAGCAGGTCGCACGACCGGCGCAAGGAACTGCACGGTGAATTGGATGCCGTGATCTTGCAGGCATTGCGAAAGAATCCCGCGGAGCGTTATGCCTCCGTGGGGGCACTTGCGGATGACGTTCGCGCCTGGCTGGAAGGCTTTCCGGTGAGCGCGGTCCGGCAGTCTTGGGGTCGCCGCTTCGTGAAGCTGATTAATCGCTACAAAGTGCAAAGCGCGATGATCGCTTTGGCTGCTGTTTCAATGCTGGCCGGCATGATTGTCACTTCTATCGAGGCGAAACTCGCCCGGCAATCCGCGCAGGAAGCTCTTGTGCAAAAAGACCACGCGCAACTCGCACAGCACGCGGCGCAAGTCGAAAGGGATCGGGCCATTGCCTCGCAACAGGCCGCTATCGCAGCAGAAAAAGCCGCTTCCGAAGACCGCAATCGCGCCGACGCCGAAGCCGCGACCGCCCACAGCATCAATGAATTTTTAGAAAAAGATTTGCTGGCCCAGGCTGGCCCCTCCAATCAAAACGGTGAGAATGGCAGCCCCAATCCAGACCTGAAGGTTCGCACGGCGCTGGACTGGTCAGCTGAGCGCATTCAGGGAAAATTTTCCGGACGGCCGCTCGTCGAGGCTTCGATTCGACAGACGATAGGCGAGAGTTATTTAGATCTCGGGCTTTTTGCAGAGGCACAGCGCCAATTCGAGCGCGCGGTCGATCTGCGGCGGAAATCGTTAGGAGAGTATGCCGCGGAGACGCTGTACAGCATGAGAAAGCTGGCCCAAACCTATAGAGACCTGACGCGGTTTCAACAGGCGGAATCTCTCTTCAAACAAGTGTTAAAAGCGCAAACAAAGACACTGGGTGAGAATGACAACGCGACTTTGGATACCGCCGTGGATCTGGGAGCGATTTACTACTCCGTAGGCCGATTCCCGGAGGCGGACGCGATGTTTACTCGAATTGTGAAAGTACGGAAACGTCTCTATCCGAATAAATTGGCGGAACTCTTTGATGCCCTTTACGCCTTGGCAACTACCTGTAGCGAAGAGGGAAGGATGGATGACGCCGAGCGGTATGCGAATGAGGCAGTGGAGATCGCGCGCCGGCTGCATGGCGATGATCATCCCGACACACTAAAAGCCCGTCGTATTCTTGTCGTGATTTACCGGTGGAAGAAGGAGATGGACGCGGCGGAGAAGCTTCAAGCCGAAGTTATGGCCGGCGACCAGCGCGTTTTAGGCGCGGACCATCCCCGCACCCTGATTGATATGAACAATCTTGGCACCATCTACCGTCTTGAGGGGCGCTATAGCGAATCCGCCGGTATGATGAAGCAATTGCTTGAGATCAGCCGGCGCACAAACGGCCCGGAAAACATGTATACCCTTGTCTACGAAAACGGCCTTATTCAGACCCTGTACAGCCTTGGCAGATTCGCCGAAGCCGAACCGCTTGCAGTTAGAAACCAAGAGACGTTCAAACATATTTATGGCGAGAATAATCAATGGACGATCACTTCCGCGAGAGCTCTTGGACTGATTTATGGGGCCGAGGGCAGGTATAAAGAGGCGGAGCCGATTCTCCTAAAAGTCCTAGAAGACACTCGTCGCGTGCAGGGCGCCGAGCATCCCAATGTGGCAGCCGCGGCAACATACCTGGGTATGCTCTACCAGGATGAAGGTAAGAACGATCTTGCCGAGCAAACGCTGACCGAGGCCCTCGCGCTGGATCGCAAAATACTCAAGCCGGGCGAACTTGCCACTCGAACCTGCCTGACGGCACTGGCGCGTCTGCGATTGACGCAGCGGAAATATGCCGAGGCCGAATCACTGCTGCGCGAGGCGATGAATGGCTCTGGAAATCAAAACACGCAAATCTGGGATACTTTCGACCGGCTAAGCCTGCTGGGCGCGAGCTTGCTTGGCCAGAGTAAGTACGCCGAGGCCGAGCCGATGCTGCTCTCCGGTTATGAAGGCATACTGAAGCAAAGTCCCGCCATATCGGTCGACGCTAACCTGCCCGAAGCCGGTCAGCGGCTGGTGCAGCTCTACACTGCCTGGGGAAGGCCAGCTCAGGCGGAGGATTGGCGAAGAAAACTGGGCACCGCTCCCAAATAATCCCTCTCCGTCTCTGATTCGGTTTACCTTCCCTTTCTATCGTCACTTTGGGTGTCTTCCAACTTCCCGGAGGCCGGCGGAGAATTATTTCCAGAAATCCTGAACCGGTTTGCCGCGCATTTCCGCTTATGCATTGTGGAACGGTGCAACTGTTCACGCGTACAGAATCTATTTCTGTTCGTTCCGAAAGAATTTGGAGGATTTCTTATGCATTCATTACTCCCTGCGCGCTGGCTTCCGCTGGCGCTGGTTATGATCTTCGTATTCGCGTCGTCGCTTGCTGGCGCGCAAATCGTTGTTAGCATTGCGCCGCCTGCCTTGCCCGTTTACGAGCAGCCCCCCTGCGTGCAGCCCGGCATGATGTGGACCCCCGGTTACTGGGCCCACGGCGACGAAGGCTACTATTGGGTTTCCGGCGCCTGGGTGCCCGCCCCGTATGAAGGCGCGCTGTGGACGCCCCCCTACTGGGGTTGGGAAGCTGGCCGGTATCACTTTCATGAAGGATACTGGGGCCCGCATGTGGGCTACTACGGCGGCGTGAACTATGGCTTCGGTTACGGCGGCTTTGGCTTTGCCGGTGGAGAATGGCGCGGTCACGACTTCCACTACAACACCGCCATCATGCATGTGGACGGCCGCTACATCCACACCACCTTCGAGGATCATGAGCGTGTCGATAGAGGCTTCATTGCCCGCGACAGCCACGTGGCCTTCAGCGGCGGCCCGGACGGCATCCATTACGACCCTCGCCCCGAAGAGCGGCTGGCCGAGCACGACCAGCACCAAGGAAGAACATCCTTTCAGGAGCATCACGAGACTTTCTCCAGAAACGATAAGTCCTCCTATGCTAATAACAATGGCGGACATCCCTCACACGGAAGCATGGGCATGCAGTCTGCTGGATCGGGATCGGGGAAAGCCGGCGGAGGTAGTTCGTCCAGCAGCGGCGCCACCACTCATGCGATTTCTATCGACAACAATCAGGGGAGCGGTTCCACCAAGAATCCCACCCCCATCGAGGGCAACTCCAACGGCACAGGAAATTCCTCGCATGGCTCCGTGGGCGTCGGCACACACACCACTCATGGCACGGGTTCGAGTACCGGCACGACTACCGGCTCGACCACCAGCCCCACTGTTCCGACGAATCAGCACAAAATGGTTCCGCCAACCAACACCACGCCAACCACAAATGCTGGCAGCAACACATCCAGCACGGGAACGGGTACATCTAACATCAAGAGTCCAGACAATATCAAGAATCCGGAAATGGCCGGCACAACAAACACCACGCACGGAAGCGGCTCTGCCACCGGCTCAACCTCCCACACCCAAACCAACATGAGTGTCCAGGTAACGCAACACACCGGCAGCGCCTCCAGCGGAACATCGCATTCAACACGTGTCATGGCAAACTCCGGCGGCGGTCCGCCGACTACTCCGGTTCCCTGCACCACCGGCTACGTGAATGGCGTTTGCGGCTCAGGTTCAACCAAGAGTGGCTCGACAATCCCGCCATCGTCACCTGGCTCCGGTTCGACGGGAAGATCATCCGGAACCGGAAGCGCGACGGGAACATCCACTTCCACGACCACGCATGGAAGCGGCACGACGACAGGCTCGACTACTGGTACAGGCTCGAACACAGGCTCAACCTCAACTACACAACCAAGCAAAACAGTACCGGGGAGACCTTCAAACTGTACCGGACCCGCGCCCAGTGGCGGCGTTGGATGCACCGTGCCAACTACAACCGGGAACGGCACATCCGGCACTAAGACCGGCACTACCACCGGCTCGAACACGCACATGGGCGGCTCAAACGGATCTACCTCCCACACCCAAACCGCCATGATCGTCCACAACACACTCACCGGCAGTGCGACCGGATTAACGGGTTCTTCCAGCACGACTCACGGAAGCGGCATAACCAGCGGCTCGACCACGCACACCGGCGGAAATTCGTCTTCCACGCATTCCATGACAAGCAATAATGGTGGCCCGCCGAACAAGCCCGTTCCCTGTACGACGGGCTACGTCAATGGCGTCTGCGGCTCGGGATCGACAACTGGCGGTCACAGCACTCCCGGCCTTCCAGGAGGGGCGTGTCCATCTGGACAGGTACGCGGCCCAAATGGCTGTACTGGGCCAAGGACGGGTACTGGCAGTTCCACGTCCCCCGGCTCCGGCTCCACCGTGCATTTGCCGGGAAATCAAAGAGGCGGAGCGACAACCTTGCCGGTTGCGCCTCGCGGCAACGGAGCGCAGCCCATGATTTCGCACTCGCAGGGTTCGCATTCGCAAAATGTGCAGTCCACGCGCCCGCAGAATCCGCAGCCCTCACACTCTGGTGGTTCATCGCCCTCGGGCCACCATCGGTAGTTCGGCGGGTTGCATCCGCCTAACAGCGGGAGATGGAGATTGCATTTTCCCACTCCCGCTTCCCCTATCGATCATGTATTGCCAAAGCAAAGAAAGGTATGAACGCTATGTTCGCGCAAACTTCACGCCTAATTTTCATAGCGCTGCTCATCAGCCTCCCCGCCCCTCTCCTTCAAGCCCAGCCTGCGGTGCCCCAGTCCTATACCCTCACTGCTTCTACGGCAATGGCGCTTGAAGCCATGTCGACAGGCTCCGCGGTGGATGTCAAGGTCTTCCGCTTCGGCCCCCGGGAATTTGTCAACGTATCCGCGCCGTCCAAGGCGGGCAAGGCCATTCACACGCAACACTGGTTCGATCTCGTCGCCCACAAAGCCTACTCGCTCGATGTGGTCAAGAACAACTGCTCTTGGATGACCTACACCGGGCCGGATATGCCCACCATGTACGATCCGGTTGCCACCTCTCCGCCCTCCACCGCCGACCTGGCCACCTTCAAAAAGAACACCGTGCGTCAGGAGAACGTCAACGGCATCGCCACATACTTCACGGAAAGCTCCAGCGATCAAGGTAAAGCGAGTATTTGGGTTGCCGTGAACGGATACTATCCCGTCAAGGCGATAATGACCTTCCCCGACGCCCCGCCCATGTTGACGCTTGAAGTGAAGGAGCTGCGCTTCGAAAAACCCTCTGTCGCGCGCATCACGCCGCCCGCCAACTGCCCCACGCAGGCGCAAGGCGAGTGGAGCGCCACCAGCATCAGCTCTCACTTCGAAACCAATATCAACGTGCAAGCCTCGGGATCGGTCGACCTTGGCACCGGCAAGACCACCGGCAACGCGACCGTCAAAGCAAACACCAAGCCGCAGTGACTTTTGCGACATTGTGAACAGCGGCAGGATATTCACAAATCCCTGTCAGACTCAAATCGACATACAACATTTTTTAAGGAGCCCGTATGAAACTCTACGTTCGCACTCTGCTCGTGGCGCTCGCCGCCATCGCCTTCACTTCAACTGCCTTCGGCCAGACGGATGTCACAGGATCGAAGGATTACCCCGGACTCACTCGCCCGCAGAATTACTACATCGATGATTATAAGGAGTTGCGCTTTGATTCTTTTACCTTCCGTGTAATGGAAAACGGTCGTGAGAAGAAACAGGATGTTGAAGGACACCATTACTACTTCGGATACCGTTACAATTCCCAACGAGACCCCTCCAAGGGAGCTATGCCCAGCGCGCTAGAGGTGATTCGCAATTACCAGAACGCGGTGCGTGCCGTAGGTGGAAAGGTTTTGTTTGAAGAGGGCGCCGGAGGCGATCGCTATACTACGGTCCAATTCGCAAAAGGCGACAAAGAGGTATGGATGGCGCTTCACGTCGTTGCATATGGAGCGGTGTACAACATGCAGATCATCGAAAAGCAAGCCATGCAGCAGGAGGTTAGTCTGGACGCCGCCGGCATGGCCAACAGCATTTCCAACACCGGTTCGGTAGCCATCTACGGCATCAACTTCGACACCGCCAGTGCCGTCATCAAACCGGAATCCGAGCCGGCCATTGACGAGATAGTCAAGCTGCTCACCAACAAGCCCACGCTCAAAGTCGGAATCATTGGCCACACCGACATGGTGGGCGACGCGGCCAGCAACCTGAAGCTCTCGCAAGCACGCGCGCAAGCGGTGATCACCGCCCTGGTCAGCAAACACGGCATTGCCGCCACCCGTCTGGTAGCCTTTGGCGCCGGACCCTGGGCGCCGCTGGCCTCCAACAAAACCGACAGCGGAAGAGCCAAAAACCGCCGCGTCGAGCTGGTCGAGATTGCTACTAAATAATTGAAACTCTCAGGGGGAGCAACATCCCAGCTCCCCCTGAAACACACTTCCTGGATAAAAATTACGATGAAATCGATATTTGTATTGAGTATGGGAGTCGTACTGTGTACGGCAGAGCTAGCTGCGGCGGGACAATCCCTTCCGCCGCTGCCCAGTGGTTTTCAGGCCGATCAACAAGCTGCGCAAATAATGGCCCAGATGCGCGCGTCTGGCGTGGGCGATGGTTTTCGGGGACAAAAGCCAACGACAGCATGAGCGACTGCTTCGGCGATCCCAAGATTATCTTCGCCTAATTACCCTGCAGAGCCCGTGGATGAACATGAAGACCGGCGTCCGTAACTCCGATACGCTGATTTCCATTGTGAAGCACTGACGGATGACGCCGCTAGCACTACAACCGTATGATTTAGTGGATACGCGCGGGCAAGGACACACGCACGACAGACGGTCTACCACTCCACGGACGAAGATCTGTCCGCGGGGGCCCCGGTCTGGAGACCTGAGCTGGGTTCCTGTTATTACATATCCAAACGGTCGCGGTACTAGCGCGTTTTCTACTCATGTGTTAACACAATGCTGGGTGGATTGCCAGAGTGCAAATGCATCAAAATCATGAGTATTTCCATCCGCATACCACAAGGATAGGAGATCATAAAATTATGTAAGCCATTGATTATATGACAGTTATATGGCACCCGGGGGGCGGATTGCCGTCACGTATTGATTCTAAATAGGTTATTGAAAAAGCAAGACGCTCAAAACTATCAAAACGCAGGAAACGCGGTTCTTGAGTACGATACAAGTACACGAGATTATCAATGATCACCTAAATATCACCGCTACTTGCAGTATCTCTGTATTAGGACAAAAGGACACTCCCCGGCCACATTTTTGTCACATCCTGTAACGAATTGCGCACTCGTGTCTTTATTCAATTGAATGCACAACCCAAGGACGCCCCACGCTATGAATTCCCACCGTTATCGAGTTGTAAGCCTTGCTCTCCTGCTTTGTATGGGCGGAGTGGCATCCATTGCGCAAGAGCCACTAACGCTCCTGCAAGCCATTGACCAAGCAGTGGGACAAAATCCAGAGGCGGCGATTGCCCGTGCCGACGATAAGGCGGCCAGCGCAGCGGCAAGTATGGCCCGCACCCAATTGCTTCCGCAACTCAACCTCACGGAAGATATTTCGCGCGGCAACGATCCTGTTTATGTGTTTGGCTCCAAGCTGAGACAGCATCAGTTCGATGACTTCGCTGTGACCGCTTTGAACCGGCCCCAGCCGATTGGAAACTTCTCTACGCGTTTCTCCGGTTCGTGGATGGCCTTCGATTCGTTCAAGACGCAGAGGGAGATTCGCCGTGCTGATCTCTTTAGAAAAAGCGCCTCATCCTCGGCCAAAGCAGTGGACCAGCAGATTGTGCTTCGTGTTGTGCAGGCATACCAGTCAGTGCTTTACGCACAGCGGGAGGTTGCTGTCGCGCAACATGAACAGGAAACGGCGGCGGTACTGCGAAGCTCTATCGAGGAGCGCGTCAAGGCCGGTCTTGCCGTGGAGTCGGACCGGATGTTGGCGCTGGTGAACGAGGCCGCGCGTAAAGAAGAGTTGATTGCCGCCGAGGGCGACCTGGAATTGGCATGGACCGGGTTGCGCGAGGCGATGGGAGCTCCGGAACTGAAGGCATCCGAACTAAAGCCAATTGAGCCGCACAGATTTCCGCAGCAGCTGCTGGAGGAGGAGATGGCGACAGCCGCAAAGGCGCGACCCGACCTGAGGTCACTTGGTGAGACGCAATCGGCGCAGGCATCAGCCGTGGGCGCGGCGAAATCGGAGTTCGGTCCTCGCGTGAGCGCATACGGAAACTGGGAAGAAGACAGAACCTCCTTTGCTGGTTCAGGGGGAAACAACTGGGTAGCGGGCGTGCAGGTCAGCGTCGATATTCTGCCCTTTGGCAAGCGCGCACAGCTTGCGCGGGAGAGCGCCGGCAAACAACGGATCGACGCGCAAGTGGCCGCTTCGCAACTTCACATACGCACGGAGGTGAGTAGGGCACACATTCACAGGCAGACGGCGGAACTCTCGCTGGAAACCGCGCAGGCGGCGTTGGATCAGTCGGCCGAGAGCCTGCGCATTCTCAAGAATCGTTATAACGCCGGGCTTGCCACCATCACCGACCTGCTACGCGCCGAGGATGCCGAGCGGCAGAGCCAGTCGAATTACTGGCACGCCGTATACGGCAACGCTATGGCCTATGCCGAACTGCTTTATGCGATAGGGACGCTGACTCCCGATGCAGCGGAGGAATTGCAATGAAGATTGTTTTAGGGGCAAGTCTGCTTGCCGTTTCCGCAATGATGATGGCCGGCTGCCAGGGCGGCGAATCCACTTCACCGGCGATTCAAACCGCGCAGGCGAGATTGGTTGAAAGCAAACAACAGGAGGTTTCTCAAAACGCGCGTTCCACTGGAACCGTTCACGCGCGGGAGACTGCAATTGTGTCGGCGCAGGTGATGGGCCGCATCCAGCAGGTTCTGGTGAGCGCGGGAGAGAGTGTGCGGGCGGGGCAGACTCTGGTGGTGCTTGATGGTGAGGCATTGCGTGCTTCGTCCGATCAGGCGCAAGCAGCGGTGAGAGCAGCTCAAGGCCAGCAGGCTGCCGCGCAAACTGACGCCAGCCTAGCGAACAGCACGCTGGAGCGCTATCGGCAGTTACAGGCGGAGAAAAGCGTGAGCCCGCAGGAGATGGATGAGGTTGCGCGACGAGCCGAGGCCGCGTCCGCGCGGCTGGATGCAATGCGCGCGCAAACCGAAGCAGCGAGTTCTCAGGCAAGCGGCGCAGCAGCGATGCTGAGTTATACGCGATTGCACGCGCCTTTTTCCGGCGTAGTGACCGCGCGCATGGCCGATCCGGGAACTATGGCAGCGCCGGGCATACCGTTGCTCCAGGTTGATAAGGCTGGATCCTTGCAACTGCAAACTACCGTGGATGAGTCTGCAATCAGCACGATTCACAGAGGGATGAAGGTCCAGGTTGAGATCTCTGGAGCAAGCGCCGCGACATTTACCGGCACCATCGCAGAGATCAACGCAGCCGCCGATCCAGCCAACCACAGTTTTCTCGTCAAGATTGATTTGCCTTCTTCGAGCCAGTTGCGCGGCGGAATGTATGGGACGGCGGAGTTTCAGAACGGGATCCGGCAGGCGATTCTCATTCCGCGCTCCTCGGTTGTTTCTCGCGGCTCGCTGGCCTGTGTATACGCTCTTGACTCTCGCGGGATCGCGCAACTCCGCTCTATCACCCTGGGCGCGGCACAAGGCAATTTTGTCGAGGTTCTGTCAGGCATTTCGGCCGGCGAAAAACTTGTTGACGCGCCGGCAGATCGCGACCTTGCCGGCAAGCGTATTGAGGCCCAGCCATGAAGCAAGAACTAGGAATCGCCGGACGCCTGGCGCACTCATTTCTCAACTCCAAGCTGACGCCGCTGTTCATCGCCGCGTCGCTGGCCCTCGGAATCTTTGCAGTGGCGATCATCCCTCGCGAAGAGGAGCCGCAGATACTGGTTCCGATGCTGGACATTACCACCGCCATGCCGGGCGCATCCCCGGCGGAGGTGGAACAACGCGTCACGCTGCCCATCGAGAACCTGGTGCGCGAGATACCGGGCGTCGAGTATGTGTACTCCACATCGATGCCGGGGCAGAGCCTGGTGATCGTACGCTTTTTGGTGGGCACGCAGCAGGAAGATGCGCTCATCAAGGTTTACAGCAAGCTCTACTCAAATTTCGACCGCATACCACCTGGAGTTTCGCAGCCGCTCATTAAGGCTCGCTCTATAGACGATGTTCCCATACTCGCACTGACATTGTGGGGCGAGCATTTCGACGGCTATCAGCTTCGCGCTATAGCAGCTGAGATGCAACACAACATCGGGCAGATCTCCGACGTATCGGAGACGGTGATCATCGGTGGCCTTCCACGCACAATGCGCGTAGTGTTGAGCACCGAGAAGCTCAGCGCATACGGCCTATCGCCCCTGGCGATTGCCGGCCATCTCCAAGCCGCAAATGCCAGCCTGCAGGCAGGCAGCTTTGCGGAAAACAATCAGGAAATCCGTGTGGATGCCGGCAGCCTCTTCATCGGCCGCGAGGACTTGGAAGCGGTGGTTGTGGGCGTCGCTCATGGGCGTCCAGTGTATCTGCGCGATGTTTCCGAGAAGATCATCGACGGCGCCGCGGAGCCGGCAAACTATGTGGCCTACGGCACGACAAACGCAGGCGCATCATCAGCGCGCCAGTATCCTGCAGTGACTATCACCGTGGCCAAACGCAAGGGCACTAACGCCACTGACATTTCCAACGCAGTTCTTAAGCGCGTCCGCCAGATGCAGGGCGTCACAATTCCCAACGACGTGACAGTGACTACGACGCGGAATTACGGAGAGACGGCAAAGGACAAGTCGGATGAACTGCTGGAACACCTGCTTCTGGCAACGTTGTCCGTAACTCTGCTGGTAGCTCTTTTCCTGGGATGGCGCGAGTCGGGTGTAGTGCTGATGGCCATTCCGGTCACGCTCGCGCTAACCATGTCGGTTTTTTATTTCTTGGGCTACACCATCAATCGCGTCACCCTCTTCGCATTGATTTTCAGCATCGGCATACTTGTCGATGACGCCATCGTTGTTGTCGAAAATATGGTGCGCCACTTCCGGCTTCCGGAAAATCACGGCCGGTCAATGAGTGAAGTCGCGGTGGAAGCAGTCGCCGAAGTAGGCAACCCCACCATTCTGGCCACCTTCGCCGTTATCGCCGCGGTGCTGCCCATGGCCTTTGTTCGCGGGCTGATGGGACCGTATATGCGGCCCATTCCCGTGGGAGCCTCTGCGGCCATGCTCTTTTCGTTACTGGTTGCATTTGTTGTTTCGCCCTGGGCGGCGCTGCGCCTGGTTGGCAGGCATCTAGAAGGAGCAAAGATACTGGAACCGGAGACTGAAAACTGGCGGACACGGCTCTATCGCCTCATCATGACTCCGCTGATTCACTCTTCGCGCAATCGTGTATGGTTCTTCATCGGAGTAGCCGTGCTGCTATTGATCTCGGTCGCATTGGTGCCTCTCGGATTGGTACGCGTGAAGATGCTGCCCTTCGACAATAAGAGCGAACTACAAGTGGTCATCAACATGCCTGACGGAACACCGCTGGAACAAACTGCGCGCGTTACTCAGGCGCTGGGCGACGAGTTGGCTCGCCAGCCCGATGTGCTGAACTACCAGACCTATACCGGAACCTCAGGCCCATATAACTTCAACGGCCTGGTGCGCCACTATTACATGCGCCGCCAGCCGAACCAGGCCGACATACAGGTGAACCTGCTACCGGCAAAGCAGCGCAGCGTACAGAGCCATGTTATCGCCAAGCGGCTACGTCCATTGCTGGACGCCATCGGCAACCAGTACGGAGCGCGCATCCAGGTGAGCGAGGTTCCGCCGGGACCGCCTGTGGTGCAAACTCTGGTGGCCGAGGTTTACGGTCCCGATTTGGATGGGCAAACACGCGTTGCCCAGCAGATCAAAACAATCTTTCAGAGCACGCCCGGAGTTGTGGACACGGACTGGTATGTCGAAGATCCACAGCCGAGGTTGGTGATGCGTGTGGATGAGGTCAAAGCCGCCGAGTTTGGAATCGCGGTCTCCGATGTAACTCATGTTCTGGAACTGGCTCTCTCTGGTACGGAGGTTGGCCTGATTCACGATCAAGCCGCGTGGGAGCCTGTGTCCGCGATGGTCAAGTTGGGCCGCGCTGATCGCTCCTCTGAGCAGGGTCTGGAGAATATCCGCTTGCCAGGCGCCGACGGTGCCATGGTCTCCCTGCGGGAGCTAGTAATTGTCGATCACCAGACCATCGAACGCAGCATTTATCACAAGAATTTGCGTCGCGTGGTTTATGTTACCGGCGATGTAGCTGGAGCTGAAGAGAGTCCCGTCTACGCCATCCTGAAGATGAACAAGGCTCTCGACCATCTCACGCTTCCCGCCGGATACACGCTGACCCGCTACAACGCGGCGATGCCAGAGTCCACTGACCACTACTCAATGAAGTGGGACGGCGAATGGCACATCACCATTGAGGTCTTTCGCGACATGGGGCTCGCGTTTGCCGCGGTGCTCATCCTGATTTACGTGCTTGTGGTTGGATGGTTCCGCTCCTTCATTGTGCCGCTGATTATCATGGCGCCGATTCCGCTTACGCTTGTCGGCATCATGCCGGCTCATGCTATTCTGGGCGCGTTCTTCACGGCAACTTCGATGATCGGCTTTATCGCAGGCGCCGGCATCATCGTGCGCAACTCTATCATCCTTGTCGATTTCATCGAACTCAGGATACGCCAGGGAATGCCGATTGCTGAAGCCGTGATCGACGCCGGCGCTACGCGCTTCCGTCCCATGCTGTTGACTGCGGCCGCGGTGGTCGTTGGCGCCAGCGTGATTCTCACCGATCCTATCTTTCAGGGGCTTGCCCTATCGCTGATTGCCGGAGCAGTCGCCTCGACCTTCCTCTCCTGGCCGACGATTCCGGTTCTCTACTACATGGTTCACTCCCGGCACGGATCTAAAAACGAACCTCTACCCGAAACCAGCCTCATCACCGAAGAAGGAGACTCCCTATGACAATTGAACGCGCTGTGCGTTTGATCGCAGGCGTGATGATTCTCGTATCTCTCGCGCTGGCGTATTACTTCTCACCTTACTGGTTGTGGCTGACGGCTTTTGTCGGGCTCAACCTGTTGCAGTCGGCATTTACGAACTGGTGCCCGGCTATGTCGATACTACGCGGCCTGGGATTGAAAAGCGGAAACGACTGCGCCACTAAGTAAGCAGGAAGAACTGCTCAGCTGAATATGCAACTGGAGGCTATACTGGTCGTATTCGTACGAGTCCCAAGCGATGCGACCAGAACTTGCCCACGCGATCGACCTGCTGCACCGCGACACTCCCGAAGCCGCCGAGGAGGCAATCGGCCTGCTGCAGAACACGGTCTATTCCTTCAGCATGAAGATTTGCGGCCATCCTGAAGATGCCGAAGACACCATGCAGGAGGTGCTCTACCGTTCCCTGAACCACCTAGCCAAGATTCAGAATCCGCAAGCTCTTGCGGTTTGGCTTTATACCGTAACCAGAAACCGCTGCTGGCGGATGCGCCGTAAGCCGGCTCATGCTCCCATCCACACATTCTCACTCGACGAATTGATGCCGGACGACGCGGAGCTGGAGAGATTGTTGAAGGATGCAGGCCAGAGTCCTGAAGGCAACCTGCTTCATGCCGAGCAGCACCATCTATTGCATAAGGCGGTTCTGCACGTTCCTGCTCAATTGCGGATTGTTCTTGTTCTTCACGACATGGAGGAACTGACCACCGAACAGGTGGCGCAGATTCTTGATCTACAACCGGGAACGGTCCGGGTTCGGCTGCATCGGGCGCGCCTTTCCGTACGCAAAGAGTTGAGCAAGATACTGGACGGTACACCCTATCAGCCGGACGGCGCCAAGCCAGCCAGAACAAAGCCCCAGGCTCAAGGAACGAAGGGCCGACAACGCCCCACCGAGTGCCGCAAGCTGTTTTCAAACCTCTCGGAGTATCTGGATGGCCGAGTTGAGCCACGCACCTGCGACCAGATGCGCGCGCATATCGAGGCCTGCCCTGCCTGCGTGGCGTTCTTGAGCGATTTGCGAGGCGCCATTGACCGCTGCCGCTCGCTCGACATTCCCTGTGACCCGGTCGTGGCGTCCCGTTTGCGTTCCATCCTCACCCAGGAATACCTGCGCTTACTGGGTATGCCAGGCACAGAAAAACTCTCCCTTGTGCTGTAACGAATCCCCGCCTGCGTGTCTTTCTTTTAATGAAAGAGAAAAAACCATGATGGAAGTGAAGGTCACACGTTTTGATGCTGTTGTCGTTACCCAAAATCTGGATTGAGCTGATTTCCAAGGAAACGACAGCCTCTCACGTACGACAGCATGAGCGATCTGCGGCGGCAGCGCCATCGCCGCGGTGGCACCAATCACCAATGTGAGCCAGGAAGAGATTGCCGTATCGCTAGGAACTGTATTTGTGCTGAACTCGGTTGCCTTGCTTACATTCCCAACAATCGGGACATCGCTGCACATGACGCAGACCCAGTTTGGCCTCTGGTCAGCGCTCGCCATTCATGACATAAGCTCCGTCGTAGGCGCGACAGCAAAGTACGGAGCGGTGGCTCTTGCGGTTGGCACTACCGTGAAGCTGGCCCGCGCTCTATGGATCGTACCGCTGTCAATCGGGACCGCGATAGCCAAAAAGAGCAAGGCGCGAGTTCAATGGCCTTGGTTTATTCTCTTCTTCTGTCTTGCGGCTGTTGCCAACACCTATCTTCTAATCTTTCAGCCCGCCTATCCCGTACTCAAGCATCTGGGCGTCATCGGCCTGACCGTAACACTCTACCTGATTGGAACTGGACTCTCCATGAAGACTCTCCGCGAAGTCGGAATTCGACCGTTTTTGCAAGGAATACTTATTTGGATATTCGTTGCAGTGGGGTCTCTCACGCTTATTCAGGGTGGTTGGATTCGCCTGTAGGGACTTCCAATGGGTTCGTCAATAAGGAGATGCCCAAGCCATATAAACACTTGGGATTCTTGATTACGGTTCGATTGATCTGTCCGCACACTACAAGGACAGCGAGACATAAAAACTACGTAAATCATTGATTAAATATTGCTTAGTGGTGCCGGGAGGGGGGGTCGAACCCCCATGGCCGCGAGGGCCGGCGGATTTTGAGTCCGCTGCGTCTGCCAGTTCCGCCATCCCGGCGCTTCGATGTCAGTTTCTATATATGTTTATCTAAAGTGGTGGCCAGAGACGGGATTGAACCGCCGACGCCGGCCTTTTCAGGGCCGCGCTCTACCACTGAGCTATCTGGCCTCAGGGCAAACTTCGCGTTGCAATTTCCTGCGCGGATTCCGGCATAGCCGGAGCAGGTGGGCGAATCCAGAGACAGTTGGCTGCAACAACTTATGACAGTATACCAACTTGCCGGTTCCCGCGACAAACCTGGACGGCAACCGCGGTGGTAACTGCAAGAACCTTGCTGCGATTGCCCGGCAATCCCCGCGCCGGCCACGGGTGTTCTACACTGATAGGCATTATGCGCCGACTCGTCTGCCTTTTCGCCTGCATTGTCTTCATCAACGCTGCCACCCTCCACGCCCAGACGACTGCTCAATCGCAGACCGTGGAAGCCCGCGCCGCCAGCGCTTACCATGTCGCTGTGCAGCAAGGTCCGCTGGCGTTGCGCGCGTTTCTGGACCAGTTTCCCAAGGGCGCCGACCTGCACGTGCATCTCTCGGGAGCGGTCTATGCCGAAACTTTTATCCGCGATGCAGGAGAGGATGGCCTGTGTGTCGACCCGGCGGCTCTCAGCTTTGCCAAGCCTCCCTGCACCCCGCCGCTGGTGGAGGCCGCGCAGCTTCCGGCCAACCAGAAGCTCTACGACCAGCTAGTGAATGCTTTCTCCATCCGCAGTTTTGTGCCCAGCCCCGGCTTCAGCGCACACGACCAGTTTTTTGCTACCTTTGGCCGATTTGGAGGAGTGAATAAGCGGCATATGGGCGAGTGGGTAGACGAGATAGCCAGCCGCGCCGCCGCGCAAAACCAGCAATACCTCGAACTGATGATGGCGCCGCCCTCTATTCATGCCACGCAAATCGCCCGTGATTTTGGTGCGAAGATTCAACCCGGTTTCACCGCGAAGGATTTTGCCGCGCTACGCCAGACGCTGATCGACCACGGGCTGCGCGACGAGGTCTCAGCGGATCTCTACCAGGCGGAACAGGTTGAGAGCGACCGGCAAACGATGGAGCATTGCGGCACGCCCGAGGCCCAGCCAGCCTGCAAGGTTGAGACCCGCTACCAATATGAGATTCTGCGCGGCAATGCGCCGGAGCAGGTCTTTGCGCAGACGCTGTTGGGCTTTGAGACCATCCAGGCGAGCGTGAACGCGAACAAGCACGGTTTTGTGGGCATCAACTTCGTGCAGCCGGAAGACGGCTTTATCTCCATGCGCGACTACACCCTCCAGATGAAGATGCTCGACTACCTGCACTCCGTGTATCCACAGGTGCACATCAGCCTGCACGCGGGAGAACTGACTATGGGACTGGTGCCGCCCGAGGGGCTGCGTTTCCATATTCGCCAGGCCGTCGAGTTGGGGCACGCTGAGCGCATCGGCCACGGCGTTGACGTTATGTATGAGGAGGACGCCCGCGGTCTGCTCAAAGAGATGGCCGCCAAGCACGTGATGGTAGAGATCAATCTCAGCTCCAACGAAGCCATTCTGGGAGTCAAAGGCGCGGAACACCCGTTTCCAATTTACCGAGCAGCGCATGTGCCGGTGGCGCTTTCCACGGACGATGAAGGGGTGAGCCGCATCGACATTACAGGCGAGTACGTGCGCGCCGCCCTGGACTACCATCTCAGCTACCAGGATCTAAAGCAGTTAGTCCGCACTGGGATGGCGCACAGCTTCCTGCCCGGCGAGAACCTGTGGGCAGCGCCAGATGTTTTTACCATTCCTGTTGCTGCCTGTAAGGGGCAGATTCTCGGCTCCGACAAGCCTACTACGGAGTGCAAGACCTTCCTCGATGGAAGTGAAAAAGCCGCCGCGCAGTGGGAACTGGAGCGGAGGTTCCAGGCGTTTGAAGGGAAATGATGAGCTCTACGATGGAAATGAAATCTCTATCCTAACAAGCGAGACCTGGGGATTCCGGCAGGTTCAGCGGCGTGTGCATCTGCTCAGCGGTGAATGCGGAAGAGACTCTTCCGGAGGCTGAGAACCTTGCCGCATTCCATAGTAATTATTCTCCTTGATAGGACGCGGTTCAGCTTGCTACGATGCATACACTTCTGATTTAAGGAGATCCTGTCCAGTGCAATTCACTAGAGGCACGCGCAAGATACCGTTTCTAATAGGTGTTTTTCTTATCTCATTCTCATCGCTATTATTTCAAATCCTGCAAACCCGCATCATGTCGGTGATCGCCTGGTACTACATGGCATTTTTTGCGATCAGCGTAGCTATGCTGGGCATGACTGTTGGCGCCGTCTGGGTCTATCTCTGGCGTGAGCGTTTTCTGCCGGAGCAACTGCCCGTCACCCTTTCCAACTTTGCGCTTTTGACTGCGCTAGCCATGCCAGTGTCCATCGTGTTGCAGTTTTGCCTGGTCATTACACCTGCTTTATCGCTTATCTCATTGGTCGCATGGGCTTTGCTGTTAACCGTCATGGCGGTGCCGTATGTATTCGCTGGAGTGGTGGTGAGTTTGGCGCTGACGCGCAGTCCGTTCCCGACCGGACAGGTTTACGGCGTGGACCTTCTCGGCGCGGCGTTGGGATGTTTAGCGGTACTTGGTTTGCTGAATGTTCTGGACGGCCCTACCTGTGTGATCGTCGCGGGAGTTATTGCCGGCCTCTCTTCGCTAGCATTTTCCGCCAGCGCCGTCGCCGAGGACCAACTGCACCTCAAGTCAATACCCTGGTGGCGACAGCCGGCGACGGTCGTGGTCGTATTGCTGGCGGTAGCCCTGTTCAATGCGCTGTCGCCTGTTGGTTTCAGCCCAATCCTGGTCAAAAGTTCTGTTGACAAAATGGGCAAATATGGCCAGTTCGAGAAGTGGAACTCCTATTCCCGTATCAGAGCGTCCCGTCCCACCTTAGAGTTTCCTCCATTGCCGGCGCCCTCTCCCAAGTTTTCGGTAGACACGCGCATTTCCACTGTGGACCTGAATATCGATGGTGCAGCCGCCACCGCAATATTCCACTACGACAGCACGTTAAACTCGATTTCCTTCCTGCAATACGATCTTGTGAATCTAGCCTACCGTATCCCCGGCATCAAAAAGTCCGCGGTGATCGGTGTTGGCGGCGGTAAGGACATATTGTCGGCACACCTTTTTGGAGTAACAGATATTACCGGAGTGGAGTTGAATCCCATCTTCATTAATCTCCTTAAGCGCGATCCTTTCTACAAACACTATTCCAATCTAACGGCTCTGCCGAATCTGAAGCTGCACGTAGACGATGGTCGCAGTTGGTTTGCAGCCACGAACGAAAAGTTCGATCTCGTACAGATGAGCATGATAGACACCTGGGCATCCACAGGCGCTGGCGCTTTCAGCCTGAGCGAGAATGGCCTTTACACCCTGGAGGGGTGGCGCGCCTTCTTGAAATCCATCAACGACAACGGCTTTTTCACGGTAAGCCGCTGGTACAGCCCGAGCAATGTCAATGAGACCGGACGCATGATCGGTCTGGCAACGGCCGCTTTGATTGATTCCGGCGTGAAGGACGTCCGTCCTCATCTGTTCGTCGCAAGCACGAGCAACAACGCTACCCTAGTGTTGTCCAAGGCGCCTTTCACCGAGGAACAGTTGCGCATACTGCATGACGCGGTACGGGATGGAGGATTCAGCGAAGTCATATCGCCGGACCGCCAGCCGGATTCAAAACTGTTGCGCCAGATCATTGAGAGTCAGGACCTCGGATCCTTGAATCGCGTACTTGGTTCTACCTATCTCGATCTCACAGTACCGACCGACTCCCGGCCGTTCTTCTTCAATCAACTGCGTATGTTTGATATTTCGAGCCTCGTAACCGTTATGCGGCGCAGGTTGAATGGGGAGGGAGAAGATGGCACCGTTGTGGGCAATTTGATTGCCTCCGTTGTCCTCATGATGATTCTGCTCATCTCAATTGTCGCGGTGATCCTGACAATCCTGGTGCCTCTGAGAAGCGCGGCGCGCGAATGTCCGCGGTCGCTGGCTATAGCAGGAAGCCTTTACTTTTCTCTGATTGGAATGGGCTTTATGTTGGCTGAGATTGCGCTGTTGCAGTATTTCAGCGTCTATCTGGGCCACCCGATCTATTCCCTGGGCGTGTGCCTCTTCAGCCTGATTCTGGCCTCCGGCCTGGGTAGCCTGACATCGGATTGGCTCAAGCTGAACACGCGCGGAAAGCTGCTGGTATGGGGATGTATGGTCGTGCTCTACCTGGCGGTCATGGAACGCGTTTTACCGCCGCTCTTCCAGTCCACCACGAATCGCGAACGTCTGGTGCGCATCTGCATATCGCTCGCGGCAATCATGCCCGTGGGTTTTTTACTTGGCTTCGCATTTCCGACAGGAATGCGGCTGGTCTCGGCGATCGATACACAGCCCACGCCGTGGTTTTGGGGTATCAACGGCGCAACCGGTGTTCTAGCCTCCGTATTGGGCGTGATGTTCAGCATAACGTTCGGCATCAATGTGACCATGCTGATCTCGGCGGCCTGCTATCTATTGGTAATCCCAACGAGCTTCGCCCTGATGGCATTGCAGACAAGAGTCGCGGAGCAGACTTAGTGTAATTCGATTTCAGCCTTGACGAGATCAAGCATGGAGATAATGTAGGCCACACGTATGAGTCTGCGGCATCTCGGTCCATCATTTGTCATCTTTGCGGGGCTGTTGTCTTCCCCTACCGTATGCTTTCGTCCTACACTCACACCATGGACAACGAGCGCATTCGCGAGATCTGTCTGGCTCTGCCGCACACGGCGGAGACGCTGAACTGGGAGCATGTTTTGGTTTACTGGGTGGGCGACCGGGAGATTGGCGGCAAAATGTTTGCCCTGACCAACGCTGACGGCATGGAGACCCCTGTTCTCAGCTTCCACTGCGGGGCAGAGCGCTATGACGAACTGCTGGAGAATGAAGGTATCCTCCCAGCGCCACACCTGGCCAGAGCCTATTGGGTTGCGTTGGAGCGGTGGGACGCGCTCAGGCCACGTGAAATAGAGGAGGAACTGGCCCGCGCCCACGCGCTGATCTACGAAAAGCTGCCCAAACGCACCAAGGCTGTGCTGGCGCTGCCCGAGAAAGAGCGCGCCAAGCTGATTCGAGAACGCAAGAAGCAGTTGGCCGCGCGCAAATAGACAAACAGGCGCATCGGGAACTGTTTCAGGCGCGTTTTCGTAATCTTGTATAGTTGGCGCGCAAAGAGGCGCTCACATGATGAAATTTTTACTGTGGTGCATTCTGCTGGTGTTGTGCTGGCCGCTGGCGCTGTTGGCGCTGGTGCTCTACCCGCTGGTGTGGTTGCTGCTGCTGCCGTTTCGGCTGGTTGGCATCGCTGTGGGCGGAGTGTTGGAATTGGTGCGCGCGATTATTCTGCTTCCCGCACGGGTAATTCGGGGCTATTGATACTTCCAGAGCACCGTCGAAATGGCCGGGTGCCCGAAAAGATCATCCGAAAACTCTAGGAAGGGTACGTTGAGCCGATAGATTCTATAAGGCGAAACGTATGATCCGACCCCTCGCGCTCAATCTTGCCGCCGGAATGGCTCTGCTGACTGCTACTCTATGCGGCGTGGCAGAGAGCTTCCCAGTGGTCCACAACGAGCCCATCACCGTCCGCATCCTCGGCGGGAAGAACGGCCAGCCGTTTGCCCATTTGCATCTAATCCTGATTGGCGGCTATGACCAGAAAGACGTGCACGACCAACTCTTTAGAAATGAAGTGCTTACGGACGCGCATGGCCAAGTAAGGCTCCCAGGACAATTAGCGAATCTTCCCTGGCTGCAGGTCTGGGTTGCCAACAAGTTGCTTTGCGAGAGCAAGCCGCGCAGAAACAGCTTCAGCGTGGAACTGATTCGGCGCGACGGTCTAAGCACACCTAATCGCTGCGGGACGGCTACGGTCGAAGACGCGCCTGGCGTCTTCACGGTTTTTGTGAAGGGCAAGGGGAAGAAAGGCTTGGCAAAAACGCTTTTGGCAAAGGCAACGGTGCATATTCCAGTTGTTGGAGTGGCGCTAGCGACACATCCTGTGGCGGAGGATGCCGCGCAAAAGCCAGCCGATGTAGAGCCCCACCCGCTTGCCACGCCGCCTCCTCCGGTTGCTGCTGTATTGCCGGCGGCGCCGTCTCCCGTTCCAGAACAAGCCGCGATCAAGCCTGTCGAGTCAAAGCCGGTTGTAAATGCTGCTCCTGCAATAGCTTCCGTTACTGCGACAACTACATCAATCACTCCATCTCCAGCAATCACTCCGGTGGCAGCACCTGCTCCGGTAGCCGTTGCGGCACAAAGCTTGGCAAGCAGCCCGGCAAAAGCTCAGACGCACCCTCCAGTCAGGCGGGTTGCGGGAAGGCCGGTCTCGCACCGGGCAAAGCCGGTTCTGGCTTCGTGCCCGGCGCTGCCACCGGCAACTACCTCGAGGAGCGAGAGCAAACCGGCAACGGCGACTGTCGCCATCCACAAACCGAAGCCGGCCGCTGGGGTCAGGCAGAAGGCTGCTATATCCGGCAAGACGAAAGCTCCGCCAAATCAGAAGTAGACTCCTTGCGTTCTGCCGGCTGGTTGCGGTAGCGTGAGCCGAAGGGGCGATTCATTCGCCTCCTGAATACGTCCAACCCACCGGAGAAATGATCGATGCGCGGAGTTTTGCTAGTGGCGCTGGGGTTGATAATCTTTGTTTTACCGCTCACGACACGGCCGCAAGCTACTGAAGATGCAGGCCAGAAGAACGCCAAGCAAGCGCGGGCTGTACTGGATTCCATGGTGCAGGCTTTGGGCGGCGAGGCCTGGCTCAACATGAAGAACCAGATGCGCGAGGGGCGGGTGGCCGCCTTCTTTCATGGCCAGCCCTCGGGCGGCACTACCGAATATTGGGAGTACCACGCCTGGCCCGATCAGGACCGCATCGAGTACAGCAAACACCGCGATGTGGTACAGCTTTATCTTGGGCGAACGGGCACTGAGGTGACTTATAAAGGCAAAGCGTCACTGCCCTTGGAGCAGGTGGAGGAGTTTCTGCGGCATCGCGATCACTCCATTGAGACCGCCGTCAAAGTTTGGCTGAACGATCCCAAAACGATTCTGATTTACGAGGGACAGCACCTGGCCGAGCGGCATCTGGCAGACCAGGTGACGCTGATATCCGCTGATAATGAAGCAGTTACGATTCTGATAGATGTGGAGACGCACCTGCCGCTGCGGAGAACATTTCAATGGCGCGACCCGGTCTATAAGGACAAGAATCTGGACGCGGAGGAGTACGACAACTACCACAACGTGGACGGGTTTCCCACGCCGCTCACCATTACGCGCTTCAAAAACGACGATATGACGCGGCAGTACTTTCTATTGCATGTGACTTATAACCAGGAGTTGCCGGCAGATTTCTGGAGCGTAGAGGCGGCTGAAAAGCGCATCAAGAAATAGGACTGAAAAGGAAATAAGTGTTGTTCGAAGCACACCTTTTTGAGGGCTTTGAGCGCGCGGATGTGCGCATTTAAGGACATGAAAACCTGTCAGGAACATGTTGAAATCTGCGAAAAACAGGTTGAAAAGTGCGGTTTTTGGGGGATTAGAAGGCGAATAAACCTGGTCTTGAACTGGTCTAGTCAGGGGACTGACTAAGACAGTTGTCAGTTCCCAGTTCTCAGTGATCAGTGCCCGGCCACCGGACTTGCCGTCTAGGCGGACGCCTTTGGCAACCTGCAAAATTGAATTGAATACCGTCGATTCCATGGGATAGACTGTTGCGAGCAGACCGGCAACGAGGGGTCAGCAGATACGCATCGACGTGTGCTGCAATCAGGCCGGACCTTCCAAAACACAAACGAGAAAGGCACCTTCCCATGTTCATCTCTACACAAGCCCGCTCAGCGGCTATTGCCGCGTTGGGTGTCATGGCCACCGTCAACTCCTTCGCACTTCAAACCCCAACCGGCTTCCTCGCCGAGGTCGCTTCCACTAAGCCGATTACCTTTTACCGGCTCGACTCAACCTCCGGACAAAGCCAGGTTGGCACCAGTACCTACAAGGCAACCGGCTCCGCGGCCATTGCCGCCTCCGGAGCGCCTGTCCACACCGCGAATGATCACTACGTCAAGCTCGATGGACACACTGCCTACATCACAACAACTCAATTCGGTGGAGTGGGCTCCGCGGCAAGCATCATGGCCTGGGTCAACCTTGCTGAATTGCCCTCGACGACCGGCCACTTCTTTTACGTCGCAGGTGAGTCTGAAAACGGCAACGATCTCGACGTGCAATTCGAAACCGACAATATCGTCAGGTTCTATACAGCCTCTGGCGGCCATCTTTCGTACAAGCCCTCACCGGATTCGCTGATCGGCCAGTGGCATCAGATTGTTGCCACACTTGACACACCCACGCACGTCCGCGCGCTCTACTGGGACGGTAATCCCGTGGCCACGGATAAAGGCGGAGGCGAATCCGGCAAGAAAAATGTCTTCACCATTGGCGCAAGTGCTGTGTTTTCGGGCAGATTTTTTCACGGCGGCATCGACGATGTAGCCCTGTGGAATCGCGCTCTCAAACCGGCGGAGGTAGCAGCCATCTATGCGGCCTCCAGCGCGGGCGCAACTTCGTCTCCCGCAAGCTCCCCGGCAACAACCGGCTTCGAATCAATACCTGGATCAGGCCCCTTCGCCACCAAAGCCAAGGTGGAGATCGAAGATGCGAAGGGCCCCGTCCAACTCAAGCGCGACGAACAGATTGCCTATATGTTTCTCTCCGCTATTGAAGAGATCGAGCATCAATGCCAGCTTACCTTGCAGCACACTTGCCCACTAGATCAGCTTTTGCCGGGAACGTATCCCAGAGGAATCAAAATCGAGCATCTGAAGTTCGACCCAAACAAGAGCGACTCCAACTACACATACACCCTCGCCGTGAATGGAATGGCCTGGGAAGCCCACGCCACTTCCAAGAAGCCTGGCTTGAAAGGCTTCTGTTCCATGTCCAGAAGCATTGGCACCACCACCGTCACCTATAGCAACAATGGACCAGCAGGCTGGACCAGCACGGAAGTTGGCAACCGCGGTATAGAAGGCGATTCCTTCGCAACCCAATGACTCCCACTTCGATCAGCGCCAGGGTGCCCCAACTTCCCGGGGCCCCTGGTGTTGGGTCTTCATCACTAGTGTGGAGATCCCGCTTTGGGGAGCCGGGACTTCATTCATCCCAGGTGCAGCGATATAAATGGACTAAGGCTGTGATGAGATTGCCTAGCGTCGGAGTTGCATATAAGGAGGCACAATGAGCCCAAAGAAGGAGGCGCAGAAGTCCAACAAGGGCGCCACCGTGACCGGCAAGTCAACTGGGAGATTCACGGACGAGGAACGAGCCGCAATGAAGGAGCGCGCCCAGGAGTTGAAGGCGGAATCGCGCCGAGGCCCGCGCGCGAAGGAGGCGGACGGAGAAGGTGATGTATTCACGAAGATTGCCGAAATGCCAGAACCGGATCGCAGCATGGCCAAGCGGCTCCATGCCATCATAAAAGCCAGCGCACCAGCCCTCTCGCCTCGAACCTGGTACGGGATGCCCGCTTACGCCAAGGACGGCAATGTTGTCTGCTTCTTCCAAAGCGCGGATAAGTTCAAGGCGCGATACGCGACGCTTGGTTTTAGCGACAAAGCGAACCTCTACGAAGGAACCATGTGGCCAGTTGCATTTGCGCTGAAGGAGTTGACCGCCGAAGACGAGGTAAGGATCGTCGCGCTGGTGAAGAAAGCCATATCTTGAAGAGGTTGCATTGGAGTGCTCGCGGAATCGAGTACCTGATGAGTTCGCGGTCAATCATGGACGAGCGCTGGTGTGGCCGCCGACGCTACATTCCTGCCATTACGAATTCTAAATTACGATCCCGGGATTTTCTGATTGCAATCTGGAAGGGAAAAAGTGATACTATCGGCTGATATGATCGGCTTTGCGGCGGACACTCCGCAGGGTCGAGCCTGGTAGTCAGTGTTCCCCAAATTCCCTGAACGAACCGACACTATAACTGAGAGGTTACAAATGAGAATCTATTCTCTTGCAATAGGCGTAGCGCTGTGCGCGCTGACGACCCTGGGCCTTTCTCTGCCGAGCCATGCGGCGACTGCAAAGCATGTCGAGACGCTGGGTCCGGCAGATCAAGGCGCGATTACACATTTCAACGTATACCTGCCATTGACACATCAGGACGCTCTAGAGCAGTTGCTGCGCGACCAAACCGATTCGACGTCGTCGAATTATCATCAATGGCTGACACCGGCGCAGTTCAAGGCGCAGTTTGGACCCAACAGTTCCGATGTGGCCCAAGTGAGAGCAGAGCTAGAGGCTGCCGGATTCACGGTGGTGAGCGAAAGAACGCAGAGCCTGGAGGTTGAGGGTCCTGTAAGCGCGGTGGAAGCTATGTTTGCGACGCACCTACAGATGGTGCGAACGGAAAAAGGCCTGGTGAAATTTGCAGCCGCCGAGGGCCACCTGACAATGCCTGACACGCTGGCCAGGGTGGGCGCGGTGATTCCTGAGTTCACGACAAATCTGGTGGCGCACGTGCACTCTATAAAGAGGGCTTTACCCCTCACATCCACCGATCCGCTCTTCCGGCTGAGCAGCAACGACAGCTTCTTTTATCCGAATGATTTGAACGAGGCTTATCAACTGCCGTCTTTTCAGACAGAGATTGTGCCTTTCCGGTCACGCCGACCGGCGCAGATCGCAGGAGTGGGGTCGCATATCGGCATCGTGATTTCGTCTGTGATCAGCCCTGCCGATTTGGATAGCACCTTCAACTCGACGCTGAATCTTGGCGGGGGAGACTTGCTGATTCAGGCGTATACGGCGAACTCCAACTTGCCGGTACCAGCGGTGACGATTCGCGCCGTGGATGGGGGAAGCGGCCCATTCGATCCCAACGCCGACGCCGCGGCGGAGGCTTCTCTGGATACGCAGATGTCACTGGGGACGGCTCCCGGCGCGCAGGAGACAATCTACAACATGCCCGACCTGAGCGACGCGTCGATTGCGGATGCCTATGCGGCAGTTGACGAGGACAATGTGGTGGACGTTGTAAGTTCATCGTTCGGCGAATGCGAGCTGGACTTTACCGCGGCGTATAACGGCGGGGTTGACTACACCAGCATTCTGAAGACTTTCCACGCGCTGTTCCAGCAGGGCAATGCGCAAGGCATCACTTTTTTGGCCAGTTCGGGGGATAATGGCGCGGTGCCTTGCGTGTCAGAGGCTTTTGCCAACAATCCGACCAATGGCACTTCGTTTGTTGCCGGCGTGGAGAATCCCGCGAGCGACCCGAATGTAACTGGAGTGGGCGGAACGAACCTTTCTACGACCGCGACTCCTGGTGTGGATGACGCCACATATGCGGCGGAAAACGCGAACTACGATCCCAGGGTGCCGGCGGAGTTCCAGATCAGCGCCACGACTACGGTGACTGTGAACAACAACACCTGGGGCTCTGGGGGCGGATTCAGCAAGATATTCTCCAAGCCGTTCTACCAGAACCTCGTCAACACGGGGAGCAACCGGGATCGTTCAGTGCCCGACGTTTCTTTGATGATGGGCGGCTGCCCCGGAGATGCGGACCTGACCGCGCAGAATTGCCTCGATCTGCCGCGCAGCGCAGCCATCGTGTGGATCGGCGGCCAGGCTTTCCTGCTTATCGGCACGAGTTCCTCATCGCCGGAGATGGCTGGGGTGTTGGCGCTTGCGGTGGAGTTGAATGGCGGCCGGTTGGGCAACGTAAATCCGCTGATCTATACGCTGTCCGCGGTGCAGACCCTAAGTGGCGGCACTAAGGCGCCTAAGCCGCTCCAGTATTTCCACCGGGGGATCACGGGGAACAATAACTTCTATACCGTATCGCCGGGGCAGGCATACAGCGAAGTGCTGGGCAACAGCACGCTCGACGTCAAGAACTTTTTGGGCCTGTCGTTTGCAGCGCCAGCCGGTACGCCCGATACACCAAGTAATCCGTGAGAGAAGAGAATGAAGCGCGGATGGCGCCCAGCAGTTTGAGCAATGGTTGAAGCGCCCGGCGCCACCGATAAGGTAAAGCTCCGGGCAGGCCCATTCAGAGTATCGATGAAGGCCTGCCCAGAGGGGCTTCCCTAAACCCGCACAGCTTCGAGTTCATTCTGTCTAGCGGCGCACGCACAACGCGCGTCCGCCGTTGCTGTTGCTGCTACGGCCGGAGGACCGCTTTCCACTGAAGAAGCCGAAGCCCCACGCCCTCCCGGAAGCATTTCCCGGAGAACTGCTCCATACGAACCAAGTTGACGATGACAATTGCAGGCCGCCCTTCACATTATTGCCCCTTGCGTTGGCGTCGTAGATGCCCTGCAGCTCATCAATCGTCGCCAAGCGCCAGCCGGAATGACCGGCCAGTTGCAGATTCCGGCAATAATCTGTCGCCTGCTGCCATGTTACATCGTTGCCATTATCCATCTTTGACCACATCAGCCCGGTGGCCGGGTCGGTCCAGACAAAATTGGAATTCGCCACTAGCTGAGGAGTTGCGGAGCTGGGATTTGAAGGAGGACTGACTGGAGCGGGGTTATTCGGCTGTGGATTCACGGGCACAGGAATCGTTTGTGGCGGATTTACAGAAATAGGATTAGAGTGAATCGATACGACTGACGCGGGATTCACCGCGGGAGCAGGGCCTTTGCTCGCGGAGCCACGCACGCAGAGCGCTATTGAATCGCCTTCGCTGTCGCCGTACGGATCGGCACTCTTTTGGCCATTATCAAAATTGAAACCCTTATCACCATCTGAAGAGGTTTTACTCCAGGCTGCGATGCCATTAAGAGTAATTCCAAGCTTCATATGGTAGGGAAGCGTATTAGCATCCACAGTGTTCCTGGTCTGCGTAGTGTCATAAAGGCCGACCAGCTCATCGATCGAAGGCAAGGTCCAGTCCGAGAATCCATCCAATTTCAAATTTCGACAGTAGGCCGCTGCCATGCCCTGGTCCGACATTATACCGTGATCGTAGCGATACCCGGCCGCACTATCCCTTTTAGTCCACATCAGGCCGGTTGCCGGATCTGTCCAGATATCGTTGGGATTAGCTTTCGGTTTCTGGTTATCTGAGGTTGGCGCGGTCTGCGGGGTGACCTGCGAGGAATGCATTGCGGAAGCGGGGACTTTGCTCGAGGAGCCGCGCACGCAGAGCGCACGTCCGCCCTTGCTATCTTCGATTCTGTAACTTACCTCAATACGATTTAAGAAGGAAAAGACCGACTTCCATCCACTAGCATATTCTTGCGTGCTGCTCCAATACCACCAACCTGACAGTTGAAGATTCCCACTTGGGTTTGATCCGTAGATACCCTTGAGCTCCTCGATGGTGGGTAGGCGCCAGCCGTAGTCGGAGTGATTGACCAGTTGCAGATTCCGGCAATAATCTGTCGCTTGCTGCCAGTTCACATCGTTGCCGTTATCGCTCTTCGCCCACGTCAGGCCGGTTGCCGGGTCGGTCCAGGTTGAGGGCCGTGTCTCGAACCAAATTCCCGCAACAGCGAGGATCAACAATGCCGTCACCACCCGCCACTTCAGGGGGAATGTCCACGATGGGACGGGGGCAGGCGACGGCTCGGAAACCACCGGCTTGGGGGCTGGCGATGACTTGGGAACCACGGGTTTGGGAGCAGGCGGCGGAATGGGCGGAGGCGGCGGTTCGACAACGGTTGGGATGTGGGGCGCGGGAGTGGGTTGAGTGACAGTTGTGGCGCAGGCTTCGGAGGCTTTGGAAGGAGCGAGTGCAAGCGCTTCCAGCAGATCGGCTGCCGAGGGGAAACGCTGGTTGCGGTCTTTGGCGAGTAGGCGAAGGACGAGGGCATCGAGACCGGGCCAGTTGGCCAGCTCTGGGCGGAGGGCGCTGGGCGGCTGGGGCTGCTCGTGGAGATGCTGGTACATCCAGCCTTCGGTGTTGTGGGCGTGGAAGGGAGTTTGGCCGGTAAGCATCTCGTAGAGGACGCCGCCGAGGGCATACAAATCTGTCCGACCGTCGAGTTCTTCCGCGGCCATGCCCTTCCATTGTTCGGGAGCGGCGTAGGGCGGGGTCAGCATGAGGCCGTGGGTGCGGCTTACGGCGGTCGCGGTCTCCTTCATGGCGGCGATGCCGAAGTCGAGGAGCTTGGGGGTTTCTGGAGAGCCGTGGCCGCCGGCGAGGAGAATATTCTCTGGCTTCACGTCGCGGTGGACGATGCCCTTGGCATGGGCCGCGCCGAGTCCTTGCGCGATGCCGCGGACGATGGAGAGTGTGCGTTCGATGGAGAAGGGAGCCGCGGCGAGGGCGTGGCGAAGGTCGGGGCCATCGACGAACTCCATGGCGATGTAGGGGGAGCCGTCCTCAGCCTGATCGAGATCGACTACCTGCACCACGTTGGGGTGGAGGAGTTCAGTGGCGGCCTGAGCTTCACGCCGGAAGCGGCGGAGAAAGGTCGCGTCCTGGCTGAGTTCGCTGGAGATGAACTTGAGCGCACGCTGGCGGTTGAGGAGAATGTGCTCGGCGAGGTAGACCGTGCCCATGCCGCCGCGGCCTAGCTGGCGCTCGATGCGGTACTTGCCGCGTATGAGCGTGCCCGGCTCCAGCTCACGAGTGTCAATGAGCAAGGCGCCGTCGGTGGGGCAGGTGGTGTGCTGGCTCGGCCAGGATTTTTCACAGAGCGGACAGGTCTTCATTGTTTCGCGTCTCTGATTTGGAAGATTTCGAAGTGGAACCATTGTGACATTCGGGAATGGGGAGCGCAAGGAGGAGTTGCCGTCCAGGCGGACGCCTTCGGCCACCTGCGGTGGGGCCAGCGGCCTTCGGCGAGGGACAAGGAGTATTTTGAAGGCGGGAATTCCGTGATGAGCTACGGCAGATCCTTTGACTATGCAGGTTGCAAAAAGCGCGTCCTACTTGCTTAGGATGACATCCAAGATAGGTCGCTCAATATGACTGAAAAAGGACAATCGGGCAGCACGGCAGCAAGGTACAATTCGAGCGAAACATTCCTCTGGAGGAGATTTGCATGAACATGAGTCTTTTGAAAAAGCGCTGGGTTCAGGCGGCGGTCGCGGTTGTTGCGGTGGTGATTGCGATCATTGTGCTGGTTCCTCTGTTCATCAACGTGGATGCGTTCCGGCCCAAGGTGGAGGAGGAGCTGAGCAGCTCGCTGGGGCGCAAGATTACGCTGGGGCACCTGAGCTTATCGCTGATTACCGGCAGCCTGGTTGCGGATAACATCGTAGTGGCTGACGATGCGGCCTTTGCGACAGCGCCGTTTCTTGAGGCTAAGGAGCTGCGCATCGGCGTAGCGCTGGGGAGTTTAATCTTCCAGCACAAGGTGCAGATCACGAGCTTCACCATCGACTCTCCGGCAATTCATCTCATCCAGGATAAAAAGGGCACGTGGAACTTCTCCAGCCTGGGGAGCGGCGCGGCGAAACCGGCGGGCGAAAAAACCGATCCTCCAAAAGCAGCGGAGCAAAAACCCGTTCCCCAGGAATCCGCGGCCCCGCAGGAGAGCATGCTCTCCAGCGCGAGCATAGGCGAAGTCAAGATCAAGAACGGAAGCGCCACAGTTACGAGCCGGCCCGCGACGGGGAAGCCGTTCACGTGCACGGAGATTAATCTCTCCATTCAGCAGCTTTCATTTACGACGCAGTTTCCCTTCCAGCTTTCGCTCAAGCTGCCGGGGGGTGGATCGTTCCAACTTGAAGGCACGGCGGGGCCAGTGGCGCAGAATGACGCCTCGGCAACTCCTTTCCAGGCGACGCTGCAACTGAAGCATTTCGATCCGGTGGCGGCGGGTGCTATAAAGCCCGGCGAGGGAATCTCCATGCTCGCCGACTTCAACGTGCAGCTTAGCTCGGACGGAACTACGCTGACGAGCAAAGGAAAGCTGGTGGCCAACAAGCTGCAGGTGGCGCGCGGCGGCACGCCTGCGACTCAGCCGGTGGACATCGACTACACCATCACCGATAACCTGGTGGAGCGCACGGGGAAGGTTCAAGATATAGCGATTCATACCGGCACGGCGGTGGCGCATTTGACGGGCAGATTCCATAGCATCGAAAAGGAAACTTTACTGGACATGTATTTCTCCGCGCCGGGCCTCTCCATCGACCAGCTTGAGCCATTGCTGCCGGCTGCCGGCATCACCCTGCCGAAAGGGTCGAAGCTCAAAGGAGGCACGCTGACAGCAAATCTAGCCATCACCGGCCCCACGAACGCGATGGTCATCAGCGGGCCAGTCTCGGTGGACAATACAGAATTGACGGGCTTCGATCTAGGCTCGAAGATTGAGGGCCTTAATCCCTTCAAATCCAATACGGGCGGCACGGCAATCCAGAAGCTGAGCGCAGAACTGAAGTCATCCCCGCAGAACACGGAGATCAACAATATTGACGCCTCGGTGCCGTCGATTGGGTCAGCGACGGGCAGCGGCTCCATTTCTCCTTCCGACGCGCTGAACTTCAATCTGGTGGCCAAGCTCAGCAGCACTTCAGCAATAGGCGGGCTGGCCACTGGAGGCATGAATAAGCTCGGAGGGTTGCTGGGCGGCGGCTCCAGTACGGCGGCGAACAGCGGCATTCCGCTGACCATTACGGGAACCACGTCGGACCCTCACATCCGCGCGAATGTGAAAGCAATGCTGAAACAAGAGGCGGGCGGATTGCTGGGGAACTCCAGCGGCCAGCAGAAAAGCAACCCGGCCAGCACGCTGAAAGGGCTGTTTCACAAATAGCGGAAGAGTTGCGCGGCCCCATGTCCCTGAAGCGGGACACGGGCGCGCGCTAATCTGCCAGACAGCGCGCAGGAAATCCGGCGCGGGGCTTTCGATATAATCCAGAGGAGCGCTTGAGCAGCTACGCCAATCGCGCTTTGGAGATCTGCATGACATTTGATATCCAGGAGATCCTGGGATTACTTCCCCATCGCTACCCATTTTTGCTGATCGACAGAGTGGTCGAGTTCGAGCGCGGCAAACGGCTGGTGGCCATCAAGAATGTCACCATGAACGAGCCGTTTTTTCAGGGGCACTTTCCCGATTACCCGATTATGCCGGGGGTGCTGGTGATTGAGGCGATGGCGCAGGCCGGGGCCATCATCATGCTGAACGAGATTCCGGACCGGCACAAAAAGCTGGCGGTCTTTACGGGGATTGAGAAGGCCAAGTTCCGCCGTCCGGTGGTGCCTGGAGATCAATTGCGCATCGAGGTGGACGTGCTGGCCTTCAAGAGCCGGCTGGGGCGGATGGAGGCCAACGCCTTTGTGGAGGGCAAGCTGGCCTGCCAGGCAATATTGACCTGCTCGATTGTGAATCGGACGCCGGAGAGTGAGGCGGTGACCGGCGAGGCGCATACCGGGGCGACGGAGTGAGCGTTCATCCCAGCGCGGTGATTGCGGCGGGCGCGGTGGTTCCGGCTTCGTGCACGGTGGGGCCGTTTTGCACCATTGGGCCGGAGGTGGAGCTGGGCGATGATTGCAAGCTCATCTCGCACGTAGTGCTGGATGGGCGGACACGGATCGGCGCGCGCAATGTTTTTCATCCGTTTTGCGCGGTGGGCGTGTCGCCGCAGGATTTGAAGTACAAAGGCGAGCCGACGGCGCTGGAGATGGGCGACGGCAACACGATCCGCGAGTGCGTGACCATCAGCCGGGGAACAGTGGGCGGCGGCGGGGTGACGCGGCTGGGCAGCAATTGTTTGCTGATGGCCGGAGTGCATATCGGCCACGACAGCCAGGTGGGCAGCCATTGCATTCTGGCTAACTGCGCCACGCTGGCCGGGCACGTGATCATCGAGGACTACGTCACGTTAGGCGCCTTCTGCCCGGTGCATCAGCATTGCATTGTCGGCACTTATTCGTTTATTGGCGGCGGGACCATCGTAACTCAGGACGTGTTGCCGTTTTCGCTGACATCATCCAAGCGGGAGAACAAGGCCTTCGGGATTAATAAAGTTGGGCTGGCGCGGCGGGGGTTTTCGCCGGAGCGGTTGCAGGTGCTGCAGAAGGCCTTTCGCTTCTTGTTGGCTGCCAAGCTAAATACTACGCAGGCGCTGGAAAAGATCAAGGAGCTGGAGGGCGAGGACGCGGCGCTGCTGGCGAGGTTTATTGAACGCAGCGAGCGCGGGGTGATCAAGTAAGGTGCCATGAAGGAAAACAAGAAGATTTGTCCATTCAAGATTGGTGACCGAGTACGTTTTGCACCTAATGCTCATGCCTTTGGGTGGACGTGGTCTTCGTTTGACAGGATGAGACTACATCCTGGGGATACTGGCATTGTCACTCGGATCGAAAAAGAATGTTTGCTTCTCGACGATGAGCGCGGGGGAATCGATTGGGAGTGTTTTGAACGGGCATAGCGTGCTTTTATGGAACCTCGGACATTATGAAACTCGGATTGATTGCCGGTAACGGGCGGTTTCCGTTTTTGCTGCTGGATGCGGCGCGGGCTGAGGGGCTGACGGTGGTGGTGGCGGCTATTCGCGAGGAGACGGACGCGGAGATGGACCGGCGCGCGGCTACTGACAGCGGCATCAGCGTTCATTGGCTCTCGCTGGGCGAATTGTCGCGGCTGATCGAGACCTTTCACAAGGAAGGCGTCACCAAGGCGGTGATGGCCGGGCAGGTGAAGCACAAACAGATTTTTTCGAGCATCCGGCCGGATTGGCGGCTGGCCAAGCTGCTGCTGAATTTGCCGGTGCGCTCGACGGACAGGCTGATAGGGGCTGTGGCCAAGGTGCTCTCGGACGAGGGCATTGAGTTGCTAAGCTCGACCAAGTTTCTGGAGCCGCTGCTGGCTGGGGAGGGTGTGCTGACGGAGCGCGCTCCTGACGAGGAGGAGCGCAAGAACATCGAGTACGGGCTGAGCGTGGCGTGCGCCGTGGCGGGATTCGACATTGGGCAGACGGTGGTGGTGGCGGCGCAGGCCTGCGTGGCGGTGGAAGCCATGGAAGGGACGGACGCGGCGATTGAGCGGGCGGGGCGGCTGATGGAGACGCTGGAGGAAGACGCTTCGACCCTGGAGCGGCGGCTGACGGTGGTCAAGGTGGCCAAGCCCAATCAGGATATGCGCTTCGACGTGCCGGTGATCGGGATGGCGACTATCGAGACGATGATTCGCGCCGGGGCCAGTTGCCTTTCAGTCGAGGCGGGGAGGACGCTGCTCTTTGACCGGGAGGCGCTGCTGAAGAGGGCTGCCGAGGCGGGGATTGCGATTGTGGCCACACAGAGATCAGAGAACAGAGATTAGAAATCAGATGCCCGGCAGTAATAATAACTACCAGCGGATTCCCTGTTGCTTTTTTGGCTGATTCCGATTTCTGAAATATTCTCTGCGTCCTGACGGCCTGATTCCCCATCCAACCATCTGGAGGTTTCCCCGTGAGAATTACCCTTATCCTTATCCTTGTTGTAGCCATTGTGGCCGCGGTGGCGGTAGTCGCCGTTCGCGCGTCCGGAGATAGTGATCAGACTATGCCCTCTGCTGGGCAGGTTGCGCCCACGTTTACGCTTCCCTCGCAGGACGGTTCTCAGATATCGTTAGAAAGTTTTCGCGGCAAGTGGGTGGTGCTTTACTTCTATCCCAAGGACATGACCACGGGCTGCACCATCGAGGCGCACAACTTTCAGCGTGACCAGGCGCAGTATGACGCCGCCAACGCGGTGATTCTGGGAGTGAGCGTGGATACGCCCGATAGCCATAAGCAGTTTTGCACCAAGGAGGGTCTGACCTTCCGGCTGCTGGCCGATCCGGAGCACAAGGTGGTGGAGGCGTACGGCTCGCTGGGCCATTTTGGCCCCATCACTATCGCCAACCGGCACACTTTTCTGATCGACCCGTCGGGCAAGATTGCCCGGGTATGGCCCAAGGTGGAGGTGCAGCAGCACTCCGCGGAGGTGCTGGCGGCGCTGGCGGAATTGAAGAAATAGAAAACTGCAACTGATGGAAGCGCGCGGTTCCGCCAACGAGGCCGCTATTTTACGATGGGAGTGAAAGTGTGCCCACCTAGAACAGAGGAATGAAATGCCAACACAGATAGCCCAACATTTTCGTGCCGAAATTGATGCGGTTCATGCGGGGCTGCTTGCCCTTTCCCCGGAGATTGCGGACATTCCCTGGCGCGAGGGCGGTTGGACGCGCAAGCAGATCGTCGGGCACCTGCTGGATTCGGCGGCCAACAATCGCCAGCGCTTTGTTCGTGCCGCCATCCACGGCAGCTTTACGGGGCCAGACTACGCGCAGGCCGAATGGGTCGCCGCGCATGGCTATGGAGAAGTGCCCTGGGCTACACTGCTGCATTGGTGGGAAGTAGAGCACGCGATTCTGGCGGCCGCCGTGGATCATATTCCCGAAGAGCGGCTGGAGGCGGTTTGCATAATCGGTGACCACGCGCCGGTTACGCTGCGCTTTGTGGTGGAGGATTACTTCAGGCATCAGCGCTGGCATGTGGAGCAGCTTGAAGCTCCGGTTGGCGCAAAGTAGGTGATTTAACCGAATCCAGACGCAAAAAAGCCCGGCACGAACCGGGCTTTTTTGCTTGCCTTGAAATTCAGGCAGCCGCAACTTGGTTGCCTACTTTGAAGCGGCTACTTCTTTTTCTTCGCAGGAGCCTTCTTCTTGGCAACTGCCTTCTTCGCCTTCGCCTTTTTCTTGGCTGGGGCCTTCTTTGCTGCTTTCTTAACGGCCAACTTGTTACCTCTTTTGTTTGATTTTCTGGCGCTTTTCTTGCCGGCAGCGGCCTTTTTGGCCCCAGCCTTTCCGCCCTTTGCGCCAGCTTTCTTCTTTTTGGCGGCGGATTTTTTTGCAGCCTTTTTGGCCACAATCTTTTTCTTGGCAGGTTTCTTTGCCGGAGCCTTTTTCTTCGCGGCCTTACGAGGGGCCGGCTTCGATGCTGGTTTTTCCACGGCCACGATCACCGACTCAGCGATTACTCCCTCGTCGTCGTCCGAGGAGGTGAGCACGCTGTAGGATTCAACTTCTTCATCCTCTTCAAAGTCGTCGTGACCGGACTCAAACGCGCCCGGCTTATAATTTGGATCGCCGTCGCTCATCGCGTACATCTTGAACTCTTCCATCCGATTGCCTCCAGCGGCTAGCCGCTGCACAAATTTTTCAATTTCAATTTTGCGTGGCGGGGAAACCCCGGATCCGCCAGCGAAAGTATTCTAGCAATAGATTGCACGTAAACACCAGCAGTTGACAAGCAAGAAATGCAGTTTTCGAAAAAATTATTTTGGCGAGCGGGCCGTGGAGGCGTTCGTGGATTTCTTCACCGGGGCTTTTTCCGTGTTGGCGGCGGCGTTTTTCTGTGCAGGGGCGGATGAGGCGGAGTGATTCTGGGAGGGTTTTTTCACAGCAGGCACGGCGTTGGTCTTCGGCGCGGCGGAGTGTGTTTGGGGGCTGGCTGTAGTTCCGGCGCCGCGGCGCGCGCTGGCGGAAGCGTGATGGACGGTGGGGGGAGCGGCCACGTAGAGCCGCTGGCCGGGCTGCACTTTGGTCCCGGTGATCTTGTTCCATCGGCGCAACTCGCTAAGCGAGACGCCGAAACGGTCGGAGATGGTAACCAGCGTATCGCCCTTGCGGGCCGTGTAAAGCCGCGGGTGAGTGACGGGCTCGGCAACAGGAGCCGCCGGCACCAGCAGAGCGTCTACGCCCTGGATGCCATCGCGCGCGCGGATATGATTAGCCTCAGCCAGCGACGCTTCCGTGACGCGATACTTAAGCGCCACCGAGGCCAGCGTATCGCCAGCGGCAACGTGATGGTAGCGCCATGCCGCGCGCTTGCCTTCGGGAATCAATGCAATGGTTTGCTGAAAGACCGCCGAGGCGCCGCCGGGCAGATGGAGATCGAAGGACATGTTGGGCGGCGTAATGAGCCGCAGCAGGCTGGGATTCAGCGCGGTCAGCTCTTCCACCGGCACACCCACAATATCGGAAACCAGCCTCAGGTTCACCTGATAATTAATGGTCACCGTATCGGTCAATACGGGGGGATCGAGGGTGACCTCGTCAAAGCCGTACTGCTTGGGATGGTTGGCGATGATGATGGCGGCCAGAATTTCGGGGACGTAATTTTTGGTTTCCTTGGGCAGTTCGCCGCGCTTATAGAGTTCCCAATAGTCGGCGTAGCCGGTTTTCTGCACCTCACGCTGGATGTTGCCGGTGCCATGATCGTAGGCGGCCATAGCCAGGTACCAGTCGCCGAGCTGGTCGTAGATGAACTTCATGTAGCGGGCATAAGCGCGTGTGGATTTTTCCGGATCGAAGCGCTCGTCCACATAGGCGTTGCGCACCAGTCCGTAGAATGGGCTGGGCATGAACTGCCACATGCCTCCAGCGTGGGAGCGGCGATTGAGGGCGCGGGGCTGAAATCCGGACTCGGCCACCGCTAGATAGATGAGGTCCTGGGGCACTCCTTCTTCGGCCATAACGCGTTGGATCATGGCCCTGTAGCGGCCGGCGCGCTCGAAGGAGTGAAGCAGGGTGTTGTGGCCCTTCTGAGTGTTGGAGAAGAAGTTGATATAGACAGCCACGTAGTCATTGACGACCAGGGGGAGATCGGAGTTGGTGGTTGCCAGGTCGGCCCGGGCCTTGGCGACGATGTTGGGGTCCACCTCGAAGGTCACGTTCTCGGCAACGTCGGAGGGAGTCTCCTCCTCTTTGGGGACAAAACCGTTGCCCTGCTTGAGAGTATCCATCTCGAGGGCGTTGACCTGGTCAACAATGCGGTCGAACTCCTCCTGCAACTCGGGAGTGCTCTTGATGTCGATGCCGCAGGTGAGCATCAGGTCCACGGCGCGATCGAATTGCTGCTTGGCCTCGCGCAAACGCCCCTTGCGATATTCTGCCTCGCCGTTTGCGTAGGCTTCGTCCACCTGCTTAATCAGGGAGCGGAGATGTTGCTGCTGGCGTGTAGGCTGGGGGGGTGCGGGAGCGGCTTGCGCGGGCTCAGCGGAGTTCGCGCCTAAGGTGAGCGCAGGTGCGGTGGCTTGCGGCTGCGCTCCCTGAGAAGAGTGCGAGGACGCAGTGGGGTCGCATCCCGCCAGCGAGAGAGCCAGCAGGGCACAGCCGAAGAGTCGATACCACGTTCTACACATGCGCATGAAGGAAACGGTTGCTCTATGTCGATGATAAGCTATGGCCTGGGGAGATGCGCGCCGCAAGAGCGCGAAAAGCCTCTTTTTCCCAAGCCAAATGGACGCACGCTTCCTTAGAAATTTTGCGATCATCGCCCACATCGACCACGGCAAGTGAAGTTGAGCGACCGTCTGCTGGAATTAACCGGCTCGATGACGGGGCGGGAGATGCAGGCGCCAGGAAGGGATAGGAGGCAGACATACCAGTGAGAACAACACGGAGCTTTGTCCAACTCGTCGCCATAGGAATTACGCTGGCGGCCGCAACTGGGGCGCAGACGCACCGTTGCATGGCTCAAGAGGTGTTTCAAAAGTTTGTCTCTCATGTTAGTGGCGTTAGCGGCGCCAGCCATTCTTTCGATCTCTTCGTTCCCGACCGGGTCAAGGATGCGCCTCCCATGCCTCTGTTGGTGGCTATGCATGGCGCCGGTGGAGATGGTCTTGGACAGATCAAAGCATGGCTGCCCGAGGCCAGGGCGAACAAGATCATCATACTGGCGCCGAATATCGACAACTCTCCGCAAGCCTGGGATATGCTCTACGATCATCCCGAGTGGATCCGCGATGCCATCGATACGGTCAGCCAAACCTATCCGGTGGACAAGCATCGTCTTTACTTGTGGGGTTATTCCGCCGGCGGCATGTTCACTTTCTACTTCGCGTTCCTGGAGTCACGGTATTTTGCCGCGGCAGCGGTTCATGGCGGGGTGATCGAAAACTTTAAATATCAGATGGCGGATTTCGCCGTGCGCAAAATCCCCCTGGCTTATTACATGGGTACATGGGACCAGTGGTGGACGACCAAACAGAGCCGTGCCTCCCGGGACGCTCTGCTCTCGCGGAATTTCGAGGTTCACTACGTGGAGCTTGCCCACGCCGACCATAATTTCTTTACCCGCTCCGGCGAGATCACCGCCGATGCCTGGGAGTTTTTCAAGCGACACTCCCTGGACGACGAACCCAGGTTCGATCCCTTGGACCTGGAGAAGATCAAGAAGGCGTTGCGATGAACTCTCCAGGCCTGGGAGTTGTTGGTGCGGCCGCACTGATTTTGCGGTCTGTCTCATGTGCCCAGCGTGGTGAGTTAGAAGTTCATTGAAGAACAATCCTGGATCCCCCGGAAGAAAGTGCGAATGATAAGCTAAGGCCTGGGGACATGCGCGCCGCAAGGGCGCGAAAAGCCTCTTTTTCCAAGCCAAAATGGACGCACGCTTCCTTAGAAATTTTGCGATTATTGCCCACATCGACCACGGCAAGTCGACGCTGAGCGACCGTCTGCTGGAATTTACCGGCTCGGTGACGGGGCGGGAGATGCAGGCGCAGATTCTGGATGACATGGATCTGGAGCGGGAGCGCGGCATCACCATCAAGGCCCACGCGGTGCGCATGATGTACAAGGCGCACGACGGCAACACCTACCAACTGAACCTGATCGACACGCCGGGGCACGTGGACTTCAGCTACGAAGTATCGCGCTCGCTGGCTTCGTGCGAGGGTGCGCTGCTGGTGGTGGATGCAAGCCAGGGGGTGGAGGCGCAGACGCTGGCGAATGCTTATCTGGCCATCAACCACGGGCTGGAAATTATTCCGGTCATCAACAAGATCGATCTTCCCTCGGCGGACATCCTGCGCACACAGGAGGCCATCGAGAAGGCTGTGGGCCTGGATGCAACCGACGCGATTCCCGTGAGCGCCAAGACCGGCCAGGGCGTGGATGAGGTGTTGGAGGCTATAGTTAACCGGCTGCCGCCGCCCACGGGCAACCCGGATGCGCCCTTGCAGGCGCTGATTTTTGATTCATGGTTCGATGCCTATCGGGGCGTGATCGTGCTGGTGCGCGTGATGCAGGGCACGATGCGCAAGGGGCAGCGCATCCGGTTGATGTCGAATGGGAAGGCATTTGAAGTGGAGTCCATGGGCGTGCTGATGCCCAAACCGGTGGAGATCGGCGAGTTGCTGGCCGGGGAGGTGGGATTTTTCGCGGCCACGATCAAGACGGTGAGCGACACCAAAATCGGCGACACGGTCACCGACGACACGCGGCCCGCGGCGGCGCAGTTGCCGGGCTTTGAAGACATCAAGCCGATGGTTTTTGCGGGTCTTTACACGGTGGACTCGCATGAGCACACGCTGCTGCGCGACGCTCTCGAAAAACTTCGGCTGAATGACTCATCGTTTTTCTTTGAGCCGGAGAGTTCTGTGGCGCTGGGCTTCGGATTCCGCTGCGGTTTTCTGGGACTGCTGCACATGGAGATCATTCAGGAGCGTCTGGAGCGGGAGTACGAACTGGACCTGATCACCACGGCACCCGGCGTGCGCTACCACCTCACGATGACGGACGGCAGCGTGATGGAGGTGGACAATCCCTCGCGCTGGCCTGATCCGACCAACATCGAAGTGATCCACGAGCCGGTGATTACCGCCAAGATTCTCACCAATGAAGAATACGTGGGCGGGATTTTCAAGCTGGTGGAAGAAAAGCGCGGACGGCAATTGAATTTTGAGTACGTGACGTCGACGCGCGTGCTGCTGACCTACGAGCTGCCGCTGAATGAGATCGTTCTGGATTTTTATGACCGGCTGAAGTCGATCTCGCGCGGCTACGCTTCTTTGGATTATCAACTGGCCGGGGAGTGGGAGTCGCCCATGGTCAAGCTGGACATTCTGGTCAGCGGGGAGCCGGTGGATGCGCTTTCGATCATCGTGCATCGCGACTTTGCCTACGAGCGAGGCCGGGCGCTGGTCTCGAAGATGCGCGAACTGATTCCCAGGCAGCAGTTCGAGGTGGCCATCCAGGCGGCCATCGGGGCCAAGGTAATCTCCCGCGAGACGGTGAGCCCGCTGCGCAAAAATGTACTGGCTAAGTGCTATGGCGGGGACATCACGCGCAAGCGCAAGTTGTTGGAAAAACAGAAGGAAGGCAAGAAGCGGATGAAACGGATTGGGAGGGTTGACATCCCTCAGGAGGCGTTTCTGGCGGTACTCCGGATTGGCGAAGATGCTCAGAAGTAGCAATAACTCATTGTGATCTGGTTCACAGTTCTTTCATCTTGATATGTGGATAACCCCGGCAGGCCCTCAAGAACGCCTGCTCCAGGGGATCGCTGCACAGGGGACAGTGCATATTCCTGATAGTGATTGATAAATAAGGGTTTGCGATGCATATCAAAAGAAGCAGTTTTTAGCAAGAGTAATTTATAGGGTTTTATTACCTGGATTCTCGAAAGTAATCCACAGAATTATCCACAGAAGGGATCAGAATGCAGTGTAGATGCGGGAGTGCAAGTAAGCGGCGCGGCGCTCTTCAAAATTGTCAGCGTAACAGCAAGAGCCCCGTATCGCGGGGCTCTTGCAATGGTGCGATCTAACCGTTTTTTAGTGTTGCGCGGGAGGCTTGACGGCTGGCCGTGCCGGAGCCGTGGCTGCAGGCTGAGCCGGAGGCGCGGGCACACCCGATTTCAGGTTGTATGCGTCGATAATCTGCTTGGTAATGTTGGTGGACTCGCTGGCGAAGAGCACAATGGGCGCCTGCTGTTGGCTGCCGGTCACGTCAAGCACCACCGTGTAACCCTGCTGCTGCGCGTAGTTGGCCAGGACATCGTAAACCTTGGAGGCCAGACCGTTGTAGACTTCCGACATCTCACCCTGGAAGTCGTTTTGTGCGTCCTCGGCGGAGCGATCCAACAGCTTCTTTTTTTCGTCGATGGTTTTGGCGCGGGACTGCTGTTCGGTGGGATTCAGCTTCTCGCCTTGCGCCTGCAACTGCTTGGTGAGATTATCGATCTCTTCGGCGAGGGCCTTGAGCTGCTGGCGCTTGGGTTCATACTTCTTTTGAAGGTCGGCGAAGTTGCGCTGGCCCTCATTGGTTTGGGCAACAGCCACCTGGAATGCGATCACGGCAATCTTGGTTGGACCGGCAGGCGCCGCAGTGGCGGGATTTTGGGCAGCGGCGCTCAGGACAAAGCCAGAGGCCAGCGTAACGATAAGTGCAAGTGAGCGCTTCATGCGAATGTAATGCTCCTTCGGGAATCCTGTGTGTCTGCGAGCGTTTCATCGCAAAAGCAGACTGTCGCCTCCTGACTAACCTTCCGGTCCATTCAGAACCCTGCGCTGAAAAGAGCAGAGGCAGGAAAAGACGCGCACGAAGACGTCAGCAGGAACTAGTTGGATTATAGGAGGCTGGGGTGGGAGCGTCAAACCGGCGAGGTGTAAAAATGCCTGCAAAGGGAATAAAAATCGGTAAAGACGCAAGCTTGAGCATTCTCAAAGATCGAGTAATGAGAGCCAACTCCTCGTTTCCCGCCCGTTCAGCAGAAAAACGGCGGAAAGAACGGGCATGGGGCTCTAAGCAGCGTCCAGGCAAGCACAAGGGCCGCTCAATTGAGCGGCCCTTGGGAGTGCTGGCTGAACGGTTGAGCTAGAAGGTGGTGGAGACTGTCAGGCGGAAGGTTTTGCGCGGCTCGCGGAAGACATCGCGCGCGCCGTATCCCTGTATAGCCTCGCCATAGGTGTAATCGCCGGCGCCGCCCGGGGGGAACATGTCGCGAGTAATCAACTGAGCGGAGCAGCTCTGATTCTTGCTTCCAATCCCGAGGTCGCAGTAGGGCCTTTCATAGAGGCGCAAAGGGTTATAGGCGTAGTAGAGGCGGAAGGGGGCGTTGATAACCGGCATGATGACAGAAAGCTCGGCGCCGGTGGACATGCGGGGGACGAAGTTGGTTCCGGCGATGGGGTGGATATTGCGTTGGAAGCCCGTCCCAAGAGGTCCTACCTTCGAGCCGGGAATGCCGCCCTGGCATGCTCCGTTGTTCCATACCGGGCAACCATAGAGCGGAGCGGTGAGTGAGGCAAAACCTTCCGGGCTCTGCTTCAACTGCCCTTTGTTGGTGATTACGTTCATGCCGAAGTCGTCGAAGAAGGAGAAGGTGACCGGACCGGCGATGGGAATGCGGTACTCGGCATTTCCGGTAAAGTTAGTGTCGCCGCCGATAGAGGCGATGCCGTAAATCGGCAAGGGTATCTGGATGCACTGATTCAACTGGGGATTGGTGGGGTCACGCGGCACGCAGGTTCCATCCGGATCGGTCAACTGCAGATTGACGCGGGTAGGCACATAACCATAGGGTGTAGCGGCACGGACGTCAAAGCCGCGCAAGTCGCCTTCGCCGCCTGAGTAGAAGCGGTTGTTGGGCGGGGCCACCTGGCCGCCGTATCCCATCACAGTACCCAACTGCGCGCGCAAGCCGAGCACATTGCGTCCGGCGGGCGAGGGGATCAGATAGTGCATGGAGCGGAATTGCTTGTAAGCCACCAGGGGGGCGATATAGCGCACGTTGCCCCAGATGCCGGAGGCTTGCAGCACGGCAGTGTATTCCTTGCCCGTGCGCGGACGCATGGGGTTGTTGATGGTGTTGTATATGTAGCTGAGCGAGACGTAGCTGTTGACGATACCAGTCAGGGCATTGTTTCCCTGGATACCGGAGCGGAAGCTGATGGTCTGGAAGTAGTTCTGCGATGCGGTGGAGAAGGCGGTAATAGTCGAATCACTCCACGAATAGGTGAAGCCGACGCGCTGGAAGGCGTGTCGCCTGAGCGGATAGCTGACCGAGAAGTTAAAGCCCTTGGAGGCCTGGTTGTAGTTTTGGACCATCGACGACTGCGCCGCGGACAGGTTTACAGACTGGCCGGTTGTGGCCTGGTAGTTCTTGGCCGCGTTGAAGTCCTGCTTGTTGTTGTAGAGCTGAAAACCGATGTTGAAGGGGCGGTTACGCACATAGGGCTGGGTGAAGCCGAACATAAAGGTGCGGCTGACGTTGCCCAGATTGCCTTGCAGGCTGAGGGTTTCTCCCAGACCGAGGAAGTTGTTGGTCGAGTAGTTGACGCCCACGAAGGCGCCGGAGAGGCCGCTCAAGCCGCCGTTCATGCCGATGGAGTTCTTGCCCTTTTCTTTCACTTTGAGAAGCAGCGTCACGGTTCCTGCCTCGGCATCCTGCTGCGCGGTGGAGTCCTGATCGACTTTCAGCGGTTCAAAGTACTCCAGCTGGTTGAGGCGGAGCAGGCTGTACTCCCAGAGTTGGGAGTTGTATACCTGGCCTTCCTCCAGCATCAGTTCACGGCGGATGACTTTGTCGCGCGTGATGCGGTTGCCCTCGAACTCGATGCGCGCGACATAAAAGGGTTTGCCCTCGTCGATGTCGATGTTGAGCGAAACAGTCTTTTTCTGGTCGTCAAAGACAGGCTTGGGGATGGCGCCGAAGTTGATGTATCCCAACTGCCCGTATGCCTTCTTGAGGTTATCCAGGCCCTTGCCGATCATAGTGGCGTTGAACCAGTCGCCGTCCTTGACGGCGAAGGTGGCGCGCAGCGCCTTGACGTTTTTGACCGCCTTGTTGCCGGTGAAGGTGATGGTGCCGAGGCGGTAGCGCGCGCCCTCTTCAATAGGCATGAGGATGTCGATGCGCTTGCCTTTGTTGGGCCGGAAGGTGAACCAGTTCAGCCCTCCCTGGTCGCGAATCTGTGTTTTGGGCTCCTCAATGGCGGTGTTGTAATAACCCTTGTCGCGGAAGGCCTGGCGCACCCGCTCGGTATCTTCCTCGAGTTTGGAAGCGTCGAAGGTCTGAGGAAAGAGATCCTCGAAGATGATCGAATATGGAATGCCGATGGGCTTCAGGTTTTTCATGGAGCGGCGCAACTGAAGCGATGCAATGTGCTCGTTGCCGGTAAACTTGATCCGGCCCACCTTAACCGTGGGGCCTTCCTTGATGTTGAAGTTGACCTGCACGCTGGCCGGAGGAATGGTCTTGATATCAGGCTTGATGGTGGCGAACTGGTGCCCATGCTCGGACAAAATGTCCTTGAGCACGGTCACGGCGCGCATGATCTTGGTGGGGTCGTACTGGCTCTCGACGGAGAGGCCGACCTTGTCCTTTTTGAAGCGGTCGAGCACGTCCGACTGGGAGACGGCGTTTAGACCCTTGTAGTTGATCTCGCGGATGGTAGGCCTCTCGCGGACAAAGACGTTCAGAATAATGCCCTTTTCCGAGTCTTCGCGCTCGATACGCACATCGTCGAAGTACGAGGTGTTCCACAGCGAGTTGAAGTCGCGCTCAATGGAGACCGGGTCGTAAGGGTCGCCGACATGGGTAAAGAGCCGCGCCAGCACAGTCTCTTTAGGAATGCGCCGGTTGCCGATGACCCGAATGGATTCAATGGTCTGCGGCTGCTGGGCCAGGGCCGCGGCGGCAGAGAGCGCCAGCGCGATCACAAGCACGGTGCGCGCCAGACAGCTTGCTGTCCTCAAGGCGCGGGAGACGGAAATGTGCTTGATCTTCACCGGGCGTGAGCCCTGCGCTGAGCACACAGACTGGTGCGGTCCAAAGTTCGCCATCACGTTCGGCTTCACGGGAAGAATATCGACACCCTCGTTGCTGAAAAATCTGTTGCTGCCAGAGGAAAAACCAATTTTACCACCCCAACGACAAGACCCGTCCTACCATCCCAGAAAGCAAAGACCGCTTGGTGGGGACCCAGGCTGCCACCCCTTGAAGCAAAGGCCGCTTCCCGGGATCCTAGGAGTAAAACGAAACCTATCCTTCAGTCTAATGGACGCAGGCGGGTTGGGATGCTTAATCCTGCCTCCGGAAGCCATTAGGTCCATATTTAGACGCAGGGCTAGCGCGCAGGACACCCTCTCCTGAAAAAGGATTTACGCGGATGGAGAAGGCGGCCTGGGGCGTGATGTGATTTCAGCTCAGGAAAAACCGGAAAAAGTGAGCGGGGCGGGCTCAGTCTGGAACGGCACCAGAGCGCTCCTTCTCCCAAAATAAACAGTAATTTTGTAATAAATAGCCGAATATTCTCTTTTTCCCCGTCGGGATTGGTCCTTGCGGTATGCTTCTACCTATCCGGGCATCAATCCGGCTTTTACCTGCGAGGGGTAAAGGCCATGCCGGAGGAGGCCGGCGAATGGAGATGGAGCCAGAAGGTCGCCGAAATCTATCCATGATCGTAATTCGGGTGATGGCGGGCCTTGTCTTTCTGCTGGAAGGCAGCCTGAAGTTCCTCCGCCCCGAGGAACAGGTCGCGGAGCGTTTAGCGGCGCTGGGCCTGCCCTTCCCGCATTATTTAGGACTGCTTGCAGGGGGGATAGAGATCGGCGGGGGCGCGGCCATCCTGCTGAACTTCTACGCCGGCGATGCCGCGCTGGCGTTGCTGGCGGTCATCGTCACGACTCTGTTTGCCAACAAGTTTCCCATCCTGCTGGGCAGGCCGCTGGGCCCGTTTCCGCTGGAGCAGCTCAAGGAATACGGCTGGCTGAGCTTTTTCCATGCGGCGCGCGCCGAATTCTGCATGGCCCTTGGCCTTCTGGCCATTGTGATCGACTCCGGCCTCAAACTGGGCCGAAAAAGACGCTGGTATCAGACGGGGCCGAGCTAACAGAGGCGGCGCCGGGCAGGGTCACTGGTGGGCAATGGCTGGGAGCAGGCTGATCCGGATGGCCAGGATTTGCAGGACTCCGAAGAGAACGATCATGGCGACGCCGCGCACCGACCATCGAGCCCGTAGCAGACACAAGCTGATACCGAGAGCGCTGGCAGCGCCGACGATCAGCGTCATGGCGATCTCGACCGGCGAGAAATGCCCGGAGACGATATGCGCCCATCCCAGCAGATAGAGCCAGATAAGCACCATCATGAACAGCCAGAAAGCCATGCAAGGTAGAGCGCACCAGCGAGCCGTTTCCCGCCGATTGAAGCCCAGTACGATGGGAAACCAAAGAGGCAGCGTCTGCACCTCGTGGCGCAACGAACCGTGGCTGACCGCGCCCACAACGTAGAGCGCGATCAGCACTGCGAGACAGCAACCTCCAATTTCCTTCAGCTTGCTGGTCATGGCGGGATTTCCTTGTTACTACTCTACCGGCTTGGCCATAAAGAACACGTAGACCAGCATGGCCACACCTATGAAGCCGGGAATCAGGCCACAGAGGTAAACCGGCTCGTTGCCGATAAGCGCCCGCAGGAAGATGAGCAGCGCGATGCCTACGCTGACGCAGATGAGGCCGCCAATCTTCAAGCCTTCGCGGGCTTTGATGCGGTTGAGCCGTTCCTCTTCCTTCAGCAGCTCGCAAGCCGCCTTGGCGCCCTCGCCCGAGGACTCGGTGATCCGCCGCAGGGTCTCCGCCTTGTAAAATGCCTCGCGCTCCTGTTTCCGCGTGCCGAACCAGATAGCGAAGATGATCATCGTAAACACCGACACGGTGCCTACTATCGGAACCATTATGGCTAGAATCGGGACCAAAACACCTGCATTTTCCATCACATCCTCCTAGACGGGGATTCTTCCCCATGCGATTGGTAGGACAGGCGGCCATTGAATCCGGTTGCATAATTTCATAAACCGGCAAATTGCGAGAAAATGCAACCAGGGCAGGAAATAGCAGGTCATATTATCTGCAGAGGCATAACCTGAGAATGAACGCCGCAACCAGAGCCGAAAACAACCAGATCGACCTTGCCGACATCGAGCGAGTGCTGGCCGGAGACGCGCAAGCCTTCGAGGGGATCGTGCGGCGCTGGCAGGGGCCGTTGATCAACATGGCCTGGCGCTATTGCCGTGACCGTGGGCGCGCCGAAGATATGGCTCAGGAGGCCTTCGTGCGCGCCTGGCGCGGGTTGGCCCATTGGCGGCGGGAGTCGAGCTTTTCCACCTGGCTGTTTGCGCTGGCGGCTAACGTTTATCGCACGGAGCTGAAGCGCTTTCCGACGGAGACGCTGCCTCTGGATGCCGCGCCCGAGCCTGCCGGCCTGGCCACACAGCACAGCGAGCTGGCCGCGCAGATGAGCCAGGATACGGTAAGGCGCGCCGTGTTGGCGCTGCCCGTGCGCTACCGAGAGCCGGTGGTTCTGTATTATTTTCACGAGATGGATGTGGCCGTGGCGGCGCGCACCATGGGGATGCCGGAAGGAACATTGAAGGCGCGGCTCTCCAGGGCGCGGGAGCTGCTGCGACGAAGATTTCCGCGGCTGGAAGAGGAGCAGGGCGCAAGGAAGGTTTATAGGTTGGAGACGGGAAAGGAGGCCGCACGATGAATCGAGCCGGAAAAGAGCGTAGCGATAGAGAGCACGTCAGGATCGACACGGAGATCGAGCGCATTTTGGCGACGGAAGAAGAGTTGCTGCCCTCCTCGGGTTTTCTGAGTACTGTGATGGACCGTGTGCGGCACGAGGCCGCGTTGCCCGCGCCGCTTCCCTTCCCTTGGAAGTGGGCCATTCCGATCCTGCTGCTGGCATGCGCAGGCATTGTGTGGAGCACGGTGGAATTTATACGTATCGGTATGCAAGGGCATGGCCTGACGGCGCTGGGCCAGACTGGACTCAGTCAACCATGGCAGAGTTGGCTGACGATCTCCCTGCCGCATCTTTCCGCCAATCTTATGCGTGCCCTGGAGCAGGCTGGCTGGGTGGTGATGGCGCTGGGAATGTCGCTGGTCAGTTGGCTGCTGTCGCGGCGGCTGGCAGGACGCGGAAGGCTGCTGTAGCATTTCGCAATGGGCTGCTCGCAGGAGGCAACCGCGATGGCCGACCCCTTTAACCTGGAACGCTTTGTGAGCGCGCAGGCCGCGGTCTTTCCGCGGGTTGTGGAGGAGCTGCGGGCGGGAGAAAAGCGCAGCCACTGGATCTGGTTCATCTTTCCGCAGATGAAAGGGCTGGGGCATAGTTCGCAGTCGGAGTTTTACGGAATCGGCTCGCTGGAAGAGGCGGCGGCCTATCTGCGGCACCCTGTACTGGGCGAGCGGCTGCGGCAATGCGCGCGGCTGGTGACGCAGGTGGAGGGACGCGCCATCAGCCGGATTCTCGGCTATCCCGACGACTTGAAGTTCCGCTCATCGATGACGCTGTTTGCGCGCGCCGCCGAAGAGGCCGGGTTGGACGCAACCGACTTCAACGACGCGCTGAAGAAATACTTTAACGGCGAGGGCGATGCGCTGACGGAAACGATGGTGCGGTAGGACTACTCGATGGCGTAGACCGCGTAGACGGTGGCTATGCGGCTCACCTTGCGCGGCTCGATGGCCAAAAGCTCTCGTGGTAACGCACTGTACTCACCAGAGCCAGCAGAATTGTTGGCAACGACACTCCGCGACGCACCAAAAACACTGTATGGTATGGAAACCTCATTGGTCACGTAAATCACCGCGCCCAGATGAACGCCCATGCTCTTGGCTAGAACTTCGGCATCTGCCCTAGCCCGTGTGGCTGCTTTGTCAAGCGCCTGGTCTTCGAGCGCCTTCTCGTCCTTCACGATCCACTCGACCTCACCGCTATCGGTTGCTCCGGCTGCAATGACGATGTCCAGAATCTCTGCGACTCGTTCTGGCGGAGTTTTGACCGTCCATTTTTGTACTAGCTTGAATTTGCGAGTTTTGTAATCAAAGTTCTTCAAATGCTGCGACTCACTACGGATAGAAGTCTCCGGAATCCCGGCCTGCTTGAGTGCGGTCACAATCTCGTTGGAGGTCTTTGCGCCCGCCGCATAAGCAGTCTTTGCGTCGGAGAACGGGGTCTCAAAGCCAATGTGCAGAATGGCTATCTCGGGATCGGCGGTAACCCTTCCCTCGGCGCTGACGGTGAGGGTGCGGTTGGCGGCTTCGATCTTGAGTTGGACCTGGCTGGTTTGCTGCGCTGCGGCTGTCATGCAACTTAGAAGGAGAGCGAATGTTACAAGAGCGAATTTTCCGTGCATTGAAAAGCTCCTTTCATCCCTTGGACGTAGAGCATACAGAAACTTGCAGGAATTTCCAGAAATATTTGCTGCCGAAGATAGACCTGCTCGACCGCCCAAACTGGAGTTGCTGATTATTTTATCGCTTCCGAAGATTTGATTGCGCGTGCCATCGAAACTTCCTGCTATACTCGCGGTGGCATTTTTCTGCCCAGTTTTTCGTTTTCTGCGGCGGGATGGAAGCACTACCGGGCTGGATTCAAAGGCACGGTAAATATGTTGGCGAACGACAGCAACTTTTCACAAATTCTTTGGTTTAATAGAATGGAAATCCCTGTTCATTCATAAGGAAGGCCGATGATGAGGAAAGCCACTCTGATTATTCTGCTTGCCGGCATTGCCCTGTTGCAGATGCCTGCTCAACAGCCTGAGGCTGCCCCGCCCGCGCAACCGCAAGCAGCGTCACAAGATGCGCCCGTACAGCCAGCCCCGCCCGCGCAACCGGATTCACCGGGGCAACCTACGAATGGGGCACAAACTCCGAATGCGGCGCAGGCTCCGAGTGGGGCACAGCCAGCTTCACCGGCACAGACACCAGACGCGGCGCAACCAGCCAATAGCAGCGCAACCACGCCCACCTTCCGCATTACATCGCGCCTGGTCATACTCGACATGGTGGTGGTGGACGGCAAAGGCGCAATCGTCAAGGACCTGAAGCGCGAGGATTTCAGCGTGGAAGAGGCCGGCCAGCCGCAGACCATTCTCAACTTTGAAGTAGCGGGGGCGCATACTCCCAAGCCGGAGATCACCATCAACTCCACAGCCGATCTCGACCGCCTGGCGCCGGGAGCTCCCGTGGATATTATTCTTCTCGACGAGTTCAACACGCGCTTCGAGGACATGGCCTTCGCTCGCTATTCGCTGAAAAAGTATCTGGACAAGCAGCCCGATAAATTGGTTACACCGACCATGCTGATCGCGGTGGACTTGCAGCACTTTACGGTATTGCACGACTACACGCAAAACAAGGAAGAGATTCTTTCCTCTCTCAAGCATCATTTTGTGTCGAATCCATGGCAGGTTAACCAGGGCGCGTGGGTGGCCGAGCGCTACGCCACGGCCTTCATTACCTTGCGGCGCGTGGCGCAGGCCGTACAGGGCCATCCGGGCCACAAAAACATGATCTGGATCGGGCGCGGCTTTCCGCCCACACGCCGCATCATGACCGGCTGGAATATCGACACGGAGAACCGCATCAACAACGCCGTGCAGGATTGCGTGAATGTGCTGCGGGATGCGCGGGTAACGCTATACACCATTGATCCGGCGGGCGTGATGATGGACCCCGGCGTATACGGCGGCGATCCTCTGGCCGATCCCTTTGGGGGCAATTATCAATTCAACCGCATGGCGAAGGCCACTGGAGGCCGGACGCTTTATGGGCGCAACGATGTGGACGCGGAGGTCCAGACCGCCATTCAGGACGGAGCGAACTTTTATACGCTCACCTACCGGCCGGCGAACACTACCATGGACCCGCAGAAATTCCGCAGAATCAAGGTCACATTGGATCGGCCGGGGCTGAAGGTCATCACGCGCGAGGGCTATTACCTGCAATATGGTCCGGGGCGAGTGAATCCAGTGAACCCCTCGCGGCGTTTGCTTGCCGATCTGGCCGCGGCCGATTCCAGCAACATGGTTTATGACGGCGTTCCGATCACGATAAGTCAGGCGGGGAGCGATCCTGATTCGTTCGTGGTGCATGTCGACGGCAAGGGGCTGGTGTGGACCTACGCAACCGAGGATCATCCGCGCCACACCGAGGTGATTGTGGACATATCTACATTTGACAAGAAGGGCAAGGAGTTGACGCGCAAAGGGAGCCTCGTCAAAATCGATGCTCCGCCCAATGTTCCATCAACAGGAAGGCTGCTTCGGGACGTAGATATTCCCCGTAAGATCGATCACAACCCCAAGGTGGTTCGCGTTCGTTGCACCGTTCGCGTGTCGGCCACCGGACGCATTGGAACGGCGGATTTGACGCTGGGGCAAGAGGCGGGCAAGGAAGCTGCGAAGAAATAGTCAGGGGGGACGGTCGGGAAGCGGCACAAGCCCGAGGCGTGTGCGTTACGCGACCGTCCAATCCTCGGTTTTGAGGCCATCGACAAAGGAAAAGGCGCTGTCGTTGGTCACCAGCGTTAACCCCAGAGAGAGCGCATGCGCGGCGATCATCAGATCCTCGGTGGACAGCGGACGGCCTTTGCGCTCCTGCTCGGCGCGAAGAGGTCCATAGGTTCTGGTGGCAGCGGAATCCCAGACCAGCGAAGGAACACGCGCTAAAAAATCCTGCACACTCACACACGTGCGCGCATCCGCTGGCCTTCTTGCAATCCAGAACAGCAATTCTGCTTCCGTTACAGCGGAGACAGACAAATTCTCAATCGGGGTGTTCAACAGGCGGGTCCGAACGGCGGCAGATGTGCCACGTACAAAATAGCTGACCACGTTTGTATCGAGGAGATAGACGGGCGGCATTTAGAAGAGGTCTCGCTCAACAGGGTTAGAAACCTGCCGCTCGAAGTCCATGTCGGCAGTGCCAAGGGAGTCCCAGACGGCAAATAGTTCTGTCCAGGAAAGATTCTTACGCGCCTCCGCGCTAGGCGTCAGGATCACATTGCCCGTGGCCGGATCGCGGCGGATCGCGACCTCATCGCCCTCGAAGCGAAATTCCTTGGGCAGGCGCACAGCCTGGCTTCGGCCGTTCTTGAAGAGCTTGGCGGTCTTGACGGCAGGTGCGGATGGGGGCTTTAGGGGTGAATTTGTCGCAGCCATAGTGAGCCTCCCGGTCGTGGTCTATACCATAGTATATACCATTTTAGGCTCTCCCGCTTAATTCATTGATTCGAAGCGTGTTTTGCTCCAAACTCCCGTAATTTGGCGAGGAGCGCGGCGGCCTGGCCGGAGTCTATGGCTTCGGCGCCCTGGCGGACACCTTCCTCGAGATCTGCGGCTCGCCCTGCGGCGACGATGGTGGCGGCGGCATTCAGCAGGACGATATCGCGGCGTGCGCCGGGGATGCCGGTGAGCACGTCGTAGAGTAAAGCCTTGTTGGTGGCGATGTCGCCGCCGGTGAACTGGTCGAGCGTGGCGCGAGGCAGGCCGGCCATCTCCGGGGTGACACGGGCGGCATGCAGCTTGGATTCGCCGGACGCCTCTTCCTCGACGCGGGCCACGATGGATTCGCCGGTGGTGGTCAGCTCGTCGATGCCGTCGGTGCCATGGACGACGAAGGCGCGTTTGGCTCCGAGCGCGGCGAGCGTGCGGCCAACGAGTAGTACGCGACTGGGCGCGAGAACTCCAATGACTTGATTGCGCGCGCCGGCGGGGTTGGTCAGCGGGCCAACCAAATTAAATATGGTCCGGAAGCCGAGGGCGCGACGTAGCGGTCCCAATGCCTTCATGGCCGGGTGATAGAGCTGCGCATAGAGGAAGACGAAGCCGGTCTGGCGAAGACATTCGACGGCAAGCTCCGGGCCAAGCTCGATAGGCACGCCGAGGGCTTCGAGCACGTCTGCCGCGCCGCATAGCGAAGTGACGGCGCGGTTGCCGTGCTTGGCGACTTTGGCTCCGGCAGCGGCAGCCACGAGCGCCGCGCCGCAAGAGATGTTGAAGGTGAGAGGCCCTCCGCCGCCGGTGCCGACGGCGTCGACCAGTTCTTCGCGCTCCGCGTCAGTGAAGGGCAGCGGCGTGACGCGGCGGCGCATCACGTCGACAAAGCCGGCCAGCTCCGGTGCTTGCTCGCCGCGCGTCGCCAAAACAGCTAGCATCGCCGCAGTCTCGACTTCGGGCACGCTGCCGGAGAGGATTTCTTCCAGCACGCCGGCGGCTTGCTCGCGGGTCAGCGCCGCGCCATCCTCGGCCAGCGGTTTCAATAGCTCCTTCAGAAAGGCCATATGTTTCTATGATAACGGCGCGCTATCCATGGCCACTCGCACTGACCGGCATGGTCAATCTCGGTTGCTGTGATTAGAATTGTTGCAATGATCTCAGCGCATCTTAGGTCACACTGAGCAGCACTTCTACACGAGGGGGATTATGAGACGACTCTGGTCGCTTATAGCTATATGTTTGCTGGCAAGCCTCACAGGTTGCAGCGCAAAATCCATCCTTGACCGCATTGCACCCGAAACTGCTCAGGAGGCGAAAACCACCTTCGATTATCTTCGCCATGGGCAATATGACCGGATCGAACCGTCCGTGGACTCCAGTGTCGAACGTGGCTACCTTTATGCTGAACTCACCCGAATGGCAGCAAATGTACCCCCGCAGGAACCAATCTCAGTAAAAACTGTAGGTGCATATGCGGAATGCGAAACCCGAAAGGGATGCACTACCAGGGTCTCCTTGGAATACCAGTTCCCCGCCAAATGGATTCTGGTGGAAATGGTGGTTCACAGCCAGAGCGGACGCTCATCCATTACCTCCTTTTACGTTGAGCCGGAATCAGAATCGCTGGAAGCGGTCAATAAGTTTACCCTACAAGGCAAAACGAAGCTGCAGTATGCAATCCTGGGCGCGGCTATCCTCTCCTTGATGGTTATGCTGTATGCACTTGTGCTCTGTATCCGTGCCCCGATGAAGAAACACAAGTGGCTATGGATTATCCTGATCCTGCTGGGTGCAGGCAAAGTGGGAGTGAACTGGACCACAGGCACGGTTTTCTACCACATATTTTGGATTTCCATTTTGCCATCCGGAATAAGTTCAGAATTATACGGTCCGTGGAATCTATCCGTTTCTTTACCGCTTGGGGCTATGCTCTTTCTTATTTACCGTAACCGTCTCAGGAAACCAGATGCAACTACGCCACCCACAAACGACTTGACTACTGCGGTCATGTAGTACATGGTGGATTAACTCACTCCGCTGCATCATGTCCAGCTGTCACGTTTTAATGCGCGCACAATCGGTTTACGTCTCCTTGCGGTACAAGGTAGTATTTTGATACCGCTGGCACGGTCTCAACTTCCCGGAATCTACCGAGGCCGGTTTTGAATCCCAAACAGAAGCGGAGAGAACGGTCCCTATCAATATGAAGATTCATGAATATCAGGCGAAGGAAATTTTGGCGAGGTACGGCGTTGCCGTGCCGCGGGGCGAAGTGGCCAATACGCTGGAAGAAGCAACGGCCGCTGCCAGCAGACTTTTTGCCGGTGGCGCGAGCGGCGTGGTGGTCAAGGCGCAGATTCATGCCGGAGGCCGCGGCAAGGGCGGCGGCGTGAAGGTGGCGCGCACGCAAGCAGAGGCCGAACAGTTTGCCAAAGAGATTTTGGGCATGACGCTGGTGACGCACCAGACCGGGCCTCTCGGACAAAAGGTGCAGCGGCTGCTGATCGAGGAGACGGCCAGCATTGACCGCGAGCTTTATCTGAGCATCGTGCTGGACCGCGTGACCGGCAAGCTGGTCTTCATGGCTTCGCAGGCGGGCGGCATGGAGATTGAAGTGGTGGCCGCGAAGACTCCGGAGGCAATTTTTAAGGAAACAATTGATCCGGCGGTGGGCTTTGGCGCATGGCAGGCGCGCAAGCTGGCCTTTGCGTTGGGGCTCAAGCCTGCGCAGATCAACGCGGCGGTAGGGTTTTTGCAGAGCCTGTACAAGGCCTACATCGAGACAGACGCGTCGCTGGTGGAGATTAATCCGTTTATCACGACGACCGACGACAAGCTCTTCGCGCTCGACGCGAAGATGACCTTTGATGACAACGCGCTCTTCCGCCACCCGGAGATCAAGACGCTGCGCGACATCGCCGAGGAAGATCCGCTGGAGGTGGAGGCGAGCAAGTACTCGCTCAATTATATCAGGCTCGACGGATCGATTGCCTGCATGGTGAACGGCGCGGGGCTGGCCATGGCGACCATGGACATCATTCAATACGCCGGTGGCAGCCCCGCGAATTTTTTGGATGTGGGCGGCGGGGCAACGCAGGAACAGATCGAGCATGCCTTTGAAATTCTGCTGGCCGATGCGCATGTGAAGGCCATCTTCATCAACATCTTCGGCGGCATTCTGAGAGTGGACCGTCTGGCCACGGGCGTGGTGGCGGCGACGCGCAATCTGAAGGTGAAGGTACCGATTGTGTTGCGGCTGGAAGGCACCAACGTCGAGGAAGGGCGCAGAATTCTGAAGGAGTCGGGATTGAATTTTCAAGTTGGCTCAACAATGAAAGATGCAGCTGAATTAGTTGTGAATGCGGCAAGCTAGGAGCTATTTCAAATGTCTGTTTTAGTAGATAAGAACACTCGACTGATCGTGCAGGGAATTACCGGCAAGGAAGGCACCTTCCATGCGATGAGCTGCGCGGAGTATGGAACGAAGGTTGTTGGCGGGGTGACGCCGGGTAAGGGCGGGACGATGCACGAGGGCTGGCCGGTCTTCAATACCGTGGCCGAGGCCGCGGCGAAGACGGGGGCCAACGCGACCATGATTTTTGTGCCACCGCCCTTTGCTGCTGACGCCATTCTCGAAGCCGAAGATGCGGGGATTCCGTTGATTGTGTGCATTACCGAAGGCATTCCGACGCTGGACATGGTGAAGGTGTGGGCCAAGCTGAAGAGTTCGAAGTCGCGGCTGATCGGGCCAAATTGTCCCGGAGTGATTTCGCCGGGCAAGGCCAAGATCGGCATCATGCCGGGGCGCATACACAAAGAGGGCTCGGTGGGCATTGTCTCCCGCTCGGGGACGCTGACCTATGAGGCGGTGTATCAGTTGACGCAACGCGGCATTGGGCAATCGACCGCGATTGGCATCGGAGGCGATCCGATTATCGGCACCACGCACATCGACGCGCTACGCTTGTTCAACGACGATGCGGAGACTGAGGCGATTATTTTGATCGGCGAAATCGGCGGAACGGCCGAGGAGTCCGCGGCGGAGTTTGTGAAGCAGCATGTGAAGAAGCCGGTGGTGGGATTTATCGCTGGGCAGACCGCGCCTCCTGGCCGGCGCATGGGCCACGCGGGAGCTATTATCAGCGGCGGGCAAGGGACGGCCGCCGAGAAGATGAAGTCCATGAGCGCGGCGGGAATTCACGTGGTGGTTTCGCCGGCGGAGATTGGGGCGACACTGGCGCGGGTAATTGGGAAAGGCAGCTTCTAGCTGTTAGCTTTTAGCCGCTAGCTTTTTACACGACGACCCACCATAGATGGTCCACCAGGCTTTGTGGGCGTCTCAATGACGAGCCACCCCTCCCGTCCTATTTCGGTTTGCTGCTCTTAGGTCCATGTCGAAATGCATTGATTAAAAGCCTTACGCCCGGTATTCCAGTCAATAGTCCTATAATAATTTCCACTACCCTTCCTCCCCATGTGTCTTCCTTGAATAGGAGGACTGCAAAAATAGACGCACAAAACAAAAACATCGTTGCGAAAACCACAAGTCCAATCCGTTGCACAGGGGTTGCTCTGCGATCACCTTTCCAAAGAAACTCATCTACACTACGGCCGGAGCGGAGCATATCAGGCCATAAGATAGCGCGCTGCTTCTCTTCCGTCTCTTCACGAATTCGATCAAGTGGGGACTTTGTCATTTTTAAACTTTGCTTTCAAAATGAATTAAGTAGACATGCGCCTGCATTTACTGCCCAGTCGAATAGCATAACACCCCCTTCAGCTTGAGCATCTCCCGACTCGTCGGGACCGACAATGGCTGGCCTTCGCGCATCAGGGTCTTACATAGTGGCCGAAAATCTATAATTCTGGTGATCCACATTCCTGTTTACACTCTGCCGAAGTCGAATTAGTATCAATTCAGCTTCTCACTCGCCACTCGCGTACCAATAATTCTCAAGATCAGCTAGGGAAAGGATGCGTTATGCGCAAATGGGGCATCATCATCACATTGTTTTACGCATTGATTGTTGTGGGGCTGCTTTTCCCAGTGATAGCGCTTCTTGCCATGGATTACGGGCCTTTTGCGAAGGAAGTACTGAAGTCAATAGGTTGGGTTTATGGATTTCTAGGGTCCTGGATTTTGTTTGCGATTGTCTTATCCGGTCAGGCTATCCTGCTTTTCTTGTCTGTCGATACATCTTTTAAGCGTCGCAAGCCAAGAGCCCATATTGCTTTTTCGTGTATCGCCGCATCCATGTTAACCGCGCTCCTCACTTTTGCTGTCATACTTTCCCTGGATGCCGCAATTAAAAACGCTACCTTCGTGGAACAATATTTGGACAGCGCGGTTCGGGTGTTAGGCTTCTGCGCGTTTTTGTGGTTGCTGTGGGGGATTCTCTTCTACTTGTATCTGCGAAATTCCACAGATGTCACCACGCGACTCATCTCGTGGTTGCTGAAAGGCAGCGTGCTGGAGCTTCTGATTGCGATTCCCAGCCATGTGATTGTGCGCCGGCGTGATGACTGCACGGCGCCGGCTGTGACCAGCTTCGGCATTGTCACAGGCATCGCGGTGATGCTGCTGTGTTTTGGCCCGAGCGTTCTGTTGCTGTACAAGAAGCGCATGGACGCTTATGGCGCGCGCAACGTGAAATAGAAGTCATAGCTGCCAGCTTCTAGCTTCTAGCCTCTAGCTTGTATCGCGCAAGAATCGGGTCTTGTTGATGACCTCATGCAGCCCGAACAACAAGAAGAGCTAAAAGCTAGAAGCCAATGGCTAGAAGCTGTTTCTCACCAGACGCGGCAGGGCTTGGGGTTCACCATGGCCGCCGTCTTCTTGCAACTGAAGCTTTTGGCGAACTCCGGAAGATCCTGGAGCACAGTGTTGGTGCGGTACTCGTCGGGAGCATGTGGATTAGTTTGCGCCTGGGTGCGTAGTTGCTCGGGGCGCGTCTGTGTACACCACTGCTGCGCGTAGGCGATCCAGAAACGCTGCTCGGCAGTGTAGCCGTCCATGGTGGCGGTCATGTCGAGGTGCGCGGCCTGGGCCTTGTCGAGCCAGGCCAGCCAGGCCAGCCACAGCCCGCCCAGATCGGCGAGGTTCTCGCCCAAGGTGAGCTTGCCGTTCAAGTGAACGCCGGGAACTGCCTCGATGGCGTCGTACTGCTTGACCATGCAATCGGCACGCTCATTAAATTTGGTCTCATCTTCTTTGGTCCACCAATCGCGCAGGTTGCCTTCCTTGTCGAACTGGCGTCCCTCGTCGTCGAAGCCGTGGGTCAGCTCGTGGCCGATAGTCGAACCCATGTCGCCATAGTTGGCCGCATCATCTTCCTTGCCGCTGAAGAAGGGCGGTTGCAAATAGCCGGCGGGAAAGTTCACGTTATTCATCTGCGGATCGTAGTAGGCGTTGACGGTGGGCGGCGTCATCTCCCACTCGCCTTTGTCGACAGGCTTGCCGATTTTGGCCAAGTCGCGCGCGTGTTCGAATTGATGAGCGCGCATCTGGTTGCCCAGCGCGTCGCCGCGGACGATCTGAAGCGTGGAATAGTCGCGCCACTTATCGGGGTAGCCGATCTTGTTCATCACTGTGTGCAATTTTTCCTTGGCTTTCACTTTGGTGGCGGCGCTCATCCAGTCGAGACTGTCGAGGTCTTTGTCCATGGCTTGCTCGATGGCCAGAGTCATGTCGAGGGTGCGCTGCTTTTCTTCGGGCGGAAAGTAGCGCGCCACGTAGACCTGGCCCAGCGCCTCGCCCAGTTCTTGATCAACGCGGCGGGTGCAGCGCTTCCAGCGCTCCTGCTGTTTCTCTGCGCCGTTGAGGGTGTGCGAATAGAAGTTCCAGTTTTCCTGGTCGAAGCTCTCCGGCAGGCTGGTTCCCGCAAAGGCGTGCAGCAAGTGCCAGCGCAGATAGGTGCGAATCTGCGCGATGGGCGTGTCGGCGACGAGCGTGTTGAACTCGTCAAAGTACTTCGGCTCCATGTCGTTGGCTTTGCCGGTGGATGGGGCATGCGCCTCGGCAACGTAATCGGCCAGCGAGAAATGCGTCAGCTCTTTTGAAAACTTGAGAACGTCGGTGGGGTGATTCAGATTTTGCGGGTCGCGCTGTTCGGTGACGGTGAGCGAGGCCTTGGCCAGGCGCGTTTCGATTGTTAGCACCGTTTCGGCGTCTTTGGCGGCCTGCGATTCAGGCTCGCCAGCGAGGGTAAAAATTTTCTTTACGTGGGCCACGTATTGCTGGCGCTGCTCGACGGACTTGGTGTCGGTGCGCGTGTAGTAGTCGCGCTCGGGCAGGCCGAGGCCGCCCGCGCCATAAAAACTGATGACGGATGTGGAGTCGGCGAAGTCCTGATTCGAACCCATTTCGAAGAAGGCGCGCACGCCGATGGAGTGCAGGTGGGCCAGGAGCGCGGGCAGGTCGGCGGAGGTTTTGAGCGCGGCGATGCGGTCCAGCTCCGGCTGGAGAGGCGCGAGGCCCAGCTTGTTCACCGTGGCCGTGTCCATGCAACTGGAGTACTCGTCGCCGATCTTCTGCTCATTTGCGCCGCGCGTGGTTGCGGGCGCGGAGGTGTTTTCCAGGATTTGCTTCAGGCGCAGGCGATTCAGCTCGGCCAGCTCGGTAAAGCGGCCATAGGCGGTCTGGTCGGGGGGCAAAGGATTGCGCTTGAACCAGCCGTTGCAACTGAAGCGGTAGAAGTTTTCGCAGGGGTCGATGGTTTTGTCGATGAGCGACGCATCGAAGACGCGCAATTCGGCTGCTGCCGCGGGGACGGGCGTGCCTGTCGGCGCGTTTTGGCAAAGAGCGGGGAGGGTCATCAATCCGGCGGCTATGACGGCGGCCGGCACGATCAGAGAGCGATCGGGTGAAACGGAGAAGCGAAACATGCAGAAACTTTACCAGATTCGCCCTGTGGGTTGCAGACTCGCATACTTTCGTGGCAATTACAATAAGAGAGTAGACAAAAATCCCCGCAGGAGAAAACAACAGTGGCGCAACGTACTTTCAGCATCATCAAGCCTGACGCGGTTCGGAAAGGTTTCACCGGGGCCATTCTGGCCGAGATCGCGAAGGCTGGTTTTCAGATCGTGGCCATCAAGAGGCAGTCGATTTCCAAAGAGCAAGCCAGGGGATTTTATGCCGTGCATGTGGGCAAGCCGTTTTTTGAGGGGCTTTGCACGTTCATGTCCTCGGGGCCGCTGGTGCTGATGGTTCTGGAGAAGGAGAACGCGATTGCCGACTGGCGGAAATTGATGGGCGCGACCAATCCGGCCAATGCGGAGGATGGAACGATTCGCAAGAAGTATGCCGAATCGATGTCGGAGAATGCCGTTCACGGCTCGGACGGCGAAGAGACGGCGGCGTTTGAGATTGGCTACTGGTTTGCGGGGTTTGAGCTGATTTAGCGATTCTGCGGCGAGGCGTGATAGGCCTCTTAACTTTGCGGCAGAATCCGCTGCATCGGACCCAAGAATGGGCAATTAAGATTTTTAGCGATTTTGATGGCAGGACGCCCACCAGTCTTATATTTAGCTTTTGAAGATGAACCTTTTCCTTCAGGAGGAATCGAATGTTCAACATCAAAGTTGCGCTTCTCTTGTTGACATGTTGCACCCTGGCAAGTGCGCAAGACAGCAGCGTAACCTCGACCCAACCTAAGCCTCCTCGTCCTCAAATGATTCGGATTTCGGCTGGAGTCTTGCAGGGATTAGTTGATCACAAGGCGCTACCAAAGTACCCAGAGGAAGCGTTAAAATCCGGAACTCAGGGAAACGTGATCTTTAAAATCGTCATCGATGAATCAGGAAAGATCATTCTCAGCACTCCGGTGGAAGGCGATGCTCTCTTAGTAGCAGCAAGCCTAGATGCGCTACGGGATTTTCGTTTTCGTCCATACTTGCTTAATGGGACACCCCTCAAAATCGAAAGCCAAATAGGCTTTAATTTCTTAATCATTGGAAACGGTGATAATGCATCAGGCAAGGTCGAATGCACATTTTCAATTCCGTTTCGGCCAGAATTTCGTACAGGCGTTGTGACCGATAAAGGAGTATTGATACTGTGGCCACAGAAAATATCAGGGGCAGAGCCACAATTACCGTCAGATTTAGCGGGAAAAGCTGGCTCAGTTTATTTGACCATTACAATCGGTGTGGATGGCAAGGTTCAGAATGTTAAGGTCATTAGAGGCGACGAACCCTTCATCGACCCTGTGGTTGCCGCAGTCAAACAGTTTGTTTACGAGCCACAATTGGTGGATGGAAAACCGTCCGTTGTGACGACACAGGCGAGTTATCATTTTGGGCCACCGCGTTAAAGCCCACATTGAATTTACAGCCTTTATAACACGTCTAAGCAGCTTGCGGAAAAAAGGCTGGGGAACCAGGTCCAGCACGATGGTTTCCACAGGA
>CAZFMB010000008.1:0-75274 GCA_964520005.1 uncultured Occallatibacter sp.
ACGAAACGCAACTGGATTTTCCCGTGCTCTATGCGGTGGCCAAGGCGGGCACGGCGACCCTCGATCCGGCCATTCCCGGCGTCAACCTGCAGCCGCTCTTCGAGTCCATCGTCTCCACCATTCCGCCAGCCACAGGCGACGCCGACGGCACCTTGCAGATTCTGGTCACCAATCTCGATTATTCCGATTACTTCGGCCGCATCGCCATCTGCCGCGTCTTCCAAGGCACGCTCCACTTCGGCGACGACGTCACCATCTCCAAGCGCGACGGCTCGCTGATGAAGACGCGCATTACAAAGCTCTTCACCTTCAGCGGCCTCAAGCGCATCGAGACCACCGAAACCACCATGGGCGACATCGTGGCCGTGGCCGGCGTCGAGGGCATCACCATCGGCGAAACCATCACCAGCGTTGAAAACCCCTCGCCGCTGCCGCTCATCGTCATCGACGAGCCCACCATCGCCATTCAGTTCAGCATCAACAACTCGCCCTTCGCCGGACGCGAGGGCCAATACGTCACCAGCCGCAACCTGCGCGAGCGTTTGGAAAAAGAGTTGCTGACAAACGTCTCGATTCGCGTAGAAGATACTGGCTCGCCCGACAGCTTCAAAGTATTGGGCCGCGGCGAGCTGCAACTCGCGATTCTCATAGAGATGATGCGCCGCGAGGGCTTCGAGCTCTCCGCCGGCCGCCCCGAGATCGTTACCAAGGTGGTGGACGGCACGCGCATGGAGCCGGTCGAGCATCTCACCATCGACGTGCCCGACCCTTACACCGGCACGGTGATCGAGAAGCTCGGCCCGCGCAAGGGCGAGATGACCAAGATGCACAATCACGGCTCGGGCCGCGTGCGCATGGAGTTTCGCGTGCCCAGCCGCGGCCTCATCGGCCTGCGCAGCGAGATGCTCACCGAGACCCGCGGGACGATTGTCATGAATGCGCTCTTCGACGGCTACATCCCCTACCAGGGAGAAATTCCTCAGCGTCCCACCGGCGCGCTAGTCTCTGATCGCCAGGGACTCACCACCACCTACTCGCTCAACGGTCTTCAGGAGCGCGGCATCTTGTTTGTGGGCGCGGGCGTCGAGGTCTACGAGGGAATGATCGTCGGCGAGCATTCGCGCGACAAGGATCTCGACGTCAACGTCGTCCGCGAAAAGCATATGACCAACATGCGCGCCTCCAGCGCCGATGAGGCCATCCGCCTGGTGCCTTACCGCAATCTCAATCTGGAGCAGGCCATCGAATTTATCGCCGAGGATGAGATGGTCGAAGTAACGCCCAAATCTCTCCGCCTGCGCAAAAAAGTTCTGCAACAGAATCGCCGTCCCAAGCGCTGGGAAAAAAACGTCGAGTAAATATTCTGGGGGAGAGTCGTATGAGTTATACAGCGGTCAACTTCCGGCAGAAACTCGGACTGTTTACAGAGCAATGGGCTCCGAAGGTTGTAGCCGAGATGAATAACTATCAGTTTAAGGTCGTCAGGCTCGAAGGCGACTTCATCTGGCATGACCATCAGGACACGGATGAGGCATTTATCGTAATCGAAGGCGATCTGCGAATCGATTTTCGCGACGGCGCCGTTCACCTTGCAGCCGGAGAGATGTTCGTCGTTCCTAAGGGTGTCGAGCACAAGCCTTACGCGGAAAACGAAGTCAAGTTATTACTCATTGAACCGCGCGGCGTACGGAATACCGGCAATCAAGGTGGCGAGCGCACAGCCGAAAATAATGTGTGGATTTAACATTAGTGATCGGCTTTCTGCTTACTCCGAGTCAATGCCGGAACATAGCCGTCACTGCCACTTCAATCACCGCGAAGATCACGCTGACCGCCGCCAGAAATCCCTTGGTCCTCTGCCAGTTCTGCTCGTGCCGCTCCATGCGACGCTCCAGATCGGCGACCCGTCCGCCGTTGCCGTCGCCCATCAGGCCGGTCATCTGCGTCTTCAGAACGCTCAAGTCGCTCAGCACCTGCGCTTCGAATTCATTCATCATCCACATCTGCTGAACTCCATCCGCTCACGTTCCCTCAATAAATCGTTTGCCATCACAGCGGCAGATTGATAAACAATGCCGTTGAAAACTCCGAGTAATTCGGCGGCGTCGCTCCGTCGTACATCCGAATATAGAATCTGTCATTCGCAGTGATGCGCGAAATCGTCATCGCCGGCAGCGTCGATCGCATCACCAGAGCCGGGTCCGTGCCCGCCATGAAATCGAAGTCCCTCGTCCGGACCTCGAATCCTCCGCCTGTGGGCGGCGTCACTCCGGCATTGATCGTCACCGTTGTTCCCGTCACCGCCGTCACCGTGAGCGTGTTAAGATTCGCCAGCACCGTCGGCGCAACTGGCGCCGGCAGCCATGCATCCGCGGGCACCGTCGCGCTCGTCTTGATCGCCAGATCGTCGGCCCAGTCATTGGCAAACGAAATCGAGTACTCCACCAAATCTGGGTAGCTCGCCTTGTAGCTCACCTTCACCGTCCGCACCACCACCTGCGCATTCAAACTAGTCGATGGTGCATTTAGCAACAGTGCATCGCCCGGCCACACATCACTAACGAAGCTGAATCTCATTCCCTTGTACGTCCCGCTCCACAGCGCGCTCACGCCAGCCGCCGCCTGCTCCATCACCAAGGCTGCATTGCGGCAATCCGCCGAGCTGCGCGCCGCGGGATTCGTTACCGATCCAATCCACGCTGCCTCAACGGGCATTCCCGCCGCTGCCAACGCAGCTTGGCTGGCGGTGTTCACCGCTCGACCTACAGCCCTGCCCACCGTGCGGTAACTCACCGCAACCTGTTCGCCCGACACCGGCGCAAACCCGGTGTAAAACACCAGCTTGCCCGTACGATCCAGATGGCATTCGGCCGCTTCGGCCGTCGTGCCCACCCGCCGCGTATAGGGGCCTCCGCTCGGTGGCGTGCTCACCACCCATCCCGATCCAAGATTCGTCAAATGCAGTGCGCGCATCGTCCCCATCAAACTGATACTGCTCGCCGCCACCACCGTGCAGGCTGTGGGTAGGCTGCCGATCGCCCCGTCATACAGCGTCACCGGCATCCCGCCCACCCCGTCGACATACTGCTGAATCTCCATCTGTATGTAGCCCGGAGCCGCAATCAATTGACCGCCGGCCGTAATTGCTCCGCTGTCTCCAAAGGAGCGATAAACCGCCAGCTCCCGCTCGTTCTCTGCGCAATGCACGCGCACACGCAATGTATATTGGTAGGTTGGATTGATGACATACGTCGTTCCTACCGCGCTTCCATTAATTAGCGGCTGCAATGTGATGACCCCTGTACCCCCTTGTGTCGTCACCTGAAAGCCCGCAATGCAAGCAGCCTGCGTATCCCGGCCAACGAAAAATCCAGCCAGTATTCCGGAGCTACCCGAAGCAAGAGTGACGCCCACGGCCTCCAGTAGCAGAGTTCCGCCCATCTCCACCGAGTCAAGCCAGGCCAGCAGTGTTTCACCGTCGATTCCGTTGCCGCCGTTCATCACCAGCCCGCCTGCGCCCAGCGTCAGATAGCCGGCTCCGCCCGTATCTCCCCACACGCTCTGGTTGATCTGCGGCTCGTTGAAGAGTTCGCTGATGATTGTGGACTTAGAGGCCGCGGGAAAGAATGGATCTTGTGCCAGGTAAAACTGTGTTGTACTCCCGTCACCCAGAAAATATTCGGTCACGTAAGCCACCGGCTCATGTTCGCCGCAAACCGTCACGTCATTTGCCAGGCCGCGCTTCACGCTGGCGGCGAATGACAATGTTGCCAGGTTCAGGCTGCCGTCTGTCTCGTTCAGCGGATGCACCGTCGTCTGCACAGGAGTGATCGTCAGTGCTCCATTGATCGCTCGATACGCGGCCCGCGCCATGTTGGCCACCTGCCCTGCGCTCTTGCTCCAAGGCGCGCCCGGATCGGGAACAAAATTGCTCACCGCCGCGCTCAGCGAAAGCCCCGCTGTCGATAGCTGCGTAACTCCCGTGTGCGTCACCAATGCTGTCAGTAGCTCTCCGGCAGTTTCGCCCGTTGTGCCTGTGCTCGGAGGCATCAGGTACTGATCCAGCAGCAGCTCGTCGCTCAATGCCTGAATCGCAATTCTGTACCGCGGGCCTTCGATCGCCAGACCCGCATACTCCGGCAACGGACTCACTGCAATGTAACCCGTGAAGTAATAAGTCCCATCGTCGCCCATCACCGACAACGATTGATTGCGCAAAGGCATCGGCAAACTGCCGTTGGTCGCCAGGCTCAGCCAAAGTTGACAGACGGAAGGCTCGTTTAGTTTGCGCTCAATCGTCAACGGCCGCGCTGCATCGAGCGTGGCCGTGTAGTCTTGCCCGTTGATCGTAATCTTCATCGCGTCTCTCTGCCCTGTTGAACGTTTGTCATCCTAAGCGAAGCGTAGCTAAGTCGAAGGACATGTATTTCCGATTCCGTTCCCCACCTTCGCCAATTCGCGTTCTCCGCGAATTGATTTGGGCGGGAATCACCCCTTCACTAATTCACTGTTTCACTGTCTCTACTACACCAGCGCCTTAGCCGCCGGCAAAAAACTCCGGTAACAAACCACCCGTTCCCCATCCAATGGATCGGTCACCGGCAGCGCTAGAAAATTTCCCTTCAGTAGCACTCGCGCCAGTCCGGCCTTTTGCTTACTATCCAACGGCAATGCGGCTTCCTGCGCGCTGGCCGCTGTCTGCAAGCGGGGATAATGAAAGAAAATCCGTTCCCCTTGACTGCCTTCCATCACAAACAGCGCCGACCACTCCTGATAGAAACTGCCGCCTTCGCGATCTACAAAACCCGTCACCGCTTGCAGCTTGGCTCCAGCTACCGGAGCTCCGCCCGGCAACGCCGTGGCCAGCGTCAAGCCTGTCGTTGCTACTGCGGACACCAACGCAACATTGAAGGTCACTCTCCGGATGTAATCCACATCCGTCAGCGCCGTGCGCACATACGCTCCCGACACCGGCGTGCCCACAAATCCTGTCTGTCCCGTGTAATCCGCGTCCAGCGCGATGATCGATCCGGCAGAAAACTTTGCTGCATCGGCCGAAGCCAGCGCCACGAATGTTGCTGTTGATCCACTCTGCACCGTCACCGCCGTCGCCGCCTGCGCGCCAACTGCTGCCGCTGTCGCCCCGCTTGCCGGAGCCAGTACGTTCATATGCTGCGAGCCCGTTGCCAGAGCCATGGTCAGCTTGGTCCAGCTCAGAAATTCCAAACTCACCTCAGCCTCCAGCGTCTCCCGCACCTGCTCCAGCGCACTGGCCGGAATCCCCGTCAACACCGCGGCGCTCTTGCTCCCCGCCTTGCGCGTAAACTCTTGAATCCATCCCAGGCTGATCCACGGAGATGGAGGCGCATCCAGGCTGAAACCACCCTGCTCCGCCGGATCAAAAATCACCGGCGTCTGCGTCGTCCGGTTCACCGGCGCAAAATAACCACGTACCCTCCGCGCCACAGGTGCGGGAGCCGAATACCAATTCGTCGTCATTTACTCCCCCTGCTCCTGGTAGCTGTAAACCATCAACTTTGCGGAACGGCTCAACTGATCCCGCAGCGTCACAATCGGCCCAAATCCTGGCTCATCCCAAAACACATTCGTCAGCATCGCCGCCGGCGGCGTTGTCGTGTAGTTGAGCTTGGGCGCGTATAAGGGTTGCACCAGCGCTGTCAGTTCCTCGTCCATTTCGCTCAGTGACCGGCCGCGGTCCAGCCCGCCGAAGCTTTGCGTTCCGCAACTCTGGTAGATCACCTCGCACTGCTCCGCCGCCATCGTGGACCCCAGATCAAAATCCACGCCCAGCCCCAGCCAGCGCAAAATAAACACATCGTTGGGAAGCTGGCTGAAAGGAGCCTCGGCTTCCTCCGCCAGAATCCCCGGCCGCACCGCTCCGCGCAACAGGATCGTCCGCTCCGGATTGACCACCGCCAGCCGCGTGCGCAGCGTCATATAAAACGAATCTTTCGCATTTTGCATGGAGTACTACTCCCTCTAGCTAACAGCAAGCAGCTGACAGTCTTTCCTCGATAACTCGTCTATGTTAGGAGGCAACTTAGAACTGTCTACTGTCAGCTGTAAGCTGTCGGCTGTTTCTAAACCGCCTGCTGGTGCGCTTCCCGCATTAGCAACCGGTACATATATACCTGGTTGAACGCCTCGTTGGCGGAGATCGACTCAATCATGTAGTCCTGTCCCCCCACCGTAACCGTCAGGGTCATCGCAAACAGTGCCTGTGCTGATTCCAGGTCCAGCGCATTCACTTGTTGCTCCACGCCCGTCGCTGAAACCAGCAGCTCCCACTTGGATTCGCCCTTCTCCTGCCATGTGGGGCGCATCTTGCGCATCACCACAGGGCTGATCACCACTTCAGCAAACGTCGTTGCCACCAGTCCCACCTCCGACTGGCTGCTCGTTGTATTCGCTCCCGTCACCCGCAGAAGGGCCGTCATCCCTGTCACGCTTCGCAGCAGGGCATCGGCCAGCATCCGCGGCGCTCCTACTGGATTGCGCGCCGCTGTATCGCTCATCCCTCACCCCAGCCTGTTCGCAATGTAAGGACGCAGCCACGCCTGCACTGTTTCGTCCACCAGCGAACTCGAGAAATACTGCATCTGCATCGTGTCGATCTTGCTCTTGCTGGCGTTCAACGCCGGCGTGGACTGCGCATTGCGCACAATCTGTGCGCACGCCGTCTTCACGTCGTCCCCTATCGTCGCCAACCCCGCCGTGTAAGTCACCGCAACTTCGTTGAAGGCCAGCCCCAGCAAATTCCACGGCAGCGTGAGTTCCCCTGTATTCGGGTCGTAGTCCACCGTGCTGGGATCAATTGCCGTCCATTGCCCCGGCAATGAAAACGCCAGCGCAATCTCCATCAACGGCTCGTTCGGAAGCTCTCCCCGCCGCGGTCTTGCATAGCGGCCTTCGATGCTCACCAACGGTGTCGCTGCCGCTCCCAACGGCGCCAGCGGCAGATAGCTCAACAACACCGTCTGCGCTCCGCTCACCAGCCGCAACCGCTCCGTGTACTGAATCACATTCAGGTCCGGCCGCCTGCAGTAGCTGTTGATCAATGCCGTAGCCGCCGTAATCCAATCCGCCGTCGTCCCTGCCGGCAAGCCGTAATTCTGATAATCCGCTGGCTGCAGATATGCCATAACCCACCCTTCCCTCTGTTCGTGCTGCCGGGCGAGCCGAAGTAATCACTCGCTGCTCCCGCCCACCCGGTCTCACAGTAAATCAGCCGCTAATTCGTTGAGCTGCTGACTTGCTCACTCGTTACCTGCCGTTCACCAGCACCTGGTAGTGCGCAAAGCCCGCGCCCTTGACAACCGGAGCGCCAAATTTGACCGCGACATATTGATAGGTCAAAGAGTTCGGCAGTCCCAGTTGGAAGACGCGTGGCGTCGGATCGCCCAGCCAGTGATACTCGATCAGATCCTCGGTCACGATGTAAGCCGGCAGCGAAGCCGAGCCGGAGCCGATCGTTCCCGTATAGCCAATGCTCCAGTCCGGAATCAGCGGCAGATCGCCCGCTTGCGTAGAAAGCATCTTCACCGTGATGCCGCCGGTGATTGGACCGGTATTCAGCACCACATTGAACTCCGCCTTCATCTCCTGGTCGATCAGGTCCAGCAGCATCGGATTGGCATAAATCGCCGTCGGCCGCACATGGAAGCCGGTGCTGGCGCACAACGTCGCCACCGCTGTCCTCAGGCCGTTGACAATTGATCCCGTCCCGGAGATGGAAACCGTGTTGGTGCTGCCCGCCGTGATGGCCGCCTGAATCTGTTCGATCACGCCCATGTATTGCACGGTCGTCGGCAAACTCAAGCTGGTGTCATTGCCGTTCCACAGTGCGATGTCGTGCGTCACCATCACGCCGCTCACCGTATCCACCAGGTCTTTGGCCTGGAGATAGGCGAACTGCTTCTGCTGGTCGCCCAACTCGATGTCGAACAGGTTGTAGTTGATCTGCGATACGATCGCCTTCAACGGCACGCTCAATTCGGTGCGCGTCGGTGTTACCGTCGCGGGCACAATGGCGCGTGGATTCATAAAACCGGCCGTTCCCGGATTCGGAATCGCCGTCTCCTCGAAGAACCGCGACGGATGCCCTGTCGCCGGAACTTGCTTGATGCGCTGCCCGAAGGGGCTCGAACGCCGGCAGATGTCGAAAATCTCGGTCTGATACAACGGAACTTCGATAGCGCCCGGCCCGATATAATCTGCTGCCGCGTGAATGTCTGCAAAGGTTGCGTTCATAGGCTCTTTCCGCCCCCTCCATGGGGCCGTTCTAGCTGCTAGCTTCTAGCTCTTAGCTGCCAGCTTGTTCTGCCGGAATCCGGCTGTGGTTGAATCTCTACCGGCAGGACTCGGTCCTGGTTTCTTTCCACCAGGGTCGTATTCCAGCCGCAACTGATACGCCTTCCCGTACATGCTTTTTGCTAAAAGCTAGAAGCTAATAGCTAGAAGCTGCTTTCACGCAATCGCCCCCGCCCGAAGCAGCTGCGTCTTCACCGCGATGCGCTGTTCCAGGCTCAGCCCGGCAAGCGCCGCGTCCAGGGACCGTACGTCTATCGGACCCTCGCCGATGCCGTGCTTGGCCAGCATCTCGCTGGTCGTCGAGGGCAAAGTCCTGCGCAGCGGGTTCAGCACATTTTGCGTAGCCGCCGCCTTTAACCCCGCCAGCTCCTGTTCGGCTGCGGCCAGCTTCTCCGCCAGCTCAACCTCCCGACGGCTCTGCTCGACGGTCGCCGAGATCCTCTCCACATCGCCGCTCAGGGCGCCTTGCCGCTCCTCCAGCCAGCCCAGTGTCCTTTCCAGCTGCGTGGTTGCGGCCTCCAGTCGATCCGCAATCTCTTGCTCTTTGTTTTCCATGCCATTCCTTTCTTCAGTTGTCAGTTGTCGGTGATCGGTTGTCAGTTGAGAGCTATCGATAACGATTAGCTGTTATCGAGACGCATCTTCTCCACGGCTCTCGGTCGATGGCTTGCTGTGAACGAACGACTGAGAACCGAGAACTGACAACTGTGAACTGTGTTCGCTAACTCGCCATGCGGAAGCTGGTGCCCCGATAAGCCGCCTTGTCCCGCAGCAGTATTGCCGCTCCGGTAAAAGTCACGCGGGTCAGCTTCCACACCTCGGCCCGCATATCTTCCACCCGCGCGTCAGCCAGCTCGTAACTCATGCCCATCGATTCCGGCTTCTGCGCCTGGATCGCCCCAGCCACCTCCGGAAAATCCCGAGCATATATGTATCCACGAACCACCAGTCGCTCCCCGACCAGGTCCGCATCGGTCAGCAGACCGATCTTGCGCCGCGCATCGTGTCCGTCCCAGCCCGGCCGGTAGTCCACCGCCATGCCCAGCAGCGATGGCAGAGCTTTCTCCGCCGCCGCATGTGTCAGCATCACACGGTGTCCGCGTGCCCCCGCCGGCGCCTTGTCGCTGGCAGAATTCACCATCGTCAGTACTCCCTCAAACGGTACCCGGTTAGGGTGTCCATCCACGGCGGGAATCTTTACCGCCATCGCTTCCAGTCTCATGCGCTCTCCGCCCATCTGCTCTCGCAATTCCTCATCCATTGATTCGGCCCTTCAATCCTGTGACCTGGGGGCCCCGTCCTGGCTGCACTTTTTGCAGATAGGTTGGGAATCATAATCACCGTCTTACGTCCGCAGAAGTAAGCTGTATTCCAATCCACTAGCTCTCTTGTTCTGCTACCGCTTCGCCTGTCAACTGCACCGCCGCGCCATCCTGTCCTTGAGGCCCCAGTCCCCGCATCGCCCGCACCTCGTTCACTGACAAAACCCCAGCCTGCAAGAGTTGCACCTGCACCGCCAGCTCCGTCATCTCGTCCCGTGCGCCCAGTTCGTTGAAGACAAACTCATACTCCCGCCAGCCGATGCACTTGTCGAAGAGATCCCGGGTAATGTGCCCGGCCAGCAGCAAAGCTAAAGGCGAGATCGCGCCGCGGAAGGCCTCATCGGCCATCTCCGACGCCGTCGACTGGTTGACATCCCTCTCCAGCCCCAGCATCATTGGCGGCAATCCAAAGGCATTGGCCACCATGCGGATCAGAAACTCCTGCCACTCCAGCCGCATATCCGCGTCGGTGCCCTGAGCAAAGCGAAGTACCTCCGGCTTCTGCTCGGTCGAAATCAGCGGCACCCGCCCGGTTCCTTCAATCTCGTCCTGCCACCAGCGGATCAGCCGGTCATGCTGTGCCGGCGTCGCCTCGTTCAGCCACAGCGCATATTGCGCCACGGAGTTGGCCGCCAGCTTGCCCGCAAAGCGGTGCGCGCTCAAAAACTGGTTCACCGTCTCGAAGGCCACTTCCAGCGGTCCCAGCCCGAAGGGCGTAAAGCTGCGCGGATTCATGCGCACATACATCAGCTGATCGTCGCGTAATTCAATGGCGCTCGACTCCAGTTGCCCCAGCAGCGCCTGCGCATAGCGCGGCGTCTCCGGCTGCCCGTCCCATCTTGGATTGATGCGAATCGAAGCCCCGTCCACCGCCCACAGCATCGCCGGACGCTCTCCATCGCCGGTAGGCTCCATCTCGATGGCCCCGTAACCGCCCGTCAGCACATCCTCGATCACCTGTTCCATCAACGTCCGGAAGCTGTCCGAGACATTCGGCTCCTCCAGCGTCCGGCGCAACGCGCGTAACTTACGCTCCGCAAAGGCCAGATCCACCGGCTTCACGCCGCGCCGCACCCGCACCTGCCAATCCATGGCCGCAATGCGATCCTTGATGACGTTGATCGCCCGCCGGACTACCGGGGTCTCCGCAAACCTGCGCAGATTCATTGGTGTCGGTTTGGGCAGATGCTGCCCCGGAAACTGCACAGGGCTCAGGATCGACGGCAGCGCCAGCGTTTTGCGCTCCGCCTCCGCATCTGCCGCGCCCGCTTCCATCTCCGCGTTCCGCCCGCTCCCCGTCGCTTGCCGCCAGATCTCTCGCAACTGCTCTCCAACCTTCACGCGCACCTTCCTTCTTCGCCGCCCAAAAACAAAAAAGGCACAACCCCCGAAAGGGCCATGCCTATTCCAACTGACAGCTATCAGCTATCAGCTTTCAGCTAACAGTTATCCGTTCGATCAATAACCTGAAGGCTGGAAGTTCTCAGCCCCCAGATACATGAATCTCACTCACAAAACCCACTCTACAACAAACACTAGAAACTATCTGCAAAATCTCGCAAAATATTTCTCTCCAGTGAATTAATGATGCACGAGAAACTGTTAGCTGAAAGCTGTCAGCTGATAGCTGGCGAGCCTTCGGCTCGCCCTCACACCTGCAATTCCCGCCGCGCCGTCTCCGCCACCCGACCCAGGTCCGACGTGGTCAGCACCCGGATCTGGTTCTCTTCCATCGTCTCCACGCCAAAGCGATACATCTCCAGCCGCTCCGGCTCCGCGTCACTTGCCCCAAGCCGCGCCGCCGGCTCAATCACGGCGGTCAACTCCAGGCTGGCCCGCTCCACCCGCTCCACGCCCATCCGCAGCCCCGCCGCGGAAAAAGCCAGCACCTTGGCCATCTCCACGCCCGGCTCCAGGCTTACCGCGTGAAACATGCGCACCACACCATTCGGCTTATACCCCGCATCAATCCTCAGCGGATCGCCGGGCCGGGTGTACTCCGAGGCCGCAATCCTTTTTCTCAATAGCTCCCACACCCCAGCCCGTTCAAACTCTCCGCGCATCTTCGCCTGAATCGCCGCTCTTCCGCTCAATCTTTGCGTCTTCTCTCTCGGCGGCGGTTCCACATACAGCCGCATCAGCTCTTCCATCCCCGCCGGAAGGCTCTCCGCCAGGTATGCCTTGGGCTCGGTCATCTGCACATTCAGCGAGAGCGACTCGCTCAACAGCCGCATCAGATTCCCATCCGGCTCGCTCGCAAAGCGCCGCCGCAGCTCGCTCTCCATCCCCTCCAGCAACGCGGTGTCAGCCTCCGGATCAAGGCAGCGAACCCGGCGCCAGTCGCGGGTAAACCTGATCAAAGCCGGCTCCGCCCCGCCCGCCGCCGGTCCGTTCGCTTGCGTACCGCCCTGCTCTTTCAAAATCACCCCGATATGCACATACTCGTTCCTCACCGCATCCGGCACATACCGGAGCAGTTGAAATGTGCATGCCCGACGCTGGTTTTCGCTGTTCATCGATGTTAGTTTTCAGCTCTCAGCCTTCAGCCCTCAGCCCTCTAATCTCTGCCCTCAGCTTTTACCTGTTAGCTTTCAGCCCTCAGCTCTCAGCCTTCAGTTTGCCGCCGATGTCTATTTCCAAGACTGAAAGCTGACAGCTGTTAGCTGTTAGCTGATCGCTGCCTTTTCAATTCACCCTCCCCATGGTATTCCCCCACCTCTCCTCTTTCCAATCTTCCCCCAAATTTTTACCCATCCCCACCCATTTCGGAAATGGCCGCCTATCCGACTTCCCGAAGCCTTCAATCAGCTCCCGAATCCGGCTTCGCCTGGACAGCAGCTTTTCCACCAGAGCCTCCATTTCGCTCTGGTCGCCGCCATACCATTCAGGCGGTATCTCGTTGGCCGCCGCCCACACTGTCTCCGCCGCCATGGTCTCCAGCCGCGTCAGCCACGGTTCAAAGGCCTCCCAACCGCTGATCTCCCGGTAGACATCGTTGCGGTAGTAGACCCCTCGCAGCGGCAGATCCTCGAACCTCCACTCCCCGGCGTGAAAGCAATACCCGTAGTCGATGAAGACCGCCCGGTAGCGCCGTTCCCGTTGTTTGCGCGCGAAAACCGCCTGCCGGCCGTTGGCGTTGCCCGTCCACTTGTCCAAGGCAAGAATCCCGGCAAATTCATTCAGGTTCCGCACCTCGGCCATCTGCTCCTCGGGCAGGTAATCCACCGCCTGTCCCGGCATCAGCCCGCCTACAAATCTCGACCCGAAGTTCAATCCCGCCGTACACCGCACTCGTGTCCGGCCCAGGTCCATCTCCAGCTCCGGCGTATTTTCCACCAGCCAGCTGGAGACCTCCATCAATACCGTCTCCGGAGCCGTAAGCCCCGCCGCCACCGCAATTCTTGAGGCCAGAAATTCGTTGGCCAGCACCCGCACGTGTTGCGGGTTATTCTGAAACTTCACCACGTACACCTGGCCATCCGCGCCCAGCATCAACTGGCCTTGCGCCCCGCCCCGCATCCGCCGGATATGCTGCACCGCCAGAACCGCCAAGCCCTTGCCCCCGCTCGCATTCAACCCCACTCGAATTCTATGCGCTGACAGTGAACAGTGAACAGTGGTCAGTGATCAGTAAGGCGTATCGACACTCAGAACCATGCGTCCAAATTCTAAAATCTGCTTGACAATACCGTAAAACGTTAGCGCGTCCTCGTTGTTGACTGACCACTGTTCACTGTTTCAACTCGGCTCTCGCCTCCAACCCGATCGCCATAGCCATCACCCGGTCGTCATGCGTTCCCGGCCGTGCCCCGCTCCCGCCATCCGGACGGCGCACAAAACTCCGGCACTCCGCCAGCAGCTTTCGGCTCTGAAATCGCTCCGGTTCCTCCACCAGCGCCGCATCCAATTGCCCCAACGCAGTCAGCCTGCTCAACGATGTGGTCAGCCAGCCCGCCTGCCCATTCTGCTTATAAATTCGCCCATACCCGCAGACGCTCTCCAGCAGCGCCAAAATTCCGCTGCCGTGATTGTTTCTCTCCACCACCAGCCAAGCCTGGTTGTACTCCGTGGCCAGCTTCGTCACAAACTGTGCCAGCTCCAGTCCGCCCATGTGCCCGGCAAACTCCGCGCACTGCAACCCCGTCTCCAGATCCAGCACCTCGGCCGCCGAATAATCCCCCTCGCTTCCGCCACCGGCCGGGTCCACCGCCACCAGATACTTCTTGCCCGTGAGCGGCGGCAACCAGATCTCCAGCTCCCCGTTGTGCCGCACTTCAATCGGCTCAGTCACCGTCGCCAGCCGCGCATCCACCGCCCCCAACTCAAAGACTGAATCCCCGCTGGCCAAAAAGCATTTTTCGCAATCTTCCGCGTACTCCTGCCGCGCCAGAGAGCGAAAATCCGCCCTGATCTGCCGCCGGAATCCAATCTGCTCCAGATCCAGCAGCTTGAAGGCCATTAAATCCCGCTCTTCGTCCGTAAGGCTCTCTTCGTCCACCGCCTTCGCCCGGTACTGCCGCTCCATCCACCAGGGAAAGAAGTGCCGCACCATCCCCATCTCGCTGGCCTTCTGCCACTCCTCGTAAAAGCAGCCGCCCACCCCCTCCGGCGTCGATTCCAGTATCAGCTCCGCACCTGGCGCCATCGCCGCCCGCAGTCCCGCCAGCGTCTCCGCTGGATCGCCCGGCCACCTCGCCAGCTCCGAGCAGTGCAGATTCTGCACCGTCAATCCCCGCCCCGCGTTCCGGTCTCCCGCCGTCACCACCCGGTACTGCGAGTCCATCTCCGGAAAAACAATCTGCCGCACGTTGGCCCGCGAAATCTGCAACGGACCCTCGCGCAGCGCCTCCGGCAACCAGTCCACAAAGCGGTGCACAATTCCGAAGATCTCCTCGGCCGCCTCCTGCGAGTGCGCCACCTGCAGCGTCAGCGTCCCCGGCTGGGTAATTGTCTTCAGAAAAAAGCGCGCCGCCACCCAGGTCGTCATCCCCATCTGCCGCGCCTTTAGAACAATATTCCGTGTCGCCCGCAGCCGTTCAAAGGCCCGCTGCACCGTGTTCGCCCTGAGCGGCGCAGTGCTCCCATCTCGCGTACGCACCTTCAGCAGTTGCTCGGCCAGCTCCATCCCTACCGTCCGGCCACGCAGGCTCGCCGGACGAGTATCCAGTATCTTCCCGAAGCGCACCAACTCCTCCCGGTCAAGCTCCTCCGGGATTAGACTCCGGCCCCCGCTGTTGTTCTCCGCACTTATTTCAGCCACTGTATCCTCGCGATCATTGCCGCCTTCGCTTCCTCTCAAAACTTCTGTCCTGCATGAAGAGCGCCATATTCCAGGGCTACTCACGGCAGCCAGGTGCAGTAACTACCCGGCTCGATTACCAGCGCATCCGATGTGCTGCTGGAGAGTCCGTAGACCGTCACCGTCACCGCGTTGGAACTTCCCGTGGTGAGAGTAAATTCGATCTCGTCCCTGTAGCCTGTCGCCGTGGCGCTGGGCGCATCCGCAGCAGAAACCGCGGTCGTTGTCGTCGAGGCGATCGTAGTATAAGTTGGTGCTTTGTACACTCCCGGAGAATCCTGATTGATCACCCAAAGGTCGGTAGGCGCATTGTTCATCCCCATTCCGAATTGCACCGTGCCCACCGCCGTGTTTTGCTCCCAGATCAACACGCACATGCCGCGCTTGGTGGTGCTCACCGGAATCGACGGAAGCGCCAGCCCGGTCGTAGTAAAGCTGGTTGCCGCGATGCTCGTCGCGCTGGAAAGCGATGCACCCATTCCGCCCGTGATCGTTCCAGTGGCCGTCAATGTGCCCGGCACGCTGGCATTACCCGAACTCGTCACCGTGAAAGCTTGAACGTTATAATTCGCGCCGCCCTCGTAGACAATAAAACCGCCCGTGCCGGCTCCCGTCGATGCATTGTTGATGGTGACCGCGCTTGTGCCCTGCGAGTTGATGTTGGTTCCCGCATTGATGTAGCCGGTCAGAATGTCCACCGGAGTGGTCGCGCCCTGATCGTGAATCTTCAGATCGTAGCTCGTATCCTCTTCGATATACCACTCGGTCACCGGCGTCGCGGCGGCGCTGTTCAGTTGAATCCCGCCCAGATATGCGGTGCTCGACGTGCCCGGTTGAATTACAACATAGTCCGTGCTGGCCGAGTTATTCGCAAAGGTTGTGGTATTACCTGTAAAGGTCGGCGATGATGTCAGCGCCAGCATCGATCCACTCCCCGACAACCCGCTGATCGCCGTTCCATTGATCTGTGTGGCGTTGGCATTTCCCAATTGTCCTTCAAGCTGCCAATACGTTCCATCGAACGTCGCGCTAATCCAATTACCAGCCAATAAGTCATCGGCAATTAAGTTAGTGCCGCCGCCCCACTTCTTAATAGAAGCAGCTGTGGCGCCATTCACGGCCAGCGTTGCGCCTCCCGTGTTCGCCACATCCGCCTTGAACTGAATATGGTCTCCGGTCGCGGGTGTAAACGAAGGCGTGGTCGTGCATGTGTAGGCTGTCCCCGACCCCGATGCCGCGCTGCAATTCGCCGGCACACTCAAATTGTGCGAGGTCGAGGCCACAAGCTGGCTGCCCGAATTGCTGCTCAATGCGTTCGTCGATGCCGGTATGCTGCCGCCGTTGATCTTGCCGACGCTCGTCGCCGATTGACTTCCTGTCACATCGCCCGCCAGGGAGTTTGTAAAGCTGGCCGCCGTCCCCGTCGTATTCGCCGTATTGCTCGGAATGTCCCCGCTCAACAGTGTCGGCAATTGCGCATGAGGAAGCGTGCCCGTTGTCAGGTCCGACGCTGAAACTGTCACATTGCCGCTCAAGCTATGACCATTGACTGTCGTGCTCGTAGCCACCCCGCCCAGGTTCGTCAGCGCCCCGGAAGCAGTCGTGGATCCCGTTCCTCCCGCCGCTACCGATACCGTGTTCACGCCTGAAAGCGTTGTACCCGTGCCGTTGTAATATGCGATCTGCCCATTGGTCCCCGAGTTCACCGTCCCGCTGCCGCCCCCGCCCCCGCTCCCGCACGCCGTCCCCGTATTGGTGATGTAACCCGAGTTGTCGATCTGCAGGCAGTTGTAGCCGCCGCTCGACGCAAGCCCCGGAAATTGAATGGATGTCGTTCCCGTGAAGCTGGCGTACAAACTGCCGCTGTTTCCTCCATACACCTTGAACTGCGTGCCGGACCCTGTTTCGTAGTTGATCCGCACCACTCCGGTAGAATTCGACGCATCAATATAGGTATCGCCGCTGTTCGTGCTCTGGTAAGCCTTGAAGCTGTCCAGTCCGCCGGTCGCCGAATTCAGCGCCCAGTTATTGCTCGCGTCCTTCACCATGTACCACTGGCTGCTCCCGTTCCAGTCCTTGTAGGTGTACGCACCTTTCTGGCTGGTGGTTAGTCCCGGCCATAGATAGTAATCCACCTCGGCATCGGCGTTATTCCGAACCGTCATCGTCCCTGTCGACTGCGACGTGCCTCCCACCAGCAGCGTGCCGTTGAACTGCGCGTTCCCGGTGTTGCCGACTGTCGCCACCGTGCTCTCGCTCGCTCCTCCCGATCCGAAGATCACTCCGCCAGTCCCCGAGCCATTCGATCCGTTCAGCACCACAGCTCCGGTCCCCGCCGAATTGATCGCTGTCTGGTTGTTGGTGCTCGACTGCCCGTTGTTATACTGGCCCACCGAAATCCGGTTCACGTTGTTGAGCAAATCTTGTATCTGATAGAACTGTTCGCCCGCCGTCGCGTCCGTGTACCCTTCCATCCAGCGATAGCCGTAATCCGTCTGAATCTCATTCAGCAAGCCGCGTTCGTTTCCCGCGCCCGTCCCCAGCCGCAGGTGATTCGTAACTGTCGCGTCCTTCTGGCTCCCATACCAATCGCCATTCATGCCGTTAAAGCTGCGATGAAAGGTATCCAGAAAACTGTTGCGCGTGCCATTGTCCGTCAACTGCCCGGTAAACATCGTGCCGCCGGTCATCCAGTTGTTATACGAGCTGCCCGCATCCGCCACCACCTGATTCGTCGAGTTCTCGTTGCGCAATCCCACAATCGTGTTGTTCTGTGCGTTCGCTCCCAGGTGCAACGCCGTCGCGCATCCCTCCACGTCTCCGCCAGTAAAGGTATTTCCATCGCCTTGTTGCAGGTTGATCCCATACGTCCCGCTTACCGGGCTGCCCCCGCTCGTCGGGCAATCAATATGCAACCGCACAAACGTGCTCGCATTCAACCAATCCGTCGTCGCGGAATTTGCGATCTGATGCCCAATCGCGTTCACCGCCGTCTGAAATCCCGTAAACTCGTTGTCGTAGAAAGTTCCACCCGTATAATTCCCCGTTCCGTCCAGCGTCATGCCCGTCTGGTTTGAGTTACCAAGAAAATACAAGCTTTCCAGATCCAACTCTTGCGTGCGATAAGCTGCGAATCCTTTCGCGCTGGCGCTCGATGATAATGTAGTGTTGATCGCCACGTTGTCCAAATGAAAACCCAGCGTGTCCGCGGCATACGTCGGGTCGCCCACCTGCAACATCGCGCCCGTCCCCGAGTAATAAAAAACCGTCCCGCCCTGGCTCCCGCTCGCCGTACTCGCCCCGCGCAACGCGCACCCGCGCAGCGACACATTCCGCGTACCTGCCGTCACAATAATCTGGTTCGCCGTCGAAATCGTCGCGCACGGCAGCAGCACCGTTGCATTCGCCGTTGCAATTGTCACGCTCGATCCCATCCCCAGCGTCCCTGTAAAATTCCGCGCATCGCACGTTCCACCCTGCGTCGTGCTCAACCCGCTTAGGCATGCTCCCAGCTTGGCCCCGAAATCCGCTCCGGGAAATTGGTCCACCTGGTAAAGCGCCCCTATCTGTGTCGCCGTCAACGCACCCGTCAACGTTCCGCCCGTCAGAGGAACCGACTGCGCCGTCGCCGCATCCACATATTGCTTGTCCGCCGCCTGCAAAGGCGTAGTCGGAGCGCAACACAAAGTCAGCGGACCGGTCATCGTCGCCCCGTTTGCCGTCAGCAAACTTCCCGCCAGCTCCGCAACCGCCTGGTCAACATATGTCTTACTCGCCGCCTGCACGGCCTGCACCGATGGCATCACCTGCGACTGCACCTGACCCAGCGTCGCCGTTGTCGTCGCCGGAACCACCCAGTACTGCGTGTTCACCGACCCGTCGCTCATGTAACAGATCGCCGTATAGTAAAGCCCCGCCGGCGTAGCCCCAAGGTTAGGCGCCAAATTCACGCTCACAAATCCATCCGGCGCTATCGCCACTGTCATGCTGTCAGCCGCCACCAGTTGGCCGCTCGCCGTCGTAAATGATGGCCAACTCACCACCAGTGTCCCTGTCCCCGGCTGGCCGTTCGCAAGATACACCGTCCCCTGTACCGTCGTCGTGCCGATAGCCTGCGCGTGGACCACGCTTCCCATCCACACGCCCAGCAGGCACAGCTCCATCAACAACAGGCCCAGCCATCCGCTGGCGCGCAAACCTTCATAATTTGTGAGCTTCATCCATCCCTCGTTTTCTTCCGGAAAAAAAGGCAGAGACTCCTTCATCTCTGCCTTGCTCCCGCAAAGTTTGTCTTCTCGTTAACTCGCTGAATCTACGGCTGACCTACACACGCCGCTCAGTTGTTCTTGCTGCTTTAGGGTCCACAGCGACATGGGGTCCCCAAGAAGCTGCACTTGCTTCTTGGGGTGGTAACCAGCAACAATTGCGCGTTGGGGTAAAACAACAGCTCTTTGTTGTTGATGTGATAATTGCGTGGAATTTGCTAACCCGCTAGCCCCGCGAAGCAGTTGCTAACTCACTCTCGTCCTGCTCCCGCTTCGCGGCTGCTTCGGCTTCTGCATCAGTCAACTGCTGCTCTGAAGTCAAGGTTTGCGCATAACTGAAAAGTTGGCTCACCACCTCTTGGTTTTCGCAATCGATGAGCCCGTCCGCCATGGCATACAATAGCCTGGCGCCCGTCCAGTCGCCCTTTTTCACGGAGTCGATCAGCTTCTGGGCAATATCCTCGCTGTTTTCCCCGACTTTCTTGTCTACCGCCGCAATCAACTTTGCCTTGCCCGGGTTGACCGACTTCGCTTGCGTTCCTGTTCCGCGCGGCTTGCCTGCAGCCGCCTGACATTTCCTTGCCAACACCATTTCTCCGCCAATCCCGTTCCAACATTCCACGGCCTCACTCTCTCCGTAGAAAAGGAAAGGGTTGATTCCCCAATGGGAACCACACCCCGTATTCGCCGAATTGGTTTCTTCGGTTGTCGCGAACACTCAGCGGCTTCCTGCACTACAAACCGCCTTGTTATCTCCCTCGCTGCTCCGATCAACTCGGAGAATATTCTGATCTCTTCCAGAGTTTGCCTTGCCCATGCCATTCTGCCTTCGGCCGCTTTCAACGCTTCCATGCGCGGCCCTTCGCTAAGGTAAAACATCCACTTGTTCTCTGAAGATGTTCTCAGCCTCTCTCCACGCTTGCGACTCCGTGGAAGTGGTCCGAAAAAACCAGAAAAGCCTCTTCCCGCTCTCCTGTCAATTCTCTGTAATCATGATTACTGTTTGAATGTTTTTAGCTTAACCAATCTCCTCGTAATTAACTGCAAAATTTATGGACCCTATCTTCACCTATACTTTCAACTACTTAACCCTTAATTCCCTCCTTCCGCCCTTTGACAAGAATTCCAATGAACGAAATATATGACTCAAGAAAACCTTCCCGCCCCAAATCGGACACGTAATCGGTTTGATCGGACACATAATCGGTTTGAATGGTTCAGGATTCAGGTGAAGGGTACGGGATTCTGCCCATACACGAGTCAGAAATTATTTACTGGGCTTTAGTCTCTGAGGGAAACAGTCTCATTACAAATTGTGGTTTCCGCCACTCCCCAGCCAAATGTTCTACGATAGCCAAGTGACATCCGCCACCCATTCCCCAACTCTTCTCGTTCACGGCGGCGCATGGGCCATTCCCGCCGAAGCCGCTGCCGCTCACCTGGACGGCATCCGCCATGCTCTCGAAACCGGCTACGCTCTTCTTTCTCGCGGAGCATCCGCCCTCGACGCCGTCGAAGCAGCCGTCACCGTCCTCGAAGACGACCCCACCTTCGACGCCGGACGCGGCAGCTTTCTCACCTCCGACGGACGCGTCCAGCTCGATGCACTCCTCATGGACGGCGGACGCATGAAGGCCGGCGGCGTGGCCTGCGTCGAGCGCCTGCGCAATCCCATTCAAGCAGCACGCCTGGTTCTCGAAAAAAGTCAGCACGTCTACTTCGTCGGGCCCGGTGCCGAGAACTTCGCCCACTCCCACGGCATGGCCCTTATCGACAACTCCGAACTCGTCCTCGACCGCGAGCGCCAGCGCCTCGTCCATGCCAAGATCCGCGAGTCCGCCGGCCTCGGCGACGACACCTTCTCCGGCCCTGAAACCGCTCCGCACACCGTCCTCCACGACGACAAAAGCCCCGAAACCGCAGTCCCTAATGGAGAATTTCCCGGTGCCCCTGGTCCCTCGCATTTGGGGACCAGGGAATCGATGAATCTAGCGTCTTCGCCTGACCGCGCCGAAGAAGGTCTTGTGTCAGGGCAAGACTTCAGTCGTGCCGATACAAGCGCAAAAAAAATTGATGGGGCTTTAGCCCCGGAGAAAAAGCCCTTATCCCAAAAATTCGAGGACCACGACACCGTCGGCGCTGTAGCCCTCGACTCCCACGGCAACCTCGCCGCCGCCACCTCCACCGGCGGAACCCTCAACAAAACTCCCGGCCGTGTCGGCGACTCCTCCCTCATCGGTTGCGGCTGTTACGCCGACAATCTCTCCGCCGCAGTCTCTCTCACCGGCTGGGGCGAACCCATCATGAAGCTGGTCCTCGGCAAGTGGGCCACCGACCGCGTCGCCAACGGAATCGCCCCAGAAATCGCCGCCCGAGAAGCCATCGCCTATCTCTTCAACCGTCTCGGCGGACACGGCGGCATCATATTGTTAGGCCCCGACGGCCGCTTCGGACTCGCCCACAACACCCCCGCCATGGCCTGGGGCCTAGCTACAAACAAAGGACTCCAAACCGGCCTCACCGTCTAAACACGCATCATGACTGAAAAAATGAAGAAGGGCGAAATGGAAAGCCAATCATATATCTGCTCTTGCTGTGGAAAAGAACACTCTGGATTTCCTTTCAGTTTTGCCGCTGACTTTCCTGATCCTTATGCCAACCTGACCAAAGAAGAACGGGATACAAGAGCCGTCATCGGATCGGACCAGTGCATCATCGACCAGGAGCAGTTTTTCATTAGGGGATGCATCGAACTACCGATCCATGATTCAGACAATGTGTTTCTTTGGGGTGTTTGGGCAAGAGTTAAGGAAGAAGCCTACGATTTGATTTCCACTTATTGGGATTCCGAAGGCAGAGAAAAGACAATCGGACCATTCAAAGGGCGGCTGGCAAATTCCCTTTCTATCTACACGGAAACTATTAATATGTGTCTTGAAATTCGCATACAACCGGTTGGAAAGCGGCCGTTGTTCATTTTGGAGGAACTTGATCATCCGATGAGAATTGAACAGAGAACTGGACTGACCATACAGAAAGCAGAGGAGTATGCCTGTCTTCTGCTCCGAATGGCAAAGCTATGACCCTTCTCTTTAGTCCTTCTCCGGCCTCGCCGTCCCGCAGGGGCCCTCGCTGTAGCGCCGGCCTCCCGGTCCACGCCTGTTTCTTATCAGTGCATGATCGTTCCCTGCAATAATCTCCTTATGCTCGTCCTCGCCTCCGCCTCGCCCCGCCGCCGCGAACTCCTCACCCAAGCCGGCTACACCTTCGAGGTCCGTCCCGCCCACATCCCCGAGGACCCCCTCCCCAACGAAGACCCCGTCGCCTACGTCACCCGCCTCGCCCGCGAAAAAGCCGAAGCCGTCTACAACGAACTGGCCTTGAAAGAGCACGACTTCAGTCGTGCCGATACGATTGAAAAAAATATTCTGGGTGCCCCTGGTCCCTCGCATTTGGGGACCGGGGATTCATCGAACCTAACTCTCTCATCAACCACACCCCTCACCATCCTCGCCGCCGACACCACCGTAACCCTGGACAATCAAATCCTCGGCAAGCCTTCCGACCCCGCCGACGCCGCCCGAATGTTGCGTCTCCTCTCCGGCCGCACTCACCAGGTCATCACCGGCATCGCCCTCATCACCGCAACCTCCACCCAGGTCGCCGCCGAAACCACCGCCGTCACCTTCCTCCCCCTCACCGAAGACGCCATCGCTGCCTACATCGCCACCGTCGAGCCCATGGACAAAGCCGGAGCTTACGCTATCCAGGGCCGCGCCGCCCGCTGGATTCCCCGCATCGAAGGCGACTACTTCAACGTCGTCGGCCTACCCATCGCCCTCGTCTCCTCCCTCCTCGAATCCCACCAGTTAACCCGCTAACTCGCTGGCGCGCAAGCGCCGTATGCCTGGACGGCCAGTCCCCTCGACTCCCCCCTCTGCCTCATGTAAAATTCTCGCAATCAATTTTCACCATTCGCGACAGTTCTCTAATTTCTGCACGCAAAGGATCGTCTCATGCGGATTTCTGTTCTTCTGCGCTATCTGCCCCTGCTTTTCGCCTTCACATCACCGGCACTTCTGCTCGCCCAGTTCCAGCAGCCCACCGATGAGGAACTCAAGATGACCGCCGACCCCAAGGCCCCCGGAGCCGCCGCCGTCTACCTCAACGTCGAGGAAGTTACTAACGACGTGCTCTCCTATCAGACTTTTTACGCACGCATCAAGGTGCTAACCGAGAAGGGCAAGGAGTTGGCCACCGTCGATGTTCCCCCCTACCTGCGCAGCACATCCAAAATCGTCGACATCAAGGGCCGCACTATCCACTCCGACGGCACCGTCATACCTCTTACCGGAAAGCCTGAAGACCTGCTGGTCGCCAAAGTAAAAAACAATCAAGGCGAGCAGGTGCAGGTCAACCGCAAGGTCTTCACCCTGCCCAGTGTCGAAGTCGGCAGCATCCTCGAATACTCCTATCAGATCCACAATGACGATAATATTGTTTCTTCTCCGCGTTGGGAGATTCAACGCCCTTACTTCGTCCACAAGGCCCATTACCTCTTCACGCCAGCCAAGCAATTCCTGCCCGGCATCCTGAATCAGACCAGTTCAACTGTGATGGATGAGCGGGGACGCGTGGCCAACACTCTCATCTGGTGGCCCAAACTTCCCGAAGGCGTGACCGTGAAATCCGATGTCGCTGGTCATTACACCATCGATGTCACCGACATTCCCCCCACTCCCGACGAAGAATGGATGCCGCCCATCGAGAGCATTCGTTATAAAGTCTTCTTCTATTACAAAGCCGCCAGTAGCGCTCAAGAGTTCTGGATCAACGACGCCAAGCTCTGGTCCAAGGATGTGGATCACTTCGCCGAACCCTCCAAAGCCATTAAGGAGGCGGTCGCCGGCATCATCTCCCCCGCCGACAGCGATCTCGACAAGGCAAAAAAGCTCTATAAAGCCGTCCAGGCACTCGATAACACCGACTATTCCCGCAAGAAAACTGAATCCGAGATGAAGCAGCTCCACTTGAAGGTCGCCAAGCATGCCGATGATACCTGGAAGCAGAAGAGCGGCGACAGCGAAGACATCGCACTGCTCTATCTCGCCATGCTGCGCGCCGCCGGCCTCACCGCCTATGCCACCAAGGTCGTCGACCGTGAGCAGGGCAATTTCGATATCTCCTATTTATCCTTGTCCCAGCTTGACGACACTCTCGTCGTTCTCTCTTCCGGCGGCAAGGATATCGATCTCGACCCCGGCGAAAAAATGTGCCCCTTCCAGACTCTCAGCTGGAAGCACTCCAGCGCTGGCGGCCTTACGCAATCCCCTAAAGGTGTCGGGGCCGTTACTACCGCCTCCCAGCCCTATTCCGAGAACAAAACCCTGCGCATCGGCGACATCACCCTCGATGCCCAGGGTGCTCTTACCGGCAGCTTTCGCTTTGTAATGAATGGCCAGGCTGCCCTCTACTGGAGGCAAAAAGCCTTCACCAACGACGAAGCTGAAGTCAAAAAGCAGTTCGACAAATCCCTCGAGTCCCGCTTCCCAGATGGCGTCGAAGCCCACATCGATCACTTCATCGGGCTCGACGATCCCGATGCCAACCTCCTCGCCGTCGTCAACGCAAAAGGCTCCATCGGCGCCGCTACTTCCAAACGCCTCATGCTCCCCGCCTTCTTCTTCGAGACCCGCGGCAACCAACCCTTTGTCGCTCAGGAAAAACGCACTCAGCCCGTCGATATGCGCTATGGCGATCTCGTCACCGACCAGGTCACATATCACCTGCCAGACGGTTTCACCGTTGAAGGCGCGCCTCAGGACAACAAGATTTCCTGGCCGCAGCACGCACTCCTGACCGTAAAATCCGTCTCTGCCCCCGGCCAGATCACCATCGCCCGCTCCCTGGCCAGTGCCTTCACCTTCGCCAAGCCCGAGGAGTACAACGACCTCCGTGGCTTCTACCAAAAAGTCGCCGCCGCCGACCAGGCTCAACTCGTCCTCACCAAATCACCTGGTGCGACATCTATCGCGCCGCCCGCGCAACCCGCGCCGAAAGGAAACTGATTCGACCGCTTCTTAATTATCGTGCGTTCCGTATTCTGTTGCATTGCAAGAAAGGACGAGTTCATGCGAGTTTTCGCCTTCATGCGCAGTCTGCCTTTACTCCTAGTCCTGGCATCGCCAGCCCTGCTCCGTGCCCAGTTCCAGCAGCCCACCGACGAAGAACTCAAGATGACCGCCGACCCCAAAGCCCCCGGAGCTGCCGCCGTCTACCTCTACCGCGAAGACATCACCGATGACTTTGCTCACCTCCATAGCTTCTACGAGCGTATCAAGGTGCTCACTGAGAAAGGCAAGGAGCTCGCCACTGTCAACATCCCCTACGTCCCCGGCGCCGACAGGGTCACAAAGATTGAAGGCCGTACCATCCATGCCGACGGAACCGTCATTCCTTTGACCGTCAAACCCGACGACCTCGTGGATTTCAAGACCAAGAACCTCCAGGAAAATTCCGTGGTCTTTACCCTGCCCGACGTCGATGTTGGCAGCATTCTGGAGTACCGCTATAGCTATAGCGGAAGTACCTTCGCCCCCACTTGGTGGGTTCAGCAGCCCTATTTCGTTCGCAAGGCACACTACTCCTTCCATCCCGATTTAAGCGGGACGTTCGGCCTGATGACCGCAACTCGAATCGATTCCGGTGAAAAAGTGGTCAAGGATAAACATGGCATCCTCACGCTGGATATGGCCAATGTCCTTCCCCAGCCCAAAGAAGACTGGATGCCGCCCATGAACACCATTCGATGGCGCGTCGAGTTTTACTACTCGAGCATCGATACCGCCAAGGAGTTCTGGGACAATGCAGAGAAATCTTGGGCCAATTGGGTACGGGACTTCACAAATCCATCCGGCCATCTCAAGACTATTGTTGCTGGCATCGTCGCCCCCGGCGACACTGACGAGCAGAAAGCCGCCAAAATTTACGCCGCCGTCCAAAAGCTCGAGAACACCCGCTTCACCCGTACTAAATCTGAAGCCGAACGCAAAAAGGAAAAGCTGAAGGATATTAATAACGCGGGCGATGTCTGGAAGCAGCAGCGCGGCACCGACGACGAGATTGCGCTGCTCTATGTGGCTCTCGCCCGCGCCGCCGGCCTCAATGTAGTTCCCATGAAAGTGGTCGATCGCAGCCGCGCCTTCTTCGATAACACTCTTCTTTCTTCCGGGCAGTTAGACGACTATATTGTGGTTGTCGTATTAGGCGGCAAAGATGTTTACCTCGACCCCGGTCAGAAGATGTGCCCCTTTGGCTTGTTGCACTGGAAGCATACTGTCGCCACCGGCTTCCGCCTCTCCGAGAAAACTGCGGTGATTGCCACCACTCCCGCCGGCCTGCACAAGGATTCAATCGTGCAGCGTATCGCCAATCTAGGCATCGACGAGACGGGCAGCTTGCAGGGAGCCGTCCGTTACATAATGTCCGGACAAGACGCGCTCCATTGGAGGCAACTGGCGCTGGAAAACGATGAGGAAGAAGTTAAGAAGCAGTTCATCGAATCCGTTCAGAACGAATTCCCCGAAGGCGTGCAGACCGACTTCGATCATTTCCAGGGCCTCGATGACTTCAGCAATAACCTCAGCAGCTATCTCCGCATCAGCGGCAATCTGGGCTCGGTCATCGGCAAGCACATTCTCCTTCCCGGCCTCTTCTTTGAATCACGCGCTGCGCATCCTTTCGTCGCTGAGGACAAGCGCATCTCCCCCATCGATCTTCACTACGCAAGAATGGAACAGGACAATGTCTCGCTTCACCTGCCCTCCGGTTATACCGTCGAAAGTACCCCGCAATCCCCGGACATTACCTGGTCAAATCACGCTTTGCTGCGGATTAAATCCACTGTGAAGGACGGCTCGGTCGAAGTAGTGCGCGTTTTCGCCCGTAGCTTTTGTCTGCTCGATCCCAAGGATTACGGCGACCTCCGCGGCTTCTACCAGAAAGTCGCCACTGCCGACCAACAACAAATTGTCCTCACCAAATCACCTGCCGCGACATCTACCGCGCCGAAAGGAAACTGATGATCGCCGCGCACCTAGTTCTTTCTAAATTGGACCGGAATAGCCGGGTACCCCGCCACCGGCACGTTCTTTGTGCCCAAGGCGGGGCGCCTGCAACTACAGCCTTTAATAGTTTGGAAACACGCCAGCCCCCTCGACGCCGCTCTCGTGACGTTGTAAAATCCTTGCAATCATTTCCAGCGTCTCGTTATAGGTCTCAAATTTTCTGAAAGCATAGGAAGTCTCATGCGGATTTCTGTTTTCATGCGCCATTTGCCCCTGCTTCTCGCCCTCGCATCTCCGGCCCTCCTGCTCGCCCAGTTTCAGCAGCCCACCGACGAAGAACTCAAGATGACCGCCGACCCCAAAGCCCCCGGAGCCGCCGCCGTCTACCTATACCGCGAAGAAAACACCGATCACAGCGGTTCCAGTGGTGGTACTCAACGCTTCTATGAGCGCATCAAAGTGCTCACCGAAAAGGGCAAAGAGCAGGCCACAATTCGCATTTCTTATAATCCTGATAAAAGTAATGTCACGGATATCCAAGGCCGCACCATTCACCCTGATGGAACCGTCATTCCTTTTACAGGCAAACCCTCCAATATGGTGGGCCTCAAGACTAAGGGTTACCAGATCAACTACATGGTCTTCACCCTGCCCAACGTCGAGGTCGGTAGCATCCTGGAATACCGCTATATCTATTCCGGTGAGATTCCCGTGCCCATATGGTGGATTCAACAGCAATTATTTGTCCACAAAGAGCACTACTCATACATTCCCAGCAATATTAGCAACCAGTTATATGAGACTTATATTCACTCCGATGCCAAGGTGATTTGTTGCAAAAACAACACTTATACGCTAGACATTACCGACGTCCCGCCCCTTCCCGATGAGGATTGGATGCCGCCGTTAAATACTTTCAAGTGGCGAGTAGAGTTCTTTTACACCACGTACAGCTCCGCCAATGAATACTGGGACAACACGGGTAAAAATTGGGCTAAGATTGTGCGCAACTTCACCGATCCAACGAAAGGGCTCAAGAAAGCCGTAGACGGGATTATCGCTCCCACCGACACCGATCAACAAAAAGCCGCTAAAATTTATGCCGCCGTACAAAAGCTCGACAACACCGTCTTTAGCCGGGTAAAATCTCAGGCCGAGCGTCATCAAGAAAAGCTTAAAAACATTCATAATGCAGAGGATGTCTGGAATCAGCAGAGCGGTACGGATGATGAGATCACGCTGCTCTACGTGGCTCTCGCCCGCGCTGCAGGACTCAAGGCCTGGCCCATGCAGGTGGTTGACCGTAGTCGCGCCGTCTTCGATCATTCCTACCTGTCCACCAGGCAGTTCGACGATTTCCTTGCCATCATCGTGATTGATGGCAAAGAGGTATATCTTGACCCCGGACAAAAAATGTGCCCCTTTGGCAGTCTGCATTGGAAACACACTCTCGCGTCAGGCTTCCGACTTTCGGACAAGGGCGCGGTTATCGATAGTACCCCCGACAGCAACTATAAAGATTCGGTGGTTCAAAAGATCGCGGATATTACCATCAGCGAAGATGGAGGCGTGAACGGTACGGCGCGTGTTGTTCTGTCGGGCCCGGAGGCGCTCTACTGGCGGCAATTGGCCCTTCAGAACGACGAGGATGAAGTTAAAAAGCAGTTCATCGAGTCGTTGCGTAACTCCCTTCCTGACGGTGTACAGGCTGATATCGACCACTTTGTCGCGCTAGACGACAGCAGCACCAATCTGATCGGAGTAATTAAGCTCAGCGGCAATATCGGCGCCGCTTCCAGCAAGCGTCTAATCTTTCCCGCCTTCTTCTTTGAATCCCGCGCCAAACATCCCTTCATTGCACAGAACAAGCGTATTACCTCTATTGATCTTCACTACGCAAAGATAGAGCAGGATGATGTCACCTTTCACATGCCCTCCGGCTACACCATCGAGAGCGCACCCGATTCTTCCGAAGCTACTTGGCCCGATCACGCTTCGCTGCGGATTTTCATCACCGCAAAGGAGGATTCGTTCGAAGTGGAGCGCATACTTACACCCAGCTTTCATTTGCTCAATCCCGTCGAATACGACTACCTCCACGACTTCTATTTGAAGCTGGCCGCCTCCGACCAGCAGCAACTCGTTTTCACGCGCCCTTCTGCCGCCAAAGGAACCCAATGATAGACATTTCGCTTTCTTCCAGTCCTGTTCGTTTCTTAGCCGCTGCTCTGTTGGTGCTTGCATGCCAGCCCGCCCACGCCAACTGGTTTGGCGGCAAGCAGGACCCTCCGCAGTGGGGCCTCGACGCCGCCAAGACTCCCACCCCCGCTAACGTCAAGGATGCCGCCTCTGTCATCCTCTATGACGAGTACCTCGAAACCGTAGACGCCCAGGGCCGCGCCACCGAGCGCGAGCGCGTGGTCAGGCGCATCCTCAAGCCACAGGGCCGCGGCGATGCATACTGCTTGGTCTCCTTCGACGTGGACGAAAAAATCAACTACTTCCGCGAATGGACCATCGCCGCGGACCAGAAGCAATATCAAGCCCAGGACACCGATTTCATCGACGTAGGAAACCCCGGCAGCTCCACCATGCTCACCACTCACAAAGTCCGCGGCGTAAATCCTCCCGCCGCCGATGTCGGCGCCACCATCATCTGCGAGTCCGAGAAGTTAGTCGCGCCCTACCTACAGGAGACAGTCTGGCAAATCCAGGATCATGTTCCCGTCGTCTTCCAAGCCCTTGAGGTTGACCTGCCCGCCGGCCGCGCGCACTCCGAGGCATGGCACAGATACACGCCCGTAAAGCCCGTCGAGGTTGCTCCCAATCACTGGCGCTGGGAGATTAAAGATATGCCCGCCCTAAACCTGCGCGACGTAAAATCTCATCCCGAATGGGAAGCTCTCGCCGCCCGCATGTCCGTCCAATGGGGCGATGCCGCCGTGGACGGCAAAGACAATCAATGGCGCGCCATCGGTCAGTGGACAACTGCGCTGCAAGAGCATCGCACCGACCCCTCGCCCGAAATCACCGCCCAAACCCAAAGCCTTATCGCCGGAGCGCCCGACTTCGTCTCCAAGCTCACCCGCATCACCGAGTACATCCAGAAAAACATCCGTTACTTCATCGTCATGCGCGGCATCGGCGGATTGCAGGCGCATCCCGCATCCGACATCTTCCGCAATCGCTACGGCGACTGCAAAGACAAAACCACCCTGCTCATCTCCATGCTCCAGGTCGCCGGCATACACGCCTTTTACATGCCTGTCGACAGTCGCCGCGACGTCGTCGATCCCGATGCGCCATCCCTTTTCGGCAATCACATGATTACCGCTATCGAGATTCCCGCCGATGTGCAGGACCCGCGACTCAAGGCCATCGTCAAAGCCAAAGACGGCAAGCGATACCTCATCTTCGACCCAACCGACGAGCGCACACCCGTCGGCAATCTGCCTTCGGAAGAGCAAGGTAGCTATGGCATCCTCGCCGCCGGACCCGCAAGTCAGATCATTGCCCTACCCGTGCTTGATCCGGATGCCAACGGCACAGAACAAAAAGGTACATTCACTCTCGCGCTCGACGGCACCCTGACCGGCTCCATCGATACCTCTTCTATCGGACCCAAAGGCGCCGGTCTGCGCGAGTTCCTCAAGTACACCGACGAAAAGGAGCGACGCCAATACTGGGAGAAGTACGTAGCTACATCTCTTCCCGGCGTCACTCTCGACACTTTTCAATTTGTCCAGCCCGCTGCCCTAGACAAACCCCTCGAGTTCCACTACAAGGTCACCGCCCGCCAATACTCCCATCAAGCCGGTCCGCTCCTGCTCGTCCGCCCCCGCGTCATCGGCTCCTATGCTGAGGCCTTCGACGACAAGCCGCGCATCTATCCCATCGATCTCGACGCCACCGGTCGCTGGCATGCCAGCTTCGACATCACCATCCCGCCCGGTTATGTCGTCGATGAAACGCCCGACCCTATCTCGCTGGATCTTGACTTCGCCAGCTACCGCTCCTCGGTCACGGCCAAAGGAAGTCTCCTCCACTACGAGCGCGAATACGTCGTTCGCCAGGTCGAACTCCCGCCCGCCAAATACGCCGATTTCCGCCACCTTGAATCCGTCATCCTTTCCGACGAAAAAAACGCCGCCGTCCTCAAAAAACAGTAGCCTCTATATGTCCGGGTGCCCCACCTTCGCCGATGTGCGTTCTTTGCACATCGGTTAAGGTGGGGCACCTACAATTACAGCTCTTTGTAGCTCGGTGCAGTCCCCCCTCGACTCTACCCACTTTCCGTTATAGAATTCTTGCAATCAATTTTCACAACTCTCTACAGGTCTCTAATTTTCTGCACGCAAAGGAAGTCTCATGCGGATCTCTGCTCTTGTGCGCTACCTGCCCCTGCTTTTCGCCCTCATGTCTCCGGCTTTCCTGCGTTGCCAGTTCCAGCAGCCCACCGACCAAGAGCTCAAGATGACCTCCGATCCCAAGGCCCCCGGAGCCGCCGCCGTCTACCTCAACGTAGAGGAAATCACCGACGATCCGCACAGCTCTCAAAGCTTTTACGCCCGCATCAAGGTGCTTACCGAGAAGGGCAAGGAGCTGGCCATTGTCGATCTCCCCCCTTATCTGCGCGGCACATCCAAGATTACAGACATTAAAGCCCGCACCATCCACCCCGACGGAACTGTCATTCCCTTAATCGGCAAGCCACAGGACCTATTGGTCGTCAAGGGAAAAACCGGCAAAGATGAGCAAATACAGGTCAACCGCAAGGTTTTCACTTTGCCCAGCGTCGAGGTTGGCAGCATCCTCGAGTACGCCTATACAATCCAGAATGACGAAAATATCTGCTCCTCTCCCCACTGGGAGATTCAGCGGCCCTACTTCGTACACAAGGCCCACTACTTCTTTACGCCCTCAAGGCAATTCCTGCGCGGAAGCCTGAATCAGTCCAACCTGTATATGGAGGACGAACATCAGCGCTTAATCAACTCTATTATCTGGTGGAAACATCTTCCTGCGGGTGTGTCCGTGAAATCAGACACCTCCGGCCATTTCAGTCTCGATATCACCGATGTTCCTCCCGCTCCCGATGAGGAGTGGATGCCTCCCGTTGAGAGCGTTCTTTATAGGGTGTTCTTTTATTACAAAGCCGCCAGCAGCTCAAGCGATTTTTGGATCAACGACGCCAAGCTCTGGTCCAGGGACGTGGATAAATTCGCCGAACCTTCCAATTCCATCAAGCAAGCGGTCTCCAGCCTGATTGCCCCAGCCGACACGGACCTCGACAAGGCAAAGAAACTCTACAAAGCAGTCCAGGCCCTTGACAACACCGACTATACACGCAGGAAATCTGAATCCGAAATGAAGCAGCTCAACCTGAAGGCCGCAAGGCACGCCGAAGATATCTGGGCGCAGAAAAGCGGCTCGAGCGAGGACATCGCCCTCCTCTACCTCGCCATGCTCCGCGCAGCGGGCCTCACCGCCTATGCCACTAAGGTCGTTGATCGTCAGCGCAGTGTCTTCGACATTTCCTACCTCTCTTTATCCCAGCTAAACAGTACAATTGTGATTCTCAATTCCGATGGAAAAGAAATCTACCTCGACCCCGGTGAAAAGATGTGCCCCTTCGGGACCGTAAACTGGAGGCACTCCAGTGCCGGCGGCCTTACGCAGTCCGCAAAAGGCGTCTTGGGTATCACAACCAGAACCCAGCCCTATGCCGAGAACAAAACTTTGCGCATTGGCGATGTCTTCCTCGACTCCAACGGAGCCATCACCAGCAACTTCCACTTTGTTATGACCGGCCAGGTTGCCCTTTACTGGCGTCAAAAAGCCCTTGCCAACGACGAAGCTGAAGTCAAAAAACTCTTCGACAAGTCACTCGAATCCATCTTCCCCGACGGTGTCGAAGCCCACATCGATCACTTCACCGGGCTCGACGATCCCGACGTGGACCTGATCGCCATCATCAATGCAAAAGGCGCCATCGGTGTCGCCTCCTCCAAACGCCTCATGCTCCCTGCATTCTTCTTCCAGACACGCGGCTCGCATCCTTTCACCGCTCAGGAAAAACGCACTCAGCCCGTCGATATGCAATATGGCGATTTAGTTTCCGATCAGGTCATCTATCACCTGCCCGACGGCTTTGCAGTCGAAGGCGCGCCTCAGGACGCCCAGATTCCCTGGCCACAACGCGCGAATTTCATAACCAAATCCACCCCCGCACCCCGCTCAATCACCATCAACCGATCGCTGGCCCGCGCCTTTACCTTCGCCAAGCCTGAGGAATACCAGGACCTCCGCGCCTTTTATCAGAAAATCGCCGCAGCCGACCAGGCCCAGATCGTCCTCTCCAAATCCGCTCCAGCCCCCGCGCCTCCCGCGCCGAAAGGCAACTGACAACCGCTTGGCACTCACAAATTGCCAGTTATCTTTTCAACAAACTTGGTTCATCTTGCAACTTTTCCTTCGCCCATCCTGCCAACCTGGGCCTATACTTCCTCTAGAGCAGGATTTTCACCACGGTTGCTCGTCTTCGCCATGGCCATGCAACTTCCCCAGAATCGCGCTCCAGAATCGCCCGCAATCCCCGACCGCCTCTACTTCAAGATTGGCGACGTCGCCCGCATCTGCGGCGTTGAAGCCTATGTCCTGCGCTTTTGGGAATCCCAGTTTCCCCAGCTCAAGCCCAACAAAAGCGGCGCCGGCCAGCGCCTATACCGCCGCAAAGATGTTGAGCTAGTATTGAAGATCAAGCACCTGGTCCACACCGAGGGCTACACCCTCTCCGGCGCTCGTCAGGCATTGGAGCAGGCCCACACCCGCAAGTCGCCCCCGACAGAGCAACACTCCAAATTGCCGCAGTTAGCCGTTGTCCCCGCCCAGCCCGCTTCTACCCGGTCGCGGGATGAGGCCGCCGCCACCATCGCCCATGCCCGCAATGAACTCCGCGAAATTGCCGGCATGCTCGCCTCGCCTGAGCCTCAGTCGCCGCAGCTTCCGCCACGACGCCGCTCCCGCCTCGCCACCATGCCCTCCAAATCAGACACACTTTTCCCGCTTTAATCGCCGCCCCGCTCAAAGCTCAGTGAAGCCGAGTTGATGCAATACCTCAGCCCCGTCGGCCGCGGACCATCCGGAAAAACATGCCCCAAATGTCCGCCGCACCGCGCGCACGTCACCTCCACGCGACGCATTCCCAGGCTCAAGTCCTCATGCTCCACAACCGCCTTCGAGTTCGCCGGTAGCATGAAGCTCGGCCATCCGCACCCTGAATCGAACTTCGCCCCGCTCAGAAACAGCAGCGCCCCGCAGCCCGCGCAGTGGTAGTTGCCTGTCTCCTGATTCTCCTCCAGCGTCCCGGTGAACGGCCGCTCCGTGCCTTTTTCGCGCAGCACTCGATACTGTTCCGGCGACAGCCGCGCACGCCACTCCGCCTCCGTCAGCGTCACCTTCTCAGGCATCTCGCTCATGCAGCCTCCTGCACCTCATGCTCATTGGATGCATTCCGCCGCAAAAATGTATGTGGGTTTTCTTGAAGACTCTATATATATGGATCTCCCGACTTAGTTATCATTCTGAACTGTCCGAAGCTTCATCTAAACAGTACCAAGTGTCTGGAAGCAACTTCGCTGGGGCGTCTATTCCCTACTCCCTGCCGGGGTCCCCGGCGAATGATCTTTATTCGCTGGGGTGGCTACTCCCTGCTTTTATACAACCTCCGCCACCAGCTCAATCTCCACCAGCATATCCTTGGGCAGTCGTGAAACCTCCACGGTCGTCCGCGCCGGTGGCGCCATGCCCTTCGCCCCTAGATAAGTCTCATACACCGCGTTCATGGCCGCAAAATCCTTCATGTCACTCAGGTACACGGTCGCCTTGACTGCTTTGTCCAGGCTCGTGCCTGCCTTTTCCAGAATGGCTTTCAGGTTTTCCATGGCGCGAGCGGTCTGTTCGGCAATCCCGCCCGGCTCTGCCTGCCTCGTCTTCGGATCCACGCCCAACTGTCCGGCTGTGAAGACGAGGTTCCCCGAGAGCACCGCCTGTGAATACGGCCCTATCGCCGCGGGAGCTTTATCGGTTGCAATGACGTGTTTGCTCATGCCACCATTGTAGCCTCAAAGCTATCAGCGCCACACCGCCAGTAGGATGCTGCTGCCCACCACCGCTGTCAGCCAGTAGCCCGCATTGATCGCCAGCAGCTTGTACGAACGCTGCTCGAAGATCGTCTCCGACAACAGCGGCATCGCAATGAACCCCAGCCAGCAGATGACGCCTACGAATGCGCCCCCGTGAATGTGCGCCACATCCGACCAAATCACCACATGCGCCAGCATAAACGCCAGCACCAGTCCGCCGATGAACGACGCGATCATGCCAACAACCGCCGCCTTGGGACGCGACCCAGCCTTGTGGCCGGTCAGCGCCATCCACGGCTTGGCAAAAAACAGCGAGTACCACAGCGCGCCCAGTATCCACTGATACAAGGCTGCAACCAGGATGGCTAGGGGATTGAAGTGAAAATGATGCATCCGGTTTCCTCCATCGCGACCATGAATCGCGTTTTTTGATATTGACGTCCCCGCAAATTCCCTGTCAAGCAGAATCCCGCCGAGTAGCTCCAAGATTTTCACAATTCGAATAATGGATGGGGCGCCGCTGACTCGCTGACTTGCTAACTCGCTTCCACTTACCCCACACCCTCCCGGCCCTTGGCGTACACTAGTTGTCAACATGATCTCCCCCCTCGCCATGGACCTCTACGCCGGTCTCGGTGCAACCGCAGGACTCGCTCTGGCCGCCGGCGGCTTCGCTTACGCCTCCCTCCATCCCGCATCGCAACTCTTCGGTTCCTCGCTCATCGCCCCGCCGCATCCCGGTGAACTCGCCCTCACCTTCGACGACGGCCCCAACCCCATCTGGACCCCGCGCCTCCTCGATCTCCTCTCCCGTCGCGGCGTCCGCGCCACCTTCTTTCTCGTCGGCAGCTACGCCCAATCCCATCCCGATCTCGTCCGCCAGATCGCCGCCGCCGGCCACTCCATCGGCAATCACTCCTGGTCCCATCTCAACCTGGCCCTCGCCTCCTCACGCCAAATTGAAGACCAGCTCTACCGCACCATTCAAACTCTCGAGGAAATCACCGGCCTGCCTATCTGCTTCTTCCGTCCGCCCTTCGGAGCACGCCGCCCCGCAACCCTCAGCATCGCCCGCCGCCTCGGCCTCACCCCCGTCCTCTGGAACGCCATGACCTCCGACTGGAAAAATCCCTCCGCCGACGCCATCGCCCTCAATCTGCAAGCCAAAATCGACCGCCTCTACCGCCAGGGACAAGCCGCCAACATCGTCCTCCACGACGGCAGCCACTCCCACTCCTCCGCCGACCGCGCCCCCTCCATAGCCGCCGCCGCCCAACTCATCGCCCGCTACCAACCCACCCACCAGTTCGTCACCCTCGACGCCTGGGCCTAGCACTCGGGCCACATCGCCATGTATTGTGTCAGGGCACGACTTCACAGCTTGCGGAAAAAAGAACCAGCATGGTTACACATCAAGATTCTACGAATCACTCGGAGCGGAATTAAAGGACTTACGAGCCCTTGTCCCGGCCGAAAATCATCGAAATTACTACTTTGATTCTTTTTTCCGCAAGCTGTTCAGTGAAGATTATGCACTTGACACAGACATAGATTTGTACTGCGATTGATTGTAATGACAAGTGGCGAATTGTTATATCTTGATAGGACTGTTTAAGAAAAGGCGCATCTTTCGCCTTATATACCCATTTAAGGAAATACTCAACACTTTATAGTCAGTTTTCCACATATATTTTGCATGGTCTGTGGATAACTTATTGCGCAATTGGTGAAACAAGTCGATAATTCGGGAAGGACGTAGGAAGGTTTGCTCCTTTCGCCTACGCTCCCAATTCTCTACGCTGAGAGGCTCCGCAAGGAGCCTCTTTTGCGTTAGCACGTTTTTTCGAGGAAATCTCGCAATGCTGCCACATCAACTATTTGTAAACCCCTAGATTTAAGGGCATTCAGTTCTGATGCAATATGCCTAGCCGTACCGAATACGCTAACTTGGCGTTTTGCGTTAAGAATGACTGTCAATGGATCAGCGAAATCGCTATCCCCACTGAAAAGACAAAAGCTGTCCGCCTCATTGAGCTGAAAGGCGATACGCATATCAGTTCCAATCTCAACATCAAAGTTGCATTTCCAGCACTCCAGGTGCAACAAACCGCTCCCATTCAAGGTTCTTAATTCGTTGTTGAGGCAAGCAATTGTCTGCTCACTTAATCGGTTGAGCAATGTTTTGTCTATAAAGTTCGAAAGGGGGTCTTTGGAGAGCGGATCGGCAACATTTGAAACGTCAATCGATAGCTGCATCTTTTTTACTGCTTTGGTGCGGATCGTGTATCCGCACCTATGCACGAAGGTCATGAAACGGTTGGCGCTCTCATCTTTGCGTAGTGTTCCAAAGTAGAATCGCACTTCTTTTACGCCAAAGGAATCGAGAAAATCCTTGAGTTTTTTCAGATCGATTTCCCACCCAAGCCTTTTTCTCCACTCTCGAACATTACCAAAATCGATATATACAATGGTCCGCTCTGTAAGTAGTTTTTCGAGCAAAGACACCCGCTCCGCGTGGTTCCCTGCGGCGAACCCCAACGCGAAAGTCTTAGGTTTGAACATTTTTTAACCCATATGGAGCATGAGGATCATAATACAGGGAAGCAAGGGGGAGGGTATGTCCCTCAGAGGTTTCCGTCAGCCGTGAATGGACGCCACTCTACGGCTGTCGCTCACTCGCAGACCGCTCCCTGTGCGTTTCAGTCAGCCGTGAATGGACGCCCCTCTACAGCCATTTCTCCTGCTGTGCCGTTATTGTGAGGTTTCAGTCAGCCGTGAATGGACGCCCCTCTACAGCCGGCGGCGGGCGGGCGAGGGCGAGTTTGCGGTTTCAGTCAGCCGTGAATGGTCGCCCCTCTACAGCGAAATTGGTGAACTAACCCGCACGAAAGAAGTTTCAGTCAGCCGTGAATGGACGCCCCTCTACAGCTGATTAGTTCTAAATCGCTGACAAGTATCGAGATCGAAACAAGTGAACTTCGAAAAAAGAGAAAATATCGCCACTGGAAATCGCTGTTTCGTCCATTTATTTGTCAAATATCGGTGCAAGGGCGAAGCCCGACCGGCGGGCACAAACCCTCCGGTAACGCACCTCGGCTGTTCGGACCAGGGGATGGTCGGTTACGCGGTAACCGTGAGGATACCGTCATTCGCCTATCCGCCCAGTGCCCGGCCGCGAAACTACTGGTTTCCTTGCCCTGGGGCAATGGAACCGTCCCGGCCGTCTTACTCGTTCTCGATAAGCTCCTTCAACCACTGTTGAAAGAGATCGAACTTCTTGAATTTACCACCATTTTCAATTTGATGCAGTCCGCGCAAAGCAATAATCAGGCTCGCATTGGAATCCGCATTGGCTTCGTGGCCGCAAGCCATACACAGGAACACGTCCTGAATCGCTTTTCCGGCTGCGTCTTTCTTAGGCCGATTTGCCGCATCCTTGTGTCCGCACCGTGCGCAAGTTTGCGAGGTATAAGCCGCAGGAACCTCGACCGGGGCTGGCAGACCTTCGCGCTCTGCCTTGTATGTGAGCATCTGCTTGAGCTTGGTGAATTGGCTTTGCTTCAGGAACCGGCCCATCGTTACACCCTTGATGGCTTCGATAACGATCTGGGAGCGGTTCTCTTTGGCAATGGATACGATCCGATTGGCATATTCGCCTAGAATGATGTCGGCGCGCTTTCCGCGCAGTGAAAATTTGCGTGACCGTTGCTTGCCACTTTGCTGTAGACGCTTGATTTGCTGCTCGTATCGCTGCATCTCCGCCGCAAAGGCCGTGCCTTCCAGGTCGAGATTAGTCTTAATCGGTTTGCCTTCACGGTCGATCAGGGTTGCGGCGCCTATCTTCGCTGCTCCGCGGTCGATGCCAAGGAAAGTTTCTGTCTCTACGATTGGAGGCGTGAATTCGAAGGCCGCGTGGACGTAAAAGTCGTAATCCTCGGCGCTGAAATGGACTGGCTGATTGGCCGAAACTTTGACATTCGTGTGAGGATACTCATGGCGTTTTACGACTAGTTTTGCGCTTTGGATGGAACCATGCGTGAGATATTCACTTTCATGGAATTCGCGGCCCAGTTCCAGGGGCAGAATCATGCCGGGATATTTCTTGCCTTCAATACGTTCCTTTGTTTTGCAGTTGATAACTCCTTCGTTGAGTACGCGCTTCTCGCAATAGCGGTGATCTTGTGAGAATAGCCGGACGAGCAGATAGTAGTTCCCGTCGCAAAAGGCAAGCAGGCAACCACGTCCAATCTCGTTGCGTGTGAATTCGATAGGGTGGGGGAGAGTGCCTTCCAACTTGCGCAATATCTGACCAGCGGCGCGTGAGACGGCCCAATTGGTGTAGATTTTGCTCAGACGTTTAGCGACGCGGATTTCGCCTCGCTCCATTGCCTTGCCAATCTTTTCCTGATGCTGCGGTTTAATGGTCAGCTTCGCTTCGGGGTCTGTAAATAGGCTGTAGGCTTGCCGATACTCATCCTCGGACATAGGGTCAAGGTTGGATACAGTGGGTGGATTGGATTCGTTCTCACCTTTGTATGTCTTGTTGAGGTGACTCATGAGCATCGCAGATGCGTCATTGATGAGATAGTCGCGTAGAGGAGAAAGCTCCCAATCATGCGGAGCAATCGTGTAAAGGAGTTTACTGAGTTTGAATTTGTTGGGACGAAGTTTCTCTTTCCTGTCCAGTTCTGAAACTTGCTCTAGCAGACCAGGGATTGCCAGCGTCTTTTCGAGCACGTCCTTCAAAGTCTCGTGGTAGCGGGTCATCGCATACCAGAGCATCGTGCTCTTGTGCCGTGACGGATTGTGGACCTTGAATCGCGCTGTCTTGAACATGGACGTGAATCTAGCAAGCTAGTCTATTCCCGCAACTGAGCTACTCGCAACTTTCTTTCCCGCCATCGGTTTTCCTCGTATCCGCGTCTTAGCCGGCGCCCGGCGTGCCGAAGCCGATCCGGCGCCGGGGCTTTTCCGGAGGCTTCATCAACCCCCGAATCGCGTCGAAAACCGCTCTGAACTGTGCGTCGTACCGGCTCTCCATCTCCTCCAACTTCCGCGCCAGATCGCGATGAGAAGCAATGATTTCTCTCAGCTTGACGAACGCGCGCATGATGGCGATGTTGACCTGCACCGCGCGTGGACTACGCAGCACGCTCGACAGCATGGCCACGCCCTGCTCGGTAAAAGCGTAGGGCGTTGCGCGGCGAGCGCCTCCCCAACTTGAAGTCACAATTTGTGACTTCAAGTTTGCTACTTCTGCTCTGGTCAACTGGAACATAAAATCCTTGGGGAAACGCTCATGATTGCGCTTAACAGCCTGCATCAGAACCTTCGGAACAACCTCATAAAGCTCTGCCAAATCGGTGCTCAGCATCACTTTCTGCCCGCGAACCCGTAAAATCATCCGTTCAATGCGTTCGGGCGGAATGCCCGAACTTGAGGTGACAATTTGTGACCTCAGTTGCTCATCAACCTGCTACCTCACCTTGACTTCCAGCATCTTCGTCGTATCGTTGCCCAGAATGTCGATCCCCTTCACCACCACCCTGTACGACCCCGCCTCCGCGTATTCGCACCCGGCCTTCAACCCATCCCAGATCAGCTCTGTCATATCGCGCCTTGGATTCTACTCTGGCCCGATAGCCTGTTCCCTGTATTTATTCCCCAGCGAGTTGCTCCAGCAGCCCATCAAAATCCTCCAGCCGCGCGTATTCAATAATGACTTTGCCGTGGCCGTCGTGATCTTCAATGTGAACCTTCAGTCCCAGCGCTCTCTGCAACCGCTCTTGCACCGCGCGAATATTCGGATCAAGAAGCCGCTCTGCTTTTTCTTCTTTTTTCGCGGCGCGATCGGGATGCGTAATCCCTTGTATATAAGCCTCTGATTGGCGAACGGAAAGCGAAAGTTTAATCATCCGCTGTGCCGCCATTTCCATCTCCTCGGCGTGCTCAAAGGCCAGCAGCGAACGCGCATGGCCATAGCTCAGATCGCCGGACTCCACACGTGCCTGTACGGACATCGGTAATCTCAACAAACGCAAGTAGTTAGCTACAGTTGCCCGGTCCTTGCCGGTACGAACCGCCATCTGCTCCTGCGTCATGTGAAACTCGCGCGAAAGCCGCTCAAAAGCCCGCGCCTGCTCCATCGGATTCAGGTCCATCCGCTGCAGGTTTTCGACGATGGTGATCTCCATCGCCTGCTCGTCGGAGACTCTCCGCAGAATCGCCGGAATGGTCTTCTTGCCGGCCATTTCCGAGGCCTTCCAGCGCCGCTCGCCCGCGATCAACTGGAAGCGGCCATTGGCCAGCGGGCGCACCAGCACCGGCTGCACAACGCCATTGGCTGTGATCGAGGCGGCCAGCTCGCCCAGCTGCTCCTCATTCAATTGCGAGCGCGTCTGAAACGGGTTGCGATCGATTTGGTCGAGGGGGATCTCGAGCGGCTTGCCCCCTTCACTCTCCGCGGCGGCGGGAGCGGCAGGGATGCGCGGCAAAAGGGAGTCGAGGCCCTTGCCCAGGGCGCGGCGTTTAATGTCGGTAACGGTAGCATTCATAGTTCAATAACCTCTTTCCCGGAAGAGTGGCCGGGGGATTGAATCTGCATTGATCTGGGGTAATTTGCAATACCTGTTTTACCTACCCTGGCGCGTCTTTTGTTTTTGCGGCCAGGGCGGAAAGCCGTCCCTCAGGGGGTAGGCAAGATTCGAACCTCATCTACTGGCGCGACGGAGTTGAGATTCGCCTTCGGCGGAATCTCGATGCCGTTGCGCGCCAGAAACTCACCCGCCATTTCGAAGTAAGCCTCGGTGCCGCGGGAACGGGGATCGTACAGAGCCACTGGCTTGCCGTGGCTGGGCGCCTCGGCCAGCCGCACGTTGCGTGGAATTACGGTGTGGTAGAGGCGATCTTTGAAGTACTCGCGCAGAGTGTCTGTCACCTGCTGCGCCAGGTTGGTGCGGTCGTCGTACATAGTCATTAGAACACCCTCGATGGTCAGCGTGGGATTGTACGCGGCGCGCACTCGTTCGAGAGTGGAGATCAGCTCGGAGATTCCTTCCAGGGCGAAGTACTCGGCTTGCATGGGAACGATGAGCGTGTCGGCCGCAGCCAGAACGTTGAGGGTGAGCAGGTCAAGCGCCGGTGGGCAGTCCAGAATCACCAACTCGTAGTCTTCCTTGATTGACTCCAGAGCGCGACGCAAACGCAATGCGCGATCATCGGCCGTGGCCAGTTCGACATTGGCTCCGGTCAGGTTTTTGGAGCCGGGCAGCAGCGATAGCTTATCGATCTCTGTGGGCAGAATGACCTGCTCCGCGGGGGCGTCGCCCATCAGCACATCGTAGATGGAGCGGCGGTTGTCGTCGCGCTGGAATCCCAACCCGGAGGAGCAGTTAGCCTGGGGATCGCAGTCCACCAGGAGAATCTTGATGCCTTGGAGAGCAAGGCAGGCGGCGAGGTTGATGGCTGTGGTCGTCTTGCCAACTCCGCCTTTTTGGTTGACGAGGCCGAGAATCTTTCCCATGGCAATCCAGAGTAAAGCAAACGGCTTTCACGGGTCGCCGCTGGAACTGTGGAGAACGGAGCAAAGTTGTGGAAAGCGCTTGCGGTGGGGTGGAGCATGAAGTGAGCAAACGTATATAGGGCAAGGCTTTCACGGCGGGGCACGCCGAGGCGGTGGGGGGTGCGCGAAAAACCGTGATCGGTGGAAAACTTCTGTGATTTTGGGCGAAAAGAGGGGCGGGAAATTGAGTTTTTGCAGTAGGGTCCATTTTGAGACCTCGCCCATTTTGGGAAGGGATAGAAATGTTCCACGTGGAACATTTCCCGCTTTGGGCTGGCTTCCCAAAATGTTCCACGTGGAACATTCGGAATATGTGGAACAGCTTCGTTATTGATTTGCAGATTAATTGTTACCTGACTTCGCCAGACCTTCGGTTAGGCGTCTGGGGCGCAACTGGCAAAGGGGGCTGCGGAATCGCTCTTGATTTCTGGCGAAATAGGCGGAGCGTGCTACTGTGGCCATTGACTCCTGCATAAGTAATGTCCTATGTTGTAGCAGTTTCCTGAAGAGTGGATTCTGGAAGCAGAGAGTCAGTGCGACGTCTGGAAAGCGTTGCGCCGCCGTTGCTCGGAGGTGAATTATTCGACCGCCAGGCAGTCCTGAAGAGTTGCAACGTAAACGGGAACATGCCATCCGTTTGTTGGAACGGGGGATTTCGCAGGCCGAAATCGCGCGTCGGCTGGATGTTGATCCGCGCAGCGTGCGCCGCTGGAAGCATGACCGGCGACTGGGTGGTTTGGCAGCGCTGAAAGCAGTCCCGGCAAGCGGAAGGCCGCTTAAACTTACCCCAGGCGAACGCCTGCAACTGGAAAGACAGTTGCTCGAGGGTGCGCAGGCTGCTGGATTCTCGACCGATCTGTGGACTTGTTCAAGTGTGGCCGAACACATCGAACGCGCCTTTGGCGTTCGTTATCACGTCGATCATGTTGGCCGCATATTGCACGCTATGAACTGGAGTCCACACTAGCCACACACACACTGATTGAACACGCCTCCCTCTGCGGCTATTGTCACCTGCATAAGTAATGTCCTATTGAGAGCGCGAAGAAAGCTGTTTGTGTTGAAGTAGGGAGGGGAATGGTTGCTGGTTGTTTTGCAGGGAACGGGCACTGCAGCGGGGGCGTTAATTTCCTTTGGGGCTTAGGAAGAAAAGGCCGTCAGATTGGGTTCTTTCTCAAGAGCGATAGTAGCACTTTGTAGAGGTCATTGTTGCGGTGATTGAAGCGAAATTCTGTTTCTTTCAGATGGAGCGGAAAGGTACATTTGCTCACGCCGTGAAACTTCGTCAAGCGGTGTTTGGCAAAGCCCCAAAAGCTCTCGATGCCGTTGATGTGATTCGGTCCGGCGGCAAATTCGCTGTCCCCGTGAAGGACGCGAAAGTGTCGAGCGTAGCCGAGATCAACCAGGCCGTCGTAGCCGCTCCAACCGTCGGTATGAATCGTAGAATCGAACGAGGCATGATTGCGAATCACCGCTTGTAGAGCGGCTCTTGAGACATTCGACATGATTTGCGCGTAGACCTTGTCGTCGCGTTTGAGCAGTCCGAAGACGATTGTTTGCGATCCGCGCCACGCCCGCGCTTACCACGAACACGATGTGGTCCGAAGTAAGATTCGTCGGCTTCGAGATCGCCGCTAAAGGGCGACAGCTTTTCACATTCTTGGGCAAGTTTTTCTCTGAGCCGTTGAAAGATAGGGTTGACGCTACGCACCGAAATGCCCGTCATCTTTGCCGTCTGAGAGGCAGACAGATCAAGCGCGAAACAGCGCAAAAGTTGGCGAAATCTGGCCTCGGAAATCTTCGCAAAACGAAAATAGCGGTTAACCTGCTGCATGGCAATATGTTAACGCCACTCAACTATGCCTTTTCTTCCTAAGCCCCTTTCCTTTTATCTCTGCTTTGAGCCACGATGCCCTGTGCGTCAAGTTATTGAGCGCGGCGAGCTGAGTTCCGGCTAGCGGGTCAAGCCTGAGAGGCAGAATCTATGAGCTGAACCAGAGTAAAGGTACGGTTTGCGAAGAAAGGCTAATAGTCAAGTAACACAAGCCCGAAAAGCAGATCTCAGGGGCTAAAGTCCGCGATTATTCCTTTGGCGTTAGGACAGGGATAAATCCCCGATCTATCGTTCGCGTGAATTTACCATCAGGCTGTAAATCCGCACTATCGACGAAGTTTTTTACTTTTACCACCGCGAGCAACAATCGTTCTCTGTGGACCCCGGTGTAGTCGTGTTCTGACTCATTGCCTCCGTCGATAATATGGATAGGTTAAACCTATCCATAGAAGCCTGCGATGATTTTGCCTACTATATGCGGGGGTTGAAATTTTCGCATCCCTCCAGGAAAACCGTTCATTCGGGCGCGCAAAAGGTTCCGGGGAGATTTCACGCCGGCCCTACAGGACGGTGGGGATTGCTATGGAACGCTAACCCCGGGTTTCACCCGGGGCTATTTTCATATTCTCCCTACGGGAGAAGGATCAACCAAAAGCCCGCAGCTTATGCATTTCGACAGAATGTGTTGAGTGCGGCGTGGACCAGGAGGTCCACGCAACAGCCGGCCGGGAGGCCGGCGCTACAGGTTCGCGACCCATCGGCAACATTCAGGAGCCAGAAGGCTCCTGCTCCCTCTGGCTGCGAATCGCTGGCAATTTGTTTTCGTCCTTGTGTCGCGGCAAAGAATGCGAGAGGCAGAAAAGTAGTGAGCAGAAATTGAGAGCGGTGGTACACTCGCGGATTATGGCGAGCGAACAAGAAATTGCGTCAGCTGAGCGCCTGGCGGCGGAAGGCGGGAGCGGCGATGCGGGTTGCCCGGCAGAGATGGGGTTCTTCGGGGAAGGTCCTGCATGCCGTCGCAAATTGCACCCAGCGCCGATCGGCATCGACGAACAACCCGTTTGTCTAATGCATTCGAAAGATCCGGCTAAGCTATCAGGCCCACTCCACGACGAGTTTTGGCGAGTCTTTGAGGAGATTCTTGCTAAGGCCGGTGAGGGTAAGGCCGACTTCAAGCGTTTCGTTTTTCCAGAAGTACGACTACGAAAGCGCGATTTCGAAGCCATCTGCATCTTCTTTGATGCGGTCTTCATGCAGAATGTCGACTTCATCGGCGCGACCTTCGATCTGCCTGCGGACTTTCGCGGCGCAACTTTCGAACAGGAGGCAGAATTTAGTGGCGCGGTTTTCATGCAGTTCGTAAACTTCATAGGCACAACTTTCGAGCAGACCACATGCTTCCGCGGTGTGATCTTCATGCATGAAGTAAACTTCACAAGCGCAATCTTCTCAGAGAAGGTAGACTTCACCCGTGCGGAATTCTCGGCTACAGCTGACTACGACTTGACTGAATTCCACGGGACTGGGGACTGGACTGAGGCTCATTTCATTGATCGGGCCGAGTTTCGAGGAACTACCTTACAGCCGAAGGACCCCACAGCGCCAAGCTCGGTCTTCTCACTAGCCAAGTTCGCCAAGCCTGCCGAGATCGTCTTTGACGATGTCGACCTGAGCCGCTCCCTCTTCCACAATTGCGACGTGAGTCAACTTTGGTTCACCTCATCCGTATGGTGGGGAACTCGGAAAGGAAATCGCGGCCTCGCAGTCTTCGAGGAAACGATTGATCTCAAACAAGAGTTCGCGGAAGGATTGCGGAGAGACGGACAGCGTGACTACCGGGCAATAGCTCAGATCTATCAGCAGTTGAAGAAGAACTACGACTCCCGCCTGGATTACTGGACGGCCAATGAGTTTCATTTTGGCGAGATGGAGATGAAGCGCCTGGCGGGGCCGGCGAGTGGACGACTTCTCACGCTACGGAGGTGGTGGCATCGGAATCTGAGTTTTGTGGCCTGGTACAAATATGCGAGCGATTACGGGAACAGCTACGGGAAGCCTTTGGTGTGGCTGTTTGTAATCCTCCTGGCCGCAACGCTCCTGTTTCCCCTCCCCGGAGTTGGATTGAAGCAGGCGATCTCTGCGAACTCTGCACGCGTGACCTACAGCCGCGTATGGAACCAGCAGGACAGTTGGACGAATAATTTTTGGACAGAGGCAAAACTGATCGGCAAGAGTGGAATCACGGCAATCGATATGGCTACGTTTCAAAGAACTCCAGAGTATGCGCCGGCTTATCCATGGGGGCGGGTTTTGGCGATCTTCGAGACATTGCTTACCTCGTCGTTGTTTGCACTGTTTTTGCTGGCGACTCGGAGACAGTTCAGGCGGTAGGATTGGGCGAATATATGGAGAATATGGTGTGAGGTTCCTGGTTCCGAAAATCCGGAGTTGGAGTACAGGTATACGGCTAGCTTGGGGTGAGTGTGGGCTATCCGTCCGCTCATCGCGATAGTGCGCTGCGATAAAGGGGACACGGCTTTTTTGTACAGCTTCTCTTGCTCATCGTGACTCTTTGGGGTTGATGAACGGGCGGGTGGCGCAGGTTCTACCACAAATCAAAACCGGACCCTTTCGTCCTCTATCGCACCTGCCGCTTCCGTGGTTACACTGTTTGCTGCATGTGCGTCCATATCGCCATTCCCGAGCCCACCGGTTCCGATTCGGAATACAACCAGCGAACCTTGCCCACCTATCTCGCCGCCCTTCGCTCCGCAGGGGCCACGCCCATCATCGTTCCGCTGCACGAGCATCAGGACCGTGTCGCGCGCCTGCTCGCCGGGGTCCACGGGGTACTTTTGCCCGGCAGCAAATTCGACGTAGATCCGCAGCGATATGGCGAGGCTGCGCTCCCCAAGTGCGGCCCGGCCGACCCAGCCCGCGCCGCCGTTGACGAGCTGCTGCTGCAAGACGCCTTCAACCTCCACAAGCCCATGCTGGGCATCTGCGGCGGCATGCAAACCTTGAATGTGTGGCTCAATGGCTCACTCACACAGCACCTCACAACCACTGTCAATCACAGCCCAGGCCGCGAAGTGACGGAGGCTCACCCCGTTCGCATCACTCCCGGCTCGCGCATCGCCAGCCTAAGTTCTGAGGCCGAGCCCGTGGTCAACTCCTCGCACCACCAGGCAATTAAAGTCGTCGGCGACGGCCTGGTGGTGAGCGCCGTTTCTCCGCACGACGGCATCATTGAGGCCGTCGAACTTGACTCCAGCGAGCACTTTGTTCTTGGAGTCCAGTGGCATCCCGAGAGGACATACACACAGAGCGCCTTCTCGCGCGCCATCTTCGCAGCCTTCGTGCAGGCCGCAGTTGTCTGGAAGCCACGCCTAATTGAAGACTCGAAGGAGCCAGCGTGAGCGAGGAGGCTGTGGTCGAGCGCCTCAACGCTCTTCTCATTGAGTCGGCTCAGGCCCCGCTCGACCCTGTTTTAACCAAAAGCTTCGAAGATTTATATTCGCTCTTTGTTCGCTGGGGCGCGCGCGTCAACCTCTCCGCCATTCGCGACCAGGAGGGAATCCTCTCCCGCCATTTTGTCGAGTCCATAGCCTGCGCCCGCGCACTACCTGCTGGCATCTCGACGTTGCTCGACTTCGGCTCCGGCGCGGGCTTTCCGGGGATTCCGATTACGCTCTGCCGGCCGGAGATTGCCGTGACTCTTGCCGAGTCGCAAGGAAAAAAAGCTGCATTTCTACAGGAAGCTGCTCGTGTCTTGGGTATCTCCGCAAAAATTTACTCCGGCCGCGCCGAAGAGCTTCAGGCCGTCTTCGATTGCGTAACCTTGCGCGCCGTCGACAAAATGGACCGGGCCGTCCAGGCAGCGGCCAAGCTCGTTCGTCCCGGCGGATGGCTGGCGCTGATGACCACCGCCGCAGCGATTCCCGCTCTCAAGGCGTTCGCCGGAGCGGAATTCATCTGGACTGCCACGCCTCTGTTTCCCGGCAACGACAACCGCCTGCTCGCTCTCGGAAAACGCTCGCTCAATTCGCCATCTTGATCAACGCCAGTTTCTTGATCGCGGCCAGGTCCTTCGCCGCCTTCACCATCAAGCGCACGCCCGTTCCCTCCGAATACCGCGGCGCCTCGTCGAGGATCTTCAGCGTGCTGTTGGAAAGATCGCCTTTACGCGCCGCCGCAATCGCCTTGTCGCCTAAAATAAACGACACCCGAAAACAACCAGCGCACGGCCCCAGATAGACGATGTTTCTTTTTTTCACTTTGAGCCGCAGCGCCCAGCCGGCCTTGGGCGAATACGAATTCCACTCCTGAATTGCAGCTCCCTGCTCCGCCATCCAGCTCACCAACTGCTTCCACAGCGCAGCCGTCGAGCCTAGCGCCGCATCAACTTCTGCCTCAGTGGGCCTCGTAGTTTTTCCGATAAACGCATTTGCTGTTTCCATCTTTCCCCTCTTCCCGTCCCTTCAATCCCAATGCTTCATCCGCGGCCAAATCTGCTGCAGGTTCCACTCGTATCCGCGGCAGTGATAAATCGGCAGCCATTCATCTGGACGCGACAGCGGGTGCTTGGTATTGCCAATGATCGAGTAGCTCTTGCAATGCTCCTGCATATTCTTTTCATGTCCATCGCCCAGCACGATGATGCTCTCGCCTGTATACTCGCGCGGTCCCCAAATCCAATAACTCTGGTGATTGCCGATGGACTTCGGCAGCCCGTATTTCGGCCCAAAGAAATCAATCGCCCCGGCGTCTCCAAAGTTGTTCGCAAAAATCGCCGTCTTCCGCTGCTCCTCGGGCGAGAGTGTCTGGTAATACGCCCCCACCTGCTGCGCAACCTCCTCCCACCCAAACATATCCGCATAAATCTGAGGCAGAACTCCTTGCGTGTTATGCTCGAACTTCTGCGGCTCAAGGCCTGTCATGTGCTCGTAAGCCAGAAAATTCGGAACGCTGAGTACCGGCAGCACTAACGGACCGGAAATGATGCCGGCATTGATGATCGACACTGCCAGCGCGGGCTTCACCCACACCCACACTCTACGTTCGGTCGCGCCTTCCACCCACACCGCTCCCGCCGCAAAGATCATCGGATACACCGGCGCCAGGTAATACATCTTGCCGTGCATGGCCATCATCACCGCCAGAAAAACCACGTACGCCCATCCCAGCGCCCGATACGGCCGGCCCTGTTTCGTGAAGAAGAATCCCAGCGCGGCAACCACCAGAATCGCGGTAACAAAGCCTAGCATCTCTGCCTGAGCCTGGAGAAACGGCAGCGGCCCCAGCGCAATGTCCCGGCCATGCGCGCGGATGTTGCGCATCAACTCAAGAAAGGGAAACTGATGCTGCCACTGCCACAAAAAGTTGGGCAGGGCAATGGCCGCCGCCACAGCACAGCCCAGCCAAAACCACCGCTGCCGCAAGCTCTCCCTGAGCGGCGTCAGGCACATGCCAATCACCAGTCCCGACATCCAGAACACCACGCCATATTTATTCAGAATCGTGATGCCCGTCAGCGCGCCAACAAACAGCCAAAGAGGCTCGCGCCCGCTTTTCGCAATCTGCACAACCAGGCAAGCGATCCCCGTCCACAGCAGCGGGTCATAGGCATTCATCGTGAACAGGTGCGAAAAGGACAGCGAGACCGGTGTCAGCAGCGCCGCCAGCGCAGCCAAAAACATCGCCCACCGCCGCCCTCCCAACTGCCACGCCAACACTCCCGCCAACACAACTGTCCCCGCCCCAGCCAGCGCCGGCAGCAGCCGCAACGCCCACAGCGACGTCCCAATTGTGTGCTGCGATAGCCAGGCAACCCATGCGATCAGCGGCGGCTGGTCAACGTATCCCCACGCCGGATGCTCCCCGCACGCCAGGTAATAAAGCTCATCGCGGAAGTATCCGTAGTTCGGTGCGGACAGGCAGTAGAGCGCCATCCGCGCCAGCGCAACATAAATGACAATCGCCATCCCGGAGGTAAATCGAGATGGCCTGCGATTTTCCTGAACGGCCTCAGCCGCGTTTGCGTTTGTGCTCATAGGAGTCTTTACGAATGATAGAGGAAATCGTTCCCGTGGGCACGAGACTCATGACCGGATTGCGATGCTGAGAACGTTTCTCACGGGGAGAAAATGACAATAGCCCAAGCTGGAGTATTCATGCCCAGAGCCTCACGGGGCTGCCGCTGGTTGTACTCGCGATAGAGGGCGTGGCGCGGAAACGAAATTATCGCCGTGCCTCTGCCACAAAATACGCGCGTTTGGGCTTATTGGGAGTCAGGGTGCTGCTTTCGCGCCGCACGCTGTGGCTGATTCCGCAGAACTGATTGCACTTCATCATCTTTTTGCGCGTGCTGCCCGCGGAGTCCCAGAAGCGTCGCAGATCGCCGTACTTGACGAGCTGACGGCCACGAAAATCGGGGGAAAAGCATAATCTCGCCATTCCCCAAAGATCCACCATGATGTTGCGATGATAGGTGTTGCAGATATGCTCTTCGGTGCGGGACTTTGTGCGCCAGCCACGATTTGCATCAACGAGACCGTGGAGCGATCTGAAGTACATCCCCACCTGCGCCATCCACACCGGATTTAGATTCAGCGCGAATTTCTCATTGCAATGAGCGAGAGTTTCGACCAGAAGGCCGGCATCGACCTTTCCATGTTCCGCGAAGAACTGATCGACCGGCTCACCCCAGCCGAAGGAGGGCTGGAGGAAGTTGAGCTTGAGCTTGTCCGCTTTGATGTCATTGAGCACAAAATCATAGAAGGCCTCCAGCTCGCGATAGTTTTCATCGAAGATCAGGGCCATGACGTAAATTTTTGTATTTTGGGCAGGGTTGCGCTCGCGCGCTTGAACAAGGAGTCGCAGCGCATTGACTGCCTTGGTGAAAGAACCCTCGACGCCGCGCGTGCGGTCATGCAGATCCTGCCGATGACTGTTCAACGAAACTGAAATTTCAGTGGGCCCGGAGAGAATCAGCCGCTGGGCGTCGCTTTCATTTTGGATTCGCGTACCGTTGGTAACCGACATACAGCGCAACCCAAGCCGCCTGCACTCGCCGGAGATTGCAAAATAGTCTTCCAGATCGAGCATGCTCTCGCCGCCGCATATTACGACTCCACCATCGCCGCTCAGTTCGGCAAACTCGCGGAGGATTTCGGATTTGCGCTCCCGCGTCAGGTAGTTGGCGCGCTCGGAGTCATTGCGCTTCCAGAAGGCGCAGTGCTGGCAGCGAAGATTGCAGCGTTGATTGACGTGAAGGAAGAGAAAACTTGGCGGTTCGAGGATTGACATTTAATCTCCCTGCGCAAATGGAAGGGGCTATTCGGATTTGATCGAATAAAGTGTGTGCTATGACTCATTTTACCAGAATCCAACTTGAGATAGTCAGGAGCACGAGACGCGCAGGCTTTCGATGGATGCGCGGAGACGGGCGGTGAGTTCATCGACCTGCTGCATGGTCATGCCCGCGGTTTCAATGGGCTGGCCGATGCTGACCGTCAGTTCGCCGGGATAAAAGTGATGGGTGTGGACGGGCAGCAGATCGTAGACTCCGCTAAGCGCCATGGGGACAAGCGGAACTTGAGCGCGGATGGCGAGGTAGGCCGCGCCGGGAAGAAATGGACGCAGCGCGCCGTCGGAGGTGCGGCCTCCCTCGGGAAAGAGGAAGAGCGGCATGCCGGCGCGGAGGACTTTGGCGGCGGCCGCCATGCTGGAGATGGAGGCGCGGGGGTTGCGAGTATCGATGGGCAACTGGCCGGAGCGATTCAGGTACCAGCCGATGAAGGGTACGCGCCATAAGACCTTCCACGCAATGATACGGAACTGGAAGGGCAGCGCGGCGAAGATTACGGGGACATCCATGTAGGAAGTGTGGTTGGAGGCGTAGACGGCGGCGGCGCGCCCGAGAAGATTCTCTGCGCCAACGACCTTCAGCTTTGAACCAGAGTTCCAAACGCAGGCGCGCGCCCAGAAGCGGGCGATGCGGTGCTGTGCGTTGCCTTTTTTGTCCACAAACGAAACGAGGAAAGAAATGCTGCCGCAGATGGCGGTGATCATCGCCAGGAGCGGCGTTTGAACGAGGTTGGTGCGCCAGCGATAGAACCGGGGCATGGGATCGGGGCGCTGCTGGGGGCGTTGCCTGTGGTGCTTTTTGAAGCGCTGACGCAGTTTTTTGAGGCGCTGTTTCACGATGCGCGCCCTCCTGATTCGGCCGGTTCGGCAAGCAGCAGGGAACGCGCTTCACCCACTAGATAGACCGAGCCGCAGATGACGATTGGGCTGTCGCCGGCCTGCTTGCTCGCCAGCTGTAACGCATCGGCGACCGACTCCGCAACGAGGAAGGGCGTTTGAGTCAGTTGCGCTGCGGCTGTCAGATCTTGGATAGACGCGGCGCGGGCGGCGTGGAGCGGAGTTAAAATCACGCGCTCGAACATGGGAAATAGTATCTGCGCTATTTCCGCGATGGGCTTGTCGCGCAGGCAACTGAAGATAAGAGTGTGCGCTTCCCGGCCTCCAGGCACGTCGGAGAATCCGCCGCGCACTGCCCACGCGCCTGCGGGATTGTGGGCGACGTCGAGAATCCAAACGCGACCATCGCTCTCGATGCGCTCCAGCCGGCCGGGCCACACGGTGTTGCGAATGCCCTGGCCTATTTGATACGGCGTGATGAGAAAGCCGTGCTCGCAGGCAAGCTCGACGGCAGCGGCGATGGCCACGGCAATGTTGCGCCGCTGATGTCCGCCGGCCAGGGGCGAGTTGATTTGAATTTTCGCGCCGCGCACTTCAACTATGTACTCGTAGCCGGCGCTGCCTTCTACCAGGGAGGGCAGATATTCGATCACGTCGACCCAGCGCACACCGAGCTCTTTTGCGATTTCGCTGAGCACATCGTCGGCCTCGTTGAGTTGCGGGAGGCGAATCATGGTTCCGCCGGGGCGCAGGATTCCGGCCTTCTCGCGCGCAATGGCGGCGATGGTTGAGCCTAGCCATTCGGTGTGGTCGAGGGAGATGTCGGTGATGATGGAGAGGAGCGGATCGACGATGTTGGTGGCGTCGAGCCGGCCACCCATGCCTACTTCAAGGACCGCCAAGGCAACCTTCTGCTCGGCAAAATAGAGGACGGAGATGGCGGTGAGGATCTCAAAAAAGCTGGGTTGCTGCTGTAGGCGGCTTTCGTGGACCAACATTTGCGCGACATCACGAACGCGGAAGTAGAGGCGGGCAAAGTCGTCGTCGGCAATTTCCGCGTTGCCGATGCGGATGCGCTCGTTAACGCGCTCGAGATGCGGCGAGGTGTAGAGGCCAGCACGCGCTCCGGAAACGGTGAGAATGGAGGCCAGAGTGGCTGCCGTGGAGCCTTTGCCGTTGGTTCCGGCGATGAGCACGGAGGGAAATCTGAGTTGGGGATCGCCTAGGGCGGCGAGGAGGGTGCGGACTTCGTCGAGAGAGAATTTTCGGCGCGGCTGACCGGGACGCGCGTACAGTTCCGGCACCATGGTGTTGAGCTGATCGATGGCGGCGGAATAGGACATGGAAATATAAGTATAGAAGGCGGGTACCTGCCAAAATATCCGCGTAAAAAATAATTGATACAAGTACCGGCTAGCGGTCACTATAATCCATGCAAGTCGAAGCCGGGATTCCGACGCGACTTTACGCACGCTTTACAGCAAGGAATCAACACGGGTCAACTTTTCTAAAAGATGAGCCACAATCGAGTTCCCCATGTGGCTAACGACCTGACTTCCCCAACCTGCCCGACATTCCCAGCCGGGCAACACAACGACCATGGAGGTTACTATGAATCACCGAGCCTTACTGGCTATACTCATCGGCGCGACGGCACTCACCGTCTTTCCCGATCAGCCTCGCGCCGCAGCCCAGGAAACCCTCACCTACTTTTATTACCAACCCGGATCGGGCGGCACGCGCATACCGCGCACTGGCACAGGCGGACATTTTGTGACGCTGGCCGGACCCACCGTGGTGGGCGGAACGCTGACACCCGGCGCAACCATCCCGGTGCAAACGTCGTTTCCTTCCACGTGGATCACGACGACAAATCCGCCCTCGCAATACGCGCTAGCCTTTATCAGCATCAACGGCGGCGCGGAAGGGGGCATCAGCGTATTCCCGACGAGTAACGGAACCCTACCGCTGACCGTGAATGTCATTCTGCCGAACACGCCTAAGCCACAGATTATTGTGGATGTTTATTACTTTCCGGTGGGCGGCTCGTGTGGCAACCCCGCAGGTTGCGGCAGCGGCGCAGTTATTGACGAATGGGGAGAGATACAAGGGACGCTGCTCAACGACTACTTCGTGAGTGTGTTCATACCTCCGACCGCTACACAGAACGCCGGACTCACTAACACGGGCAATGTGGATGGCTCGGTGGCCACGACGAACAACGCGGTCCGGATCGACGCCGACTCGACCACAACAACAGGAGGGAATTTCGACAGGTGGGTCACGAGTCCTGGAGGAACAATCGGCTCCCCTGACACCAATTTGAGCGTTGGCAAGGGGGTGGATGATTACGCGCTGGCGTTCTACCACTCCACGTGTCCCGCAGGCTACAGCTGGACCACGAGCGCGACGATCAGCCAGTGCACACCAACGCCGACGCACACCTGCCTCAGCGGAGAGGTTTGGGATCCATATACCAATAAGTGCGTACCTATCACTGGAGGTTGCCCGTCAACTTGCCACTTTGGGTGCTATCTGCCGTTTATCGGACCTGATGGGCAGCTTGTGTGGAACTGCAAGCCTGCGCCGGGAACCTGCACGCGCGCCGGCGCCACCAACGGCTGCGGAGCGAATCAATACTGCTCAACGCCGGGCCCTGGCGGAACAGACTGCACCTGCCTCAAGTGTTCGCCCGTGATGTGACGGGCTTAACGAAATTGGCAGTCGATCATGCGGTTACTCCGTCTTTCGTTCGCACGTAAGGATGAGAGATTGGGTTGCCGCATGGGTTCTGCCGATTGAGCGTAATAATAAAACGGGCTCCCTGACTTTCACGAATTCGTGAAGGATGGGGAGCCTGTTTATTGCCAGATAAAAAACGGACACGTACTGCCGCGGATAGCCTAATATGCACGCCTAGAATTTTTGATATGAAATTTGGCGGGGAATCACTACTAACCTAGCAAACCGAAATCGGGATTCTGGCGCAACTATCTGCTCGTACTCCGGCAGGGAATCAACGCGGGCATTTAATCCGAGTCCGCAAGCCTGAATTGCACTCCCGAAGCGATGCTTGCGTCCCGGCTCCCCCCAACCCACCCGGCATGTCCAGCCGCGTGGAAGCACGACCAAGGAGGACACGATGAAACACAGAGCCGTATTGGCTATCCTCGCCTGCGCTACAGCGCTCAGCTTCTTTCCGGAGCTACCTTGCGCCTCAGCACAGGAAACCCTTAACTTTTTGCGTTATGTACCGGGCACTGGCGGCACACGCCAGCCGCGCACGAGCAACGGCGGACAGTTTATGAAATTTGCCTCATCCCAAGTCGGAATACCAAATACGCCGGGCGCAACCATCTCTGTACAAACATCCTTTCAAACTCCATATCCATCAACTACCCAGGGAATCCAATATGTACTGTCCTATGTCAACATCCTCGGCGGCGCAAATGGCGGCATCAACGTCAATCCAGACGCCAACGGAATCATGCCGCAGACCACGAATGTGACGCTGCAGAACACGTCCGATCCAACGTTGATCGTGAATGCCTACTACTATCCGGAAGGGGGAACTTGTCCACCGGGCCAAGTGTGCGGCACGGCGTACATTGACCAATTCGACGATGTACTGGGATCGCTGGAGAGCGACACGTTCGTAAATGTCTATACGACGCCTCCACCGACGGCAAGCCCGACACTAACCAAGACAGGTAATGTGGACGGGTATGTGACGACGGGGACTAGCGCGGTGCAAATCGACGCTATCCAGACCACGGCACAGGGAAGGATCTTCGACGAGTGGTCTGGCGGGCCGGGAGGAACGATCAACGGCAACAACCTGAGCGTAGGCAAGGGAATCACGCTGTATGAGTTTGCGCATTATCACTCGAAATGTCCCAATGGTTTGATCTGGAGTTCAGGGGCTACGGTCAGCCAATGCGTGACGCCCAGCTGCCCGAAAGGGGAATATTGGAGCGCGGAGTACAACCAGTGCATTCAAACCTGCCCTAGTGGAGATTATTGGAATGTAACCACCAAGAAATGCGTGACCATCGGGAATCCTAACGGTGAGCACTGCAATATGAAATGTCCCGCAGGCACAAGCTGCTATGCCGTGGCTTTTGAATGCGATTGCATTTGCGGGGTCCTGAACCCGAACACGGGATGGCATACATCAACGCAACAATGAGATGCATACAAATCGCGACGAAGGATACGAGCAAAACCTTTGACAGGGCGGGCCGCGCACACGCGTGGCCCGCGTTGTCCGGGGCGCAACAACGCGCTATCAACCGATTGATAGAATTTTGCAACTTCAATTCATCAAATTGATTTGAGCGAGTTGCATCAGGAGCGTAGGAGGAGTTGCAGGGCGCCGCGGGCGTTTTGCAGGCAGCCGCGGGCCTCGTCCTCTGAAATGAGGCCCTGGTGGACTGCTTTGCGGCCGATATCGTTGACCAGGTTGGCTATGCGGGGAAAATCCGAGTCGAAGCCGGTCATCTTGAGGTTATTGTTCACCTCATGAAGGAGATTTCCGAGCGTCGCTGTATTGCGGTAACGGGAGCGAATCTGCCCGGTGAGCGCGATGGGGAGTTTTTGCTTGATGGCCTCCTCGAGAACCGAGCGGCACATGATGGCGCAGGCGGTAAACAAGCCAAAGAAATAGCATCGTGTGGCTTCGTCGAGATAGCGGTCGGCCTCCTCTGAACTGGGAGAGGCGACGACACATTCGCGCAGGTGCGTGGCGCGTTGCACGGCGGGCTCGACCAGCTCGAGTAACTCGAGGGCAAAGGCAATGCGGAGCAGATTGTTTTGCTGGCCGTCGAGAGCACGCTGAATCTCTTGCCATGCGGGAGTCGGTCCTTCGAAGCCGGCATATTGCAGCTTGGTAAGCGAGGTGAGGCGCTGACGCGCATGTTGTATGAAGCCTTGGCGCATCTCCTGGGCTAGAAGTTGCCAACCGGCGACAAAAGCCTCGGGATCCTGCTCATAGCGCGCCCACAATTCGTCATAGACAATGCCCGGCAGCACCTCGCGCAACTGTGCAAATCGGCCTGTCCGCGCCAGTTCGGAGATGGCTTCGCAAAACTCGCGGCCAGGCGTTCCCTCAGCTGACATCTGGAAGAGTTGATCCTCCAGGCGGCCTATGTCGATCCCCATCTCCGATGTCCTCATTCGCAGAGTTTAGTCTGTAAACTGTCCAGGCCAGAGAAAAACGTGAAGGTACTTTCGTTTGGGGTGCTGGAATGGGAAGCATTATTGCCCGCTCCCGTGATCGGAAATTCTCTCGGCTCACTTGCGACTCGTTTTTATACACTTTCTTCTATCCTTCCAATCCAGCGACGAAAAGATCGATATATTCCTCCTCTGTGGATTGCTGGTCTGCTGTAACCCCTTTTCCTATGCGGCCTCAGACGCGCTTTTCACATAATCCACCTCCTTTACACAGCCCTTTTTGAGTCGCCTGTGGGAGTGGTGGGAAATTGAGGCCGCAAAACATGCTCACCGTCCTGTTTTCCAATTGCCCTCAATTACACAGCCTGGTTTTAGAAAACTCTCCTCCTAGCCAACCTGTTCTCCCTTAACCATTTCGACTGACTTTCCACTTTTCCTTGCTGAACTACGGGTACTACTGTCTTTATTCTTTATTACATCTACCTTTATTCACCTTCCGTCGCAGACACCCCTCTAAGCTTTCTCCGGGGCTGAAGCCCGTGTTGATTCTAGCGGCATCTGCGGAGGTTGAAACCCCCGCCTTCCTCTGCCTTACTTCCGCTCCCTCTGCTCCAATCGCTCCCCCCTTCGTTATCTTCTCAGCACTTTCCGTCATGATCCCGCTTCCTCCGAGGAGTCAGTTGGATGCCCAGGAATGCAGAGAACGGCCTAGTTTTCCACGCGCCAAGTAGCGTAAAGGTGCATACAATCAAGAAGAAGAAAAGAAAGCGGTTTCCGGCAGGCGGCTAGTTGTTGTACAGTGTGGCCAGCGTGGAAATTGCTTTGATGGGGATTTTTTCGCGAGTGGCAAAGCGGGGGTGGGATTATGGCGAAAGCAGAGACAGAAGTCGAGAAGCCGTCCGCGACAGGGACAGCGATGGAGATAACTGTAAGCCGTCAGGAGCTTTTGAAGGAGCTGACTGCGACACAGAGCGTGGTGGAACGCAAGACTACCATTCCGATTTTGTCCAATTTTCTTATTGAAGCCGAGGGCGACCGGTTGAACATTACGGCCACCGATCTCGACCAGGCGATCCGCACCAGCGCCGCAGCCAAGGTGAAGAAGGCGGGCGCCTGCACCATTCCCGCACGCAAGCTCTATGACTACGTGAAGCTGCTGCCCGACGGCGACATCTCCATCAAGCTACTGGAAAATCATTGGGTGCAGATTCGCAGCGGCCGCTCGAACACGAAGATGGTGGGGATGGCGCGCGCCAACTTTCCGCAGGTGCCGGAGTTTCCATCCATCGCGGCGACCGGAATTTCATCGGTGGCGCTGAAGACGCTGATCAATCGTACAATTTTCGCTATCTCGAATGAAGAATCGCGCTACACGCTGAACGGCGCACTGCTGGTGATCAAGGCGGAGTCACTGGCCATGGTGGCGACCGACGGGCATCGGCTGTCGTACGTGGAGAAGACCAACGAGACACTTGAAGGCATCAGCGGCGAGAAGCGCGTGCTGATTCCGCGCAAAGCGCTGCACGAGCTGGTGCAGTTGCTTTCAGCCTCCGATGCTGGCAAGGTGGAGTTCGCCGACGACGAGCACACGCTTTTTTTCCGCGTGGGGCATCGCACGTTGAGCACACGCAAGCTCAGCGGGCAGTTCCCCAACTTTGAGGCGGTGATGCCGCGCGACAATACCAAGTTCGCAGTGGTGCGATCGAGCGAGCTGGCCGCGGCCATTGAGCGCGTGGCGCAGTTTGCCGAAGAGCGGTCGGGAGCCATACGGCTGCGGCTGGAGAGCAACGAACTTAAGCTCAGCGCCAACTCCAGCGAGAGCGGCGAGAGCGAAGATACCATCGACACACCCTACACGAGCGACCCCATTGCAGTGGGCTTCAATTCCGGCTACATTCTCGACTTCCTGAGAGCGTTGGGGAATGAAGGCGAGGTGCGGCTGGAGTTCAAGGATTCGCAGTCGGCGGGACAGATGCGGCCAGAAGATCCGGATGCGGAGTACAAGTATCGGTATGTGTTGATGCCGATGCGGATCTGAAAAGCTGGGAATAGTGGAATAGAAAACGGCCCAGCAGCGATGCTGGGCCGTCACTATTTATTGGTTAGGCTTCCGATAAAGAAAGAATTCACAATCTTTTGTCTATCATCTCAAAATCAAGATGTGGGCTACCGCCCGCCCGCTCATCGCGATAAGACTGCGATAAACGTGGCACAGCTTGTCAGGATTTATAGCGATTGTTGTTCATGGCAATTTTCGGAATTGATGTATGGGTCGCTTGCCGGTCATCCAGGTCCGGGAAATACTGCATCTGGGTAACTTCTCCCGCGTCAAATGATTACATTTGAATGACAGATACCCACATAAAATGCTTGAGAATAATTGCAGAGAAAGGCAGAGTGTTGCGGAGGATCTATCTGAATGACGACCGCATACATAAACCGCATTGCGACGGCCGTTCCTCCGCACGATATTCATCGGGCCTTCATCGATTTTGCCGGCAGTATGCTTGCCGAGGGCACAGTACGCAACCTCTTTCGGCGCATGGCGCGTCTCTCCGCCATTGAACACCGTTACTCATTTCTGCAGCCTGTCACTTCTCCAGATGGTTCCTGGAAGGATGCGGAAGATCTTTATGAGCGGGGAAATTTTCCCGCAACAGCGCGCCGGATGCAGTTGTTTGAGCGCTTTGCTCCACAACTTGCGCAACATACACTGGACAAACTTGCGCTGACAGAGGAAGAGCGGCGCGGCATAACGCATGTGATTGTAACCTCGTGCACGGGACACTATGCGCCGGGCCTGGACTTCGATGTAGTGAACCATTTAGGGCTCAACCCATCGGTCGAACGCACGATGATCGGCTTTATGGGCTGCTACGCCGCTATCAATGCCCTGAAGTCGGCCCATCACATCATTCGCTCTGAGGCTGAAGCCAAAGTTCTGGTATTGAACCTGGAACTGTGCACTCTGCACCTTCAGGAAACGCAAGACATCGAGCAGGTTCTCTCATTTTTGCTTTTTGCCGACGGCAGCGCTGTAAGCCTTATCAGCGCGCGCCCGGAGGGACTGGCTATTGACAGCTTTCTGGCAGTTACCATTCCGAAGACAAACCAACTGATTACATGGCGGATTGGCGACCTTGGATTCGATATGCATTTATCCGGACAAGTTCCAAGTGAGATTGGTCACGCGCTGCATAAGCTGGGCCGGCAAATAACGCGCGATCAAGATCCATTGTCGATCGGTTTATGGGCAGTACATCCAGGAGGCCGCTCCATTCTCGATTCGGTGGAGAAGGGCTTAGGACTCGATGAGGATGCGCTCTGCTGTTCTCGCGACGTTCTGGCGAGATACGGTAACATGTCTTCTGCCACGGTGATGTTTGTGCTGGAGCAGACGATGCAGCGCTCACAGCCGGGGCAGCAAGGCTGCGCCATGTCGTTCGGGCCGGGGCTGACGGCGGAGACGATGCTCTTTCATGCTGCCTAACAAGCTTGATTTCAGCCGCCGCGCGCAGCTCACGGAGCGAATGGATGAGCCTTGCAGCCGAGAGGAATTACGCGCCTGCCTGCGCGATATTGCTAAGACAAACCGCTGGCTGATGGCCTATCGACCGACGTTGCATTGGCTCGACTGTCTTGAATTAGAGTCTCTCGCTTGTCCGCTTCGTATCCTCGATGTGGGCTGTGGCTATGGAGACGGACTGCGGCGGATTGAGCAATGGGCAAAGGCACGCGGAGTTGCCGTGGAGCTGACTGGCCTCGACCACAATGCGGATGCTACCGCAATCGCAGCGGAGGCCAGTGCGGCGGGGAGCGAGATCCAGTGGGTTACCGCGGATGTATTTGCGTACACTCCGCAGAAGCCGGTTCACCTCGTAGTCAGCTCCCTCTTCACGCACCATCTTGCCGAAGCCGATGTAATTCGATTTCTGCGATGGATGGAGCGGCATAGCGAGCTGGGATGGTTTATCAACGATCTATCTCGCGCCGCCATTCCGTATTATGCCTTCCGTGTCCTTTCGAAGTTAGCTGGCCTTCATCCCTTTGTGCAGTATGATGGGCCTGTTTCGATAGCGCGGTCTTTCGTGGAGGAAGATTGGCGAAGGATGTGCGCAGCAGCGGGACTGGACGATGGGGAGGTAGTTATCAAGGGAATGAAACCGGCAAGGTTATGTGTGGGACGGAGAAAACCACGGTGAACAGATTGAACAAGCCACGCCAAACCATAGATCATCTGGTGATCGGAGGAGGTCCCGCGGGATCGATGGTTGCCATGCGTCTTGCAGCCGCGGGACGCGATGTAACGCTGCTGGAAAAAGAGCGGTCGGCCCACCATAAGGTCTGCGGTGAGTTTCTGAGCGGCGAAGCTATCGATTACCAGAGACTTGCCGGAGTCAATCCATTGGATCTCGGCGCAGCCACGATCCGCTCCATTCGGCTGTGCTCGAAGCATGGGGTTGCTGAAGCTGCATTGCCCTTCACCGCGCTCTCGCTTTCGCGCTATGCCCTGGATGCTGCCATGATGGCGCGCGCGGCAGAGAGCGGTTGCGAAGTACGGCTTGGCTCGCTCGTTACGAGGCTCACCCGGCGCGATGATGATTGGCTTGTCGAACTTCAGAACGGAGAAGTATTGCGTGCACGCACGGTCTTCCTTGCCAATGGGAAACACGATCTTCGCGGATGGGAGCGCGGGCACGGCGTACAGGGTGACCTGATCGGCTTCAAGATGCACTGGCAACTGGCGCCGGCGCAGATTGAGGATTTGCGGGGCGCTTTGGAGATGTTTCTCTTCCGCGGCGGATATGGAGCACTGTCGCTGGTAGAAGGCGATGCGGCTAACTTGTGCCTGGTGGTCAGACGCAGCGAGTTGCGCAGGATAGGCGGATGGAGTGAGCTGCTAGCCGACTTGCTTGATGGCAGCCGGCAGCTACGAAAGCGTTTGCACTGCGCAAAGGCATTGTGGGATCGGCCATTGGCCATCTCTCCCATTCCATATGGGTATCTTGTTAGAGGCGGTTCCAGCTTGTGGTGCATAGGCGATCAGGCCGCGGTGATTCCTTCATTTACCGGAAATGGCATGTCCATCGCACTGCACAGCGGAAGATTGGCGGCGGAGATGTTTCTGGCTGGCGCCCGCGAGGATGAGTTTCACCGCAGGCTGCACAAACAACTCCGTCGCGGGATGTCGCTTGCGACGCTTATCTCGCGCGCTATGGTAACCGGAGCGGGACGCATGATGATGCCGCACAGTCTTTCGCTCTATCCAAATACAATGCGATGGATTGCGGCGTCAACCAGAATCCCTGAATGGGCCTTGCTTACCAAACCGGTAAGCTGAAGTGACTGTCAGGCGACGGCAGAGGCAGATGCGGCCGGAAGATCCTGACTCGGAGTACAAGTACCGAAACGTGCTGATGCCGATATAGAATTGTTTATCTCTCGGAGCCATGATAAATTGTTGGCAGTTTTCCGGTCAGTGAATTTCTGTCGCGAGTTTCTTCCGGTTACACTGAGGAACGACGGGCGGATTGGTGTACTCGCAGAATTGCAATCAAATTGAGATTGATGGGCAATTCGCCATACGGTTAGATTCTCGCAATAGGAAAGAGGATACGTATGAATAGGATCAAACTTTGTTTCCCGATCTCTGTGCTATTTTTCACGTTTCCCTTTTGCGGCTGCGGAGGAGGCAGCGCAACAAGCAGCAACACCGGCGGCAATTCGGGAGGCACCACCACAACGGTCTATGCAGTGGGCGGCTCGTACAATCCGATAAGCGGAGCCTCGCAAGCCAACTACTGGACGAATGGCGTATCGTCTCCCGTCGCCGGAGGAGTTACCGGGTATGATCCCGGCGAAAATACCTGGTCGATTGCCGCATCTGGCAGCAACGTCTACATGGCGGGCGATGGTTATGACGGCGCGACCGGCAATTATCAAGCCATGTCGTGGGCAAACGGCACGGTTACCGCTCTTACTGATGGAACCGTGAATGCCTCAGCGAACGGAATTGCCGTCTCCGGCAGCGACGTCTATATAGCTGGCTATAAATACGACAGCGCAACCGGCAACTACATTGCGGTGTACTGGAAGAACAACACGCTCGTGCCGCTTACCGATGGAACCGTGAGTGCCGGGGCAAGTGCAATCACTATCTCTGGAAGCGATGTCTATGTAGCGGGTTCCCAGACCAACTCCGCGACCGGCCGCGCTGAAGCCGTCTACTGGAAGAACGGCGTAGCCACGGCTCTGCCCGCCGCACCACCGTTGAACACCAGTGTTGCTAACGCAATTGCCCTCTCTGGCAACGATGTCTATGTTGCGGGCTTTGAAAACTACGATGGTGGCATCACAGCAGCCTGTTACTGGAAAAACGGCTCAACGGCCGTTGCCCTCGGTCAGAATGGATCGATTGCGTCAATGGCATACTCAATCGCCGTCTCCGACGGCAATGTTTATATCGCTGGAGTTGACACGAACTCTACGAACGACCATGGCATAGCTGTATATTGGATGAACGGTACGGAAGTGACCATCTCAAGTCTTTCTCCATCGGCGATGGCTTTGGGATACGGGATTGCCGTCTCCGGCAGCGATGTCTATGTAGCAGGCCAGCAGTGGGACTCCACAACTCAATACTATGTACCCTACTACTGGAAGAATGGAGTGGGTACGGCGCTTCCCGCAACAACAACGGAGGACGGTATAGCGACTTCGATTGCCGTTGTGGTTCAGTAGCGGAATATTGTGTGAAGGGAAGAGAATGACGGCCCGGCAGCGATGCCGGGCCGTGGTGTTTGCGAGGCGTGGTAGATGGAGCTATTGAAGCAGATCACGCCACAGCGGGAGCGCGGAGGAACTCCAGTGCGCGAATCAGGTAGGACTTGAGTTGGCGGCGATGGACGACGGCGTCGAGGAAGCCTTTTTCGAGGAGGAACTCGGAGCGTTGAAAGCCCTCGGGGAGCTTTTGCCGGATGGTCTGTTCTATGACGCGCGGGCCGGCAAAGCCTATAAGAGCGCCGGGTTCGGCGATGTTGAGGTCGCCGAGCATGGCGAAGCTGGCGGTGACGCCTCCAGTGGTGGGGTCGGTGAGGACGCAGATGTAGGGAACGCGGGCGGAGTCGAGCTGGGCGAGGGCGGAGGAGATTTTTGCCATCTGCATGAGGCTGACGACGCCCTCCATCATGCGCGCTCCGCCGGAGGCGGCGACGATGATGAGCGGATGGCGGCTGATGCGGGCGCGATCGACGGCGCGGGCGATGGTCTCGCCGACCACCGCGCCCATGGACCCGCCGATGAAGGCGTACTCCATAACGCTGAGCACGACCTGATGGGGACCGAGGCGGCCGATGGCGTTGAGGATGGCATCGTCGAGGCCGGTTTGTTCCTGAGCTTTGCGTAGCCGTTGCTTGTAGGGCTTGATGTCTGTGAAGTTGAGCGGGTCGGTGGAGCGCAGTCCGCCGTCGACAAGCTCATAGCCGGGCTCGAGCAACAGGTCGATGCGCTGAAGCGCGCCGATGCGGAAGTGATATTGGCAGCGGGGGCAGACGTTCAGGTTGGCCAGCAGATCCGCTTTCCAGACGGGCCTTCGGCAGCCATCGCATTTGATCCACAGGCCCTCGGTACGTACACGCGACTCGGCCGCTGTCGCAGAGCCCCTCAGACCGGGGCCGTATTCTCCGTCATCGCGCTTGAACCAGGGCATTGAACCTCTGAAATGCAGCAGACAGCTAACAGCATGCAGTTGACATCACGATTCGGCCTACGGGGAACTAATGACTGAACGGTGTAGGTTGATAGCTGCCCTATCTCAATATTCTATTCCGAGCTGGGCGAGAATGCCTTTTTGGTAGGCGTGCTTGACTTCGCGCATTTCGGTTACGGTATCGGCCATCTCGACGAGCAAGGGATGGGCGTTGCGGCCGGTAAGGATGACGTGCACCATCTCGGGGCGCGCGCGCAGGGCATCGGCGACCACTGCGGGGTTCAACATGCCGTAGCCGATGGCGTAGTTAATCTCGTCGAGAATGACCATGTCCCACTGGCCTGAGTCAATGGCTTCGCGCGCTTCGGTCCAGGCGGCCTCGACCAGGCGAATATCCTCCGGGTCGGTCTCGGCGCCGCCGACTTTTACGAAGCCGCGGCCCATCTGCTTGAGTACGAAGTTCTCGCCGAAGGATTGAACCGCGTCGAGCTCGCCATAGTGCCAGGAGCCTTTGAGGAACTGAATCATCAGCACCTTCATGCCATTGCCGACGGCGCGCAGGGCTGTACCCATGGCCGCGGTGGTCTTGCCTTTACCGGGGCCGGTATTGATAAGAATCAGTCCTCGACGGGAATCGATAGTCACAGATACAGCTTACAGCGATCAGCTATCAGCTTACAGTTCGCAGTTCGCAGAAGTTGCTTGAGGACGGCACGCATCTGAATTATCTGATAGCTGACTGCTGATAGCTGACCGCTGTCGTTCAGTGTCCGGCGTGGTAGGGGTGTCCGGAGAGGATGGTGAATGCGCGGTAGATCTGCTCGGCCATGGCGAGGCGCGCGAGGGCGTGGGCCATGGTCATGGGACCGAGCGAGAGCAGCAGTTGGGCTCTCTTGCGCGCTTCGTCTGACCAACCGGCGTGCGGCCCCACGGCGAAGACAAGGTGCTGCGTTCCCTGGTCGCGACGCGTGCCCAGCCATGCGGCAAAGGCTTCGGAACTCATCTGACGGCCGCGGCTGTCGAGCATAACAGCGATGGCGTGCGTGCGTCCTTGCTGCCGATCGAGCCACTCCATGAGAGCTTGTTCGTTGCGGAAGGATTCGGTGTTGCAACGCGCATATTTGGAGCAGCGCCGCAGATAAAGCGCGGTGAGGGCTTCGAATTCGTCCTTTGTTGCGGGGCGCGCGCCTATATGCGCGAGGGTCAGGTTCATGGGGAGCAGAATACTCTACTGTGCGCACGTTTGCATGGATGAAGCAGATATTGCAGCAAAGGGCAACATAAGCCATGCAAAGGAGATGGGAAGCACAGAGTGCAGAGAGTCTGTCACCGGGGTGGTATCGTATAGCCGGAGCTATCCTCAACAAAAAAGGTCAAAACTGGACAAAGTGTCCATTTTTGGGATTCCTTGCTGGAGCAATCCACTTTTTCATATATCAACCAACAGCAAGAGGTCGAATTAATACATAACCCATTTAAAATCAACGAAAAAAAATATTGTCTTACGTTTCGAATATGGCCCTTAAACTGCTATTTCAACATTACGAGTAGTGCCTCGCATTCCTGGGATTGAGTTTATATACCCCTAACCGAGACGCAAGAGCACACAGGTGGGTTGAGAAGCTGCTAGAACGGGTTTCCGGCCCCCACAGAACTTTTGGAGGAAGTCCATGAAGATATTCCGGTTGCATAGTGCGGTTTTAGCGCTCGGCCTTCTGCTGATGGCCGGCTTTGTTGCGAATCTCACGACCCCGGCGGCGTTCGGCCAGTCGACGAACACCGGAACGGTAGTCGGCGTGGTCGAGGACCCGAGCGGCGCGGTGATTCAGGGCGCGACCGTCACCCTGACCGATAATTCAACCAAGACGGAGCGCAAGACCAGCACATCCCATACCGGCCAGTATGTGTTTGTGAACGTCCCTCCAGGCGACTACTCCATTACCGCCAGCAAGAGCGGTTTTGCGACCGATAAAGTCGCGAGTCAAACGGTGACGGTCGGCACGCAGACCACGGCCAACTTCAAGTTGCAAGTAGGCAGCGAAGCGACGACTGTTGAAGTGCATACATCGGGCGCGGATCTGCAAACCATCAACGCGACAGTAGGCAGCACTGTTGATCCGGTTTCGCTCGCCCAGCTACCCAGCTTTCTTCATGATTCAGGCACCTTTGCCCAGTTACAGGCGGGCGTGAGCCCCGACGGCAGCGTGGCCGGAGCGGTGGTCGACCAAAATACATACAGCCTGGATGGCGGCAACAACTCCAGCGACATGGACGGCAGCATGAACGTTTATACGGGTTCGTTCGCGGAAGACCCGACGGGCGTCGCGGGCCAGAATTTTAATCTCTCGGCAAGCCCCACAGGCGTGATCCCTACGCCGCAGGACAGCGTGGAAGAGTTCAAGGTGAACACCAACAACCAAACGGCGGACTTCAACAATTCAGCCGGGTCGCAGGTGGAGATCGTGACCAAGCGCGGCACGGAAAAATGGCACGCAACGGCCTATGAATATTACCTGGACAACGATGAGAGCGCCAACACGTGGCAGAACAATCTCACCGATACGCCGGTTACGCATTATCACTATAGCAAGTATGGCTTCGCAGGCGGCGGACCAGTGATTCCCAAGAATATATTGGGTGGGAAGACATTTTTCTTCGCTAATTACCAGGCATGGCGCTATCCCCAATCCGAGACCATTGAACGCCCGGTTCCAACAGCGGCGATGGCAGCCGGCACCCTCCAAGTCAATGTTGGTAGCCCCGCAGTTCTCACAAGTTTCAACATGGCAACCATTGACCCACGCAGCATCGGCATCAATCCGGACGTCAAGACGATGTGGACAACAGAAGAGCCGGCAGGGAACATTCCGGCCGCAGTCGGCAATCCATGCTCAGGGTTAACTTCAGCCGCATATTGCGACAAACACAATACGGTCGCATTCAAGGCCAATATGGCGGTCCCCGTCAAGGACAACTTTTTCGTTGCGCGCCTGGATCATGATTTCGGGCCGAAATGGCACCTGATGAGCAGCTACCGCTACTACAAACTGGTCCAGCTCCGTGACTACCAGATAGATATCGGCGGAGCGTTACCCGGCGACACGTTAGGCAAGCCGGTCGCAAAGGCAAGCCGCCCGCAGCAGCCGTGGTACCTTGTGGCCGGATTGACGACGAACATTACATCGAACGTCACCAACGACTTCCACTACAGCTACCTACGTAACTACTGGTCGTGGTCGACCCAAGGCGCCCCGCCGCAAGTCTCGGGCCTAGGCGGCGCACTGGAGCCCATGGGTGAATCCCAGGTTAATGCCCTCACGCCATATAACGTGAATACCCAGCAGATTCGTACACGCTTCTGGGACGGCAAAGACAACTTCTTCCGGGATGACCTCACTTACCTGAAGGGCAGCCACCTGTTCCAATTCGGCGGCCAGTATCAGCACAACTTCGACTACCATCAACGGTCTGACAATGGCGGCGGCATCAACTTTACCCCCACCTACCAATTGGGCGATGGAAATGGCGCAGGGAATATCGATCTCTCCAGTCTGGGTGGAGGCTACCCGTCCGGCAGTCAGTCGTCCGCGCGCTTGGCGGCCGCAGTGTATGGAATGGTGACCGACTCGGAAGTAGCGTACACGCGCCAGGGAGCCAATCTGGCGCTGAATCCGCCACTGACGCCCGCATTCGACAAGAGCACCATCCCTTACTACAACGTGTATTTCAGCGACACGTGGCACGCGAAGCCGAGCTTTACGCTGACGTATGGCATGGGCTGGACACTGGAGATGCCGCCGACGGAACAGAACGGCAAGCAGACTGTACTGGTTGACGATAACGTCAATCCGGTCTCGCTCAACACATACATCAATCAACGCAAGATGGCCGCGCTGGCGGGCAACGTGTACAACCCGGAACTTGGCTTTGCGCTGGTAGGCAACGTGGGCGCCGGTGATAAGTATCCGTACAACCCGTTCTATGGCAGCTTCAGCCCGCGCGTAGCCGCGGCTTGGAATCCGAAATTTGAGAGCCACTCCTTGCTCGGTCGCATCTTCGGCCACGACTCGACGGTCGTACGCGGAGGCTATGGTCACTCTTACGGCCGCCTGAACGGCGTGGGCCAAGTGCTGGTGCCGCTGTTGGGCGTCGGTTTGATCCAGCCAGTGCAATGCAAATTTGCATTAGCAGGCAGCACGACAGACCCGGGTCAAGGTTTGTTGTCCTCGACCGGCACTTGCAACGGCTCTACTACTGCTGGTCCCAACTACCTGTCAGCTGCCAATGCATTCCGCATAGGCGTGGACGGCAACTCGGCGCCTCTGGCTGCGGCCGCCCCCACGCTGCCCCAGCCGATTTACCCAGGCGTAAACAGCGCCGCTAGTTCGGCCGCCGAAGGGCTCGATCCCAGCTTCCGCCCCAATATGATCGATTCCTTCGATTTGACGATCCAGCGGCAGTTGAGCCGGAAGACATTGGTTGAGGTGGGATACATTGGGCGCTTGATTCACCATGAATACCAACCCGTCAACCTGAACGCGGTCCCGTACATGATGTCGCAAGGTGGACAGCAGTTCCAATCCGCGTACGCGGCTCTGGAGAAGGCGCTGGGTTGCGCTACATCACAGGCACAGTGCGGCTTCGGGGGCATTCCTGCAACCATCACGGCGCAGCCATTCTTTGAATCGACGCTCGCAGCCTCGGGCTATTGCACCGGATACGCGAGCTGCACCGCGGCAGTTCTCAACAAGGAGATTAACAACCTTGTGACCCAGTCTGTGTGGAGCCTGTGGAGCGATTTAGATGCCGGCAAATTCAACTTTGCACCAACAATGACGAACAACACCGGACAGTTTTCGAGCGGCGTGGCGCTGAATGCCAGCATCGGCTACGGAAACTACAACGGCGGCTTTGTCACGGTCAGCACGACGGACTGGCATGGCCTAACCATGCATGAGAACTTCACCTACAGCAAGGCTCTGGGCACCGGAGCCCAGACGCAGTCCACCAGCGAATACACGGTCAATGATGCCTTCGACCTGGGGAAGAATTACGGAGTTCAGGCGTTTAACCGCAAGTTCGTCTTCAACATGTACGGGGTGTGGCAAGAGCCGTATTACAAAGACCAGCGCGGCATTATCGGACGGCTTGTGGGCGGCTGGTCGCTTGCCCCGATCTACACCATGGGCAACGGCGAGCCGCTGGCCTGCCAGACAGCAAACAACAACCTCTACACCGGCTCCCAGGAGTTTGGAGCGGCCGACGACAGCAACTACGGCAACAACATTCAATGCATCTTCACCAGCAAGTATAACGGGGGAGTTCACTCGCATTACGGCATAACCGGCAGCACCGACGCATACGGAAATGCTCCGGGGACATCGCCAGCAGGATCAACCGTAGCCTCAGAGGTCAATATGTTCGCGAATCCGGCGGTGGTCTACGATCAGGTTCGCGCGCCGATTCTGGGCATCGACACCAAGAACCCCGGCAACGGCGCTATCATCGGAATGCCGTATTGGAATGTGGACCTGAGCGCGCAGAAGGACTTCAAGGTATGGAAGAGCGCCAAGATCCAGCTCTCGTTTATCTTCGAAAACGTGTTCAACCACAATGTCCTTGCCGACCCGTATCTTCAGAGCGGCCCTTCCAACGGCAGCCCATATGGCATCGGCAATGACGCTGGCTGGGGTACGGAGCAAGGCCAAGCCAACGTCCCACGCAAGATCGAGTATGGCGGTCGCGTTAGCTGGTAAGGCGTGGAGTAAACAAGCAAAAGGGCCGGGAGCGCAAGCTCCCGGCCCTTTTTTTATGTGTGCGGGAAAATTTAGATATTGCAAGGAAAACATCTTAATTGAATCGATAAAAAGCAGATCCTTCGACTCACCACCCCCATGCTGAAGAGTACGCCTGGGGCCCTGTTCGCTCAGGATGACAAGCAAAAACAACAGTCTAGTGCTTCTTCTTTTTAGGCGCAGGTTTGCGGGGCGATGCCTTTTTGGCTGCAATTTTCTTAGCGGGGGATATGCTGGAGGCCTTCTTCTTAACAGCGGGCTTTTTCTTTGCGGATGAGCTTTTCGCGGAAGGTTTGGCTGCGCGTGACTTTCCGGTGGCGGGCTTTATGGCGCGCTTCTTGACGGCCTTCTTTGGCTTTGGCTTCGGCTTGGGCGCGGGCTTTGCGGCTGCTTTGCTGCGGACGGCCAGAGTTTTTGCGGAGAGCGCGGCTTTTAGCTCGGCGTCGAACTCGGCGGGGGTGGCGGTGCGGGCGGATTTGCGCAGGCGCTCGATGTCGTAGAAGGCGCGGCGGTCGGCGAGGAAGACGTGCACGACAAAGTCCACATAGTCGAGGAGAATCCACTGGCCCTGGCGGCGTCCCTCGACGGAGTTGGGGAAGAGGCCAAAGGACTTTTTGAGGCGGTCTTCGATCTCGTCGGCGATGGCGATGGCCTGGCGGTCGTTGGCGGCCGAGGTAATGAGGAAGAAGTCGGAGAGGCCGGAGTCGATGGGGTCGAGCTCGAGGATGCGGGTGTCGAGGCCCTTCTTGTCTTCACAGACGGCGGCGGCTGTCTGGACATGGATGCGGGTTTGCTGCTTGGTTTCAGTTGTCATTCTATGTGATTGATCTCCGAGCTTCATCGTAGCCTTTCGAGGGGGCTGGGGCAAGTCAATGATAGAGGTGGTGGGCACGAATGTACTCCAATACAGGAGGGGGAAGGAGGTTGGGGTGGGGCGTTTGGGTCGCGGCTGGAGAGGGTCCGAATAGGCGGATTTGTTCACGAATATCGGAGGCGCTGATGTCGATATGCAGGCCGGGGAGCAGGTAGAAGGGAGCTTGTTGGCCGGCGGGATTGCGGAGAATGTAGCGGCGGAGGGCGATGGCCGGCTCAACGATTTCCGACTCAGGCGCGGGCTCCATGGTCAGGCCATCCGGCAGGGCGGAGTCGAGGTTGTTCAATAGCTGGCCGGGGCGGGAAGCGATGATCAAGGGGGCTACAAAGGGGATCTCGGCGGCGCGATGCCAGCGTCTAAAACCGGCAAACGAGTCGGCTCCCATGAGGCAAAAGAGGGTGGTGTTGGGCGGAAGTTGGTAGCGCAGGGCGAGGAGCGTCTCCAGTGTGTAGTTGGGTGCGCCGGAGGGCTGGGGGGCATCGGCCATGGAGAGGTCAAAGCCAGGCTCGCTGGCAATGGCCATGCGGGTCATGGCCAGGCGGTCTTCAAAGCTGGCCTCAGTGCCCTGCGGCTTGAGGGGCTGCGTTCCCACGGGCGCAAAGAGCACGGAGTCGAGGCTGAGGGCCGCCTGGGCCGCGCGCGCCACACCGAGATGGCCGAGGTGGGGCGGGTCAAAACTGCCTCCAAAAAAGGCTACGCGGCGGCCCCTGGGGTGGGGTTGGCGGCCTTCGGCGTCGGATAACGAACCCATATATATTCATGGTAATTGCGACGGATGCGCCGGTTACGCGTCTAATGAATTGTGCGATATATCATTGCAATCCTGGCGCTGGCGGGCGTGTGGGTTTCCGCGCTATCCCTGCGCGTACACTATTCCAACGAGACCACGCCCTGTTCTATCAACGCGAAGTGGGATTGCGATCTTGTGAACCGCAGCCCTTACGCCGAGATCAAGGGGGTGCCTGTGGCGGCGATAGGGATTGCAGGCTACTTTGCGCTGGCGGCCCTGGCGTTGATGGGACAACGGGTAATGGTATTTCTTTCTTCGCTAATGGGGCTGGGATACGCACTCTATCTTGCTCATATCGAGAGAGACGTTCTGATGGTGTGGTGCCTGTATTGCGTGATCTCGCTGGGAGTCATCGCGCTCATCACGCTGCTCAGCCTGGGATGGCTGTCGTTCTGGGGGATACGGTCGAAGTACGAATTACATTCAGAAGTAGAGTTATAGAGGGGCGCCCGGCTTCAGCTTCGGTTCACAGTCCGCTCGTCCGGCACTGTTAGAATCTAAGTAAATCCATGTTCAAAAAGAAATATGCGCGCTGGATGTACGAGTGGGAGACGCGACTGACCACGCGCGACGAAAACCGCGTGGTGCGCCCACTGGAATGGGGCTTCGAATGGATTGAGCCTTTCTTGCGCGAGCATGGCTATGAGGAGGCGCTGCCGGGGCCGGAGATTGTGAGCGATCCCTCGCTGTCCGAGGCGGCGATGGTGCTCCTTAACCAGTTTTTGATACGCCACAGCGATGCATTTTTCGGCTATAAGCGGCCTACTGATTTCCGTTTGGAAGAGCGGCACCCGGAGCTTTTTCCCACCAATGTTCGCCCGGAGACGCTGGCACAGGACGCGGCGCTGAAGCAGCAGGCCGCAGAGGGGAAGATTCCGAAGGCGCAGTATCTTCGCTTCACCTCGCCGGAGCGGACACCTTATCCGGAGAACGATCTGGTGAATGCGCGCTGGTACCCTGCGCCGGAGCATAAGGACCCTAAGCGGCCCAAGCAGGCGATTGTAGTGATGCCGCAATGGAATGCTGATGCCTTCAGCCACAATTCGCTGTGCACGATCTTCAACAAGATGGGGATTTCGGCGCTGAGGCTCTCGAAGCCTTATCACGACATTCGGCGTCCGGTGGAGTTGGAGCGGTCGGATTACGCGGTCAGCGCGAATATCGGGCGGACGATTTCGGCGTGCCGGCAGGCGGTGGTGGATATTCGTTGCTGCCTGGATTGGCTGGAAGAGCAGGGTTACGAGCACTTCGGTGTGCTGGGAACGAGTTTAGGATCGTGCTACGCGTTTTTGGCCAGCGCGCATGACAAGCGGCTCAAGGTGAATGCATTCAACCATGCTTCGACGGCCTTTGGAGATGTGACCTGGGCGGGGCAGAGTACGCGCCACGTGAAGCAGGCGTTGGAAGAGGCAGGGCTTAATCAGGAACGGGTGCGGGCGCTGTGGGCGGCTGTGAGCCCGTGCAGCTACTACGACAAGATCATGCGCGACGACGTGGATGGAGCGCAAAAAAAAGTTCTGCTGGTTTACGCGAATTATGATTTGACCTTTCCGCTGGAGTACTCGCTACAGGTGGTGGAGGCGTTTGAACGCATCGGGCTGGACTTTGAGCGGCGCGTGTTGCCTTGCGGCCACTACACCACTGGCGAGACGCCTTATAAATATATTGATGGGTGGTACATGGGGTGGTTTGTTTACCGGGCTTATAAGGCACTACGGGAAGAGAAGGCGGCGGGAGAAGCTTTGATTGAAGCGGAAGATGCTTCCAGCCTGGGAATCTCCGCATAAACTATTGTTGTTTACTGAGATTCACGCAGCGACTAAAGCCCGCGTGTTCTTTATTGCAATTGTGGCACGACTGAACAGCTTGCGGAAAAAAGGCTGGGGAACCAGGTCCAGCACGATG
>CAZFMB010000009.1:0-71838 GCA_964520005.1 uncultured Occallatibacter sp.
AAAGGTTCCGGGCAAACTGATGCCCAGGTTGGCGTGCTTGGATTCTCCGGGGCCGTTGACCACGCAGCCCATGACGGCGAGTTTGAGTTCCTCGACACCGGGATACTTTTTGCGCCACTCCGGCATCGAACTGCGCAGATGATCCTGAATCTGCTCGGCCAGCTCCTGAAAATAGGTACTCGTCGTTCGCCCGCAGCCGGGGCAACTGGTCACTTGCGGCATGAAGCTGCGAATTCCCAGCGATTGCAAAATCTGTTGCGCGGCTTGCACTTCCTCCGTCCGGTCGCCGCCCGGCTTGGGCGTAAGGCTCACGCGAATGGTGTCGCCGATGCCTGCCAGCAGCAGCGGCGCCAGGCCTGCTGTCGAGGCAACCAGCCCCTTGGCGCCCATGCCCGCCTCGGTCAGTCCCAGGTGCAGCGGATAGGCGCAGCGCGCGGCCAAATTGGTATACACATCGATCAGATCGCGCACCCCGCTCACCTTGGCGGAGAGAATGATCTGATCGGGGCGCAGGCCGTAATGTTCGGCGGCTTTGGCGGAGTCCAGCGCGCTCACCACCATGGCCTCCAGCATCACCTCGCGCGCGGGCAGCGGCTGCGACAGTTGGCTGTTCTTGTCCATCATGCGGGTCAGCAGAGATTGATCCAGCGAGCCCCAGTTCACGCCAATGCGCACGGGCTTCTGGTTTTCGACAGCGCACTCGATCATAACTTGAAAATTGTCGTTGTCCTTCTTGCCAATCGAAGCGTTGCCGGGGTTGATGCGGTACTTGGCCAGCGCCCGCGCGGTCTCGGGAAATTTTTTGAGCAATAGGTGGCCGTTGTAGTGGAAGTCGCCGACGATGGGCACGCGCAGGCCGCGCTTGTCGAGACCTTCGACGATGCGCGGAACGGCCGCGGCGGCTTCTTCGTTGTTCACCGTGACGCGCACGATCTCCGAGCCCGCCAGCGCCAGGGCCGCAACTTGTTCGATGGTTCCTGCTACGTCCGCCGTGTCGGTGTTGGTCATCGATTGCACGACGACCGGAACCTCCCAGCCCACGCGAACCTGCCCGATTTTGACCGTGCCTGTTTTTCTGCGATGAATCTCAGCCATGCTTATAGTTTACCTGCAACGGCATCGCCAGAAAAACACCAAAACAGAGTGCGGGAATAACAAGCTGCGGAGATTCCCTGGACGAATTACTCCCGTAGACCACCGAATCTGGAGCTTAGTCCTGAATGTGCCCCATCTTTTCCTGTTTGGTGCGCACGTATCCCGCAAAGCTCTCTTGCAGCTCGACCTCGGCGGAGACGCGTTCAACTACCGTGATGCCGGCGTTCTCCAGCGCCGCGACTTTAGCCGGGTTGTTGGTCATTAACCGGACCGATGTCACGCCCATCAGCTTGAGCACCTCGGCTGGCAGCTCATACTCGCGACAATCCGCGGCAAAGCCCAGCTCAACATTGGCCTCCACCGTGTCCAAGCCCTGATCCTGCAACTCGTAGGCTTTGAGTTTGGCCATCAAGCCGATGCCGCGGCCTTCCTTCTCCTCGTAGAGCAGAATTCCCGCGCCTTCCTGAGCGATGCGGCGCATGGCCATCTCCAGTTGCAGCCGGCAATCGCAGCGCAGCGAGCCAAATACATCTCCTGTAAGGCATTGCGAGTGGATGCGGACCACCGGGGACGCAGAGTGGATGTCGCCCATCACCAGTGCTACCAGGCCTTCTACCTCGCCTTTGCCCGTGCCGTCAGCCGGGGATTGCTCGGTGGGGCGGACTTCTTTCAGCGCGCCCTCGAATCCCAGAATGCGGAAGGCTCCCCAGCGAGTGGGGAAATCCGCCTCGGCGATCTTTTTCACGCTTTCAAATCCCATGATTCCATTTTACTTTGCGAGGAGAAGGGGGCAGAATCGTTCCCTGCGGTTCCAGATCCCCAGTTTAACGATGGGATCAATTTTTACATGCGGCGTGGCGTAATCTGTCGCAGCGGATAGCTATATGGCTTACCATGTACATAACTTGCCGAGACCTTCATGCGCGACCATCTGGCTACACTGCTCGACGACTATCGCCGCTTCGACCGCCAGATCGCGGTGGTTCGCCATCAGGGCAATAGGCGGCGAGCGACTACCTATGGCGAAATCGCGAGGCTGGCGGGGCGCTTTGCCGCCTTGCTGGTTAGACGGAGCATCAGGCCCGGCGACCGGGTTCTCCTTTGGGGAGAAAACAGCGCGGATTGGATTGCGTCCCTATATGGCTGCATGCTGCGCGGAGTTTTGGCGGTGCCGCTGGATGCTTACGGAAGCGCAGAGTTTGCCGCACGTGTAGCCGTCGATGTGAAGCCCAAACTGGCGGTGGGTGATGCGCTGCTACTGCATCAATTGCCCAGTGAATGGCCCCGCCTCACCTTTGAGGATTGGCACGGCGAGCTGCCCGATGAAGAGTCTGGGCCTTTGGAAAGTCTCTCGCGCCAAACACCGCTCGAAATTCTGTTTACCTCCGGCACCACCGGGGAGCCCAAAGGCGTGGTGCTGACCCATGGCAATGTGCTAGCCAGCGTGGAGCCCATCGAACAGGGAGCACAGCCCTATATGCGCTGGGAGCGGCTGTTGGTGCATCCGCTGCGCATCTTCGATACGCTGCCCCTAAGCCACATCTTCGGGCAAACGATGGGTCTATGGGTTCCGCCCATCTTCACCGCCGAGGTGCACTTCGAGAACCGTCTGGTGGCCTCGCGACTGATCGAGACCATTAAGCGCGAGCGCATCTCTGTGCTGGCAGCGGTGCCGCGCGTCATGGCTCTGCTCAAAACGCATTTGGAAGCCACGCATCCCAGCCTTGCAGCGCGGGAGGCGCAGTCGGCGGAAAAACGGATTGGACCATGGATGCGCTGGTGGCGCTTCCGCGACGTTCACCGCGAATTCGGCCTGAAGTTTTGGGCGTTGATCTCCGGAGGTGGCGCGTTGCCAGGTGTGCTGGAGAAGTTCTGGAATGCACTGGGCTTTGTGCTGGTGCAGGGCTACGGTATGACGGAGACCTCGGCGCTGATCACACTCAACCACCCCTTTCATGTAGCTCGGGGGACGATCGGCAAGCCGCTGCCTGGGCGGGATGTCAAGCTGGGCCTAGACGGAGAGGTTTTGGTGCGTGGCGCGATGGTTTCCGGCGGAAGCTGGTCAGGCGGAGCCTTCGAGCCGCGCCGCGACGAGTGGCTGGCCACCGGCGATCTGGCCGAAAAACAGCCCAGCGGGGAACTGCGCTTTGTGGGTCGCAAAAGCGAGGTGATCGTGACCGCGGCTGGGGTGAATATTCACCCCGAGGACCTGGAGGCGGCCGTTGAGCAGGAGCCGGAGGTAGCGGCATGCGCTGTGGTGGCGATGGAGACCCCAAACGGGACGGAGCCCTGCGCGGTGCTGGCCATGCGCGGCAGCGGCGACAAAGCGTCGGGGGCCATCGAACACGCCAACCACAGGCTGGCGGAGTTTCAGCGTCTCAGCCGCTGGGTGCTGTGGCCGGAGCCAGACCTGCCGCGCACTACGACAGGCAAGGTGAAGCGCAAGGCGGTGGCTGAGTGGCTGGCAGAGATTCAGGCTGCGGCAGCGGCGCCAAAGGAGACTGGGGCAAGAGCATTTGGAGCCTCGTCGGATTGGTTGCTGGCACTCATCGCGCAGATTACCGGAGAGGCACCGGCAAGCGTCGGAGATGAGCTGCGCCTTACTGAGGATCTACACCTGGACAGCCTGGGCCGGGTGCAACTGGCGGCGGCTCTGGAAGAGCGGCTGGGAATCGTGCCCCAAGGCGGGCTGCTGGAACGGGCGGAAACGCTTGGAGAGTTGCGCGGGCTGATTGCCGGTGAGGCAGAAGGGGCAAAGATTGCGCTCTCTCCCGCTTCAGGTACGAACATCCTTGCGAATCGGGCTGTTCGTGAAGGCGGGCCGGAGGCTGAGGCTACTGCTGAAGCAGGCAAATACATCTACCCGCACTGGCCGTGGTTGCGGCCATTCCGCTGGCTTCGGGTGGCCTTTGTCGAGGCGGTTGAGCGGCCGCTGGTGTGGTTGCTGGCGCATCCTTTGGTGATTGCGCCGGAGGTGCCTCCCATGGATCAGCCGATGCTCATCATCGTCAATCATGTCACGGCCTACGACGGGCCTCTGGTGCAGTATGCCCTGCCGGGAGCGATGCGGCGGCGGATTGCGGTGGCTATGTCCGGCGAGATGCTGGAGGATTACCGGCACTTCCGCAATCCCGATCGCGCGCCGGGAGCACGAGGCTTCTATCCGCTGGGACCGCTGATTTACCTCTTGTTGACGGAGCTATTTAACGTCTTCCCTTTGCCACGGCGGCGGAACTTTCAGCATAGTTTTGCCCACGCCGGCGCGGCCATGGACCGCGGATACAACGTGATGGTCTTCCCCGAAGGCACGCGCTCGGCCGAGGGGACACTGACGCGCTTCCGGGGAGGAATCGGGTTGCTGGTAAAGCAGTCGGGAGCCATGGTGCTGCCCGTGGGCCTTCGCGGGCTGGGCGAGTTGAAGGTCGCTCAGCGGGGCTGGTTCCGCTCCGGAAAAATCGAAGTGCATGTGGGCCAGCCGCTGCGCTTTGCTCCGGAAGAGACGGAGACCGAGATTACAGCGCGACTGCATGCCGAGGTGGAAAGGCTGTTGAAAACAGTGGACAGTGAACAGTGAACAGATAGCAAAGATCGGGCACAAAAATACGCAACAACAGCCTTTACTTTTAAGTAGAGGTTTTTCGCGTGAAATGGGGTTATTTGGGAAGCGGGGAACAGTTGTCAGGGATCAAGGGGCAGGTTCTAAGTACTACTATTTCAGCTGGTGTTGAGTCAGGGCATGATTTTCATCATGCCCTGACGTTATCTCGACTCGTTCTGAGGTTCCCTGGTGGAGATTTATTCCAGTGGAACACTTGCGGCTTCAGAAGGTCAGCTTGAGCGCCAATTGGATGAGGCGAGGATTGTTGACGGTGGAGTTTAGGGCGCCGAATCCTGGAGCGTTGTAATCCTGGACCGGCATGCCGTACTGAGTGTGATTGAAGAGGTTGAAGAACTCCGCGCGGAAGTTCAGCCCCATATCCTTTCGAGGCAGGGCGAACTTCTTGATGAGGGAGAGGTCGGAGTTGACGAAATCCGGTCCGTTGACCGGGACGCGCGCGGCGTTGCCGAGCTTGCCTTCGTCAGGCGCGGAGAAGGCAAGCGGGTTGAGCCACTGGTGCTGGCTGTTTTTTGGGGCGTATGGGTTCTTGGTCAGATCCTGATTTGGCCGGTTGAAGTTGTAGGAGTCGCCGCCGGAGTTGAATGTAGTGCCCGACGCGTTATTGCTGTCGATCAGCGGAACTGGGAAACCGGAGGAGATTCTTTCGATTAGCGTGAGTTGGAAACCGCCGAGAATGGCGTTGGTGGCGTCATTCCAACTGCTACCGAACTGCTTCCCGCGGCCGAAGGGCAAATCGTAAATGACACTGCCGGTGAAGCTTTGATTGAGATTGATCTGCGAGAGGGACCAGTCGAGATTTTCCCAGTTGGGAAGCGGGAAATAGGGGGCGCTCAACTCTGAACCCAGGCCGTCCGACAGACCGTTGTCGTAAGTGCGGGAGTAGGTGTAAGCGACCAGTGCGTACAGGCCGTACTTTGGCGTCTTGGTCTCTGCTTTGAGCTGCATTGAGTTGTAGTGAGTCTTGCCCACATCGCCGTAGAGCAAGACTGAGTTGAAGTTCTGGTCGTCATTGTAAAAGGCAAAGGTGCTGGTATACGCGTAGGGAGCGCCGCCGGGCAGGCAACCGATGGTGTAGGAACCCGTGCCGCATGCGGTAGGGCTGCTGACGTTCATGGCGTTGCCGATTGTCAGCAGATGGCCGCCGATCGATCCGGCGTAGCCGGCGGTGAGCAGAACATTTCCCGGCAACTGACGTTCGACGTTGGCGTTATATTGGTGAACCCTGCCGGGCTGGAAGTTGGTCGGCTGGTAGGCGTACGTGCCCTGGAAGCTGGTTATGTCTTGCGGCGTGGGAAGGAGGGGAAAGCCTCCGGTGGTGGTAGCGACACCATAAGCCCCTCCCCCAAGCGTGGAGTTACAGTATGAAGCCGCGGAGATGCAGCTAAAGTTGCCGATGAATTGATCGGACTCGCCGAGGTTGGGGGGATTTTGCCAGAGTCCCTGCGCGCCCTGGTTCCAGGAGGAATCGTGATACATGCCAAAGCCGAGGCGCAGAACGGTCTTGTCGCTGCCGCGAACCTTCCAAGTGAGTCCAAGACGGGGTTCGTATGCTTCCTTGAACATGTTGATGCCGGCCGATCTGCTTACACCGTTCTTGCCGGCAATCAGCAACGTTCCTCCCGTCAATGAGGGGATATAGTCCGCCATGCGGTCATGGACCTCGGAGATGGGAGTGGTCAAGTCCCAGGCCAGGCCGAGATTGAGGGTGAGCGATGGGGTAATGCGCCAATCATCCTCGACGAAGGGCCGGTAGATGTTCCAGCGGCGTCCGGTGACAGCGCCGTTGTATGTCTGGTCGTGGATGGCCCCTCCGACAAGCCCCATCAGCAAGTCCGCCTCGGGATCGCCGGGGGCGGAACCTTGTGCGGTGAAGTTTCCTAGTGTACCGGTGAGCCAGAAGCCAGATCCAAAGGCTGCCGTGCCGACGTTCATTTGATTGGCGCGGAGATCGATGCCGGTGTGAATTTCATGCTTGCCGCGAATCAGGTCCAGATCGTCTTTGAAGGAGTAGATGTTGGTTCCACCCTGGAAGGGCGAGTAGCCGCGGTCTCCGAGTGCCCAATAGCCGCTAGTCACTTGAACGGAAACCAAGCCTTCACTGAATGGAGCACTGGAGTTGGGGGTACCGCTGGGAGAGCATCCCAGATCGGCGCCCGGAATTCCCAGGATGGCCGATTCGCAGGTGAAGTTATCCGTCGAAGCAATGTAGTTGAAGATGCGGTCATAGCCGAGGGTGGCCTGATTGAGGGCGCGGGGTGAGAAGACGTGGTTCCATCCAAGGCCGATGTTGCGACCGTGGTTGATGAGGTTCTCATTGCTGCCGAAGGCGTTTGCTTCAGCAAGTCCGGGTGCGCCGCCGGGAACAAACGAGGATGCCTGGTCGTAGCTGAAGCGGCCGAAGAGATTGTCCTTGGCGGAGAGCGTGTGGTCCAGGCGTATATCGAACTTGGTTTCGTTGAGAGTGCGCACAGGCTCGTTGACGTAGTTGTAACCGGAGGCGGAGTTGCCAGAGTTGACAAGATTCGTAGGATAAATGTTCAACATCTTCTTGCCGATGGTATCGATCAAGCTGGTCGGAATTTTGTTGCAGTTGGCTCCCCGGGACTGGAGTCCTGTGCCAGGATCGGCAGTTAGAGGATTCCCCGAGCCATCGCACTGGAAGTAGACATCGGGATTCAGAGTGGTGTTAACATTGGGATCCGTGGACGCGCCCTGCATGTACGGATTGGCTATTACTGGAGTGAAAGTGGGGCCGATTCCGGAAAGAGTATCGCCGAAGGGATCGGCGGAAAAGTCGCCTGAGCGCATGGCCAGCGAAGGCACCAGGCCGGTAAAGGGAATGCCGTGGCGCTGATATTTTTGTTCGGCGTCGGCGAAGAAGAAGGTCTTGTTCTTGATAATGGGGCCGCCGACGGAGCCGCCAAACTGGTTCAGGTTGAATTTTTCCACGTTGGTGGCAAAGTAGCTCTTAGCATCGAGATCTGTATTACGCACAAACTCAAAGAGAGAGCCGTGAATGTCGTTGGTTCCGGATTTTGTGCTGACCAGGACGGTGGGGCCGGCGCGGGAACCGTATTCCGCGGAGTATGTATAGGTTAAGACCTTGAATTCCTGAATATCATCGATGGAAGTTAAGATGCCGATGCCACCGGCAGTCAGTTCGTTATTGTCGACTCCATCGAGCAGCCAATCGGTGCTGTTGGGACGAGAGCCGCCGACTGACAGAGAGAAGGAACCGCGCGCGGCCACCTCGCTATCGGCGCCTTGGGTGAAAAAGCTGTGGGGATTGGTCTCTGCCGTAGCGCCTGCGGTAAGAGTGGCGAGTTGCACGAAATCGCGGCCATTCAAGGGAAGCTGAGCGACCTCTTGCGATGTGATGACCTGTCCGAGAGATGGACTGGCTGTTTCGACAGCAACGGCGTAACCGGTGACCGCGACTGTAGTGACGACAGTGGCGGGAACAAGCGAGAAGTTGAGTTCGCGGGCTTCGTCGACCTGGAGGTATAGACCTTTGGATTCGGCGCTTTGAAAGCTCGCAGCGTCGACGCGCACAGTGTAGGTTCCGACAGGAAGCAGTGGGATCAGATAGTGTCCCACATCGTCCGTTTTGCCTACACGCGCCAGGCCTGTTCCCTGAGAGGTAGCTGTGATGGTAGCTCCAGGGATCGCCAACCCGGATTTATCGAGGACATTGCCGGAGAAACTTCCGGTAGCCTGGCCATAAATGGCCGGAGAGATCATCAGCGCGAGAACGCAGACAATCAAGAGGAGAAATAATTTGTGGAAATAAGTATCGGACGAGTTTTCCACCGATGTCTGGCGCTCCGTGCAAAACATGGAACAATTCATATTGAAATCCTTTCTGCAAATCGTTAGAGGTAGTTCTCGTATTGGCAAGACAACGCTTGATTAAAAAATTTGATTAACCAGCATAAGAAACGACCCATAAAAAAGTCAACACAAGCAGATCCTTCGACCTCACTCAGTATGACAAACAGTTTTTGTGATGCGCGTAACTGGCTCAGGACACAAGCGGTGACTGCGCCACTGGCCTGATTCCTATTCGATTTTTTTTAGCTTGGTTGCTGAGGGCGGAAGTGGCATGTGCCGCCGGCCAGGACCGGGGTCCAGATGGAGGGATCGGCGGGCTGTTCGCTGGAGCCGAGGAAGAGCATGCCGTCGGGGGCCAGCAGCTTGTGGATGCCGGCCAGAAGGGACCTGCGCGTCTCCTGAGAGAAGTAGAGCATGACGTTGCGCAGCATGATGACGTCGAAGCGATCATCGCCGCGGTTGAAAGGCAGCGGCGACGAACACAGGTTGGCAATGCGGAAGTTGCACATGGCGCGAATCTCGGGCTTGATCGTCCAGTTCTCGCCGACATGGTCAAAGTATTTGACTACGAAACGGGCTGGCAGCCCGCGGTTCATCTCAATGCGGTGATAACAGCCGGACTGCGCCTTCTCCACCACCTCGGCGCAAAAGTCTGTGCCTTCAATACGGATATTCCAACCGGCCAGCAATGGAAAGTGTTCGAGGATGAGCATAGCCAGGCTGTAGGCCTCCTGACCGGTAGAGCAAGCGGCGCTCCAGAAACGAAGGGTGCGCAAATGGCGGCGGTTTTCGATGAGCTTGGGCAGCAACTCGGTGCGCAACAACTCGAAGGGACGGCCATCGCGAAAGAAGCTGGTTTCGTTGATGGTCATGGCATCGGCGATGGAGCGTTCGAGGATTGGATTCTTACGGTTTTTGAGATGCAGGACAAGCTCCTCGAGGTGGGTCATGCCCTGATTGCGGAGCAGCTTGGTAAGGCGTGTCTCGAAGAGGTAATCGCGCGAGGGGTCGAGCACGTTTTGCGAGAAGCCGTAGACCAACTGGCGAAGGTAGCCGTAGTCGACAGTGAGGGCGGTTTGCATGATTACACCACCGCTTCCCGGAGCTGATGCGGCTCCATGCGCGTACGGCCGGCAAGCCGCAGGATTTCGCCGGCGATGGCGTTCAGGGGCAGAACCTTATGCGCCAATCCGGCATTGGAGACGGCGCCAGGCATACCCCACACGGTGCTGCTGGCCTCGTCCTGGGCCAGGACGAGGCCGCCTTGTTCGCGGATGAGGCGAGCGCCTAACATTCCGTCCGAGCCCATGCCTGTCAGCACCACGGCCAGCACGCCCGCGCCGTAGACCGCCGCGGCTGAGCGGAAGAGCACATCGACGGCGGGGCGGCAGTGGTTTTCAAGGGCGCCCTGGCTCAGATGCAAGGCGACTGGCGGGTAGTTGCGGAGTCCGGCCTGCACCTCCATGTGCCAGTTTCCCTTGGCAATGTAGATAGAGCCGGCGCACACAGGTTCGCCCTCGACGGCCTCGCGCACGTGCAACGGGCAGCGGCAGTTCAATCGCTCGGCAAGCAGCTTGGTGAACAACTCGGGCATATGCTGCACGATCAGAACGGGGAGAGAAAAGCTTGCGGGCAGATCCGGCAGCAGAATATCCAGAGCCGCCGGACCACCGGTGGAAACGCCGATAAGCAGCGCTGTTGGAGTGGACGAAATCGGGGTGGAATTGAACGGCGCCAAGGGCGCCAACAGCGGCGCGCGCGTTGAGCCCTGCAAGGCCTCCTGCTTGCGGCTGGTGAGGGCATGAATCTTGGGAATCAAATCCTGGCGAAGCACATTCATGGCCGCCTCGCGGTTGGCCTGACCGGAGGGCTTGGCAATATAGTCGGAAGCGCCGCAAGCCAGGGCCTCAATGGTCACCTTTGCACCGTGCTGGGTCAACGAACTGCACATGATGACCGGTATTGAGTGTCCCTGAGCGCGCAGCTTTCTGAGCATGGCCAGCCCATCCATGACCGGCATCTCGACATCGAGGAGAACCAGTTCGGGACGAAGGGAATCAATGGCGAACAGAGCCGATTCGCCATCTGCGGCGGTTCCGGCTACTTCGAGGCCGGCATCGGCGCAGACCACGGCGCGCAACAGGCTCCTCATGACAGCCGAGTCGTCCACGATCAAAATCCGGGTTCGCGCACCGGAGGTCATGCTTTACGCCTCCACCAGGCCGAGCATGGCCAGCTTTTCAGTCAGGGCCTCATCGTCGAAAGGCTTCATGAGGTACTCGTCGGCGCCGGCATCGAGGGCGCGGAGGATATAGTCGTTTTCCGCTTCGGTGGTAACCATCATGACCTTGAGGCTGGCAAATCCCCCGGCGCGCAAGTTCTTTAGCATCTCCAGCCCATCCATCACCGGCATATTCCAGTCAATCAGGGCGAGGTCATAGGGAGGGCGTGAATGCAACTGATCCATGCCCGCCTGCCCGTCAGCGGCATCCTCGCACACGAAGCCTTTTTCTTCCAGCAGACCGCGCAGATAACCCCTGACGAAGCGGGAATCATCGACAATTAAAGCACGCATGGTCATCTCCTAAACAAAGTTCACTGACGTTAAGCGGCGCGAGTAGAGTTCAGTCTCATGGGGTCCATTTGCTCGGGGTCCAGCATGACGAGCAGGCTGTCTTTGAGCTTGTAAGCGCCGGCAAACAAGGCACACCGCCGCTCATCCAGAATTGAAGGGTTGGGTTCATGGTCTGCTGAAGAGACGGTGAGCACCTCGCGGACCGAGTCCACCAGCAAACCGAAAATACCGCCGACGCCCTCTAACACCAGAAGGTCCTGCTTGCCCTCTTTGGGCGGTAAGTCGAGCAACTGGCGCAGGCTCACGGTGGTCAGCACATCGCCGCGATAATGCACCAGTCCACCGACAAAGATAGGCGCCAGCGGCACCGGTTGCGGCTTGGCCGAGCCAACAATCTCGAGAATGTGGGTGATGGGCAAGCCAAAAATCTTTGTACCCATGAGCAAGGTGCACACCTCGACATGCGTCACCGCCGCTTTTTTCTTGCGATGCAATAGAGCGGTTGCCGTGCTCATGCCACCACCTCCGCACTCTGGTCACACTCTCCGGCAATCGGCATTTGGGCGATGGGCAACGAGGCAGTGGCGCCCAGGTCAACCACGCCAGTAACCCGGCTCTTGAGCAGCGTTACACCGCCGGTGCGCAGAGCAGAGCCAGCTTCGTACAGGTCGCCTCCGGCGGCTACATCCAGCACATGAGAAACGACAATGCCCACCTGCCGGTTGCCTTCGCGACAGACCACCACGATAAGTTTTTGATCGGAAGCATCCTGCTCCTGAGGATTGCCGAGTGCGGCATCCAGCACTCCGCCCGCGTCTTCAACGGGCAGCAGTTGGCCCTCGAAGTTGAGCACCGGCCTGCTGCCTACATATTCGATGCGCTTAAGCGGCAACTGCTCGATGCGTATTACGTCAGACAACGGCACCGCAGCCTGCCTCCCGGCTACTTCCACCAGCAGATAATCAAGGCTATTGGTTGCATCGCCTTCGCTTTCGTCCGCATGGGCGGCCTCTTCTTCTATGAGCGTAACCCCAGCCTTGAGGGCGATAGACCCAGGATCGAGAATCAGCGCGAGGTCGGCGTTGCCCAACACGGTAGCTCCGGAAAACAGGCCGATTTCTTTCAGAACCCCGGAGAGCGGCTTGACGACTATCTCCTCGGGATCGGCCAGCCCGTCCACCAGCAAGCCGAAGCGGCGGCCTTCGCCGTCCAGCACCGCAATGAAGGTTCCACGCTCGGTGTCGATGGTATGTTCCATGCCGGGCATCAGAAGGTGATTAAGAAAAACCAGGGGCAACATTTTCCCGCGCAGCCTGTAGAGAGGCGCGTCCTCAATCCACTCGATAGCCGAGGCTGCCTGTTCGGGAGGAATGTGCACCAGCTCCGACAACGCGCCCTGAGGCAGAGCAAAACTTTGGTTAATGCTGCGCACGATCAGGGCGGGAATAATGGCCAGGGTAAGCGGGATGCGCATGCGCAGCGTGGTTCCCTTGCCGACGCGGGAGTCGATCTCGACCTTGCCGCCGATCTTCTCCACATTGGTGCGCACCACGTCCATGCCCACGCCGCGGCCACTCACTTTGGTTACCGCCGCGGCGGTGGAGAAGCCGGGCAGGAAAACCAGTTGCAATATCTCACGCTCCAGCATCTGGGCGGCGCGGTCCGCGGTGATGAGGTTAGATTCGATGGCCTTGCGGCGCACCTTATCAATATCGATGCCGGCGCCGTCGTCGGAGACCTCAATGACGACATAACTGCCCTCCTGGCTGGCCTTCAGCTTCAACGTACCTTCCGGGTCCTTGCCTGCCGCCGAGCGCACATCGGGCGTCTCGATGCCGTGATCCAGCGAATTTCTAACCGCATGAGTTATGGGGTCCTTGATGGCTTCGAGCAAACTCTTGTCCAGCTCCGTGTCCTGACCCTCGACTTGCAAGCGAATGCGGCGGCCCAGCGATTGCGACAGGTCGCGCACAATTCGGGGCATTTTGGAAAAAATGTTGGAGACCGGCTGCATTCGGGCTTTCATTACGCTCTCGCGCAGGTCGGCCGTCACCATATCCAGGCGGCGGCTGAGAAGGGTCATGTTGGGATCGGCCGAGGTAGTCTGCAAGATCTGGTTTCGGGTCAATACCAGTTCGCCCACCAGATTCATCATGCGGTTCAGCAGCGTCACATCGACGCGCAGCGTACTCTCGGCGGCGGTTCCCTGGACGCGCGGCGGTGCAGGGTCGCCCTCGGCCTCTTTGTGAGCAGGGACAGGTTCTACCGGCATGAGGTTAACCGGCTCGGGGACGGTTGTGGGCAGCGCGGTTACAGCCTGGGCGGGAGGAGCGGAGGCGGATTGAGTGCTGGCCCTGGCATGTGCCGGCACTTTGGCCTGCACCTTCGCCGGAGCCTGCAACTCTTCCAGCTTGCCAATCAGAACCGCATCCTCGCCCTCGCCCTCGGTGTTATTCGCCTCAATTGTCTTAAGAATCAACCGCAGCGCATCCAGCAGTTGCAAGAGACCGGTGATGACCTGGCGGTCGGCGCTTAGCTTGCCTTCGCGAAGCAGACCCAGGAGGTTTTCTCCCGCATGAGCCAGCTTTTCCAGCCGCTTGAAGCCCAGGAATCCCGTAGTTCCCTTGATGGTGTGAACCGAGCGGAAGATATCCCCAATTAGTCCCGTATCCTTGGGACGCTCCTCCAGGTCGGTCAGACAGTGTTCCATCCGATCCAACCCTTCCTGACTCTCAATCAGGAATTCCCTAGTCAATTCATCCATGTGACACTCATCCGCTCGGCCGGAATGACACTCCCGGCACAGAGAATACTCAAGGCATTTATCGGATAAATTAGGCTCAACTTCAGCGCAGGTTCATGACTTGAGGCATGAATATGGATTAGGGAGGTGGGATTAGGGAAAAAACCTGTTATTTTCAGGCCATGTCCTACTGAGCGCAGCGGAGCCGGTGTTCCCGGTGATTTGAGATCGCCGGCGAACGATTTTGGCTGGTGGGGTGGTGGACAGGTCTTGGTTGCGGGGAGTGGAGATGGGAAGAATCTCCGTCTTGCAGGATCACCGTAATGGAAAGAAACTACTAGCTTACCCTGCCAATGCGCACCCTGTTTACTAGCAGCGCCCAAATGCTATAACCTCATTACTCACCCTTTTTGGTGATTTAATACACGATGAAAGACCAACCCACGACGGAACCCGCGCTTTTAAGCCTGCTCGAGCGGGCGCGTGAGGCAGCGCGGCGCGCCTACGCTCCCTACTCCATGTTTCGAGTGGGCGCGGCGCTGCGGCTCTCCAATGGCGAAATTGTCACCGGCGTCAACGTGGAGAATGTAAGCTTTGGACTGACCATCTGCGCGGAGCGTTCTGCTTTGGTGCGGGCTATTTCCCAATTCGGACCTGAAATCCGCGTGGAGGCTGTTGCCATCGCCAATCTGAACTCTATTCCCAGCCCGCCATGCGGCGCTTGCCGACAGGTGCTTTCCGAGTTCATCCTGCCTGACGCGCCGGTGATCTTTCCTTCTACCGGCGGCGACCGCACGATGACCTTCAGCGAATTGTTCCCGCTGGCCTTTGAGATGAAACTGAAATAGTTCGTATCCGGAACAGGGAACATTGACCCGTAATTGTGCTCGGCGTCACTCTGGTACCGGATGGCATCCACTAAGATGAATTTGAGGAGTTGAAAAATGTCCCGTAAAGCACTGATTGCCGCCAATTGGAAGATGTACAAAACGCCCGCTGAAGCCAAGGTGTTCGTCGAAGCCTTTTTACCACTCGTCGCCGGTCACACGCGCGATGAGATCGCCCTGTTTCCTTCGCCAGTGCTGCTGCCCACGGTGATTGCCGCCGCCAAAGGAAGCAACGTTGCGGTGGGCGCACAGAACATCCACTTTGCAGAGGAGGGCGCTTACACGGGCGAGACCTCGGTGGGCCAACTCAAGGCAGTGGGCGGAACGCATACGCTTATCGGCCACTCGGAGCGTCGGCAATACTTTGCTGAAACCGACGAGATCGTCAACAAAAAGCTGCACACCGCGCTGAAGCACGGGCTGATTCCCGTGGTTTGCATTGGCGAAGTGCTGGCGGAGCGCGAGGCGGGCAAAACGGCTTCGGTGCTCAAGACGCAGGTCACGGGCGCCTTTGCCGGCATCACGGCGGAGATGGCAGCGCCGATTGTCATTGCTTACGAGCCGGTATGGGCCATCGGAACGGGCAAGACAGCTACGCCGGAGATGGCTGTCGATGCGCACAAGATCATCCGCGCCGAGGTGACCAAGTTGCTGGGGCCTGCTGTTGCGGCCAATATGCGCATTCTTTACGGCGGCAGCGTGAAACCGGATAATGCCACAGCGCTGATCGGCGAAGACGAGATTGACGGCGCGCTGGTGGGCGGAGCCAGCCTCAAGCCGGATTCGTTCGAGAAGATTGTGATGTACTGAAGTTCAGCTTTTAGCTTTCAGCTCAATGCCCCAGGTTTCAAATAACGAATCCTGGGGCATACAGTTTATGGCATCTCTTCCTGCTTAAAACGAACCTCTGCTGCCGCCGCATAATTCCACAGAGTGCCCCAAGGCTTTCGAGACACGGTTAGCGGTGTCTCCGTCGAAAAAGAAGAAGTAGAACTCCGCCTTATCCTGCGTACGCACAATCAGGTCGAAGACGGGCGGGTCCACCCTTGCATTCCAGGTGGGGTGCCCCGCGGTCACATCATTCTTGTTCTGACGCTCGTCGCCAGTGATCAGGGTTACGTCCTGCACATCGCGTAGATTGAACGAAGCGTCGCTATCGGAGATCTGTTTTCCGTCGCGGACGATGATGTAGTGATAGGCGATGGTGCAGGCCGACGCATCGGCAACCACTTTGCCGGCCTCGAAGGTGAACTGATAGGTCCAATTCGTATTGTCGGCGCTGTCATGGTAATGCGTAGTCCAATTCATCTTGCCCTGTTGGTTCAACGTCGTTTGAAGGAACTGCAGCGTGGCAGCCAGCGTGGGAGCGTTGGCCGCGGGCCGGGGCTGGGACGTAGCGGGTTGCTGGGCGATGACCGCGGAGATAGCGGTCAAAACGAAAGCGGAGACGATGATGCGAGAAGCCTTCACGTTGTCATCATACTCCTTGTGTAGACTTGTTCAGAACGGCACATTCTTGCCGCCGCACAACTCGATCGCATGGCCCATGGCCTTGGCGACTCGAGTAGCCTGTTTTTGATCGACAAAACTGAAGCCCTCGGTATTGTCATCAGGTTTTCGCATAATCACCACATACATTTGCGGGTCGAATTTCATGTGAAGGGTTTGTTTTTCTTCAGGGTATGCCTTCTCCTCTTCATACTGTTTCTTCTCAACCTGTTCGATGTTCATCATCGATATGGCCAACACATCGCGCAAGCTGAACGAAACGTCTTCATCGTCTACCACGTCGCCATGCACCGATTTCGACCAGTGAAAACGTATAGTGCACGTGGCGGGATCGGCAACCACATTGCTGCGTTCCTCGATATATTTCGAAATGCCGTTGCCTTCTTCCTGGTCATAGATATGCACCACAAAGCTGAGCTTGCCAACTGCATTCAGTTCTTTCTGAATGAGCTGCATAGTGACGGTTAGCGGGGGAGCCTTGGCGACGGGCTTGTGCGAGGGCGCGGCGGGCTGCTGGGCGAAAGTCGCGGTGAAGGCTGTCAAAATCAAAACAGAAATGATAACGCGAAAGAGTTTCATGGTGAAAAGACACTCCTTGTCTAGAACGGGTCTTTGTTGCCGCCTCCGCAGAGTTCGACGGCGTGGACCATGGCTTTGGCGACGCGGTTGGCCGTGTCATCGTTGGTAAACAAGAACCAAGCCGCGTTGTATCTCTCCCCCCGCAAAACAAGATAGAAGATGGGCGGATCGAATCGATTGTCCTCGCGCGGGGAGTCCGCAGAGGCGCCGTGGAGCTTCATCAGGTACTGCTCGCCGGTCATTACGGAAAGGTCCACCACATCGTGGAAGCTGAAGTGTTCGTCGGCATCGGTGGCTGTTCTGTCATCGACGGTGGCCTTGCGGTGGTAGGAGATGCGGCAGGTGGCGGGATCGGCGACGATGTTGCTGGTCACAACGTCGCGCCGGTTGGCAGTATCCGTGTTGAAGGCATTGTCGTGAATGTAGACCGTGTAGAAGACTCCGCCCTGCTCACTGAGCTTCTTTTGAATGAACTGCATGGTCGCGTCCAGCGACGGGCCGGCAGCGGCGGCGGGATTGGGCGGCGGCGGGACTGCGGCTGGCGAGACGGCAGGCTTAGTGGATTGTTCACCCCCGCCCAGCGTAAAAATGACGTTGACCGTGGTTAGAACCTCCACTGGCTTGCCCTCGAGCAGGTAGGGCCGGTAGCGCCAGGTCTTAACGGCTTCCAGCGCGGCCTGCTGCAACAAAGGCGGCCCGCTGATGACGCGCAGGTTCTCGATGGTTCCAGCCTTTGAAATGGTGGCCTGCAGGACCACCGTGCCGGAGACGCGAGCGGCCTTGGCGATGGGAGGATAGACCGGATTGGTCTTCTCTAACAACATGCCGACTGCTACGCCTGCGGAGATGTTGAAGGGCCTGGGCGGGGGCGGAACGGCGATTTGTGCAGCGGAGGCTGCCGCGAAGAGCAGCAACGTGAATGCGGCAATGTGCATGAATTTTGTCTTCATTCGCTTCCTTTAGAATGGTTCCTTGCTGCCGCCGCCGCAGAGTTCGACGGCGTGAACCAGGGCTTTGGCGACGCGGTTGGCAGTGTCTTCAGCTGTGAAGAAGAGCGGCTTCGCCGTATTATCCCTAAGTTTCGCTGTAACTGCGAAGTAGGGGGGATCCTGTCGTTTATCAATGTTAGGATTTCCGTTCGCGATGTCCTCCATCTTCGCTTCGTAGGTGCTGGTTCTCACTTCAAACGTCATCACATTGCGAAGGTCGAGCAAATCATCCCGATCAATGCCCACTTTTCCATCGACCGAGGCTACTTTGTGCCAGGTGATGCGGCAGGTGGCGGGGTTGGCAATGACATTGGCGGCCTCAATGCTGATCTGATAAACCGGCCAGTCATTCCCCGAGGCGTTGTCATGTGCATGCAGCGTATAGCTGATTTTGCCTTGCTGGTTGAGCTTGTCCTGGATGAACTGCATGGTGACGGCCAGCGAGGGGCCGTTGTCGGCTGGTTTGGGCGGCAGCGGGACGGACTGTTGCGCCGAAAGAGTCAACGCGATGCAGCAGAATAGGCAGGTTGCAAGCAGATTCTTCATATTCATGATTTTGTCATCCTAATGAAGTGATGGCGGAAGCAGGAATTGTTCCCTGTTTCCGCCGTTGAATGGGACAAGGCTGCTTTAATGTGCCGGCCGCGCTGGCGGAGTGGAGGCAAAGGCCATTTGCGTCACAGTGGTCTCGGCTTGGTCGGCTTGCTGCTGCTGTGTATCGAGCATTGCCTGCACATTTTCGGTGTCCGCTGGCGGCTCATCCGCAGGCATGGGCGGCGGGGTAATGGCTGGGTAGGGAGCGGCGGGCAATCCGCCCTTGCCTTGCTGATCGCGCAGCGCCTGCAAACCGGAATCCAATTGGGCGCGGAAGTTGTTGTGCATCTCCTGGAGGCTATCCAGCGACAGGGTAACGGTAGTTCCGGCGGGGCAATCGCCCTTGTGGGTGCTAACCACAGTCAGGCCGGCGGTTGTAGCTCCATCGGGCGGCGCGGCTGTCAACTTGATCACGTCTCCCGCGGAGAGCGCGCATTGCTGGCCGTCCGCGGTGGTGACATTCTGGACCTGATCCACCACAAAGAGATGATTGGGAACCATCACCTGCGGCAGGCCGTCGAGCATGGGCGCTTGATCTGGCTTGGCAGCGGCGGCATTTTCGAAGGCCAGTTGCTGCTTAACCTCATCGGCGATCATCTGTTTTATATCCGGAGTGATGGGCGTATCAGCCGGGGCGGAAGTGTCGTCACCAGGCGCGTTTGCATCCGCTGTTTGTCCGTTGTCGTCGCTTGCATTAGTTCCGGCAAGGTTTTCATCCGCAACCTGCCCGTCACTAGCGGGGCAACTGGCCGCGCCTGCCTGAGATCCGGCGTCGAAGCTGTCGGATAGTGTCTGACTCAAGTAGTAGTCAGCTAGCCAGTTGGCGCCGCTCTGGTAGGAGCTCGAAGGGCCGAAAAAGCCCGTGTTGCAGGCGAACCAGGCTGAACTCGCCCATCCCCACATGTAGGCTGCCGGGGAGTCCCAGGGATAGTAGGCCCATCCGTAGAAGGCCGGAGCGTATGTATAGCGCGGGACGTAATGATTGAACTCCCTGCCGTGATATTGGTACCGGGTGTAATCGCGCGTGAAGCGATGGTCTCCATGCACGTAGGTCCGCTGGTAGTAATCGTGGCCGTGGTAGTTGACCGGGTGCTCTAAATAACCGCGATGCGAACCCATGGAAACCAGCCTGCCATGATTGGGGCGCTCGCTGATGATGGTTCTTTGCCCGCGCGGGCCGCGCGCGATGTCCATATTGGAGGTATGCACGGAGGCCAGATGGCCATCACCGCGGAAAGTGGCGGCTTGCCCGTGTCCGCTGTACGAGGCGAGGGTGCCGTTGGGACGCAGATTGTAGTTGCGGCCGTTGGAGGCGTTCACGGTGAGGCTCTGATTGGGATGAACGACAACCTGCCCGGGCGGTATTGGCTTGTTGTTGACGCCACCCAAGCCGCCGCGCGCGGTATTCACCTGATGCAGCACGGATTGCGACCCGGCAGGCGAGAGCGTGGAGGGGCCTGAGCCGTGACTGCCGGAAGGCGAGGACGGAATGCTGTAAACGGTATGAGTGCCGTGGGCTACTGACCCGGATGAATTGTTCCGCGGGGTGAAAGTATTGCCACCGGCAGATGTGGGGTTTCCCGGAGTGTAGGTTGTGCCTCCAGACGAGGCATGGGGAGTGTAGGTGGTTACCCCGTTCTCGTTTCTCACGCCTCCACCGCTGACGGAGGTGTTGCCGGAGGCCGACGAGGTGGAACCTGGGGTATATGTATGCGGTGTATAGGTAGTGACACCCGACGAGGGATGCGGGGTAAAAGTGTTCCCGCCCGGCGTCGTACCCGGCGTATAGCTATGCGTGGGGGTCGATGGAGATGGATGGTATGCCGGTGTCGATGGAGATGGGTGGTAGGACGGTGTCGATGGAGATGGGTGGTAGGACGGAGCCGGAGGGTGGTATGCCGGAGCGGGCGGGTGGTAAGCCGGGGCTGGCGGGTGATATGCCGGAGCCGGCGGGTGGTATGCCGGGGCTGGAGGGTGATAGGCAGGAGCGGGAGGGTGATATGCCGGAGCCGGATGGTATTGGGCCGATGCCATCACAGAAGTAGAAAACACTATCAAAACCCATAGCAAGGTAGCGCTAACGCGCATCGAATTCTTCATCTTCAACCTCCGGACAGTGATTTGCAGCGATACAGTGTTGATGTTAATGAAATCCGCCATTCAACCTGGGGGAGTTGAAAGTCGCTGTGAATAGACGATAAACCATTCCAGCAACAATTATCGGCTAAAGTACCACTACTTGAGAGGATCGGCGGGCACCGTCCAGCCTTCTTTCTCGCCTTTGTTCTGCTCCTTGAGCCATTCCATCAGCGGCTGGAAGTATTCGACGATGGCCGAGGCGTCGGCTTTGTCGGTTCCAGTCATGGCTTTTAGCGCCTCCGGCCAGGGTTTAGATGCGCCCATCTCCAGCATGGCATTCAGCTTTGCGCCGGCATCCTTGGAGCCGTAGACCGAGCAGCGATTCAGCGGGCCTTTGTAGCCGGCGGCCTGGCACATGGCGCGATAGAACTGGAACTGGTAGACGCGCGCCAGGAAGTAGCGCATGTAGGGCACGTTACCGGGGATATGATATTTTGCTCCGGGATCGAAGTCGGCCTCACTGCGCGCGACCGGCGGGGCAATACCTTGATATTTTTCGCGAAGAGTCCACCAGGCGCTGTTGTAGTGCTCTGGAGTCACCTGGCCGGAGTAGACCTGCCAGCGCCATTTATCGATGAGCAGGCCGAAGGGCAGGAAGGCGATCTTGTCGAGCGCGGTGTGCAGCAGCAGCGGAATATCGGCGCTGGGCGGGGGGACCTGGTCGATGAGGCCCAGCTTCTTGAGGTAATCCGGGGTGACGTTCAGCGCGATGGCGTCGCCAATGGCCTCGTGGAAGCCGTCGTTGGCGCCATTTTGGAAGAAGAATGGCTGCTTGCGATAGGCCATCTGATAGTAGTTGTGGCCGAGTTCGTGATGCACGGTGACAAAGTCGTCGGCGGTGGGCTGGAAGCAGGCTTTGATACGCACGTCGCGCTGGCTGTCGATGTCCCATGCACTGGGATGGCAGACCACTTCACGGTCGCGGGGATGAGAGAGCATGGAGCGCTTCCAGAAGGTGTCGGGCAACGAGTCGAAGCCCAGCGATTTGTAAAAGCCTTCGCCGAATTGGACCAACTGCTTGGGGTCCGTGTTGCGCGCCCTGAGGATGGTGTCGAGGTTGTAGGGGAGGGGAGAGGCGGGTGGCGCGACCACGTCGTAGATGTTGCCCCACTCCTGCGCCCACATGTTGCCCAACAGGTGACCGGGGATCATGCCGTCAGGACGGCGCGCGGCGTCGCCGTACTTTTCGATGAGCTTGTGGCGGACGTAGGTGTGCAGCTCCAGATAGAGCGGTTCCACTTGTTTCCAGAGACGCTCGATGTCGGCGGAAAATTCTTCAGGGGGCATATCGTACTGCGAGCGCCAGAGAGCGCCGGTGTCGGAAAAGCCCAGTTCGCGCGCTCCCTGGTTGCTCAACTCGGCCAGGCGCGCATAGTCGCCGCGCATGGGTTTGCCGACGGCGTGCCAGCCAGTCCACAGAGCCGCAAGTTCTTTTGGATCGTGGCTCTGGGTCATCTTGACATTGATATTGTCGATGCCCAGGCAGTGGTCGGAATTGGCGTCCAACCCCGGCGACGAAGACCTGTCGCCGGGGGCCCCGGGACAATACTTTCCGCGGCCATAGGCGGCGTCGAGTTCGGCGGCCTTCTGGGTGGTTTCAGCGCGCAAGGCGGGGTCGGAGGGCGCGGGCAAACCGATGCCCAGCTTGAGCAGCAGCATCTTGCGCGCCGCATCGGGCGGCAGTGGGAGGCCGTCGAATTTGCGCGCCTCGTAGATCAAGGCGGTTTGGCGGGCAATAGCACGGTCGTTGGCCTCGGCCACCAGGGCTATAGTGTCGTCGGTGATGTAGGTCTCTTCGACCCACGAGGCGCGGGATGCAGTGACACTCAGCGCGGCCAGTTCTTTTTCCGCGCTGTCGATGAAGGCGAGAGCTTCGGCGACGGTGGGTTTGGCGGCGGGCTGGGTTGCGGCGGCATTTTGCGCGGGGGTGTTTGGGACGAGTAGAAGCAGGCCGGCAAGCGCCAGCAGGGTCAGAAGGATGGTGCGGATCGTGAATTTCATGGCACAGAAACTATAGAACATTGAGCGGCGTTCTGGAAGTGCCATCTCGCAGGGCCATGGGTAGGCGCTCGATTCGCAGTAAATACGACCTTCCTCGAAGGAGGATACAATTGTGTCGTGAAAACTTGAGAGTATTTTTAAGGAGGTTCAACGCTTTGAGGAGAAATGCGCTGGTTTCGGCTTTTGGCGTATTGTTGTTCACGAATATACTGGTTGCAGCAAATGCAGAAGACATCGAGAAACTATCAAGTGGATGCTCGAATGGCGACCATAAAGCCTGTGAAGAACTGCGTGTCGCCATCGGGGGTCTGACCGACCAGGCGTTGCTGGCGAAGATCGCCATCGAGAACAAGAACTTGTCTATCCGCTGGGCCGCCGTCAAAAAGCTGACAGATCAAGAGCTACTAGCGAAGATCGCCATCGAGGATAAGAAATCGTTGATTCGCAAAGCCGCAGTCGAGCAATTGACCGACCAGACGCTGCTGGCGAAGATCGCCTTTGAGGACTGGGATGTTCTCAGGGCCGTCGTGGAGCAACCGACCGACCAGTCGCTGCGGTCACAGATATTCTTTGATGACCTGGATATCAGCGAGGCCGCCTTCAAAAAAATGACTGACCAGACGTTGCTGGCGAAGATTGCCGTTGAGGGCAAGAATCCACGCTTCCGCGAGGATGCCATCAAGAAACTGACCGATCAGGCGCTGCTGGCAAAGATCGCCGTTGAAGACAAGGATCCGAGTTTCCGCGAAGATGCCGTTAGGAGACTTACCGACCAAGACGAACTAGCAAAGATCGCTGTTGAGTCCAAGGATCCAATTATCCGTTCCATCGCCATTGCCTCGATCGATCAATCGAAAACCGCCTTAAAGCTCCTGGCAGACCTGAGTAATGGAATACCACCTTTTAATACCGGAAAGTCCATTGCTCGTATCAAACTGGCCATTCAGGAACGGAGCATTCAAAACCGTTTTCCCGGAGTTGTCTTCGCGGAACGTATTTCCAGTACATACCGGTCGTATGGTTATGGAAAAGGGGCCGCGACGATATCAGGCGAACAAGTCTCGTTCGTGTTGAGTCAGGCTGGGAAGACTTTGGCCTCACGAGACTGGAATACCATCTTCCCAGGAGCAATAACGAGACGCAATATTGGTTTTATCTACGCTGAAGTCCGCGGGGAGGAGCTACTGGTGGAACTATTGCGCAATCCGAAATTCATGCAAGACGATTTGGCCGAGCTAGTCTCGTCGGAAATTCCAGAACTCCGATTGGCTGCGAAGCGAAGGCTTGCTGAAATCCAAAACAATCCGAAATGAGTTGATCGCGCAGTCGTCAGTTTCTGGAGGATGTCCCAGGAAATGATTACGGCAAGTTCCGACTGCTCATTCTGAAAAAGCTGACCTAATTATTCGTTCTTGCCGGTGCCGAAGAGTTTTTGCAGCAGGTTGCGGTGTTCGGCGGGGTGGTCGCAGGTTTCGGTGGGCTCGGTGCCGGCCAGGAAGGCAGCATTGAAGCTGTCTGGGCAGGTGGCGTCGCTGAGCAACTTGCTGGCCTTGTCGATGGCCACAATGTCGATGCCCTGGGGCGGCGTGAACTGGTTGGTATCGGAGTACTGCGGCAGAGCTACGGCCTTTTTCATGAACTCGGCCCAGATGGGCGCGGCGGCGTGCGCACCTTCGATTTGCACGTCGGTGTAGTCGTCGTTGCCTACCCAGACGATGCACAGCAGGTTAGAGGTGAAGCCGGCAAACCATGCGTCGTGACTGGTTCCGGTTTTGCCCGCAACGGGATTGAGAAAGCCGCGGCGACGGACCTCATACCCGGTGCCTGCGTTGATCACGTTCTCCATCAGGCTGACGGTCAGATAGGCCACGCGCGGATCAAGAATCTGCTTGGAGTCGTGCGCATAGTCGGTGATGACATCACCGTTGGTGGTGCGGACGCTGGACAGCATCCATGGTTCAAGGCGCATGCCACCATTGGCGAAGATGGTGTAGGCGCCGGCCATCTCCAGCGGGGTAGCGTCATATGCGCCGATGGCCATGGCGGGAGTTCCGCGCGCGCCCTTGACACCGGCGTCGCGAGCCAGCGCAGCCACGCGCTCGAAGCCCACCATGGAGGCCAGGCTGATGGTGGCGTTGTTGAGCGAGTGTTGCAGGGCCTCGCGCGCCGTTACATCGCCAAAATACTCGTCTTCAAAGTTTTTCGGCGTGTACTCGTATTCAGTGCCCTCACCATAGGTGGTTTGCTCGTCCTTGAGAATGGTAAGCGGTGTGAAGAGCTTGGTTTGGCCGGGCAGGATAGTTCCCTCGGCGGCGGTGGCAAAGGCCGCGGCATAGACAAAGGGCTTGAAGATGGAGCCGGTGGGGCGCTTGGCGACAGCATGATTCAACTGCGAGTTGCCGTAGCTTCGCCCGCCAACCAGCGCCAGCACCTGACCGGTGTGCGGATTGAGCGCCACCAAGGCCACCTGCGGATAGATGTAACTCTTGCCCAGCTTTCTATCATGGGCGTGCAGCTTGTCCACTTGCTCGTCCACCACATGAATGGTGGATTCGACGGCGGCCGTGGCTTCGCGCTGCAAGTCAGGATCGAGCGAGGTGTAGATGCGCAGGCTTTCGCGGTTGAAGTCGCGATCTCCAAGTTTCTGCACCAGTTGATCATGTACCAGGTCCACAAAGTAGGGCGCTTCGCTGGCGTCCACACTGCCGGGAACGAGACGCAGCGGTTCCGCTTTGGCTTTCTCTGCCTGTGCCTTAGTGATGGCGCCAATCTCTACCATGGAATCGAGAACGAGATTGCGGCGCTCGATAGCCCGTTCCGCATGACGAAAGGGATTCAGACGGCTGGGGCTCTGAATGATTCCGGCCAACAGAGCATCCTCGGCCAAGTCGAGTTGATGCACATCCTTGCCGAAGAAGGCTTGCGAGGCCTCGCCAAAGCCGTCGATGGAAAAGCTGCCGCGCTGACCCAGAGGCACCTGGTTGGCATACATCTCGAAGATCTGCTGCTTGTTGAAGCGATGTTCAAGCTGGAAGGTGATGACGATCTCGATCAGCTTGCGCTTGATGCGCTTCTCCGGAGTGAGGAGCAATCCGCGCGCCAATTGCATGGTCAGAGTGGAGCCGCCCTCGACATAACGCCGCCCCGGCGTCAGATCGTTGCGAATGGCTCCGAGAATGCGGATGTAGTCCACGCCGCCGTGATCGAAGAAGCGGCGATCTTCGATGGCCAGAACAGCGTTGATCAGATTGGGAGGTATCTCGTTGTAAGTAAGCAGGCGGCGCTTGGTGCGGTTGGCGTCGTCGCTGAGGCCGGTGATGAGCAGCGGTTCCAGCTCGTAACTGGAAAGCGGCTGGCCGCGATCATCGGTGATGGAATCCACAACGCCTGCGCTGACGTGGATGTGAGCGCCGTCCGGCGCGTGAAAGGATTGCGGGCCGGGGCGCACGGTGATGGATTGCACGCCCTCCTTGTAGGTGCCCCACTCAGAGGTCTGCGAAGCTCCATCGGGCGAGTAGCCGGCCTCATGCAGTTCGTTGGCGATCAGACGTACAGTAAGCTGTTGCCCTGGACGCACCTCACGCGGCGCGGCGTAGATCTTGGCGGTGTTGGCAAAGATGGGTTCCTTCAGCCTGTCGTCCACAACATGCCGATACTTGACGTAAAAAAAACCGAAGACCGAAAAGAACAGCAGCACACACGCCGCAAATGTTCCCAGTGCGATGCGCAGCAACAGCGTTGCCCAGGGACGATTGCCCGTAAGTCTTGGTATTCTGATCTTCAACACTATCGCAGCTCCTTGAAAAACAGTGGTCAGTGATCAGTGGTCAGTGGTCAGAGACCGGTTACTGGCCGCAATCTGTCGTCAACAGCAGGGCATCTTCCTCGACGCGCTTCTTAACCAGCGCGACTACTTCCGGCAACGTCACATCCACGCTGGTGGAAGTGGAGCGCGTGACTAACTCGACTTTGCCCTCAGCGGCTTTCTTGCCAACGTTGATGCGGTAGGGAATGCCCACCAGATCTGCGTCTTTGAATTTGACGCCGGCACGCTCGTCTCTGTCATCAAGCAGCACATCGAGGCCGGCGGCTTCTAGCTCGGCGGCGAGTTTTTCGCCTGTCTCACGGAGCAGTGCATCGGTCATGTTGGTTACGGTGACGACCACCGTGAAGGGCGCGATGGAAGCCGGCAGCCAGAAGCCGTTCTTGTCGTTGGATTGCTCGACGGCCGCGGTGAGGATGCGCTCGATGCCGATGCCATAGCTGCCCATGATGGGAGTAATCTCTTTGCCGTTTTCGTCAAGCACGCGCGCGCCCATGGACTCGGAGTACTTGTAGCCGAGCTTGAAGATGTGGCCGACTTCGACCGCCTTGCCGACAACAAGCTTGCCGTTGCAGCCGGGCTTGGGGCAGGCTTCGCCTTCGTTGACGCTGCGAATGTCGGCGCTCAGGGTCCAGGAAAAATCGCGGCCCGGCGTGACGTTGCGCAGGTGGTAGTCGAGCTTGTTGGCGCCGCAGACCATGTTCTTGCGGCCTTCGAGGGATTTGTCGACGATCACTGTAAGGCCGTCACCGAGCGGCTTGGCGTCGGGCGTGGGACCCACGGGCCCGAGAAAACCAGCCGGGCCGTTGAAATATTGCTCCAGCTCTTCGGCCTGCATGGTGCGCAGCTCCGCCGCAGAGAGCGCTCCGAGGAGTTTGGTTTCATTGACCTGGTGGTCGCCACGCAAAAAGGCTGCCACTGCATGCCATGTGTTAGGTTGACCAGCCGCGCCATGTTTCAGCGCCATGTAGGCCACGCACTTGATGTCGGACGACTCGGCCATCTTGAGGAAAGCGGCGATGTCGGCGATGGCGCCCATGCCGGGCGTGTGAATCAACTCCGGCTTGCCGTCTCCGGTTGGTTCCAATTCGACCAGCGGATCAAGCAGGGAAGTGGCTTTTTCCAGATTGGCCGCGTAATGGCAGATGGGACAGCTGGCGATCAGGTCTTCGCCGGCGTCGGTGTAGACCATGAACTCCTGCGACTGCGAGCCGCCCATGGAGCCGGAATCGGCCTCGACGGCGACGAACTTGAGTCCGCAGCGGGTGAAGATGCGGCGGTAGACGGCATCGTGCAGGTCGAAGCTCTTGTCCAGACCGGCCTTGTCGATGTCGAAGGAGTAGGCGTCCTTCATGATGAACTGGCGGACGCGGAGGAGGCCTGATTTGGGGCGCGGCTCGTCACGGAACTTGGTTTGAATCTGGTACCAGATTTGCGGCAACTGCTTGTAGCTGCGCAGCTCGCTGCGGGCGATGGTGGTCATGATCTCTTCGTGGGTCATGCCCAGGCAGAGGTCAGCGCCTTTGCGGTCCTTGAGGCGGAACATATTGTCGCCCATGGTTGTCCAGCGGCCGCTTTGCTCCCAGGGCTCTTTGGGGAGCAGCGCGGGCAGGAAAAATTCCTGGGCGATCTTGTCCATTTCTTCGCGCACAATGCCGATGATCTTGTTGATGGAGCGCTGGCCGAGGAAAAGGTAGCTGTAGATGCCCGCGCCGAGTTGGCGGATGTAGCCGGAGCGGATGAGGAAGCGGTGGCTGGCCACTTCGGCGTCTGCCGGGGCCTCGCGAAGGGTGGGAATGAAGAGTTTGGACCAGCGTTGCATAGGGATGAGAGCGCGCTTTCTCGCCGGCAAACCGGCGCAGGACAATGAATATACGTCAAGGAACATTCTAAATGTTCCGGGAGTTGGATTGCCGCGGAATGCCGACCGCGTGCTCCAGATATAATGCGGGGATGGACTCTTGCGTCCTCCAGGCGGGTCGACCGGCATGAATAGATTTCTGCGCCTGCTGCGCTATGGGCTGCCTTACTGGCTGCATATGATGGCCGGCGTCATGCTGCTGGCCATGGTGGGCATTCTGGACACCTTCCGCATTCTTCTCCTTCAACCTATATTTGACCAAGTTCTGAAGCCGGACGCGCCCGAGGGTCCCATCACGCTGGGTATTGCCAAGAGCCCATGGCACATCGATCTGCGGCTCATGCTTCCCCAATTTCTGCACATACACAATGCCTGGGATGTGGTGGCCTTCGCTCTGATTGTTGCCACGCTGACCAAGGGCGTGTGTGATTACACAGGCACATACCTGGTCAATTACGCCGGCTTTGGCACCATCATGGATCTGCGCAACAAACTCTATGAAGCCACGCTGCGGCGCTCCTCCAGCTTCTTTCACAAGCACGCTACGGGAACTATTCTCTCCACGCTTATCAACGACGTGGACCGCGTGCAGGTTGCGGTCAGCACGGTCATCAGCGAGTTTCTGCAACAATTCTTCACCTTCATCGTCGGGCTGGTCTTCGTTATCAAACTCGGGGGAGCGCTTAGCTGGGCGCTGGTACTATTCATCCCTGTTGTCATCACTTCGGCGCGCAAGATCGGCAGTGAAGTGCGAACGCGCACCCGCACCGGACAGGACAAGCTGGCCGAGATACAGAACATTCTGCATGAAACGGTAACCGGCAATCGCATCGTGAAGGCCTTCAACACCGAAGTGTGGGAGGTGGTGCGCTTCAGGAATGCAGCCAGGCGCCTATTCCGCGCCAACCTGCGCAGCGTGCGCATTCAATCCATCAGTTCGCCGCTAATGGATTCGATCGGCGCGGTGGCCATCGCCATGATGCTGTTCATAGGGCGCAATGAAATCCAGCATGGCCGCATGACCATGGGCATGTTCGGCGCGTTTATCATTCTGCTCTTCAAGCTCTACGATCCGGTGCGCAAGTTCGCCTACTTCTACAACAGCTTCCAGGGAGCGATGGGCGCCTCCATGTCGATCTTCGGCTTCTTTGACGCTGAGGACGACGTGAAGGAGTGCGAGCATCCGGAGGTGCTGAAGGGCTTCAATAACTCCATTCGATTTTGCGATGTGGGCTTTTCCTACTCCACCGAGGAGGGCGAGCACCAGATACTGCACCACGTCGATCTGGATATGAATGCCGGGGAAGTTGTGGCGCTGGTTGGTCCCAGCGGCGCAGGCAAGACGACCATAGCCAATTTGATTCCGCGCTTTTTCGACGTAACCAGCGGGCGAATTTTGATTGACGGTCACGACCTGCGCGACCTTACACTGGCTTCGCTGCGCCGCAACGTTGCCCAGGTCACGCAGGAGACGATTCTCTTCAACGACACGGTGCGCAACAACATCGCCTATGGACAGCCCGACACGCAAATGAGGCTGGTGGAAGAGGCGGCGCGCAACGCCCTGGCCCACGACTTCATTCTGCAAATGCCACAAGGCTACGACACGGTGATTGGCGAAAAAGGCTTCCGGCTCTCGGGCGGCGAGCGGCAGCGGCTGGCCATAGCTCGCGCGTTGCTGAAGAACGCGCCGGTGCTGATTCTCGACGAGGCAACTTCATCGCTCGATGCCGAAAGCGAATCGCTGGTGCAGTCCGCGCTGGCCAACCTGATGCAGAACCGCACGGTGCTGGTGATCGCGCATCGGCTGGGAACTATTCGCCGCGCCAATCGCATTGCGGTGCTGGAAGATGGACGCATTACCGCCATTGGGCCACACGAAGAGCTGCTGAGTGCATCCAGCACCTATCAGCGGCTTTATCAATTGCAATTCATGGACGTTCCGGAAAACAACGGAAACGGGAACGGGAAATAAGAAGATGCCGATTTATTCGATGACCGGATTTGCGCGGGCTCAGGTTCGCGTGCCGCTCCCCAACGAGGGGCAGCTTAGTTACACGCTTACGATCAAGAGCGTGAACCATCGTTTTTTGGATGTGCAGATGCGCTTGCCTTCGGGACTGGACGCGCTGGAGGTGGAACTGCGCAAGGCAATCAAAGACTCACTGGTTCGCGGTCACGTCGATCTGACGCTTTCCATTGATCGCAGCAACCAGCAAACGGCCGGCTACAACCGGGAGCTGGTGAATAGTTACCTGGCTGCTTTTACGGTGGCGCGCGAGGAGCATGGACTCACCGGCCAACAACCCGATCTGAACGCTGTTCTGCGCTTGCCCGGAGCATTGCAAAGCGATAATCGCTCCAACGGCGAGGAAGAGCAGAGCGCGCTGACGGAAAGCGTGCAGCGTGAGATTGGGCCGCTGCTGGATCAGTTGAAGACGATGCGGGCGCGCGAAGGCGAGGCGCTGGAGGCGATTCTGCACGGAACGCTGGACCGGCTGGCCGAGGCCACCGAGAGCGTGGCGGCGCTGCGGCCCGAGGTGGAAGAGCGCTACCAGGCGCGGCTCACCGAGCGGCTGCTGGCGGCCACCGGCCCGGAGTTCAATCGACAAAGGCTGCTGGAAGAGGTTGCCGTGCTGGTGGAGCGCAGCGACATTGCCGAGGAGCTGGAGCGCATGACTACGCACATCGGCCATTTCCGCGAGTTGCTCACCGGCAGCGGCGAAGTGGGTAAGAAACTCGACTTCCTGCTGCAGGAGATGAACCGCGAGGCCAACACCATGCTCTCTAAGACCGGAGGTGCGGGAGGGAAGGGAACCCGCATTACCGAACTGGGACTGGCTATGAAGTCGGAGATTGAAAAGGCTCGCGAACAGATACAGAATGTGGAGTAGCAGTTCTCAGTTCACAGTTCTCAGTTTTGGCCACGAAGAGCAAGCAATTCCAACCAATAGAAAAGCAAAGGACGTTTGACTTTTCTAAAGGATTGCCATAATCCATCTGGGAACTGCGAACTGAGAACTGACCACTGACCGCTGATTAGAGGATAATTGCATTATGGCGGGAATACTGTTCATCATTTCGGCTCCTTCGGGCTCGGGCAAGAGCACGCTGGTGAACGAGGTGCGCAAGCAGTTGACGGGAATCGATTTTTCCGTCTCCTGGACCACGCGCCTGCCGCGCGGCTCGGAGCAGGACGGACGTGAATACCACTTTGTCAGCCGCGAGGAGTTCGAGCGGATGGTGGCTGCCGGGCAGTTTCTGGAGCACGCCGAGGTCTACGGCAAAGACCTCTACGGAACGCCGCGCTCGTCGCTGGAGCAGGCACGCCGGGAGGGCCATGATCTGGTGCTGGACATTGACGTGCAGGGCGCGGCGCAGGTGCGCGCTTCCATGCCCGAGGCGGTCAGCATCTTTGTATTGCCGCCCAACCCCAAAGTATTGCGCACCCGCCTGCGCAATCGCAGCCGCGCCGAAGGCGTGGTGGACGATGCAGAGGTCTTCCGCCGTCTGGACGCGGCCAGAAGGGAGATTGAGAATTATCGCGAATACAGCTATATTTTGATCAACGACATTCTGGACCGGGCGGTGGCGCAACTGGAAGCCATTGTGCAGGCCGAACGGTTTTATCGCAACGCCGAGCCGATCGCATTCCGTTCGCGCCGCGTGCTGGAGGTGGCGGCGGGTTGTTTGCAGGTCAACTCGCAGGAGCGGCTAAAGCCCGTGCTGGAGGCCTTCAAGATCGGTTATCCGCCGGACCAGCAGCAGTTTAACTTTGAGGAGGACTCTGATGACGATTGAAACCGGCTTCGACTCGAATTACCGCAAGGTGATGGTGGCCGCACGCCGCGCCCGCCAGTTGCAGAGCGGCTCCCGCGCCCTGGTTCCTACCCGGTCCACCAAGCCCTGCCGCATCGCCCAGGACGAGATCGACGCGGGCAAGATCGCCTACGTCAAAGCCGATGTGCCGGTAGTCAAACCGGCAATCGATGGCCCGGCCGTTCCCATTCTGGCCAGCTAGCGCTTCCCGCCTCTTGCACGTTTGCGCGGAGTGAAGCAGCGGGTGGTTGAGACCGGCATTTGACTGTGGAGTAAAGACGTTGGCGCAATCGCTCGATTCCGCAACCCGCCAGGCCTTGCTGGCACGCGTCCACTTTTATCGCGATCTTGGCCTCACGGAGTTTTACCGCCGTCCCGTGGACCCGGAATTGCTGGCTCAGTTAGCCGTCAAGCTGGACGAATCCCAACCAGAACCCACGCCGCAGAGCATCCAACTGGAGGATCCGACCATTACGCCACGCAAACCATTTCCTGTCGTCCCAGCAATCGCCGCAGCCGTTCCCGCGCCTGAGCGCGCCGCCGCCATGCAACTAATCCGCGACGAGATTGGCGAGTGCACCCGCTGCGCTCTGCACAAGGGCCGCAATAAGCTGGTCTTCGGCGACGGCTCGCCGGTGGCGCGGCTGATGTTTGTGGGCGAGGGACCGGGCGCCGATGAGGACGCGCAGGGTCTGCCTTTCGTGGGCAAGGCGGGGCAACTTTTAAACAACATGATCGCCGCCATGGGACTGAAGCGCGAAGAGGTCTACATTGCCAACGTGGTCAAGTGCCGCCCGCCGAACAACCGCGTGCCGGAGCCTGAAGAGGGCGCGACTTGCTCGCCATTTCTCTTCCGCCAGATAGACGTAGTGCGTCCGGAGGTGCTGGTTGCCTTGGGAGCAACTGCGGCCACGTGGCTCTTAGGCACACGCCAGCCGCTGGCCGGTCTGCGCGGGAGGGTTCACGCGACGCGCGGGACCAAACTCATCGTCACCTACCATCCGGCTTATTTGCTGCGCGATCCCCGCCAGAAGAAGGAAGCCTGGGCCGATTTGCAGATTGCCATGAAGGAATTGGGGCTGAAGCCGCCGACAAAAGGATGAGAAGCGCGAGCTTGCGACTTCGCAGTCCACTGAATGGAATGCGTCTTTAGCTTGCATTCTTTTTGCGCGAAGCAGCGACGGATTTGACGATCAGTTCTTTCAGCACCTTTTGATCTACATCAGAGAGTTTTTTGATATAGACGCAGCCCTTGCCTGTGGTGTGCTTGCCGAGCCGAGCCAGCAGGGCCTCGGCGTTGCCAGCGCCTCTCATGCCATATAAAACAAATGCCGGCTTGCGCGGCGAGAAGCCGACGATTGGCATGTCGCCCTCGCGCCCGCTGTCGTAGGTGTAGTGATAACTGCCGAAGCCGATGATCGACGGTCCCCACATCTTCGGCTCTTCACCCGTGGCGCTTTGCATCAGATTGACCAGCGCTTGAGCGTCCGCGCGCTTGGTCTCGCCGGTGAGCGCGGCGATATACGCAGTGACGCTGACAGCAGTCTGCTTGGTTTTATTTTCCGCCATTGAAAACCTCAAAATAATTGATTCCAAAGAGAAGTATCCGGATTCGGCAATTTGGGCTGAAATCCGAAGCTGAGAAACGCGACTCAATCCTTCACAGTTTCACAGTCACACAGTAAATAGGGGGGGGTAGGGGGGGGTAGTTTTCTGAGCTTCCAGATCCCTCACAGTTTCACAGTCCCACATTTTCACTGGAAATGGGGAGGGGGTAGGGGGTGTCATCGGGCGCTTCCGGCTCATCGTCCAGGAGGTTGAGACCCGGGAAGGAGGGCTCGCGCAGCGATTCGAGGAATTGCCGAACGAGGTTGGTGACCGTAGTGTTTTCCCTGGCTGCCCACATCCGCGCATGGCGATAGAGCTCATCGGAGACGGTAACCGTGATGTTTTTCATGGAACTCCAATCCCCGGGGTGTAGTCTGCCCGCATGTGCTCTATTTGGGATTGTGCGCCAAAGAGCGGTAATTATCTGCAAACGGGCGGACGGAACTTGATTTGAAGTTTGGCCGTATATACCTCATTGACTAAAATGTCATGGTGACTCAGCGAAGTTCGTTTAGTGTTGTAACCTTTACATTCATTCTGTAATCTGGATGAAACAAATGAAAATACAATTTTCAAGAATTATTCTTGCCGGGGCGGTATTGCTCCTTGCCATGATGGCTCTGCTTGCGGACGGGGCAGCGCGACGCGAATCCCTGACCTTTGATGAAATCGCGCACATCGGGGCGGGCGTGAGCTATCTGCAGAAGTTGGACATGCGGATGAACGAGGAACACCCACCGCTGGCGAAGGTGCTGGCCGCGATGCCGCTTGTGGTTCGCGGCGTTCATGCCGACTACTCTAATGTTTCGTGGATCTTCAGCGGCAGTGGACTGTTCAAGCAGTTTCTCGGCGAGTGGGTCTTCGGCCACTGGCTGATCACTCAGTGGAATGAGCCTATCGCGACGGTCTTCTGGGCGCGCCAACCAATGCTGTTGCTGACACTTGCTCTGGGGCTCGTGATATTTCTCTATGGCTCTCGACTCGGCGATTCGTGGGGCGGGCTGCTCTGCCTTTGCGCGTACGCCACCATGCCTGTCATGCTGGCCTTCGGCCCTTTAGTCCTGACCGACATGGCAATCGCATTGTTCGTGGTGCTGACATTGTGGGCCTTTGCCAGCATGTGGCGTTCGCCGTCGCATAGGACGATTCTGATGTTCGGCCTGGCCTTTGGCGGAGCACTGCTTTCCAAGTTTTCCGCGGGACTTTTGTTCTTCTGTTTTCCTGCATTTATTCTCAGTCTTCGCTGGCGACCGACATCGGAACAACCGAAAAACAAGGCGGAGCTTCGCGCATGGCGTCGCTTGCGCTGGCGGAGTCTCTTCAAGGGCATCTTTTTGGCTGTACTGGTTGTCTATGCCGTCTACTTTGTGCTCTCGTGGAATGAGCCAACCGACTCTCTGGGTTCTCTTGGGACAAATATGGCGGCGCTGCTGCTGCGCAGATTACTGATGCCACCCTGGATCTACCTGCGCGGCCTGGGGCTCTTCGCCTTATCCGGGAAGCCGCCTGCGTTCATTCTGGGACACTCATATCCGCATGGCGTATGGTTTTACTTTCCGGTTCTATTCTTGCTGAAATCCTCGTTAGCCTTTCTGCTATTGCTCGTTCTCGCGCTGGTGGTTGGCCTGGTTGCAAAGTTTCGTCCGGTTCGCCTCGCCGTGATACCCGAAGGGATGGAGCTGCATTGGCGGGCAGTGTGGGTTTTCCTTGTGATTTTCACCGGCGCATGCATCCTCAGCCGCTACCAGTTCAGCATCCGCCACTTCACTATTTCATTAGCGCTGCTGATACTTCTGCTGGCGCCGTTGCCGCGAGCGCTGAATCAACTGCGGAGTTCAGGCTGGCCAGCCGCCCGCGCCGGCCAATGGCTCACGGTCGTGTTGGCGCTGGCGTCAGTGTTTACAGCCGTGCGCGCCTATCCCTACTATCTTCCATTCTTGAACTCATTGAGCGGCGGCCGTCCCGGCTACCTCTTGGTGGCCGATTCCAATCTCGACTGGAGCCAGGGCCTTCTCGATGTGGAAGAGATCGTCAGGCAGCGCGGCCTGAACCACGTCTTGATCGATTCGTTTGGCTTCTACGATCCCTCGGTATATGTTCCTGAAGGGAGATTATGGAATTGTCAGAAGGCTGTGCCGGAGGATGGAGGCCAGTGGGCCTTTGTCTCCGCAAACCTGATTCAGGAGAGTCACAACTGCAGCTGGCTACTGCAGCTACCGCATGAAGCCCTGGCGGGCGGCAGCATGTATGCCTTCCAACTCCCGCGCGTGATTCCCGCGGCGGGAACTCCCGGCGGTCCGCCGTTGCCTGCAAACTATCGCGATTTTGCTGGCAATTCTTTTGGGGATCTCCGACTCATATTTCTCAACTGCATTCACGATCCACAACTGCTGCAGCCGACCTGGGATAGCTTTACGACACAGGGGGCGCAGACGCAGAAACAAGATCGAGACTCAAAGGTCAAGAGATAGGGCGCAGTCTGGAGAGACTCAAGACCGCGCGTCTTACCCTTGATCCTTCCATAGGAAGACGCCGCCGAGGATGCCGAATTCGTTGGAGATCCCTGACCTGGGGGACCCGGCATTTTAGCCAATATTCAGGATGGAAAACTGACTGTACTAGTAGTGCGCGTGGGAAACCGGCGCGTAGTCTACCAGTGAGGACTGCGTGTCAAGCGGAACGCCCAGGTTGCGAAATCGGGACCTATGGCACCCGATTAATCAAATAGTCTTTGCTGTATGGCCTCCTGATATGGCTTTCGGCACATAAGAAGGATCTCCTTAGCTTTATCACTTTCACGATCAAGTTCTTCATCCCAGTGCCCTGCTCTTACAAATCTTGCCCACAATACCCTTAATCCACTCGCGTTACACATATGGATTATTTCCTCTTTTGTATATCTACGATCACGCACCAAAAGTTCTTCGAAAAGTTCTTCACCTTCATGGAATTGTTCTTTTCGATAGATGATCTTCTTATCTCTATCAATTAAATAAAAATCTGGATTAAAGACATCTCCAGTCTTCTCCATGATGATGCTGGGAGCGAGCGAGAGTAGCTTATCTGGTTCAGTAGATAGTGAGAACCAGTTTTTGGCTCGTCGCTCAGTTATTTCCATATTCATTACTGAAATAAATACGTAACCTCCTTCCTTGATATGACGTGCAAGGTTCTTCAAGATTTGAACATTGTTATGATCATCAATGTAACTTCCAATTACGTCGTACAGGCAGATACCAAGTTCATACTGTCCACCGATTTCTGTTGTTCGACAATCACCCAAATGGAATCTGATATTCGAATAACTCTCTACTCCCGATAATTCGCTTGCTGAACCAAATGATTCCTGAACATAATCGACCGCCGTCACTTGGAAACCATATCTTGCGAACTCACGTGTGTGTCGCCCATCGCCGCAACCGAAATCAAGCACTGATGAACCACTCGGAACTCCGGAATACCTGAGGATGAATTCCACCTCCTCCCGGGCATACTGAGCCCATCGATGTGATTTCCATTGTGGCTGCATCCGCGAATAGGCTTGTTTCGTTACCTGATCCGAAGCCAATAGCATCTCCTCCAACTCATTTTCTAACAATGGAATCGGTTGTTGTTCGCGGAAAGTAAAAGCGAACCATTCCCAGCCTTCGGGCAAACTACCCATGATCCAAGGTTTCGTTTCATTTGTTGCATTAGCAAGCATCTCCGGTAATTCTGAATGATCGAGGTTAAAGTCTGTATTGATACGAGATTCATTCTCGTTGATTAAAAACCCTTTAGAAATGTCTAAATAATGAACTTGTTTCCCCCCCAAAGCCATGAGCTCACTTGCACGTTTTGCAATAAAAACCGGTTGACACCTGCGCCGTGTTGCCTTTTCAAGAGCTCGAATCGCATAAGGATTCGCGCTTAACAATCCCCAAGCAAAATAGTCAGTAAATTTCCAAAATGTGAAGAGGATTCTCCTCCCGACATCGGCATTCCGGTGTTCTTTGTGAACAACAAATTGTGTAACCCAAGCTACTTTTCCGCATCCAGATAATTCCGTATGAAGCGCAATCGCATAACCTACCATCGTACCCAAAAGCGTAGCCCATACAACAAGCGAATCAGCTGTTAACCATTTTCTGATCTGGTCTGAAGACAACCTAATCGGCTGGCCAGGTTTTTGCCCTTTTGGTCCCCATTGTCCGTAATGTCGCGAATAGAGATCACTCATTTCGGTAATGAGCGTTGAATTCACGAGTCGACCATGAACCCAGTGAAACTCATACATTTGTTTGCACTCTACCTTCAAATCAATTATCACCGAATATTATGTTAAAAGATAATTTCATATTTAAATGAAATCTTAAAAAATGCAACCATTAGGTTACTTCACCACTCCTTACCCCTGATCTTTCCATAGGTAGACACCGCCGAGGATGCCGAATTCGTTGGAGACTATAGAGACGTTTTTGGCGGGCTTGAAGAGGATTTTCTTGGTGTTGCCGCCGCCGAGATAAAGGTGGTCCCAGTTGAAGAGCAGTTCAGTTTGCTTGATGGCGGCTTCGAGGAAGTCGTTCCAGCGGGCCTTGCCGTACTTGTCGAGGCCACGGCGGCCGAGGTAGTCCTCGTAGCACATACCTTTTTTGCGCCAGGGGTGGTGGGCCAGCTCCAGTCCCGGGCAGAGGCGGCCATCGGTGAACAGGGCGCTGCCCAGTCCGGTGCCGAGGGTGAGCTGCAGTTCGACTCCGTGGCCCTGGATGGCGCCGTAGCCGGCGATGTCGGCGTCGTTGCCCACGCGGACGGGCTTGCCCCAGCGCTCAGTGAGCTTGTCCTGGAGGGGGAAGTTGCACCAATCAGGATGGAGGTTGGCGGCCATGATGGTAACGCCGCGCTTGACGACACCGGGAAAGCCGACAGAGACGCGGTCGAAATTGGGCATGAGCTTACGCAATTCGTCGAGTCCGAGAAGGACGGCCTGGGGCGTGGGCACGGCAGGGGTGGGGACGCGCTGCCGCTCATTGACGGGCTTGCCGGTGGCGTCAAGCAGCATGGCCTTGAGGCCCGAGCCACCAATGTCGATGGCCATGGTGATGGGGCTGGCGGAGTTGGGCGAAGCGCCTGGCAAATCGCCGGGCGCCAGATTTTCGGAGGTGACGGTCGCGGGTGTCATCAACACGAATTGTAATGCGCGCGGCCGAAAATGCAATGCGAGGAAAACCGGAGTAGTGGGTCAGTTTGAAAAAACAATCCCTCAGGGGCTAAAGCCCAGTTGATTTTCCTGACTTATGTACGGGCTAAAGCCTGTACCCTTCAAACTGACCCATTGCCATGACCTATGTACGAGCTGAAGCCCGTACCCTTCAAACTGACCCATTGCCAAAACCTGCCGCTATTTAACTGCCTCCGGGGATTGAAACTCCTGATTCATCCAGTTCTTCAGAGCGTCCATTTGCTGCGGACGGCCGAGGAAGTCTTTGACCAGATCGGCGGCCGGCTTGCTCGCTCCCGGCTCCAGAACCGCGCGGCGGTAGCGCATGGCCGTGGGTCCATCGAGCAGGTTGCGCCGGTCGAACTGGGAGAAGAAATCGATGGCTATCACCTTGTCGAGAACATAGGTGTAGTAGTTGGAGGCGTAGCCGGTGAGATGGGTGAAGGAGGCATACGAGCGATCTCCATCAACCGGCGTGAAGGGGCTGAAGCGCTGCTCGTCAGCCTTCTGGAGGGCATCGAAATCGATAGTGGCCGGGCTCTGATTATGCACCTGGAGCGAGTAAGTGGAGTAGAGCAACTGGCGCTGCAGCCAGCGGCCGCGGCCATAGGCGCTGGCGGCGTTCATCTTGGCAATGAGGCTGGCGGGCAGCGTTTCACCGGTTTGGTAGTGCTTGCCAAAGGACTGGAGAATGGCAGGATCGTGAAACATCTCCTCGAGCATCTGGGAGGGGGACTCGACAAAGTCGCCTTCAACATTAAAGCCGCCGGCGCCTGACCACTGGCCCTGGCTGCCCAGGATGTGGTGCATGAGGTGGCCGAACTCATGGAAGAAGGTGACGACCTCGCTGTATTGCATCAGGCCGGGGTCTCCCGCTGTTCCGCCGGAGAAGTTGCAGACCAACATTCCCTCAGGAAGCTGGCGGCCGCGAATGCCGGGAAGGACAGGCGCGCTGGAAAACCATTTGTCCTTGCCTTCACGCGGATGCATGTCGAGATAGATGCGGCCCAGCAGCTTGCCTTGAGAGCCTTGGGCCGCGTCGATGACATCGAAGGTGACCACGGAGCGGTTCCAGACCACGGCGTCTTTGACGGGCCGGAACTCGACGTGGAAGAGGCGCGCGGCGGTCTTGAGGATACCGGCCTGCACCTGTTCGTAGGGGAAGTACGGGCGTACGCTCTGGGCGTCGAAGTCGTAACGCGCGCGGCGGTATTGTTCGCTCCAGTAGCCGGCATCCGCCTGGCTAATGCTGTTGAGTCCGGGCTCATGCTGCTGCGCAAAGGCCAGCAACTGGGCGAACTCGCGGTTGGCGGCGTCGCGCGAGGCATCGTCCACCTGCTTGAGCATAGCCTCGACGTTGGCGGCTGACCCAATCATCTGATCGGCGGTGGCGAGGTCGGCGTAGTGAGCGTAGCCGAGGATGGTTGCCAGCTCCTGGCGGGTGGTCAGAATATCTTTGAGTACCTGAACATTCTTGGGATAGGCGCGCTGGCTATAGGCCAGGAACATTTTGTGGCGCAGATCGGCGCTCTTGGCGAAGGTGAGCACGGGACCGACTTCGGGTTGGTCGGTAGTGAGGGTGTAGTTACCACTGGCGTCTGGCTTGTGCAGGGCGATGAAGTCGGCTGGGAGGCCATCGAAGTCAGCCTTTGTGGCTGTGATTTTGAGGGTCCCATCGGCAACGTTGCGGCCAAAGGTCAGGGAAAGCTCGGTGATCTTGTCTTGCAGCGCGCGGATTTTTGCGCGGGTGGCGTCGTCCTTGTCCACGCCGGAGAGGCGGTACTCCAGCAGCGAGCGCTCCAGGTAGTGGCGCGTGGCTGGGTCGTTTGTGGGCAGGGGAATAGCCGCCAGCGCCTGGTAGACCTTCTGGTTCAGGCTCAGGTCTGTGGCCACCGAGGAGATGGTTGCCGTTAACGCCTGTCCTTTATCGCGCAGAGGGGCGGTGTCGGCCAGGGAGAAGATCAGATACGCATTGTTTCCGGCAATGGACAACTGGTTCTGGGCGTCGTCGTAGGGACGCAACGTGTTTTCCACAGTGCGCGGCCCGGTGACCGCCAGCAGCTTGTCCACATCGGCTTTTTCCTCGGCGATGCGCTGATTCACCCAGGCTTCTAACGAGGCCGGATCGTTTACCCCGACCCAGGCATGAAGCGGGTCGGGCGGGGGAGGCGGCGTGGGCTTCTGCTGCGCAAGGGTGGTGAGTGGGGTCAGGAATACGGCAATCAGGGAGAGGAATTTCACGGCAAATTTCATGGGGAAAGTATTACACCTGATTGGGAGATTAGAAAAGGGGCAAAGGGAAGAGGCCGGGGTAGGCGCTGTGACTCAAGGCCGCTCCCGCTACACTGGGAGTTGCCTGCCATGCCTGCCTACTGCGAAGTCGCGTTGCCGGTGCCACTGGACCGCTTGTTTACCTACGCGGTGCGCGAGGGGCAACTGCCGCAAAGGGGCGCGCGGGTGATCGTGCCCTTCCGTAGCGAAAAATTGATTGGGGTAGTGACTGGGCTTGACGTGACGGCTCCGGCAGAGTTCGAAATGCGGTTTATCGAAGCCGTGCTGGACGAGGAACCGCTGCTGAGCGACAACCTGCTGGCGCTGGCCGAATGGATGGCGCAGTACTATCTGGCGCCGCTGGGCGAGGTGTTGCGGGGCATGTTGCCGCTGATGGCCGAAGTGCGGCGGACGGTTTATTACCGCATTACGGATTTGGGGCGGGATGTGCTGGCGAAGAGCGTGGAGGGGGAGGATGGATTTCCCGAAGAGCCTGCCTCAGGGGCTAAAGCCCCCGGTGAAACGGCGGAGTTAATGTACGGGCTAAAGCCCGTACCCTTCACGAAAGTGAGTAAACATATAAACTCCCAGATCTCAAAATCGAGACCTGGGCCACCCGAACTTGGTTTCGGAAAGATAGGCAAATCAAAACGCAAGGGGAAGCTATCGGCTGAGGAGCAGGATTTGGAGCGGCGGGTGCTGGAACGGCTGGCTTCAGGCGAGCCGGTGAAGGTATCCACGTTGCGTACGGCTACGGCGGCCACGCTGCCGGTGCTGGCTGGGCTGACGCGCAAGAAATGGATTGCGCGGGAGACGGCGGCCGCGGAGCGCGATGCACGTCGGATGGAACGGTTTGCTGTGCTGATTCCTGAGGCGCGGCTGCCGGCGTTGACGGCAAAGCAGCAGGCGATTCTGGCTGAGCTGGCGGCCTGCGACGGCGAGCTGCCGCTGGCTGAGTTGCGGCGGAAAGATCTGCCTTCGTCCACGCTGCAGACGCTGGTGCGGAGAGGGCTGGTGCGGATTGAGGAGCGTCCGGCGGTTTTTCGGCTGGGCGGAGTGCAGAGCCAGCCTGGGCCGGTGAGACTCAACGAGCCGCAGATGGAGGCGCTGGCTGGTCTGGCTACTGCACTGGGGAGATTCCAGCCATTTTTGCTGCATGGAGTGACGGGATCGGGGAAGACGGCGGTGTATCTGGCGGCGATGCAGCAGGCGCTGGACCGGGGGCTGGCGTCGATACTGCTGGTTCCGGAGATCGGGCTGACGCCGCAGATGGTGGGACTGTTGGACACAGCCTTCGGGCAAAAGGTGGCGCTGCTGCACTCGGCGCTGACGCCCGAAGAGCGTAGCGAACAGTGGCGGCGCATACGGAGAGGTGATGCGCCGATTGTGGTGGGTACGCGCTCGGCGATCTTTGCGCCCGCACCGAAGCTGGGATTGATTCTGGTGGACGAGGAGCACGACCAGAGCTACAAGCAGGAGGAAACGCCGCGCTACAACGCCCGCGATGTGGCCGTGATGCGGGCCAAGATCGAGGGGGCGGTGGTGGTGATGGGCTCGGCGACTCCGTCGCTGGAGAGCTGGCAGAACTCGGCTACGGGCAAGTACCAGCGGATCGAGTTGAACGACCGCGTGATGAATCGCCCGCTGCCGGCGGTGGAACTGATTGATATGCGGCGCGAGTTTCAGGAGACGGGGCAGGAGCAGCTTTTTTCCCGCGCGCTGGTGGCCGAGACGCAGGCGGCGCTGGATCGCGGCGAGCAGGCGCTGATTCTGCTCAACCGGCGCGGGTATTCGTTTGTGGTGATCTGCCGGGCTTGCGGGGAAAAGCTGGAGTGCCAGAATTGCGCTATATCGCTGACCCACCACAAAGCTCCGGCTGAGGACGCTGGTGAAGCGCGGGAAGGGCAGCGATTGGAGTGCCATTACTGCGGCTTCCGGCGGACGGTGCCGGCACGCTGCCCCAAGTGCGACAGCGAGCATCTGTACTATCTGGGCGCGGGATCACAGCAAGGAGAGGAACGGCTGGGGGAGATTTTTCCCGGCGCGCGCATTGGGCGCATGGACCGCGACACGGTGCGCGGGCGGAGCGATTTGGAACGGCTGCTGGCGCGGCTGCACTCCGGCGAGATCAACCTGCTGGTGGGTACGCAGATGATTGCCAAGGGGCATGATGTTCATGGCGTCACGCTGGTGGGGGTGGTGGGCTGCGACCACTCTCTGGCGATGCCGGACTTCAGAGCTGCCGAGCGGGTTTTTCAGTTGATGACGCAGGTCTCGGGCCGGGCGGGGCGTGGGGAACTGCCGGGGCGGGTTGTGGTGCAGACCTACTATCCGGACCATTATGCGATTTTGGCCGCCAGCAAGCACGACTACGCTGCTTTCGTGGAGCGCGAGCTGAAATACCGCCGCTGGATGCACTACCCGCCGTTTGGGGTGCTGGCAAATGTTCTGGTGCAGTCGCCGAAGCTGGAAGAGGCAGTTGGCTGGTCCGCGGTGCTGGGCAAATGGTTTCAGGCGGCGGCGCCGGAGGGGGTGCGCGTGCTGGGGCCGTGCACCGCGCCCATCGCGCGCATCAAGAACGTCTACCGCTTTCATTTGATTCTGAAGGCCGCATCTCGCAAGGCGCTGAACTCGGCGTTGCGTGGGATGCTGACACATGCCGATGCTGCGCAGATTCCGCGCAGAAATTTGATTGTGGATGTGGATGCGCTGCGGCTGATGTAGGACTGGCCGTCCAGGCGGGCGGCGCTTGCGCGCCATTAGATTCTGCTCTCCGACCCAATGTATACCTGCGGTGGGGCCAACCGCCTTCGGCAGGTTATCGCTGCTTTAACTTGGAATCCAATCGTCGAACGGAACGCAGAAGTCGCACATAGATCGAATAGCGCGCCGGATGAGGAAGGGCGATTCCCAAAGACATCGTTGCTCGGTCCAAGCAGTCTTCGAGGCAGGCATCGTGCAAGGGACGGAAAAAGAGCGGCCAACTCAGGCTTGCCGGACCTGTGGTGTGCATCTCGATAGTGTGGCGCAAAACGGAATGCCCCTGCCGGTCCTCGACTTCAAAGCGATGCGTTCCGTTGAAGCCGCGCGGCGCGGAAAAGCGGAAGAGAATCGAATGGCTGGGGTGGTACTGCTCGACGGAGTAGCGGACTGGTCCGTGGCCTCCAACCGCGCCCACAGCCAAGGGCCGATCAAAGCGCATCGACGGCCATTTGCCCGTTGGCCACAGGCGATCCTCGCGACTTGCGAGGGAATCGATCAGCGCGCCCACGGTAGCCAGGGGCAGCGTGAACTCGCGCTCATGAACATTGCGAACGAGCATGGATTGAAGGCGCAGCCTCTCCCGACAAACCTTACTTGGCGGGCGTGCCGGTTTCCAGGGCGTGCAATTCCTTGCCGGGCTTAAAGCGCACAGCTTTGCCGGGGGTGATGCTGACCTCGGTGCCGGTACGGGGGTTGCGGCCAATGCCTGTTTTGCGGGCGCGGACGCTGAAGACGCCAAAGCCGCGCAGTTCGATGCGCTCACCGGCGGTCAAAGCCTGTTTTAGGCCCTCGAATACTGTATCTACAGCAGCCTCCGCCTTGGTGCGGGGCAGGCCCGTGCGCTCGATCACATGATGGACGATGTCCTGCTTAATCAAAGGGGTACCTCGCTGGCGCAACTGAATTGACTGTACTACGACCCACGGGAGTGATAGTACAGGATTTAGCGCGTTAATGGAATAGCGAGGAGGGCAACAAATCGTTTTAGCAGCGTTTTTTATGCGATAAAGCCCTTTAGAGGGCTTTAAGCAGCATTTTTATTGTCGCCAGAGCCAGATCAGGTTCTTTTTCATGTTGATAATTATGGAGTGATTCTGTACAATAAAAAACGGGTATTTCTTAAGACTAACGAATTCATTTACCCCGAGGCCTTTGAAAAGATGTAGTTCGTGACATTAAGGCTGATTAGGTGATTATGCGCCAAATACTTTTGCACTGGCGCGGTCAATTGAGTACTACAGTATTCTCATGGACATGCTAACAATCGTGTGGGCATATCAATATATGCGCATTGCGGAATAATGTGCATGTGACGCAGTTTGAGCCGGATTTGGAGGGGTTTGTAACATTGGAAATCTCCAAAACAAGCCACTTCCGGCGAAGGTATACGCCCACAAAGGGGTGCCAGATTTTGTATTACAGCTCCGCAGAGCCTTGCCAGGTCAGCTATGCCGACCGTAAGCGCAAAATACCAGAAACAACAGGGGATAGTGCTTTCCCGGGTTTAGCTGCCCGAGGGATGAAAACCAGTTGAACTGGCCTTATGGAGCGTTCTGTAACACGTGGCGAAGTGGTGAGTTATTCACCAAAGACGCCTTTCCCCGACCCTCCTGCGTTGAACTGATAGGGGGATAAGTGTCTTCAAATCAAACCAATGAACCCGTTCGCGTGGGCTTGCTCACCGATGAGCCGTTGCGCATGGAGGGCCTGACCGGCATCTTCGACGAGCATCCGAGCAACGGTTTCGCGCCGTTGATCCCTGTATTCGGGGATTTCGAGGGGCTGTTGTCCGATTCTACGCTGGTTTACCTGGTCGTGGACCTGCACTCGAATTCCAGTGGATTGGATACAGTGGTGGCCATTCGCCACCGCCGTCCCGATATGCGTTTAATTGTCATCGGGCCGGATAGAGACGACAAACTGATTCTAGGTTTAATCCTGGTCGGCGCACGCGCATACCTGGAACAGAAAGCCAACCCTCGGATAGTGCGCCAGGCTATCGATACAGTCATCAGCGGCTCCATCTGGGCGCCGCGACGGCTACTCTCGATGTCGATCGACAAACTGCGGTCGCTCCCCGATGCCAGCCCGGTTAGTCCACATCCACGTTTGACGGAGCGCGAGCGCCAGGTGTTGGAGCTGATTCTCAATGCTCGTCCCAATCGGGAGATCGCACAAGAGTTGGGTATTGAAGAGAGCACTGTTCAGGCCCATGTGGGGCGCTTGCTGCGCAAAACAGGCGTGGAGAACCGGATCGGTCTACTCATGAGCGCATCGAATCCCGCGCTGCTGGAGGCCGCCGGCATTCCTGATCGTCGCCTAGGTGACCGCCGACAGAGCGAGCGTAGACAATGAACGGTAACGACATACAGACGTTACTTATTAGCAATATCGATGGTTACTATCACATACACATACTCCGTAATCTTGTGCAATTCTGCTCATTTCCACATAGTAGTTAACAGAAACAACGCAGATCTGGGGAAAGGAGTTCCCAGGCAGCATGTTTAACCATGAAGCATGGGAACTCCTCTTTTTTTAACTTGTAGCAGAAAAGTCCCTATTTTTAACGGCTTCCCCCTCCCCCTTTCCTATTCATCCCAGCATTCAAACCGAGGAGAGCCGGGATGTTTTTGTAAAGGCATCGTTAATCATTGCTGGAATTTGCTCTATCTTATTGAATACAAGCCAATAAATATATTTTCATTTCCGAGCGTTATTGACCATACGCGTAAAACAGTTTTCCACATACTTATTAACAGAAACAACGCAGATCTGGGGAATAGGAGTTCCCAGGCTGCATGCTTCCCGTGAAACCTGGGAACTCCTTTTTTTACAATATTTTCCGTAATTCTCCAGTTCAGTGTATTAACGGGCTCAGGCTTCCCCGTTTCACCTCTCACCTCCCTGCACAAAGAATCAAGGCCGGCACTCCGGCCTTGATTCTATATAGCGCCAAGAATTGCGTGCTGCGCAACAGATGGATGGTTGTGCAGGGATAGAAGATGCGCGTTCCGGCTGGCATAATGTAGCCTGTCTGTGGATACCCTGGCGGGTACGATTGGTGGACTGCCGGGATATTCCTGGTATGGCAGGCTTGATAACCGTGACGATCAGGTGCGCGGTTTATTTCTACTCAATGTGGATATATCGACAACCGCGCCGTTTACGAGCCGCGGAGAGGAGAGGAACAGGAATATGAAAAAGATACTTGCGTTGATCTGTCTCAGTTTCATGCTTACATCGGCGGCCTTTGCAGCTTCTTCGCGGGAGAACCTGCAGGATCGTATCGAAGCGGCCAAGGCCGTTTTGGACGAGATCATGAAGGCCCAGGACAGGAGCATTCCCCTGGATGTACTTCGTCACGCCACTTGCGTAGCCGTGGTGCCGGGGATGGTCAAGGGAGCTTTTATCTTTGGAGGACAGTATGGGCAGGGGGTAGTGACCTGCCGGACGGGACATGGCTGGAGCGGACCGGTGTTTATCCGCATGGCCGGCGGATCCTTTGGATTTCAGATTGGCGGCCAGTCCACTGACCTGGTTCTGGTGGCGGTCAATGATCGCGGCTTGCAGGATTTGCTGAAGAGCAAGTTCAAGATCGGCGGAGACGCCTCTGCAGCGGCCGGTCCCGTGGGCCGTGCCGGGCAGGCCTCCACAGACTGGAAGATGAGCGCCGAGCTGCTTAGCTACTCGCGCAACAAGGGAGTCTTTGCGGGCATCGACCTGGACGGCACCAGCGTGAGCCAAAATCGCGAGGACACCGAAATCTTCTATGGCGCGCCACACAGATTTGAGTTCATTCTCAAGGGCAACGTCACTCCTCCCGCAGGCTCGGAGGAGTTTGTCAAGACTGTTGCGCATTATTTTGTCGAGGCTAAAAACCGCTGATAGCGGCAAGCAGTGACAGGAGTGGGGCAACCCGTAAACGGGTGCCCCGCTTTTTTTTACGCAGTGGAAACAGCGCCGGAGGACTAAACTTTCCTTTATGCGAGAGAATCTCGAGTACGGGTTGGTTCTAAGGGTGGCGCGCCTGCTGGGATGGCTGCCGCGCGGTCAGGCGAGGCGCGTAGCCGGTGTGCTGGCGTGGTGCGTGTACCGGTTACACGGCCGCCTGCGCCGCGTGGGCAAACGTAACCTGGAGATGGCTTTTCCGGAGCTATCCGCGCGAGAGCGCAAGGCTATTTTGAGAGGCGTTTACCGCTCTCTGGGCAGACAGTTGGTGGAGTTCTGCCGCATGACCAGCTACACCCGCGAAAATACCCATGGCTGGATTCGCTACGAGGGGCTGGACCACTACCTGGCCGCGAGGGCGCGCGAAAAGGGAGTGCTGATCGTCACAGGGCACTTGGGCGCGTGGGAGCTGTCCAGTTTTTATCACTCTCTGATGGGCTACCCCATGAGCATGATCGCGCGGCCACTCGATAACCGTCCTCTGGATGAATTTGTGAACGGCATCCGCTGCCTGCACGGCAACCGCGTACTTCCCAAGGACGACTTTGCGCGCGGACTGCTGACGGCCATGCGCCAGGGCGAGACGGTAGGAATTTTAATGGACACGAATATGACCCCGCCACAAGGGGTCTTCGTGAAGTTCTTCGGGAAGCAGGCGTGCACGGCGTCGGGAGTGGCGCGCGTGGCTCTCAAGACCGGCGCGGCGGTGCTGCCGGGGTTCATGCTGTGGGAGGAGGCGGAACGGCGCTACGTTCTGCACTTTGGCCCGCAACTGGTCTTTGAGCGGAGCGAGGATGAAGAGGCAGACATCTTGGCCGCCACACAACTGTGCACCAGCGTCCTCGAGAAATGGATCCGGCGCTACCCTGACCAGTGGCTCTGGATTCACCGGAGATGGAAGACGCGGCCGGCAGGCGAGGCGGGACTGTATTGAGGATTGACGCATGAATCTGGGCTCATTGATTGAAGAGTTGGGCGGCAAACTGGTTGCGGGAGACACGCAGCGGCAGGTCAACGGCGTGAACTCCGTGGAGCTGGCCAGAGACTCGGAACTGGTTTTTGCCGAGGATGCGGCTTCGGCTGTTAAGGCGCTGGCTAGCAAGGCTGGAGTAGTAGCGCTCAAGGCTGGGTGCGCGCCGGATTATCTGCAAGGCACGAGCGTCGTCGAGACTGAGCAGCCAAAGTTGTGGTTTGCGCGAGCGGCCAAGATGCTCAAGCCTGCGTTGCCGGCAACTGGAGTGCATCCCGCGGCAGTCGTTGGCGCAAACGTGAAACTAGGCGAAGGCGTGAGCATCGGGCCTTGTGCGGTGGTGGGAGAGAACGCGCAGATCGGCGCGGGAACGCGCGTTGAGGCTGGAGCAGTCATCGGTGAGGGCGTGCGCATTGGCGAGAACTGCCGAATCTATCCGCGCGCGGTGCTCTATCCGGGAACTACATTAGGCAACCGCGTTATTGTTCATGCGGGAGCGGTGCTGGGGGCGGACGGCTTTGGGTATGTGAGAGACGAGAAGAGCGGCGCTTACACGCAGTTTCCGCAGCAGGGGACGCTGCTGATTGAGGACGACGTGGAGATCGGCGCCAACACCACCATCGACCGCGGGGCGCTCAAAGCAACAAAGATTGGCCGGGGAACGAAGACAGACAACCTGGTGCATGTCGGCCACAACTGCGAGATAGGCGAAGATGTGATTTTAGTTACCGGGGTGGGCATCAGCGGCTCATGCACGGTGGGTAACGGCGCGGTACTTGCTGGGCAGGTGGGCATCGGCGACCATGCGCACATCGGCCCCGGCGTGATACTTGGCGGCCAGGCGGGCGTGCTGAGCGGCAAGACAGTCACCAATGAGGGCATGGGCGTGAAGCCGGGAACCGTGCTGTGGGGCACACCGGCGCGTCCGCTCATGCAAGTACTCCGCGAATTGGCTATCGTCGGCCGCATGGCGAAAAAGTCAGGAAATAGAGAATGAGAAAAATACTGTATCAATTTTACAAATGAGGATCTCCTACATCCGGCTTGTTTACTGGTTTTGTCATTGTTGACGACATATTTCTCACGCCATATCCCTAGTGGCCCGAAAGAATCGCAATCCTAGCAGTAGCAGTGATCGTTTGCGCAGCATCATTCTATGTTTTTTCACGATTGATTTAAAGCTAAACTCGTACTGTCTAATTCCAATTTGTTGCGATCTGTCCCGGAGTGCGTATCTCCGGCGCTGGCGGCCTGAGTGGTTTTGGCTCGGTGTTGCGGAGCAGAATAGCTATGCCGCGCGCGCCGTCCATATGGCTTTCTACCAGCAGCTCATAGGCCAGGTTAAGAAACTCCGGGTGATGCTCGAAATGCTTGCTGGCTGCCTGGACAGTGTGAACGACATGAGCGGCGGAGAAGGCCTGGCGATGAAAGCCGGCGACACCGATCAGCAACCCCTTCAATAAAGCATATTGGGCGGTCAGCAGAGCGCACTCCCGCGCCATGGAGAACGGCACTCCGGCTAGCGCATCTTCTTTTCCAAAGGGAAAGCGGAGACGGAGGATGGTGTTGATCAGGTAGTTCTCCAAGATGTGCGGGTGCCGATCAAAGAAGGGCGCGTAATAGCGGTCGTGCGCCAGGGCACTGCATTCGACGAGGCTCTCCAGGGTTGCGTTGGGGCCGTTGCCGATGCCTGTGGTGAAGGCCTGAATACACTCCACAAAGCGCGGCCTCACGTTGGATCGATGCAGCATCAACCCGGCCAGCCGCAGCACCACGTCCAACTGCGCGGCGCGATCTATCGGCAGGGTATCCATGGCAGTCAGCAAGGCTCCGGAGGCAACCGTGGCTTCAAAATCGCCGAGAAAGGCGGGAACGCTGCGCCGCAGCTCGCCGCTGGCAATGGAATCCAGCCGGCGGCAGAAGAGGCCCAGTAGAAAGAGCCTTTGCCAGAGCGGGTAAGTGCGATTGCGGAGCAGGGCCAGGACAAGTTGCCGGATAGGCCAGAACCAGCGCATCATCGAAGGATCGTCGCTAAGGGTTGAGGCGGGCGGTTCAGGCGCAGCGGGCGAGGCTGACGCGAGCAGGTTCGGATTGAGCAGGACCAGCCGCGCGGCCTCCGGGCAGGAGAGCGCCAGCGCTGTCTCCTCGATGCCGCCCACTGAATTGACGATGCGCGGAAAGGTGGCGCAGGCGTGGGAGAGAAGATCCTCGCCCAACTCGGCGTGAATGCGACAGAGGCGTTCCGGGGTGAGCAAGGGGCACTGGTTGTTGCCGTTCATCTGGATTTTGGCAAAGGCGGCAGGCTTGGCGCCTTCCGGCATTTGCAGCAGGCTGGCATCAATGAGCGAACGCAGAGGGCTTGGCGGGAGCTTCTGGTATTTCTCGCAGGCCGCCTGATCGAAGATCACTCCCCAGCCCTGGCAGCAGGTGTCTTCGCAGTCCGAGCCTATGCAGCGAAAGCTCTGAGCGTAGGTAGAGCGAAGCGGCGGAGTTTGGGGCAATGGCCCTCCTTACAGCAGGGTTGGGCAGCAGGGTGGCGCACTTCTGCTGCGGCCGTGGATGAGACTGTATCGAAACGAGGCACACGGCGAGCCAATACCCAGGTTGAAGCATTAGAAAATTTTGAAAGATGCAGACGCGGCAATAATTTCATAAAACAATTCCCGGGGAACATGGGTGATTCCTAACCCCGGACAACTGTAAGCTAATTCCGTCTGCTGTTAGCTGTTTCTAAAACGGTTTTTCGGTCAGGAATGGCTCTGGCTTGAGGGAGCCGTCGCGCTGCTTGACCAGCATCTGAACCTTGCCCTCGGCGGCGTCTAGCTCGGCCTTGCAGGCGGCGGAAAGTTTCACGCCCTCTTCGAAGAGCTTGAGCGACTCTTCCAGGGCTAGGTCGCCCTTTTCCAGTTGATCGACGATGGATTCGAGCTTCTTGAGCGAGTCTTCAAAGGAGGGCATGGAGATTACTCCGTATTAGGTTTGGGAAGCACCGAGGCGATGACCTCGGCGGCGGCGGCGTAGCGGCCGAAGGGTGCGCTGACCTGCACGCCCTGAACGAGAGGGCGCACGGCTTCCAGCATCTCCTGTGCGATGCGGATGCCTTCGCGGCGAGCGGCATCGGGCGAGCCGGTCTGGGCCATGCGCAGTAGGATTTCCTCGGGCATGGAGACGCGCAGATCGTTTTTCATGAACTCCGCGTTGCGCAAGCTGGTGAGGGGCCAGATGCCGGCGATGATGGGAATGCGATGGCCTTCGATGCGCTTGAGGAAATTTTCCAATAAGCGCAGGTCAAAGACCGGTTGTGTAATGGCGTACTCCGCGCCAGCTTCGACCTTGTAGAAAAAGCGGCGCAGCTCCTGCTCGATGTCGGGTATGCCGGGATTGGCGGCAACGCCGATAGTGAAATTGGCGCTAGCGCCGATGGCGTTGGCGCCGATGTCGAGACCGTGGTTAAGGCGGTGCACGATGTTGACCAGGCCAATGGAGTCCACATCAAAGACAGCGGTGGCGTCGGGATAGTTGCCCAGCTTGGGCGGGTCGCCGGTGAGGCAGAGGATGTTATGCAGGCCGAGGGACGATGCGCCCAGCAGGTCCGATTGGATGGAGAGAATATTGCGGTCGCGGCAGGTGTAATGGAGAATCGTCTCGATGCCTGCTTGCTGCTGAATCTGAATGCACAGGCTCTGCGCGCTCATGCGTGCCGAGGCGCGCGGCGAGTCGGGCACGTTGATGGCGTGGACGCCCAGTTGCGCAAGTGTACGCGCGCCTTCGACTTCATTGGCTCCGGAGATGCCGCGAGGGGGCACGATTTCAACCAGGGTAACGAAGCTGCCCTGGGCAATCAGAGAGCCGATGCGAGAGCGCTCGCCCAGGGGTTTAGGCGGGGTTTCGGTGGACAAGGGCGGCGCCGCGCCGGTGACCATAACGCGAGTTTGCGCATCGATGGCGCGCATGGCAGAGCGCATGGCGCGAATGTGGTTGGGCGTGGTGCCGCAGCATCCGCCGACAATCTGCACCCCGGCGGCAATGGCGTTGCGGGCAAATTCGGCCATATATTCTGGTGAGCAGAGATAGATGTTGCGCCCCTCGACTGAGCGCGGCAGACCGGCGTTGGGCATGGCGGCCAGAGGCAGAACGGTGGCGGCGCGCATGGCCTCGATGGCGGTGAGCACTGTTACCGGGCCGGTGGAACAGTTGACTCCAATAGCTCCGGCGCCCCACTCGGTGAGGAGCGCGGCGGCCTGGGCGGGCGAGGCGCCGTCCAGGCAGTTGCTCTCTTCGTCCACGGTCACCATTACCAGCACAGGCAGGTCAGGGGCGATTTCGCGCGCGGCCGCCAAAGCTTCGCGGGCCTCATTCAGCGCGGACATGGTTTCGATGATGATGAGGTCCACGCCGGCTTCTGTAAGGGCATTAATCTGCTCGGCAAAGGCCGCACGGGCTTCTTCCAGTCCGGTTTTTCCCAGCGGCTCAAGGCGTACCCCTAGCGGGCCCACGGAGCCAGCAATCCATGCCGTCCCAGCCTGCTTTTCCTTGACGTGCTCGACAGCCTGGCGGGCCAACTGCACTCCGGCCGCATTGATCGGAGCCACATTGCCGGCTAAACCATGGCGGGCCAAGCGGAAACGATTGGCGCCAAAGGTGTTGGTTTCGATGATTTCGGCGCCAGCCTGTAGATATTCCTCATGAATCGACAGGATCAGTCCGGGATCGGACAGGTTCAGCTCGTCGTAACAGCGGTTGATGAAGACGCCTCGGGCGTAGAGCACGGTACCCATGGCGCCATCGGCGAGGACGGGGCGGCTGGCGAAGATGTCCGAAAATTGCGTCATTCTTGTGTCATGTTAAGCTACTCCGGTCTGCTGTGCCAACGCATTTTCGATCCAGCGGCTTACCTCAGTCTCCTCCGGTGCGTCTCAACCATGGCAACAGGGGAATTCATTCCGCCGGCAGGCAGGGCAGCTTTGTTATACTTCGGTAGTCAATAGCTTGTGTTGCGCTGGTACAGGGATGGTTTTTACCTCCGTCTGCCGGAGCTGCAATCGCCGTCAACTGTTCACGCCACGGCCTTGGCCGCAGGCAAGTTGCGCGCAATCATAGCGTTTTTCGTCGAGGTAAGGGATTTTGAACAAGAGAAGTCTTTGGATGAGCACTGCGGCGGCCCTGTTAGTTGCAGCCGCACTGGCAGGTTGTGGCACCACCACCTATTTTGCGGGCCGGACGCTGCCACCCAGCGGGGTAGCTAATCGCGTTTTGATTGCGATCCAGAATCCCAGCCCCTATTCCAGTGGCGCCCTGCAGATAGTGGATGCTTATTACGACATCCGCTTCAAATACAACAGCGCCAACACCAATGCGGCGTACAGTATTTCGGGGTATTCGGGAAATACGCCCATCACCATCCAGAACATGCCCGAGGAACTGGGAGGGGCGGTCTATAGCTCCGGCGACGGCGCTTTCAACTTGATCAACTATGCCCAGGAGAAGTCGTCTGGCGCCGTGAGCGGCTTCAACGGCAAATTATCCAGCGTCTTCATTACGCGTAATCAGTCCTACGCCTTTGGCGCCAACCAGTCGACGCACGAGTTTACTGTTGTGGACAGATCATCGACCAGCGCCGGCAGTTATGCGTTGAACCTTCCCGGCGTGTACCGGGTGAGCGTAAACCCCGGCGGCTCAGCGGCGCTGGCCTTCGTGCAAAACTCGAATTACGCCTACTATCCGCGCAAACTGACCGCAGCGCAAAGCCTGGCCTACGCGGGCGGACCCACTACCTGGCCTACAGCAGCCGTGGACTGCGAACCGCAAAATGCGCCGGGCTGGTGCCTGTTTCAAGCGCAAAGCCCCGACCATGTCGACACAACCGGTAACTACTACGGAGCTCCGCTTACCTTCGACCGGCCGGTCAAGGCAGTCTTCTCCGCGGATGGCGGCACGGCGTATGTTATGAACTGCGGGCCGGAGTGCGGCGGCACCGCATCGTCGATAACTCCGCTTCCTGTAGCACCATTGATATTTCTGATTGGCCAACAGTCCGGGACGCTTCCCACACCAAGCGCACTGGCCAGCAGCACGATTGCCATCCCCGGCGGCGCGAGCAATGCGCTGGTTGCCAGCACTACTTTGTATGTAGTGGGCCAGAAGTATATGACCGACGGCTTCTGGGGCGGTTATCTGACGGTGGTAAATCTGTCGACCAACACGGTGGTTCCCTCTACGGGTTCAGTCCCCAACCCGGTTTCCATCAGCGACGGCACACCGGGCGCGATGAGCCGCATGTTGTTGGCGGACGACAACACGATGTGGATCGGCATGACAGGGTGCATCAACGGCGAGCGCGCCAATAATAGCTTACCCTACGGCTGCCTAACCATATTCAACACCTCCACTAACAAGGTGACCATGCTGGAGCCGTATATCGGCGACGCCACCGGAATTGCCGCAGTAACCGGCCTGCACAAGATCTACACGGCGGAGGGCGGACAGATTTACATTTACTCAACTGTGGACGGCACGGCGATCGACAACCAGTATGTGACGGTTACTGGCACGGCCTATGACGTGGCTTACATGGATGCGGACAGCGACGACAACAACACGGTCTACTGACATCAATGAACAGTGGACAATGAACAGTTAGACAGCCTGCCTGACCAAATACCAGTGCCCCATCCTTTCGCGTGTTTTCGGGCGACAGAATGGGGCACAATAAACCTCGACCGTCCCTACTCATCGGGAGCAATTGACTATGATCCCCGATTCCGCTCCGAATCCTCCTATAACCGATATTCTGGCTATCGCCGCTCACAGGGATGACGTAGAACAGACCTGCGGGGGAACCTTGTTGCGCATGGCGTCGCGCGGCTTGCGTACCGCCATTCTGGACCTGACGCAGGGCGAGGCCGGAACGCGCGGCAGTGCGGAAGAGCGCGCCAGCGAAGCCGCCGAAGCCGCACATCTGCTGGGCGTTGGATGGCGGCAGGCGCTCGACCTGCCTGACGGCGCAGTGGAAAACACGCTGGAAAATCGCCTGAAAATTGTGCGTGTGCTGCGACTCGTCCGCCCCCGCGTGGTCATTCTGCCTTATTGGCAGGCGAGGCATCCGGATCATTCGGCCACCGCTACGCTGGGCTATGAGGCATGCTTCCTCTCCGGACTGGCCAAGGTGGATACAGGCTCGGACCCGCATCGCCCCTTCAAGATTGTCTATGCAAGTCTTTATGCGGATGTGCGCCCCAGCTTTGTCGTGGACATTACGCCCTTCATTGAACAGCGCCACGCCGCGTTGATGGCCTACCGCTCGCAATACGCAAACCAGGCGGCCGGCGGCGGACTGTTTGTACCCGAAGAGGAGATTCGCGAGCGAACATTTGCTGAGGCCCGTCACTATGGATTGCTGGCAGGCGTGCGCTACGGAGAACCGTTTGTGCAGAAGGAAGTGGGTTTGGTGGACGATCTGACGCTCGTGCCGGTGCAGTCGATCTGACCATATGCGTTGGGACCAGCGGCTTGCGGTTCACTGCAGAAGTATAGGGACATTAAAAGCAAGTTGCAGCGCAGATGGTCAGCGGCTGAAGAGCATCTGGCCGCCCACGGCGATCAACGTCAGCGCAAAGATGCGACGCAGCCAGAGATCAGGAATGTGCTGCGCGCCCACAGCACCGATGTAGCCGCCTGCTAGAAACCCGATGCCCAGCAGAAGCGCTACCTTCAGATCTGCGTTGCCATCGCGATAGTACTCCAAAAAAGCAAAGAGGCCCACCGGCGCCAGCAACGCACCCAGCGAGGTGCCTTGAGCCCTGTGCTGGCTCATGCCTGCGAGCCAGACCAGAGCAGGAACAAATAAAATGCCGCCGCCAATTCCCACTACGCCAGAGACCATGCCTACCAATAGCCCAACCAGTAGCATCATCCAGTTCATAAAAACCTCCCTTTAGGACGCAGAGTATAGATTTGGCCCGCGCATTTAGCGTAAACCATCGGGCGGCAAAACGGGCAAGGACGCATATGATTGAAGATTCATGCTAACTTCAGTAACTCAAACAGATATTTCCAAATATTTTCTGAAATAACTTGCATTTTCAAATGAGTTATGGCAAAGTAGTCTCTGCGTAGGAGAACGCCCGATGAAACACAACACGCAAAACTCGATGCGTAGGCTGGAGCGGCTGAACGAAAGCTGCATCGGCTGCCGGGCGCCGTATATCAATTACCGGTAACCCGCCGGTCCTTCATCCTACGCAAAGCGCATGAACATTGGTTATTCCCGAGTGACGTTGAAGACAGGTTCATCGACTGTCAATCGATTAACGTCCTGTCTCTGTTTGTTCCCTCGGGCTACTACTGCTGAGCTAGATAGTCAGCAACCTATGTCTCCGCGATAAGTCGATTGCGGACAAGGGGAGAGCCTTGTCTAACTCAACGATGATTTGTAAGTTGTGCCGGTGGCGAAAGAATAGAGTTACTTCCTGCCACGAAAAGCAAAGCCTTTCCGGCTTTGTGGGCGGGCCGCTTTATGGAGCGGTACTTCCCGACTCTTTTCGACCATTCCCCGGCGCAGATTTATGGAAGCGTCTTTTTTGAAATCCACCTTGGCCGGTGGTGTTTGGCAACGGTTACTTCGGTCGCGGGTTCGAGTCCCGTTCGGAGCGCAATCTCCGGTAGCTCAGTGGATAGAGCAAAGAGCAACATGCCGTCGCCGCCTGTTCCCCGGCCAGAACTTTAGTAGGCGCTGTTCAATATGAGTGCGCCAAAACATCCACCTTGGCCGGTGGTGTAGGTCACGGTTACTTCTCAAGCCGAAGCGCGCGGGTTCGAATCCCGCCTGGAGCGCAAACTCCAGTAGCTCAGTGGCAGAGCGTCGGAAAAATACCGCAGCCGCTTGTTCCCCGGCCGGAACTTTAGCAGGCGTGGCTCAACAGGAGTGCGCCAAAATAACCACCTTGGCCGGTGGTGTAGGCAACGGTTACTTCGCCTGATAAGCCGGAGGCGCGGGTTCGATTCCCGCACGGATGTAAATTCCGGAAGCTCTGTGGTTAGAGCGCCGTACAAAGTCTGTTGCCGCTTGTTCCCCGGTCAAACAACCTCCGGCTGGCCCGGATAGAAATTCATTTGTCATGAACAAACTGAAGGTAAAAAACGGCACGCCGGTGGGCAATGAACACCTGTGCCGTAGTTGCAGCAATGGACAGTACACAGTTGGATATCGCGAATCGGATGTGCTGGCAATATGCAACAACTCTCATCCTTCGCGAGTGCTGCCGTTTACGGTGTATGAATGCACCGATTATCAGGACCGCAACCGTCCGGACTGGGAGCAGATGCACAAGCTGGCATTGACTCTCAACGAGACCCGCAGGAAGCCTATTCGAGGCTTTAGCGGAAACGGGTTTAGCCGGATTCCTGTGATCGTCGAGGACGAAGGCGAAGATGAAGACAAGGATGAAGCTGCCTTTGTCAGTAACAATAAGCAATAGCCTGCCGGTGGCGCAGGGCACGGGTTCATCAACGGCAGAGCGCCGCTTTCGAGCGGAGGTGCAGGTTCGATTCCTGCCGCCAGGGAGTAATCTGGTGTAGCTCGCATTACACAGTCCGTGTCCGACTTTTCCCCGGCAGATAGTTTTTGATTCAGAAAGGAGGCGCATATGCGCCTGAACATTTTAAAACAGAAGCCGCGCCCACGCACCCATGAGGGAGCGCCGGCGAGGGTTATTACGCCGGAGCAGGCGCTGCGGCGCTCGGTACTCTCTTGCATGTTGTGGGAGGGAGAGTTTTACGAGGATGGCGTGCAGATCGCGGGCCGCATCCAGGAGCTTGTGCCGCAGGTTGCGGCCGAGCGTGTGGCTGCTCTGGCCGTCGAGGCGCGCGAGCGGATGAAGCTGCGCCATGCGCCACTGCTTCTGGTGCGGGAGATGGCGCGGCACGCAACGCATCGTGCGCTCGTGGCCGAGACGCTGGAGCGCGTCATCCAGCGCGCCGACGAACTGAGTGAGTTTGTAGCCATCTACTGGGCCGGCGGGCGTCAACCGCTCTCCGCGCAGGTGAAGAAGGGGCTGGCCGCGGCCTTTGGCAAGTTCGACGAATACGCTCTGGCCAAGTACGACCGTGCGGGAGCGGTTCGCCTGCGCGATGTGCTTTTCCTTTCGCATGCGCGGCCTGTGGATGAGGCGCAGGCTGCCCTGTGGAAGCGGCTGGTGGAGAACGAGCTGGTCACGCCCGACACCTGGGAGGTTGCACTCTCAGCTGCCGGACGCGGCGAGGGAGCGGACAAGAAGGCTGTGTGGGAGCGATTGCTCGCCGAGCGCAAGCTGGGCGCACTGGCATTGTTGCGTAACCTGCGCAACCTGCGTACGGCCAATGTGAGCGAGGAGCTGGTGCTCTCGGCGCTGGCGGAGTTGAAGACGGACCGGGTTTTGCCCTTCCGTTTTCTGGCTGCCGCGCGCAACGCTCCGCAGTGGGAGACGGCGCTGGAAGCAGCGATGTTCCGCGCCCTCGAAGGCAGGGCGGGGAAGCTCGCCGGCCATACGGTGCTGCTGGTGGACGTCTCCGGCTCGATGGAGGCTGCTATTTCCAGCCGTTCGGAGATGCGCCGGACGGACGCCGCCTACGGGCTGGCGATTCTGATGCGCGAGATCGCGGAAAAGGTGACGATCTACACCTTCTCCGAGAAGGCTGTGCGAGTGCCTTCGCGGCGCGGAATGGCGCTGCGCGACGCTCTCGACCACAGCCAGCCGCACTCCTGCACGAATCTGGGTGCGGCGCTCAAGCACGTCGATGCCGAGGTTCGTGAGGGCTGGGAGCGGCTGATCGTCATCACTGACGAGCAGTCGCACGACCAGGTTCCCGCGCCGCATGGCAAGGGCTACGTGATCAATGTAGCCAGCAACCGCAACGGCGTGGGCTACGGCAAGTGGACGCACGTTGACGGCTGGAGCGAAGCAGTGGTGGAGTACATAGCCGAGCTGGAAGCAGCTGGGAGCAACTCCGCCTCTTGAACAGGGCAAACAACCATGCAATATGAACCGCCGGCCGGGGAGCGATCCCCTGCCGGCATACTAACGATATGTTACAGATATAATTAATGTTAAGCGTTTATACCACTACGCCGATTCCTGCCCAAATTTACACAACCTTTGCAATATCTTTGCCCGGTTGCAGTAGTCTGTTAATAGTTCCGTGCGGCCTCCGTATTTGAAGCGCAACGGCCGCCGGGCGAGGGTAGACCGGTTGAGCCAGACCATATTTGTACTGGAAGACGACACCGACATTGCGCGGCTGGTGCAGCATCACCTGGAAGCAGCCGGGTTTGCAGCGCGCCTGTACAACACTCCCACTTACCTGATTCCCGATGCCGAGCGCAAGGCGCCCGCACTGTTTTTGCTGGACATCATGGTGCCCGGCGGTGATGGACTCGACGTGTGCCGGCGATTGCGCAACCACCCTGGTCTTTCCGCCGTGCCTATTATTTTTTTAACAGCGCGCGCCGGAGAAAATGACCGCGTACTTGGCCTCGAAATGGGGGCTGACGATTACATCACCAAGCCCTTTGCCACGCGCGAACTGGTGGCGCGCGTGAAGGCAGTGCTGCGCCGCTTCGAGCGTCCCGAGACGATCTCGGTCATCCGCTTTGAAGAGGTGGTCATCGACGCCAACGCCATGCAGTTGACGGTTCGCGGCACAGTGATGCCCACCACGGCCACTGAATTCCGCCTGTTGGACTACCTGGCGCGCCATCCCGGCAGGGTCTTCAGCCGCGATCATTTGCTGGATGCCGTGTGGGGCGATGCCCGCTTCGTCACGCCGCGATCGGTCGACGTCTATGTGAGCCGCATCCGGGAGAAAATCGAGGCCGATCCGGAAAACCCGCGCCACCTGAAAACCGTGCGAGGCGCCGGCTACCGATTCGAGTTTCCCAAGAGCGAGTAGAGCGTCTTGAAATCAAATATTTTCATAAAGCTGCTCGGCCTCTTTCTCCTGCTACTGGTCTTCCAGGCGGCGGCGATGGAGTTTGTGGTCATTCCTTTTATTGCGCGTAAATTATTGGATGTTCCTCCCGGCGGGACTAACCTGTATCTCGGCAATGAGATTCTTTGGTCCGGCTTGATCGCACTGGCGGTGGCGCTGACCCTGGCCGTGTGGGTTGCCAGCCGCATCACCACTCGGCTTGATCGGATCGTCGCCTTTGCGCGCCGTATTGCCGCGGGCGAGCCGGATGCCCGCCTGGATTACGACGTTGATGACCCACTCTCCTCCATCGAAGCGGCGCTGGACAAGGCCGCCCAGCGGCTCTCTCAGAGCATTGCCGAGATCGAGAGCCACCGTAAGGAACTGGCCGCCATGCTCGATTCCTTGCAGGAGGCGGTGGTCGCCATCACCTCCGAGGGGCTGGTCCGCTGGTCCAACGCCGCCATGGAGCGCATCGCCGGCACACAGATTCGCGCGGGCCTATCGCTGGTTCATTCGGTACGCGATCCTGAACTGCTCTCTTGCGTGAAGGCGGCGCTGGAGAAGCGCGAGGTCGTCTTTGGGCGGGCCAGCACTCTGGCGCCAGGCCGCATCTTTGAGATCCATGCCGTTCCCATGTCTTCCGGCGGAGCCCTGGCCGTGCTTCACGATATGACGCGCATCGATGCCGCGGAAAAATCCCGCCGCGAGTTTGTGGCCAACGTCAGCCACGAGCTGCGCACCCCGCTCACCTCCATCCAGGGTTATGTAGAGACGCTGCTTGAGGAGCCCGAGGTCCGCCAGGAAACCAGCCACGAGTTTCTCGGCATCATTCTCAAAAACGCCACACGCATGAGCCGCCTTACAGAGGATCTGATCGCCCTGGCTAGTGTTGAGAGCCCAGATTACAAACTGGCGCTCCAGCCGGTGCGGGCCAGTTCGCTGGTTCAGGACGCCATCAAATCGCTGGGCGGCATGGTGGTGGACTCCGGTGTCGCGCTGGAATCAGCCGGAGCGCCTGACGCGCTGGTTATGGCAGATCCCGACCCGATGAGCCAGGTCTTCGGCAATCTGGTTGAAAATGCCCTCCGGTATGGGAAGACCGGCAAACGCATCCTGGTCGGTGCGCGGCTATTGGAATCCGCGGTGGAGTTCAGCGTGCAGGACTTCGGTCAGGGCATCGCCAGCGAGCATCTCACGCGCATCTTCGAGCGCTTTTATCGCGTGGACAAGGCGCGTTCCCGAGAGTCGGGTGGCACGGGCCTGGGGTTGGCCATTGTCAAGCACATCGTCCTGGCCCACGGCGGACGCATCTGGGCGGAAAGCGAACTCGGCTCCGGTGCTACATTCCATTTCACACTGCCACTGTATACGCAGTCTAATGCGCATGAAACACGGCAGGCGCCCGATTCAGGCGCATCAAAATGATGGAGGAATACAGCGGCTGGGAGGGGTGGTGAGCTCGCTGGGACTTGAACCCAGGACCCACGCCTTAAAAGGGCGTTGCTCTACCAACTGAGCTACGAGCTCTCACAAGGCCGCTATATTCAAATTATCACAGAACAGGCTCGCCCCTCGACCGGCTTCCGCGGCGGCATTTGGGTTTATCGCTATCTATCCTTAACCGCTTCACTTGCAAGGCGGCAGATATGGTGCCTATGTTATAGTTTCTGGCGGAGAAGAATATGACTCTCGGAGAGTTTCTAGGCAAGCAATTCATTGCTGTCATTGAGTGGAATGAACCGGCTGACGGCATTCTTACCTATCGTTATCCTATGCGCGACCTGGAGATAGAAAACGGCGGGCGGCTTACCGTAAGCGAATCGCAGATGGCCGCCTTCGTCAACGAAGGCAAGATTGCCGATGTCTTCGGTCCCGGCCTGCACACACTCAATACCCGCAACCTTCCCTTGCTCACCGATCTTATGAACTGGGACAAAGCCTTTGAATCGCCCTTCAAGTCCGAGGTTTACTTCTTCTCGACCCGGTTGCAGATCGACCAGAAGTGGGGTACGGCCACGCCCATTACCATCCGCGACAAGGAATTCGGCGCTGTCCGGCTGCGCTGTTACGGCATCTACTCCTATCGCGTCTCTGATCCGCGCGTCTTCTTCAACCAGATCAGTGGCACGCGCGATACTTACTTGGCTGCCGATCTCGAAGGCCAGTTGCGCAACACCATCGTGGCTCGCATGACCGATATCTTTGCCAGCAGCGACGTCTCATTTCTCGATATGGCCGCCAATCAGGCATTGCTGTCCTATAAGATTGGCGACGTGATGAAGCCGGCCTTTGCCGCGCTCGGCCTCGAACTGAATCAGTTTGTCGTGCAGAACATCTCTTTGCCTGACGAACTGCAAAAGGTCTTTGACCAGCGCGTGGGCATGAACATGGTCGGTGATTTGGGCCGCTACACACTGTACTCCGCGGCGGAATCCTTGGATTTGTCGGCTGCCAATACTAGCGGCGCGGCCGGCATGGGCATGGGCCTCGGAGCGGGTGCGGCAGTCGCACAGGTTCTCTCCAACGCGCTCAAACCGGCGATGACCGCCCCGGGCGCGATCCCCTCCGAGCCGCGAACACCCGCTCAAGCACTGATAGGCGCTCCGGCTGGCTCTGAAGCTGCTGTAGCCGAAGCTGTCAAGTTTTGCATCGAGTGCGGAAAACCTATTCCTCAGCGCGCAAAGTTCTGCGCAGAATGCGGAAAGCCTCAATGAACTGTCCCTCATGCGGCGCTCCCATGCGGCTCAAGCCGGATATGGAGAGCTATAAATGCGACTTTTGCCAGAACACGTATTTTCCGGAGAAGAACGACGACGGCGTGCGTGTCCTCGGCGAGCCAAGCGGACAGGATTGCCCGCTCTGCATTATTCCGCTGGTTCATGCCGTACTTGCCAAGAACCCCATCCTCTACTGCACAGGATGCAAGGGCATGTTGATTCCTATGGCGATGCTGGAGGGTTTGATCGAGGAGTTGCGGGATGAGCATGGTGCCGGCGCCGCTCCGGTCGCTCCCGACAAAGAAGATTTGCAACGAAAGATCAACTGCCCGCAGTGCCACCGTCCGATGGACGCGCATTTCTATGCCGGTCCGGGCAACGCAGTCATCGACTCCTGCGAGGAATGCTCTCTGATCTGGATGGATCGCGGCGTACTGATGCGCATCGCGCATGCACCGGACGCTCCCCAACAATCTGAGAGCACGTTTTCAGAGGATTCCGATCCGCAACCAGAGCAGGATTGGAATCCCATCGTGAAAAGGACCGCAGCCGACGTAATTGCCGACGGCGTTATCGACACGTTGTTGCGCTGAGAAGAGCATATTCGACTAAAGATATATCCCGCAATTTCAGTGCATCGCCATCTCAAAGCCGTCGCGTGGGCTTCTCAGTCTGCATCGGCACCACCTGCACGGTGACGTCGCGAATTTCGGAGAGGAAACGGTTGAGCACCGAGCCGCGCAGTAAAACGTCCCAGCGCGAGCGGGCCGACTGGCCGAAGACCACGTGGGAGATGCCCTCCTCCTGGGCAAAGCGGATCAGGGCATCGGCGACGTTGTTGCCGGAGAGCGAGACCACTTGCGCGCCCAGGTCGCGGGCCATGCGCTGAAACTCTTCGAGGCGGTGGAAGGCCTCGGGGTTGCCGTGGCCTTTGTCGTCATTGGGACGAGTGACGTAGACGGCGTACCAGTTGCTGGCCAAGCGGCCGGCGATGCGAGCGCCGATGCGCAGGAGGCGCTCGGTGCCGGGCCGTGTGCTGAGGCAAACCATCACCTTCTCCGGGATGGGGGCCTGTTCCAATCCCTGGATGCGGCGGTACTGCGATGCCTGGTTGCCTACCTGCTCGGCGGTGGTGCGCAGGGCCAGCTCGCGGAGCATATTCAGGTTGCCTTTGCGGAAGAAGTTGGCCAGTGATTGCTCCACCTTCTCGGGAGCATAAATCTTGCCCTGGCGCAGGCGCGAGCGCAGTTCGTCCACCGTCGTGTCCACGTTCACAACTTCGTTGGCGCGCTTGAGAAAGCTATCGGGAACGGTCTCGCGGATGACGGTGTTGGCGGAGCGGTTGACGGCGTCGTTGAGCGTTTCCAGATGCTGGATGTTGACCGCTGTCATGACGTTGATGCCGGCGTCGAGCAACTCAAGCACGTCCTCGTAGCGCTTGCGGTTCTTGCTGCCGGGAACATTGGTGTGGGCCAGCTCGTCGACGATGACGGTTTGCGGATGACGGGCCAGAATGGCGTCTACGTCCATCTCCTTCAGGTTGACGCCGCGGTAGGGAATCACGCGCTGAGGCACGATCTCCAAGTCACGGATTCGGGCCGCGGTCTCCTCGCGCCCGTGAGTTTCCACCAGACCGATGACCACATCCATGCCCTGCTGATGCTTCATGCGGTAGGCGTCGTTGATCATGTCATAGGTCTTGCCCACTCCCGGCGCTGCGCCGATGTAGACGCGGAGTCTGGCGGGTTCCTGCTGGCGTTCCAGTTTGATCTCTGCCATAACTCAGCCCTCCTCGACGGGATAGCGGACTTCGTTGACGGCCGCCATGGGAAGTGTGAAGCGGAAGGTGGTTCCGTGCCCCATGCGGCTTTCGACGGCAATCTGGCCGCCCAACTGTTCAACCAGGCGGCGGACCAGGGCGAGGCCGAGGCCGGAACCGCGTTCGGAGAAGGTGCTGAAGCGGTCGAAGATAGTTCCCAGCCGGTCGGCCTCAATGCCGCTACCGGTATCGCGCACCGTGAACTGCACGGAATTCTGGATCTCTTCGGCGGCCAGCAAAATCTCTCCCTCTTGCGGCGTGTAGCGAATAGCATTGGAGAGCAGGTTGTCGAGGATGGAGCGGACGGCGCGCCGGTCGGCCTGCACAAAAGAGAGATCTTCGAAGGCCCTGACATCAACGCGGATGCGCTTCTGAGACGCGTCCTCGCAGAAGCGATCGCGGGCCTCGTTCAGGATCTGCAAGGGGCGCAGGCGCTCCATCGTAAACTGGCGGCGGCCTGCGTCCAGTTCGGCTACCTCGATCAGGTCGCCCATCAGATCATCCAGCTTCTCGCTCTCGCTGCCGGCCTCGGCCACCAGTTCCGCTTGCAAGGGGAGCAGCTCCCCGGCATATCCCTGGCCCAGGGCGTAAAGGCCGCGACGCAATAGGAGCAGCGGGTCGCGCAGTTTGCGGCTGGCCACGCTGATGAACTGCGTCTTGAAGCGGTCAATATCCTGCAGGCTGGTGACGTCTTCCAGAGTGGTTACGGTGCCTAACAGCCGCTTTTCAGCATCACGCATGGGGGTGGTGCGCAAACGGTAGCTGCGCTCCTGGCTACCGATGCGCAAGGGCAGCAGGGAGGCCTCGCCCTCGTCGGCTATGGGCTTCTGCATGGAGACGGCATCGCGGATAGCGCTTAAGATTTTGTCTCCGCCGGGCGTACTGGCCAGCGCCATGCGGTCGGTGGCCGCTTCGCCCAGCAGATCGGCGGCCGCCTGGTTCACCTTAAGCAGATGCCCCTTGCCGTCGGTCACGATGATGGGCTCGAAGATGGATTGCAGCACGGCGTCGGATAGTTGAAATTCCATCTGACGGCGCCCGGCCTCGGATTCCCCCAGCTCGCGCAGCCGGACGGCGATGCGGTTCAGCTCAACGGCGATCAGACCGAAACTATCGCGGCTGCTCCGCTCCACGCGGTGCTTCAGGTTGCCCTCGGCGATGCGGCGGGCGTCGCGGGCCAGCAGGCGGATAGGGCGCAGCACAACGTAGACGGTTGACACAGCGACCACCGCCGCGGCCGCCACAAACAGGTACGCGAACCGGAGCTCTCCCGCCGCTGCCAGGGCGCTGTGCGTGGCCGCTACCAGCCCGGCAATCAGGCCGACCAGCAGCAAGCAGCCGAGAATCAGTCGCTGTGATAGGTTGAGCATGAACCGGTCTCCGGCCGGGATAGTGAACAGTGGTCAGTGGTCAGGAACTGCCACACTTTGGCGCTGCCAAAACCTCAGCCAACAATACATTCAAAACTAACATGCAACAATACACCAATTGTACCGGGAGTATCCTAACCCAATCCCTTTCATTCCCAAAGGAAAAATCAGGCAAGCAGAAACCTGAACATTGTCCACTGGGCACTGTTCTCTGTACGCAGTTTACGGAATTCTACAGATAGTCAAGCTGTTATTGTGCCACTGGCAAGCTAATCCTATAGGCTGAGGATAGGCAACCAGCACCCAGTTGACGCCATACACCGCCTTCAGTCGCTCAAAGTCGTCAAGCTGGAAGCGGGCCCATCCTTTCTGAGCCTGAACCTGCTGCTCCCACACTACGGCCAACTCTGGAATCTGTGTCACCACCGCCGTGTCTTTGATGGAATCGGCCAACTGGCTGCGTTCGGCCAGAGCGCGGAAGCTGTGATAGTCCTCGCCAGGCGCGGCCATGTACTGCGGGTCAAGGGCAAAAAAGGTGTCGGTGGGCGTGTTCTGGCGAATCCAGGCGAAGGCCTGCAGCCAGGGGTTGGCAGTGGAGCTTCCAGGCAGTTCCAGATGCTCGCTGCCGCTGTATTGCAAGCGCTGCGATGCAAACATGACCGTATTGATGAGCAGTAAAAATACCGCCCAGCGCCAAAGACTGGTTTTAAGCAGGTATCTGCCCAGCAGGCAACCGCCCATCAGCATCAGGAAGAAATAGATCAGGTGCAGAAAGCGCATCGGCTGCAGGGGAGCCAGCCGGATCAGGGCAGGGAATCCCAGCATGAGCATGGCCACTGCCAGTTGAAAGACGCCATAAAGGAATACGGCCAGCGCAAAGCGCGCCAGCAGCGTCTCGCCGCGTTTTCGTGCGATGCGCCAGAGCAGCCAGAAGAGAACCAGAGGCGCCCACACTCCCATCCACTCGTACCAGGTCCATCGGAAGAGGAAGAAGTAGGTGCGCATGCCCAGCGCGTCGCGCCAGGCGGGCGTGGGAGGCGCGAAGACCCAGCCCAAGGGGATAATGAATGCCGCCCCAAAACCGTTTGCGGCCCCTTGCCCGGTCCCGCACCATCGCCGCGGCCAAAGATGCAACGGTGTTTCCAACATGACCATGGCAAGGAAGAAGCAAAATGAGACGCCGAACGCGGTCATGAGAGGATGCAGTAAAAACGCCAGCAACAGGAGGGGGAGTGCCTGCCAGCTTTTGCCTGCCAGAATCCGTGAAACCGCCAGCAGAATCAAGCCTGTGGCAATGGTGCGCGGGTGCAGATGCTGATCGACCAGATAGAGTGCGGTTCCGGCCACCGGCAGGGTGAACATGGCGGTGACCAGGGCGACTCCGGCCCATTGCGCTCGCGCATCGGTAAATAGCCTGCGCGCAATCATCCAGCAGCCGAAGACGACTAACGCGACCGATGCAATCTGCCAGAGAAGCTCCGTGGCGGCCACGGAAAATCCGGTCCAGCGGATAAACCCCGCGACCAGGTTGTCAAAATAGCTGGCCTGCATTTGATAGCGGAAAAAACCGGGGTCGTGGGGATAAAGCGCCGGATTCACACTGCTTTTTACCGCGGTCAAATAAACGCCGTCGTCTTCAAAGCCGGGATGGTAGCCCATCACGGCAAGGCCGAGCATCGTAAACAGCAAGGTCAGTAAAAAGTTGACCGGGAGGTAGCGCCTCAAACGAATGAACCCCGTATACTTAAACGCATAATGTCCTACGAAACAATAGCTCCATCGTACACGGCGGCGGAGGGCTCGGCAATGCGGCCCCAGCCTTCGGCAGAGTCCCAGGCGCGCGGCCATAATAAGCTGGCGCTGGCCATTCCCACCCTGCGTGAGGCGGATAATATTGGCGGCTTGCTCGATCACGTGCGCTCCGTGCTCGATCCTCTGCAAATTGACTATGAAATTCTGGTGGTCGATGACGACAGCCGCGACGGTACCGAGGAGATTGTCTCCGCCATAGCCCAAAAGGATCCGCGCGTGCGCCTGCTGGTCCGAAAGGGAGAGCGCGGCTTGTCCGGGGCCGTTCTTTACGGCTGGCGGCAGACCGACGCGGCGATTCTGGGCGTGATGGACGCCGACGGGCAGCATCCCCCCGAGCTACTGTCCGCGCTGATTGCAGCCATTTTCGCCGGTAACGACTTGGTAATTGGCAGCCGTTACACCGAAGGCGGAGAATTGGGCAAGTGGAATCCCATTCGCAAGTGGCTCTCGATGGCTGCTATTTGGGCCACGTGGCCCATTCAACGTCCCGGCATCCGCGCTCATGATCCTATGACCGGGTTTTTCCTGGTTCGACGGGAATGCATTGACGGAATTGCCTTCCAGCCATCAGGCTTTAAGCTGCTGCTGGAGATTCTGGTGCGCGGCCGCTTGCGCTCGGTGGCGGAAGTTCCGCTGGCCTTCGGCAGCCGCAATCGGGGAGCGAGCAAGGCCAACTTCAAAGTGGGCTGGGATTATGCCAAGCTGCTGGCCCGGCTCTACTGGGAGAGATTCGGCGTGGGGCGTAAATGCTGAGATCATAACGACGTCAAATCAATGGGAATTATAGAATTGAGCTCCTATTCAGAATTTTCTTTGTTTTTTCTCTTCAATGACGCATTGTAAGGTTCCTCCAGTAGCTGCCCATTTAGTCTGGTTATCGTCCTTCATAGCGCCAAACATGGTCAATACACCTGTAAAGCGATTAAGACTATAGTTCTTGTGAAACTGCCTAATATAACTTCTCGTAGTAATCTCTCCCCATGTGATTGTCTTCTCTGTGAAAACTGCGTCTGAAACAGGGTCATCCCCAAAGGCTGCCGTGCCTTCACTCTCGTTAAAGGTGAGCCGCTCTTCGTATCCTGTGTTATGTATGGAGGTACAGGTGAGATTAACCGTTTGTGCACTTGCTCCGAGTACGACGAGCATGACCGCTGTGAATGCCATTGCGAAATACAATTTGCGTAGCTTCATTTTGATCTCCTCATTCCATTGCATGCGAGTCAAGTTTATAACTTTCGATTACCCGCACGATGAGTAATAATCCAAAAGCATGGTTGCCGCTAATGCTATTTCGGGAAAACAATTGCGTAGTTTCATAATGTTCTATTTATTCTTAATCAAGCTACGGGACCCATCCTTTGTGCGTTCTTTACACAAAATTGGAAGATAATCATCCCAGGAGACAATTTATATTTAGCGCGCCGAGAATCTAAATCGCCGGCAGCAGCATCCGCAGCAGCAGGAAGCCACCCACTCCCGCGAAGAACACCAGCGCCATGCGAATTCCGGGCTCGCGGTTGACTTCGGGGACGAGGTCGGTGGCCGCCACGTAAAGCGCCACGCCGGCGGAGATGGGCAGTCCGTACAGCACCATGCGTGGAGCTAGCCCAATCACCAGCACGCCAGCCAATGTGGCCGCCGCCAGCGCCACTGCCGAATAAAAAGCCGCCGCACGGCTTCGTCCGCTGGCCAGCATCACCGAGGCCATGGTGAAGCCCTCCGGCGCCTTGTGCAATAAAATAGCCAGAAAAATCAGCCAGCCCAGCCAGTTGGAGACCACGAAGCCCGAGCCGATGGCCACGCCATCAAAGAGCGCATGAACGCTCAATCCCGCCAGCACAGAATTGCCGGTATGCCGCGAGACGAACTCGCCTGTGTGCGTCTCCTCGCCAAAGTGGAAGTGGGCGTTGATGGTGTGCTCCAGCAGATGCACCACGCAATAGCCAACCATGATGAGGACCGGCGCAAGGCTTTGACTCTGTTTCAGGCTTTCGGGGATCATCTCCAGCACGGCTGTAGCCATCAGAAAGCCCGCGCCCAGGGCGACGAAGTAGCGCAGATAGCGCTCCACGCCCTTGGCGCGCACCAGCACAAATCCGCCGGCCACGTCGGCCAGCGCGGCAATCGCGCCGAGAATTAGGGAGAGCTTTAGCATTGACCTTTACCCGCTATGCCGGATGTGCATCACGTCGCCATCCTGCACCACATACTCCTTGCCTTCCAGGCGCAGCGTTCCCTTGGCTCGCGCCGCAGCCTCGGAGCCGGCGGCCAGCAGGTTGTCCCAGCGAATGGTTTCGGCGCGAATGAAGTGGTGTTCCAGGTCGGAGTGAATCGCTCCCGCTCCCTGCGGCGCTTTGGAGCCCGCCGGAATCGTCCAAGCGCGGCACTCGTCCTCGCCAGCGGTGAAAAAGCTGATCAGCCCCAGCAGCTCATAGCTCTTGCGGATCAGCCGCACCAGGCCGCTCTCGCGCAGCCCGTAGCTGGCCAGAAACTCCGCCGCCTCCTCATCGTCCATCTCCGCCAGCTCAGCCTCCACCTTGCCGCAGATAGCCGTTGCGCCGGCGTTCCACCCCACGGACGAAGACCTGTCCGTGGGGACCCCGGCATTGGACCGGTGCGCTACCTCGTCCAGCTTGAAGCGGCTCACCGCGGCCTCCAGATCGTCCCCCAGTGTGGTGCTTTCGCCTATGTTCAGCGCGTAGAGAATCGGCTTTTGCGAGAGGAACATGAAGCCCTTGATGAGCTTCTTTTCTTCGGGCGTCATCTCCAACTCGCGCAACGGCTGCTCCTTCTCCAGTGCCGCTTTGGAGCGCAGTAGCAGCGCCTGTTCGCGCTCCAGTTCGTTGGTGCGCCCCTTTTTCAAATCCTTCTCCAGCCGTTCCAGCCGCTTTTCCACCTGGGTCAGGTCGCTGATCATCAGGTCGAACTCGACGCTGCGGATGTCGCGCAGCGGGTCGATGGGACCGATGTGAGGAATCGAATCCTCCTCAAAGGCGCGAAGAACGTGAATCAGCGCATCCACCTGGCGCAGGCTGGTGAGGAAGGCGGTCTCCTTCAGCGCCTCTTGCCCGATAGCCGCCACGTCCACGAACTCCACTGACGCGTAGGTGGTCTTTTTTGGTGAGTAGAGCGCCGAGAGCTTGTCGAGCCGCTCGTCGGGCACTCTTGCCACGCCTATGTGCTCCTGGCGCGAGTGCCCGCGATCCTCCAGTTTGGCCTTGGTGAGAATCTTGAACAGCGATGTCTTGCCCACCTGCGGCAGGCCGATGATGCCAGTCTTCATGTGTGTCCCAAATGGTGGGCCTGCAGGGATTTGAACCCCGAACCAAGGGATTATGAGTCCCCTGCTC
>CAZFMB010000010.1:0-71225 GCA_964520005.1 uncultured Occallatibacter sp.
AAGCCGACGGCGACGTCGAGATCCTGGACAAGAACATCTATATCGCCACCCTTTCTGAAGGCGGCAAGCTGGACATGGAGATGCGCCTCAAGAAAGGCCGCGGCTATATCTCCGCCGACAAGAACTTTGACGCCGACCTGGGCATTGGTTTTATCCCGGTGGATTCGGTCCACTCGCCCGTGCGCCGCGTCAACTATATCGTCGAGGCCGCCCGCCTGGGCCAGATCACCGATTACGACAAGCTGGGCTTGGAAGTTTGGACCAACGGGGCCGTGCTGCCCGCCGATGCTGTCGGCCTGGCCGCCAAGCTGCTCAAAGACCACATGAACATCTTCATCAACTTTGAAGAGGAGATTGAGGCCGGCGGCGGCGGCGATGACAGCCGCTCCATGCTGCGCAACGACCACCTCAACCGCTCCGTGGAAGAGCTGGAACTCTCGGTCCGCAGCTACAACTGCCTGAAGAACGCCAACATCCAGTCCATCGGCGAGCTGGTGCAAAAGACCGAAGCCGAGATGCTCAAGACCAAGAACTTCGGCCGCAAGAGCCTGAACGAGATCAAGGAAATTCTGGCCCAGATGGGCCTCTCGCTGGGCATGAAGATCGACGAGCAAGGCAACGCCGTTCCCGGACCCACCAGCATTTCGCCCGCCGCCGCTCTGGCCGCCAATTACAGCCATTTCGACGACGAGGACGAGCCGCTGGATTCCGTGGATCTCCAGTTGCCCACTGAGACAGAGAACTTTTAATGGGTGTTCCAGGTCCGGATTTTCGGAACTGGGAGAAGAACAGAAGTTCGGGTGCCCCATCCTTGGCGCGTCTTTGTTTTTGCGCCAGGGGTGGGATACCAAAAAGATAATTTCCGAAAGAGAGTTTCACCATGCGCCATCGCAATGCAGGATTCAAGCTCGGACGCAACACCAGCCACCGTCGCGCTCTGCTGCGCAACCTGGTCACATCCGTCATCATCGAAGATCGCGTCGAGACCACCGTGACCAAGGCCAAGGCGGTTCGTCCGCTGGTTGAAAAGATGATCACCCTGGGCAAGAACGGCGATCTGCACTCGCGCCGTCAGGCCCATAGTTTTCTCATGACCGATAAGTCGGTCGAGCGGCTCTTCGATATCGTGGCGCCGCGCTACGACGACCGCCAGGGCGGCTATTTGCGCATCGTCCGCACTGGATTCCAACAAGGCGATGGGGCAGAGAAGGCCTTCATCGAATTGCTGGGTGCCGAAAAGCAGCTCGACTTGAAACGCCAGAAGCGTGACGAGATCAAGGCCAAGAAGCGCGCTGATCTGGAAAAGCAAATGGAAGAGGCCAAGACCGAAGAGCTCAAGGAGCTCAAGGAAAAAGAAGAGGCCGCGTAGGACCGGCTCCTTCGGCTGTGCTCAGAGGCAGGCAGTCCCGGCATTTCTTTCATGTTTCATCACTAACGGGCGCATCCCCTCGTGGGATGCGCCCGTGTTTATTGCAACAGAATCTGATGAATTCCTACTCTGCCCTGCTCGGTTGCATGAGCATCCTAATGCGCATAGATAGGTAGACCACTGACAGTAGCGTAATAGCGCCGCAGCAATCCAGCAGCACATCCCACGCAGAGCCGGTGCGGTTGGGCAGATAGCACTGGTGCCACTCATCACAACTGGCGACCAGCGCTGTCCCCAGCAGCGCCAGAAATGCGTTTTGATAGAAGCGGGAGTGCGGCAGCGTCATCCTCCAGGCGCGCAGCCATACTAGTCCGAGTGCCCCATAGCCGAAAAAGTGCCCGCTCTTGCGGAGGAAGTGATGAATTACATCCCAGTGTGCGTTGCTAACGATGCCGAAAATGGACTCCCAGAACCAACGCAACGGCCCGGTAGTATGGTCGGCGCCAAGCAGTTCAGTGGATTCCATCATGATGACGCCGATGCCTATGACAACCGGCAGCCATGCGCTCACCCAGAACTTGAAGCCTTGACGGACGTGAGTCCCTCTTCTGATCGAGGCAGCGGAATCAGGCACTAATCGCTCTTTTCTGAATCCGAATCTACCACGGCGGGCAGATCCAGCGCCACCAATGCAAACCGGGTCTGGTTATCCCTGGGATTCTCAAAGCCCACAATGTGCTGGTGGCGTTTTGAGCCGGCCTTCAGTTCCAGGTTCCCCTTGCCAAAGTGATAATCCCCTTGGTCAATCTTCACGTTGTCGTGCTTGCCATCGTCGGCGCATGTCAACCCCTCGGTAGTCATCGCCGGAGTGCCCACGGGAGCGTTTCCCTGGCAGGTAATCACGTCTCCGTAGCGACCCAGCGCCTTCTTATAGAAAGCCGTGACCTTGTCTTCGGAATCAGGCGTTTGATAGGAGACTACCTTCACCTTCAACTGCCACTCGCCAAAGCCCAGTCGCACGTCAGCCGATTTGTGGTCGCCGTCGCCTTTCACCGCCGAGGCGCCAGGGTAAACCGGCAATCCAAGGTCCGCGGCCGTAGTCTGATCGGTGTTGACGTGAATGCCGCCAAACGGCGTATCAATCTGGACTTTCTTGTCTTGTCCGTTGGCGTCCTTTTCCGTATGAATTCTGCATCCCGATATTCCGGCCGCCAATGCCAGGCTCACTACCAAAGTTGCCGCTATGCGCGTCGCGTTGAAATTCATGGCAATCGCCCTCCACCCTGTTATACGCCGTAATCGCGGGAAATGTTCCCTACTGTTTAGGCCCTCCGCCGGGGTAATCGACGCGGATAGTCAGAATCTCGTAAGGGTGAATCGGCGTCTTCACCACATCGCCAACCACGGGCAGCGGCGAGCCCTCCGGCGTCTCCATCAGGTTGGTCACGGTGGCCGATGTCGCTCCCGGCGGCACATGAAACTCAGCTGTCGTCTCTTTGCCTGCCCACTCATAAACGCGGAAGATGAGGCCGTTCGCGTCCTCGGCCTTTTTCACCGCGGTGAGTACTACGTTCTCCGGCGCGACCGAGGCGAAGGAGTGCGAGGCGGGCAGAGAGCCGGGATGAGCCGTGGTGACGACGGCGGTGAGCGGGTAGTTGTATTCATAGCCGTGGCGGACGGTGAGCGCCTCCTTCCACGTTCCAGCGTGAGGATAAAGCGCGTAGTGGAAGTGGTGATGGCCCATGTCGGCCTCGGCGTCGGGCCATTTGGGCGAGCGCAGCAGCGTCAGCCGCAGCACGTTGCCCACGGCATCGTAGCCGTACTTGTTCTGGTTCAGCACGCTCAGGCCGTGAATCTTGCCGTCGGGACCGGGTCCGGATAGGTCGGCCCAGCGCATCGCCGGAACCTCAAACTGCGCCTGCTCCCAACTGTTGTTGCGCGTGGTAGGCCGATCGATGGTGCCGTAGGGAATTTCGTATGTGGCAAATGGCCCCGAAGCCGCCAGCGGGAAGGCCGCCTTGAGCAGAACGTGCGATTCGTGCCAATCGATCTCGTTGTCGATGTCAACGATGTCGCCAACGAGTCTGATTGTCTGTATGAACTTGGAGTTCTGGAAGTGACTCGTGATTCGGATCGCGTCGTATTCGATTTTCTCGACGGAATCCAGCTTATCGATCGTCATAGGCTTCATATCGAACGTTCCCGGATCGACGTTCCACGCGTCGTAATCCTTTGGCGTGTCCTTAAAGAACTGGAGTTGATTGCCGCATTTGCCGCGATCAATTAGTTCTGTTCCAGACTTAGATTCGATCAGGCTAGTGATGCATCCCGTTACGGCATCGACATCGAGTTTAATGGAACCATGCTGCAAGGATAGAACTGATTTTGATGAGCCAATCTGGCCCATAAGTGACACCACTGTTTGTTTTGTAGCCACTTGTGTTGCTTTACCAATGTGATAAGTTGCATACCCCATTGCAGGCAGATGATGCACGCTGAACTCAATATCAGCTCGATGCGCGGTGGAATTCCAATTCATATGATCAAGATCGATGAGTTCATTAGTCCCAATTACAAGGAAGGTTCGCCCCTCCTGATCGCCTTCGACAGGAATGGATAGATGAACGGTGCCATCGCGTTGCCATCCAAGCGGATTGAAGACGACAACGCTCTGAGCGTTATCAAGTCGATCCGTGTGTGTGTCGATTTGATCGGTTACGCTCTTCAGCGACCCAGAAGAAATCTCATTTGTCGACCAGCGCACTACATCGTAATCCTTTTGTGCGTCCTTGTAGATTTGACCGATGCCGGAGCCAGCGGCTAAGTCGTGGAACTGGTTGAACAAGACTTTCTTCCAGTCTTCCGTCAGTTCTTTGCCCGGATACTCGCGTCCATCGAGCCAAGCAAGCGACGACCACTTCTCCGCATTGAGCACCTCGACCTCAGCTTCGCGCATATTGCGCTTGTGGTTGGCTTGCGTGGTCATCACTCCACGGTGGTACTCAAAGTACAACTCACTCTTCCACGTGGGAATGTTCACTTTGCCGGGAACTGCCGGTGGAGGCGTATAGCCTTTGGCAATCGATTGGTAGTTCCACACCGGGCTGTCAGCCACAATCTGCTTTTCCAGCGACGAAAAATAACTCTGCGCCGTGCCGAACTCGATCTTCGGCGTCACATGTCCCGGCGCCGCCCAATGGAATCCCTCGTCGAGAATGGCGCGCGTGGGTCCGCCGCCGTGGTCGCCGACACCGTAGAGGTCCATGATGCCCGGCAGCCCGGTGGCCTGCTTCTGCGCGATAGTGAAGTCGCGCGCCAGGCGCACCAGGTTCAAATCTTCATTCGCGTAGTCGTGCGGAAAGTAGGTGAGCACCTTCGACCCATCGGGCGACTCCCACCAGAAAAACTTGAAGGGCAACTGGTTGGTGTCGCACCAGGCCATCTTCTGCGTCACAAAATAATCGATGCCGCTCTTCTTGTAGATCTGCGGCAACTGCCATGTGTAGCCAAAGGAATCTGGATTCCAGCCGATCCTCGTGTCTACGCCGTACTGCTGCTTGAACCAGCGCTTGCCGACCAGAATTTGGCGCACCAGCGACTCGCCGTCGGGCATATTCAGGTCTGGCTCGACCCACATTCCGCCCACAATCTCCCAGCGGCCTTCCTTGATGCGTTGTGCGATCTCCGCGTTCATATCGGGATACTTGTCGGCGATCCACTCGCTGTACGCCGCGCCCGATTGCGAGTAGGTGTACTCGGGGTATTCGTACATCAACTGTAGTGCCGTCCCAAAGGTCCGCTTCACAACGTCCACCGTCTCGGTCCACGGCCAAAGCCAGGCAGCGTCAATGTGCGAGTTACCGGTAAGATGGTATGTAACGTGCTGCAATAGTGGTTTCAAGACCTCAAGCTTGTTGTGCGCCGCCTTTAAACTGGCGTCAAATTTGGTTTGGTCATGCGCATCCAAGGCGCTCAGGTCCACCGCGCGGATCGAGTCCGTTAGCACGCCGATCCGATATGCAGTCAGCACGCCGATATCGTCCGGTGTAAGCGCGGGAACCAGCAGCGCCGCCGACAAAAACTCCTCGCGCAGGTCTTCGGGATTGGGACGGTCTTCGGGGAAGTCGATCTTCAACGTGGCTCCGCGGAAGTTCTTGTCGTCCACCGTGTGCAGCAGCTTGACGGCCACCGTCACCTTGTCGCCGGGTTTGGCATTGTCAAACAACACTACCGGCTCCAGATCATCTCCCATGGCTACACGGCGGCCGTTGAAGTAGAGAATCTCCGGCATAGGTCCGTTTGCGTAGGCGTGGAACTGGAACCAGATGCGCGCGCCGCTGAGGTCATAACCGTTCAGTGTGGCCGGAATCTGGTAAGTCTGGCGAAACCAGACCGCCTCCTTGGGGGCCTTCGCCTTATTGGCGATAGGCTGCCAGTCGCTCTCGTCCAGATTCACGGCCTCGCCATGAGCCAGGTCGCCGGCATGGAGCTTCCAGGCTCCATCGGGCAGTTCGCGCAGGCTGGAGAGGCGGCTGATCACCGTTTGTGATTCGGCGGGAAGAGCGGCGGCAATTTTCGTGGCATCGGCGGCGCTCTGGGCAGTGGCCCGACCCGCAAACAACAGGCAGGCGGCAAAGACAGCCAATGCGGCAAAACAAACAAAACGAGACTTTAATAGTGAATTCATTGCAGGAAAATCCTCTCCGTAATGGTAAGGCCTGAGAACGATTCATGGTAAGAGGAATTGCGCAGGAGTCGCAGGCGACAGCTACGCATCTAATATGCAGCCAGCAACGAAAAAGCCAGCCTTCATACACGCACCTATGGTTTTCGGAACAGTTGTATCAAACCATACGCCATAGAAAGAAGGCGTACCATGATATGGGATACCATCCCCCTCTTTCGAGTGCATACTAGAGACTAGGCTGCTTTCCCCAACGGGTTACGGGACCGTTGTGTGGCCTATGGAGATCACCCAGCCCGAAGCCCTTCCGTCGAGCCGGCTCCCACTGTGCACTGACGACATTGATGTCACAAGAACCGTACACACAGAGAGGTATTCATGACTGCTGCTCGCTTTCCCGGCATTCGGGTTACTGCAAATGGAAATCAGCTGGTCTCGTACCATACCGAGACGCGCATCTGCGACGCCGGCGTCTTCTATCCGATTACGCCTTCCACGGAGGGTGGCGAGTTATTCCAGCAGGCCTATGCTGAAGGCCACTTGAATGTCTTCGGGCAGAACACCATCGCCATCGAAACCGAGGGCGAGCATGCGGCTCAAGGCGGCGCAATCGCTCATTCGGTTTGCGGAAAGCGTGTGGTGAATTTCACCTCCGGCCAGGGCGTGGTCTACGGCGTGGAGCAGTACTATCACGCGCCGGGTAAAGCCTCGACAATGGTGGTCGAAGTGGGCGCGCGCGCGTTGACCAAGCAAGCCCTCAATGTGCATTGCGGCCACGACGACATCTACGGCGCGCTGGACACCGGCTGGATCATGCTCTTCGGCAAAGACGCGCAGCAGGCCGCCGACCAGGCGCTCATCCTGCGCCGCGTGACCGAGTTGAGCCTGACTCCCGGCATGAACATCATGGACGGCTTCCTGACCACGCACCTGGAGCGCACATTTTATAAGCACGAATCCGGGTTGATCCGCGAGTATCTCGGCGCGCCCGATGACATCATCGACTGCCCCACGGAGGCGCAGCGCACTCTCTTTGGGACTACCCGCCGCCGATTACCGAAGATGGTCGATCTCGCCAACCCCATTCTGCTCGGCCCGGTGCAGAACCAGGAACACTACATGAACGGCGTAGTGGCGCGGAGAAATAATTTTACCGAGCCTATTCTCAAGTTCCTCGAAGATGCCTATGAGGATTTTGCCGAACTGACTGGCCGGAACTACGGGCTTATCAGCAAATACAAAACGGATGACGCTGAGACGGTTTTTGTATCGCTCGGCTCGGCGGCGGAAAATATCGAGGCCGCGGTGGATTATCTGCGCCAGACGCGCAACGCCAGCGTAGGTTCCATCCACGTCAACGTGATTCGTCCCTTCCCCGAAGCCGCCCTGGTGGCCGCGCTCAGTGGCAAGAAGAACGTCATCATCCTGGAGCGCACCGATGAAGCGATGGCCGGTGACAATCCGCTTGGCCGCGACATTCGCACTGCGTTTTCCAAGGCTGTGCAGGGAGTTGACGGTCTGCCGGCGATTACGCTCCAACAGGTTCCAAAGTTCTACGGCGGCAGCTACGGCCTTGGCTCGCGCGATTTTCGTCCCGAGCATATTATCGGCGCATACGAATTCGCCACTGCAGGCCGCGCCCGCAAGGACGGCAAGCGCGCCTCCGATGGCGTGAACTTCTTTGTCCTTGGCATCGACCATCCTTATGCCGTGATCGGTGACGAGACGCCGTCGCTGCTGCCCGAGGGCGCAGTGGCCGTGCGCTTCCACTCCATTGGCGGATGGGGCGCCATCACCACGGGCAAGAATCTGGGAGCAATCCTGGGCGACCTCAACGATTTAATTTATGAACGCGACGGTCTGAAGGATAATCTAGGCAATCCCAAGGAAGTGATCCACGTCAGCGCCAATCCGAAATACGGCTCTGAGAAGAAGGGCGCGCCGACCTCATACTTCATGGTTGCCGCCAAGGATCGCATTCGCGTTAACTGCGATCTTCGCCACGTGACTGTGGTGTTGTGTTGCGACCCCAAGGCCTTCACGCACACTAATCCGCTCGACGGCATGGCCGAGGGCGGCTCGCTGGTCTGGGAGTCCGATCAGCAAGGCGAGCAGGCTTGGGGACAGTTGCCGCTTTGGGCGCGCAAGCAGATCATCGACAAGAAGATTCGCGTCTTTACGCTACCTGGTTTTGAAATCGCCAAAAAGGCAACCGACCGCGGAGATCTGCAACTGCGCATGCAAGGCAACGCGTTTCTGGGCGCATTCTTCCGCGTCAGCACGCTGCTCAAGGAGTTCGGCATCACGCAGGAGCAGTATCGCGCCGTGGTTCGCAAGCAGTATGTAAGCAAGTTCGGCAAGCTGGGCGATGCGGTCGTCGAGTCCAACATGGAAGTCATGATGCAGGGCTACGAACAGGTGACGGAGATTAAGATCGGGGCGCTCACGGCAGCCGATCACTCCAGCCTGCGCGGCGCGGCACTGATGCCGATTCTTGAGGAGGTAGCTGCCGGTGGCTCGTGCGGCACAGGTTGCCGCTCTCATGCACTGCCCGCCGGGCAAGCCGCGCGCACGCCGTTGGCCAGCGTCGCCGCCTTCGACGCCGAGTTCCGCGCGCACTTTGGATACAATCAGCCATCTACGCCGCTCTCCGCCATGGGCATGGTTGCCGCCGCCACCGGCGACACGGCATCGAAATATGTTGCCCGTCGCGAAACACCGCTCTTTATTCCGGAGAATTGCACGCAGTGCATGGAGTGCATCTCTGTCTGTCCGGACACCGCGCTGCCCAACACCGCGCAGGACCTGAGTACTCTACTGCGCACCGCGGTTTCTTACTACGTGGCCGATGCTAAGGAACGCGCACAGCTCCTGGCCGCACTGCCAGAGATCGAAAAGCAAGCTCGTCAGCGAATGACGGCTGAGGTGAAAACCGGAACTCCGCTGCAAACGATTCTGCGCGAAGTTACTAACTCGGTTAATGGATTCTCCGCTAAGTCAAAGGATCAGTTTTTCGCCATTCTCGACAAAGTTCCTATGGCTTACCAGAAGGTGAATGCTATCTTTTCGTCGCCGGAGCGCAAAGCTCCCGGCACAGGCGGCATTTTTTCGATTTTTGTTTCTGATTTGTGCAAGGGATGCGCGGCCTGCGTCACCGCCTGCGGTGACCATCAGGCTCTCAAAATGGTTGCGGAAACTGAGGATGTCAATGCCATGCATATGACCGGCACTGGTTTTCTCGATCTGCTGCCAGACACCTCGCAGAAGTTCCTCGGCCTCTTCAATGCTGCCAATCCAGCAGACTCCAAGACCGCGACATTACGCAATATGTTGATGGTGCGTTCGACCTATGACGCACTGGTCTCTGGCGACGGCGCCTGTGCAGGCTGCGGAGAAAAAAGCGTGCTGCGCTCCATCGCCGCGGTAACGGAGGCTTATATGCGCCCCGTCTTCCACGCCAAGAGCGACCGCTTCCTGGCCAAGGCCGGCGACCTGGAAAAGCGCGGGGTCGCTCGTCTCGCCGTCCTCAAAGCGCGCAGTCAGGCCGAATACGATCTCCTCCGTCAGGCCATCGCCCATCTGATTCTCGGTCTCGGCGGCGAAGACGAAAAGGATACGAAGGCGCGCATCGTAGCCTATGAAGCCAAAAACGGCTCCATCAGCGATGCAGCATTGGTCGAGGCGATTGCGGCAGTTCTTTTAACCGAGGCCTTCAACCACAAGAATCTGCAAGCCGTCGATGGCCGCATGGCCAACGGCATGAGTGTGATGGCCATGGCCGCGCATACCGGATGCAACACGGTATACGGCTCAACCGCGCCCAACAATCCTCACCCCTACCCGTGGATGAACTCGCTCTTTCAGGACGGCGTCACCGTAGGCTGGCTGATGGGCGAGAGCTTCATCGTTGATCACGCGCGCCGCTCCGTCATTCCCGAGCGGCTGGCCGACATCCTCCTCACACGCGAGACCAGCGTCCTCGACGCCCAGGAGTATTACAACCTTACCCACTTCACCGATGCGCTGATGACCGATCAGGAAATTGTTGAGCTGCCCAAGGTCTGGGCCGTCGGCGGCGATGGCGGCATGGGCGACATCGGTTATCAGAATGTGTCCAAAGTCATGCTGCAGAACCGGCCCAACGTCAAGGTGTTGATGCTTGACACGCAGGTCTACTCCAACACCGGCGGGCAGAACTCCGACTCGACGCCCATGCTTGGCGGCAACGACATGAACACCTTTGGCGCTGCCTCTCAGGGCAAAAACACGGAGAAGAAAACAGTGGCGGAGACATTCCTAGCCGGTCACGGTTCGCCCTTCGTCGCGCAAGTCTCCATGGCCAACGCGCCCAAGCTCTACCGCGCAATTCTCGACGGCCTGGAATATCGCGGCACCATGTTCCTGCAAGCCTTCACCACCTGTCAGCCTGAGCATGGCGTCGCCGACGACATGGCGCTCTTCCAGGCCCAGCGCGTGCGCGACTCACGCGGCGTGCCGGAGTTCGTCTTCAACCCGCGCCTCGGCGAAACTTATCAGGAGGCTCTGGACATCAAGGGCAATCCGTCCATCGATCTCGATTGGTACGAGACCAAGAACAAGGTTACTGGCGAGAGCTCGCACTACACCGTCGCTCACTGGTGCGTCACCGAGGCTCGCTTCCGCAATCACCTGAAGAAGATCAAGCCGGAAGCCGCGGCCAAGCTGATTCTGCTCGATAATATGCTGGTTCGCATCACTCAGCAAGATGTTGTATACCGCCGCTATCTCACCCCCGGTCACCGCGCCTTCATCCCCGATTTTGGCGTAACTATCACGGTTGCCGATGACGCCGGCAAGACAACCTTCTACGCTCTTAGTCGCCAGTTAGTGATGTTCTGCGTCGAGCGCCGCAAGGCCTGGCGAATGCTGCAATCCAAAGCCGGCATCCAGAACAAGGAGTACGCCGCCCAGCGCGACCTACTCGCCGAAGTAGAAGCCGGCAAGCTGCCGCTGGATGAGCTACTCACACGTGGTCACGAACTCATCAAAGAGCGGCTCGCAGCAGCAATTCCGGCTAAAGCGTAAGACAACTCAATCCAGTAACAAAGATCGCGGACTCTCGGGTCCGCGTTCTTTTTTGCCCCGTCTTCTCCAAACTGAGATAAACTGGTGGGCAGTTCGGAGGAACTACGAAAATGCGTTCTTATTTTGGTCGACTCTTTTATTCTCCAATTACGATTGTTGCTGTCTTACTGATGGGCGCGCTGGCCTCGCCCCTCGTCTTAACTGCGCAGAATCAGGACGCTGCTGCCGCGCAGGCTGCCGACATTCCATCCTTCAGGGCTGGAGGAGTTCCAATAGCAATTCCGCCGCCCGCTAGCGATATGGTCGAAGTGGGCGTTGACAATCACTCGATCATGGAAGTGTTTGTCCCTGACAGCAACCGGCTCTTGGCCGCATACGTGCTCTCGGAGGATCTTCCGGGTCTCCGGAACAGCAAAAAGTCGCTCTCCAGGTACGCCTTGGTTGAGGTGCCGCGCCGGGGAGAATTCACGGATTTCAAAGCGAGCGATTTCAAGGATATGGCTGACGGCGCGAGCAAGGAATTCGGCGCTGTTTTGAATTCTTCCATAAAGGAGATGGAAGAAGAACTCAATCGCAAAATCAAGGCTCTTAATATAGAGGATGCCAATTTCAAATTGGATCAACCAGTTCTATTAGGAAGCTTCTTTTCCAAACAAGATGCCTACAGTTGCGGCATGATGATGTCGGTCTCGACGAACGGTGTGACCACCAAAATGATCGCGGGCATTCTTATGCTACGACTGAAGGATCGGCTGGTCTTTGCATATTTGTATTCCTGCTATAAAGATCAAGAGTCGGTAATGTGGGTGCGTAAGGCATCCGAGGATTGGGCGGACGCGATCCTGAAAGCGAACCAACAATAGACTGAACCACAGTAACGCCGTCTATCTATAATGCTCGTAGAAGCGATCGGAGTTTTGACTACTTATACTCCGATTATCCGCACCGGTTTCCCTAATCAGGCCTTCCGGTGCGACAATCGTTGCGTTGGGGCAGTGCATCCAATACCGCGCTGCTCGGAGGAGAAAACCACCATGAAGCGTCTTATAGTCTGTGCAAGTCTTCTCGTTGCCGTTGCTGCTCTATCAGCCCAGCCAGCCCCGCCGAAGAGCCCGCCGGCTACAGCGTCGGTGACCATCGCCGGCAAAACCATCACCATCAACTACAGCTCACCCGGCGTCAAGGGCCGCGCCGGCCACATCTTCACCAAGGATGGGCTGATCAGCCACGATCCCACGTATCCAGTCTGGCGCGCAGGCGCCAATACGGCCACATGGGTTTGGACCGATGGGGGCATCACAATGGGAGATCTCAAAGTGCCCGCCGGCAAATACAGCCTATACGTTGACATCTCCGATCCCGATGAATGGGTTCTGATCGTCAACAAGCAAACCGGCCAGTGGGGCACCAAATACGATAAGGCAGAGGACCTGGGCCGGGTGAAGATGACCATGAGCAAGCCGATGGCGACGGTGGAGAATCTGAAGTACACCATCACCGACCTAGGCGGCACAACCGGCAAGCTCACCCTGGAATGGGAGAACCACTCGGCCTCCGTTCTGATTGCGGTGCACTAAGTACGCGTGATGGATGCCCCACCCTCGCCGCGATCTTGTTATTGCGGCTAGGGTGGGAGTCAACGTGCATCATGGCGCGCAAGCGCCGTCTGCCTGGACGACTAGTCCCCCCACCGCGGGTGGTTGCAGATAATTACCGCTCTGCCGATACAATAGGTGTAGTGTGTGATTTCCACACTTAAGGGGTAAAGCTTTGCCGTTATATGCCTATCGTTGTACCCAGTGCGGCCACCACTTTGAAAAGATTCAGAACTTCTCGGCCGTGCAGGAGCTTGTCTGTCCCGTGTGCCAGGGTGTGCTGGAGCGTCCGCTGACCGCGCCGCGCCTGCACTTCAAGGGCGGTGGCTTTTATGTGAACGACTACGCGGGCAAGAGCAGCGCGCCTGCCTCCGAGTCCGCACCTGCTGAGGCGAAGACTCCCTGCGGTGGAAACTGCGGAGCTGCATGTCCCGCCGTTGCGGCCGCTTCTTCTGCTTCAACCGGCGATTCGCCGAAAAAATAACGCACTACTCGCTTTTGAGCGCAATTCAGCCGCCCCATATTTGATTCAAGCGCAACTGTCCACCGCCGTAGGATAATGGTGTCCTTGAAGTTTCAAGGACTATCGATGATGCCAACCTCTACGCCGCCTCCTCCACAATCCGGCCACGCGGTTATTCGCGCGCTCGTTCTGGCCGCCGCCCTGCTCTTCATTGCGGGTTTTGTCGCTGGCTTGTTAACCCCCCACGCCGAGTTTGCCGCTATCCTTCGATGGCTCGGCCTCGGTCTCTTAGTTCCCTTCGCCGCGCGTCGCCGCTCCCTGCTGATTTGGACATTCTTAGCCATGTTGGCAGGCGCCGAGCTGGGCGTAGACGCGCCTCAAATTGCCACGCAGAGCCACTTCCTAGCTGACATCTTTTTGCGTCTCATCCGCATGATTGTTGCGCCGCTCATCTTTGGCGGCATCGTCACCGGTATCGCTGGCCACAACGAGTTGCGCGGCGTGGGCCGTGTGGCGCTCAAGTCCATCATCTTCTTTGAAGTTGTTACCACCATCGGACTGATCCTGGGCGCCGTCGCCATCAATCTCACCCAGGCCGGAGCCGGAGTCACACTGCCAGCAGCAACTCAGGCTTCCGTGCTCACCGCTCATGCGGAAGGTTGGCAGCAGATTCTGCTGAATGTCTTTCCGGAGAACATCGCCAAGGCTGTCGCTGATAATCAAATCCTCCAGGTCGCCATCTTTGCTCTGCTCTTCGGCGCAGCGTTGGCCACTCTGCCTGAGAAGACGCGCACCCCTCTGGTCTCCGTTTTGCAATCGCTGACCGAGACCATGTTCCGCCTCACTCGCATGATTATGGTCACCGCGCCTGTCGCCGCCGGAGCCGCGCTGGCCTACACGGTGGGCAGCATAGGCCTTGCCACGCTGATGCCGCTGGCCAAGCTCCTGGCTACTCACTACGTCACATTGATCATATTTCTACTTTTGGTCTTCGTGCCCATTTTGCTCGTCGCGCGCATTCCCCTCGGCCGTTTTGCCGCTGCCGTCGCCGAACCTGCCGCCATCGGTTTCGCCACCACATCGTCAGAGGCCGCGCTGCCCCTGGCCATGGAGCGCATGGAAAAATTCGGCGTGCCGCGCTGGATGGTCTCCTTCGTCATCCCCACCGGCTACAGCTTCAACCTGACCGGCTCCACGCTCTATCTCGCTATGGCCGCCCTTTTTGCCGTACAGGCCGCGGGCCTCCACTTCTCCATGGGCCAGCAGATCGTCCTGCTGGCCACTCTTGCGCTCACCAGCAAAGGCATCGCCGGCGTACCCCGTGCAACCATTGTCACCTTGCTGGCTGTCGCCGGTTCCTTCCAGATTCCCGCCGCCGCCGTGCTGATGCTGCTCGGCGTTGATACCCTGATGGACATGGGTCGCTCCGCAATGAATGTCATCGGCAATTGCATGGCTGCCGCTGTCGTTGCTCGCTGGGAGGGAGAACTGAAAACCGCGACGATCACCCCAGCCCGATAAAATAACTACAGCAGAAAAACCATGCCCCTGCTCGATCCCATTCCGTCGCCGGTGTTGAACGCCGACTTTGCTGCTCTTGAGTGGGAGGCGCTTCTCGCGCTTTGTTCTTCTTTTGCCGCTTCGCCCGTGGGCCGCAACGCAATTTTTGACCTGAAACCCTCCACCAATGAGGAATGGATCGCCAGCCAGCACCTGCTTACAGGCGAGCTTCGCCTACTGCTCGAAGAACAGACTTCTATCCCTGTCGGCGGCCTCTTTGATCCCACGCAGCACGCCGCCAAGGCGCAAATTTCCGGCGCGGCCCTCGAAACCGTAGAGCTGCAAGCCATCGCCCGCCTGGCCAACGACGTGGCCTCATGGCAAGCGCTGTTGCAATCGCCTCCGGTGCGGTTGGTGGGCAAGCTACCAGGCCTCGCCCAGCTTGCTTCGTCTCTCACCACGAGTCTCCGACCGTTGGCAGAATCCATCGAACGCACCATTCAGCCCGACGGATCGCTAGCCGACAATGCCTCGCCCGAGCTGGGCCGTATCCGCCGCGAACAGGAGCGCCAGAAAAAACAGATTGAAGAATCCTTGCGCGCCACCCTGCGCAAGCTAGCCTCGGAAGGGACGACGCAAGAAGATCTCATCACCATTCGCGGCGACCGCTTCGTCATTCCCGTTCGCGCTGAGCTCAAGCGGCGTGTTAGCGGCGTAGTCCACGGCGTCAGCTCTTCGGGCCAAACAGTCTACCTGGAGCCTCTCGAAACCATCGAGCAGAACAACGAGCTGGTCCGGCTCATCGAGGAAGAGCAGGCCGAGATTCACCGCATCTTCATGGCGCTCACCCGCCAGGTCGGTGGTTACGCTCACGCTCTCGTCGAGGGCGCGCGCGTTCTGGCCGTGGTCGATAGTCTCCAGGCTCGCGCCCGCTTTGCCCGCGACTATGACTGCGTTGCCCCCGCCATCACGCCTGATCTTCTGCACCTCGATGCCGCGCGCCATCCTCTGCTCGAACGGCATCTCCGCCAGACCGGTGGCCGCGTTGTTCCGCTCACGCTGGAGCTGACCGGCGCAGAGCGCCAGCTCATTATCAGCGGCCCCAACACCGGCGGCAAAACCGTTACGCTCAAAACCACGGCGCTTCTGGCCATGATGGCGCAGGCTGGTTTGCCCATCCCCGCAACGGCAGCCAGCTTTCCCGTCTTCACCGCGTTCCTGGCCGACATCGGCGACGCGCAATCCATTGAGGCGGAACTCTCCACCTTCTCCGCGCACATCACCAACCTCGATCGCCTCTCTCGTCTCGCTGGCAAACAATCTCTGGTCTTGCTCGACGAGCTTGGCTCCTCCACCGATCCCGAAGAAGGCTCCGCGCTGGCCGTCGCCATCGCCAGCCACTTCTTGACAGCGGGCGCTTGGACGCTCATCTCCACGCATCACACCTCGCTCAAGGTCTACGCGGCCAACACGGATGGCGTGCTCAACGCCGCTGCCGGCGTGGACGAAGTGACGCTCGTGCCCAACTACCAACTGCGCCTCGGCGTTCCCGGCGCATCAGCAGGAATTCAAACCGCCGAGCGCATCGGCCTGAACGCCGACATCATCATCGCCGCCAGGCAGAGATTGGGCTCGCAGCAGGTGGACATTGCACGCTTCCTCGATAAGCTGCACAGCGAACTCACCCAACTCGAAGCGGATCGCAAGGCCGCCCGCGTCGAGCAGTACGCGCTCAATCAGGAGCGGGCCCGGCTCGCCCGAGAGGGCGACGTCGAGTTGCGCCAACGCACCCGCGAACTTGAAACCAAGTTGGCATCGCTGCTCAAGGACTTCGAGTTTCAAATGCGCGAAACGGTGCGCGCCATCGAGGATCGCGTCGGGCAACAAAAACTTTCCAAGGAAGCCGAGCGTCGCATCCTGCGCCTGCGCCGCGAGTTTCAGGAGAGCTTCAACCAGACCGTCGTTGCCCACCGCACCGGCGCGGATGTGGGAGACGCCGACGCCCAGCCGCACATCCTCAAACACATCGCTCCCGGCGATCAGGTCCGCATCAAGTCCATGAACAAGATTGCTGTCGTACAGCGCGAGGTTGAAAAGGATCTCTTCGAAGTTGCCCTCGGTCCCATCAAGATGCGCGTCAAGCGCGAAGACCTCTCCGAGGTTTCGCGTTCTGAAGGTTCTTCGGCAGGGGAAAAGGCCGACCCGCTCGCCGCCGCCCGCAAGCAGAAGAATGTACACGTTACTGTCACCAGCGCCAATACCGACTCCCTGCGCACAGAGATCAACCTCATCGGCCGCACCGTGGACGAAGCCACGCAAGAATTGGAAACGTATCTCGACCGCGCCTTCCTCGCCGGCCTGCCCGGCGTTCGCATCATCCACGGTCACGGTGCCGGCATTCTCCGCCGTGGCGTCCGCGAATTCCTCAAGTCCCATCCCCACGTAGCCACCATCACCGAAGCCCCACAAAACGAAGGCGGCCAGGGAGCTACGCTGGTTGAACTCCGTCAGTAAAATGTAGTTGCAAAATAGCTACAATGTTGCTACAATTCAAATCAGTATAAAGTCCTTCACGCAATTTGCTTTACTTGCAGCATTTTCAGCCCCAGCGTTTCCCATGTTCGCGTTATTAGCGGTAATTTGGAGATGAAAATGCTTTGTTTCAATTGGGATGAAGAGAACATCTGTCACTTGGCCCGGCATGAGATTTCACCTGCCGAGGCCGAAGAGGTGATAGGAAATCGACCATGCGACCTTGAGTCAGAGCTTCGCGATGGTGAAGAGCGAGTCGTTCAGGTTGGTGAGACCGATGCAGGCAGGATTCTCATCGTGGTTTCAACCACGCGAGACCAGAAGACTCGCGTAGTTACGGCTTGGCCGGCAAAGGAAAGACTCCGGCGATACTTCCAAACACAGAAGAGGAATGGCAATGTTGGAAGAATTGAAGAACAAGACCTTCGCGAATGAAGCTGAGGAGGCTGTGTGGTGGGAATCGCACGAGGACGAACTGGCTGATGAGTTTGAGAAGGCAACCGCGGAGGGACGAGTCGGTATTGGTACAGTAGTTAAGCGCGCCGCCTTGCCCTCCACTACCATTCGCCTCGACCCAGAAGATATTGCCAAGGCTCGCGTTCTGGCAGCCGAACGCGGTCTACGCTATCAAACTTATCTCAAAATGATTATTCACGAGGAACTGCGCAAAGCAGTATCAGGCCAGAAGGCGCCGGCCGCATAACCCTGACTCCATAACCTTCCGGCTCGTCAGCTCAAACCGTAATCAATAATTACATGGTTGCTTTAGGCGAAGTAACGCTGCTGTCATGACAGGAGACGGCATGTACTCCGGATTTGCTGGCGTGGGTGTTGCTCTGTGCTCCGTTGCTGGCCGCGGGCGCGCTCTGCATCTCGTTGAGCAGCTTCACCAACCGGGCAAAACCCTCCTCGCGAGCGGTCTTGTTGCTGGGGACAGCGTTAGCGGGATCTTCGCCAGCTCGCATAAAGCCGTGTCCTGCGCCATCATAAGTCACCGGCTCATATCTCTTGCCTGCGGCCTTCATGGCCGCATCAGTAGCGGGGACGGTAGCTCCGATACGCGCGTCGTTGCCGGCGTAGAAACCGTACACAGGTGCGGTGATTCCGGTAACATCAGCGGGTCCGGGGCCGTAAAAGACAAAGGCGGCGGAGAGGTCTTTGCGGTGGGTTGCGAAGGCGAAGGATTTGCCTCCACCCCAACAGAAGCCGACAGTCGCGATCTTGCCGTTGGTCGAGGGGAGATGCTTGCCATAGTCGGCCGCGGCGTCCAAGTCGGCAGTGACAACATCCGGATCGAGGCCGGAGACGGCCTTCACTGTTGCGTCCTGGCTGGAAAAATCGCTTGATCCGCCGCCGTTCGGGCCGAAGCCCGTCAGTAGGTCGGGGGCGATGACGATGAAGCCTTGCGCGGCCAGTTCGTCGGCCATCTCTTTGGCCCAGTCGCTCAGGCCGAAGATTTCATGGATGAGAATTACAACCGGGGCTTTGGTTTTGACCTCTGGGTAAACAACGAAGGCCTGGACGGTGCGGCTCCCGTGTTTCAGAGAGACGTACTCACGGTGGCGAGGTGATGCTTCGAGGCGGGCCTTAGCCCAATCCTGAGCAGGAAGGGAAATAGCGGCCAGCGACAACAATAGGGCGAGGGGAAGCGCGCGGAGCGTCGTCATTTTCATGGGGACAGTTTATCCCTGAGCGAGATCAAGCCGCAAGTCTTTCCTGCCAAAGATATCTGCCGAGGTCCCCAGGAAATAATCTTTGTTTCCTGGGGTGTAAGTGGTTACGCCATCGCTTCCTTGCTCATCGGCTCAAACTTCAACTGATTTGTTCTGCGGTCCACGTCGATGCGCACATGCGCGCCGTGCAGCACTTCGCCGTTGAGGATCTTGATCGCCAGCGGATCCTGAATCATGCGCTGCAAGGCGCGTTTCAGCGGACGCGCTCCGTAAGCCGCATCGGAACCCGCCGCCAGAATCAATTGCCGTGCCGGCTCGGTCAGCTCCAGCGAAATCTGCCGCTCTTCAAGCAGCTTGCTCACTTCGGCCAGCCGAAGGTCGAGAATCTTGCTCATCTGTGCCGTGCCCAGCGGACGGAAAATTACGATGTCGTCCACGCGATTCAAAAACTCCGGACGAAAGTGCTCACGCAAGACGCGCATCACCGACTCGCGAGCCATATCGAAGTCGTGCTCGCTCTTGAGCGCATCGGTAATCAGCATCGACGCGCCCAGGTTCGAAGTCATAATCAGCACGGTATTCTTGAAGTCAACAGTCCGGCCTTTGGCGTCAGTCAAACGGCCGTCGTCCATGACTTGCAGCAGTATATTGAAGACATCGGGATGCGCCTTCTCGATTTCGTCGAAGAGAACGACCGCGTAAGGCCTTCGCCGAATAGCCTCGGTCAACTGCCCGCCTTCGTCGTAGCCAACGTAGCCCGGCGGTGCACCGATCAGCCTGGCCACGGCGTGCTTCTCCATGTATTCGCTCATGTCGATGCGCACCATGGCCTGCTCATCGTCGAACATAAATTCAGCTAATGCCCGCGCGGTCTCCGTCTTGCCTACGCCTGTAGGACCAAGAAAAATGAACGAACCAATCGGCCGCCACGGATCGGACAAACCTGCGCGGGAACGACGAATCGCGTTGGCCACGATGGTCAGCGCCGCGTCCTGGCCGATGACGCGCTCACGCAGCCGCTGCTCCATTTCGACCAGCTTCTTCACCTCGCCTTCCAACATGCGCGAGACAGGAATCCCGGTCCACTTGCTCACAATGCCTGCAATGTCCTCCTCATCGACTTCGTCCTTCAACATGCGCGCCCCGCTCGCGCTGCCGTCCTGCGCAGCGCTCAGCTTCTTCAATTCCGCGTCCAGCTTGGGCAGCTCGCCGTACTGGATCTGCGCGGCACGGTCGAGCTGGCCCTTGCGTGTCTGCTCCTCTGCTTCGAAGCGCAGTGCATCGATCTTCTTCTTGACCTCGCTGATGCGGCTGCTCGCCTCGCGTTCCTTGTTCCATCGTGCCCGCAGAGCCGTAATCTGCTCGCGCAGCGTGGCGATTTCACGCTCAACTTCCTTGCGGCGCTCCACGCTATTGGCATCGGTCTCGCGCTTCAGCGCCTCGCGCTCAATCTCCAACGACGTCTTGGTGCGCTCCCGTTGATCGATCTCTGTCGGCACCGAGCCTTTCTGAATGGCCAGCGAAGCCGCGGCTTCGTCCACTAGGTCGATGGCCTTGTCGGGTAAAAAGCGGTCGCTGATGTAGCGATGTGAAAGCGTCGCCGCCGCCATGATCGCCGCATCTTTGATGCGCACATTGTGGTGCGCCTCGTAGCGATCCTTCAGGCCGCGCAAAATTGCGATGGTGTCCTCGACGTTAGGTTCGCCGACATAGACGATCTGAAAACGCCGCTCCAGCGCCGCGTCCTTCTCGATATATTTGCGGTACTCGTTCAGCGTAGTCGCGCCAATGGCCCGCAATTCGCCGCGCGCCAACGCCGGCTTGAGCATGTTGCTGGCGTCGATGGCGCCCTCGGCCGCGCCCGCTCCAACCAGCGTGTGCAGCTCGTCGATGAAGAGCACAATCTCGCCGTTTGATTCCTCAATCTCCTTGAGCACCGCTTTGAGCCGGTCCTCGAACTCGCCGCGATATTTTGCGCCAGCCAGCATCGAGCCCAGGTCGAGCGAGATCACCCGCTTGTCCTTGAGACTCTCCGGCACATCGCCGGAGACGATGCGCCGTGCCAGCCCCTCGACGATAGCCGTCTTGCCCACGCCCGGTTCGCCGATCAGCACCGGATTGTTTTTGGTGCGCCGGCTCAGCACCTGAATCACGCGGCGAATCTCTTCGTCGCGCCCGATGACCGGGTCCAGCTTGCCGCGCCGCGCAAGTTCCGTCAAATCCTTGGCGTATTTCTCCAGCGCCTGAAACTTGCCTTCGGGATTCTGATCTGTCACGCGCTGCGACCCGCGCACCACAGTCAACGCTTTCAGAATTGCCTCGTGCGTCGCGCCCAGAGCCATCAGCGCCTCGCGCGCAGCTTCATTTTTGGTGTGAGCTACGCCCAGCAATAAATGTTCCGTGGAGACGTACTCGTCCTTGAAGTTGGCAGCCTCGCGAAAGGCCTGGTCCAGTACTTTATTGAGTGACTGGCTTACGCTGGGTTGCGCGGCTGCACCTGCCACACGCGGCAACTTTTCCTCGATCTGGTGCAGGTCATGCTCCAGCCGTTCGGTGGGAACACCAATTTTCTCCAGCACCGCGGGTATCACGCCCTCGCGGTCCTCGACGAGCGCCAGCAACAAATGCACCGGCAGCACTTCGGGGTTGCCAAGTTCGGCGGCCCGCGCCTGCGCCTGCTCCATCGCCTGCTGCGATTTGACGGTAAGTTTTTCCCAACGAATAGCCATTGTTCCTCAGTTCTCAGCCGCCAGCAATCAGCCATCAGCCCTGTTAACAGACGGCTGACGGCTGATTGCTGACAACTGCTCTTACGCCACCTTGATCTCGATCTGCTTGGGCTGGGCTTCTGGTTTCTTCTTCAGCTCCAGCTTCAGCACACCAGCATTGTAGCTGGCCACCACGTTCTCCGTATCCACAGTCGAAGGCAGCGTGAAGGCGCGATAGAAGCTGCCGTAACGCCGCTCGATGCGATGGAAGTTCTGTTCCTTCTCCTCTGCCTCGAACTTACGCTCGCCCTTGACGGTGAGCGTGTGGTTCTCCACGCGCACGTCCAGGTCCTTCTGGTCAATGCCCGGCACTTCCAGCTTGAGCATCACCTTCTGCGCGTCCTCATAAATATCGACCGCCGGCACAAAGCTGGCAGCCGCCACCGGGTCATCCCCTTCGTTCATATCGCGGAACAAAGAGTTGACGCGGTTCTGCAGTGCTACGACTTCCCGATAAGGGTCCCAACGAGTAATTGCCATGATTGTTTACCTCCTGATGTTTTGGATGTGGGGCAGGGAGGGTGAGTCCAAGCCACTCACATGATCTGACAAAACTATAGCACATAACTCATAAAATATGCGCGCATTACGCTCATATTTTGAAGTATTTTATATCTCATTCATTATCAATCATATACTGAAGGATAACTTGATATTTCTACGGATCCTTCCCAAATTTCAGTCTTTTATTGCCGTTTCCCGCTCCATTCTAGGTAGCTGGTAAAGTCCGTTTGTCCTGGCATTTTCATCTCAAACTGGCCGCTCATGACCCCATCCAGGAAGTTGTAGCTCAAGCGGTATTGCGGCCCTGTTTGCGCGGGATCAGAGAGAAATACCGCCGTTCCAGGCTTGGGGATGGAGACGGCATAGTGAAGGACGTGGCCTTCATTGTCGAAGTAGATAGCTTCGAATGTCTGCCCTGTCGCCGCGGGATAGATATAGAGCAGATCGCTATGCTGGCAGTCGAAGTCGTCCGGGGCAGAGCAGGCGCCGCTTCTGGAGTGCCGCGCCAGGATGTGGTCACGCAACTCCTGCCGGAAGGCGTAACCGGCCGAGGCCTGTGCCTGAGCCACTCCGCCGGTGGTCTTAGCCTCCCATGACCCGAGCAGGAAGCGAAGCCCCATCCACGGGTCGGGTTTGACGGATGCCAAAACAGGAGGCGGTGTAGAGGCTGGTGCAACATGCTGCGCAGATGGCTGTGCGGGAGGTAATGTTGAAGCCGGCGCCGGGTTTTGCGTAGCGGGTTTCGCGGAAGGAGACGCTGGGGCTTGCGCGGACACGGCGCAAGCCATCAGCAGGGCCATTGCGACCAGCAATATACAACGAATATTCATGGGTATCCTCAACGTTCAAAGTCTACCCGAAATGCCCGACTGCGCCGGCTCTTGTTTCACTAAGAAATAAATGCGATTTTAGCGTGGGACTATATTCCCGTTACGATACATTCGATTCCTCAGGCTGCCGGGCCGGACACCCGGCAACCATTCGGAATTCCAATCTGCATTTCGTTTACCAGATCCTATCTCTTACCAGTTTTTCCTTATAGTGCCAGGCCGACGACTGTGCCGAGTCCGGTGTTTGAACCGCTGATGATGGCGGCAGGAGCCACGTTTGTGGAACCGGCCGGAATAGGAGCGAAGATGTCAACGGCAGTTTGGTTGCCGACGAAAATATCCCCAAAGGAATCAACTGCGATTCCGCTGGGGTTATTCAGTCCGGTACTCGAGCCGCTGAGTGTGGCGACGGGCGCGGTATTGCCTGTAGTGCCGGGGCTGTAGATGGTGACGCTGTTACCGCTGCCGTTGGTTACGAAGATATTGCCGTAACCGTCCAGGAGCAAGGCGTTGGGGCCAGCAAGCCCTGTGTTTGCTCCGCTGATGGTGTTGGTGGGAGCGACATTGCCGGGACTGGCGCTGCTGAAGACTTCGATGCTATTACCCGTTTTGTTGGCGACGTAGATTGTTTCTCCGTGGCCGACGGCGAGGCCGGTGGGGTAATCAAGTCCAGTGTTCGTTCCGCCGATGGTGCCTGTTGGAGTTGCGTTCCCCGACGCTCCGGCTGCGTAGATGGTGATGGTATTGTTCAGAGCATTGGCGACATAGATATTGTTTTGGTAATCGAGTGCGATGCCGCTGGGGCCATCTAGCCCGGTATTCGCGCCGCTGATGGTGGCGAACGGCGCGGCATTGCCATTCGATCCGCGGGAGTAGATGGTCACGCTATTGCCACTGAAGTTGGTGATGTAGGTATTGTTGTTGAAGTCAAACGCAATGCTATTGGGAGCATCGAGGCCTGTCGCTGCGCCGGTGAGGTTGGCGACAGGGGTGATATTGAGGTTGCTGGTATTGTTGGGAATTTCGAAGACGGCGGCACTTTGGCCACTGGTGACATAGATCCTCTGGTAAAACGTATAACTCGATGTGCACCCATTCGTGAAGATCAGAGTACCCATGAGCAATACACCCAGCCAAAGCCCAAGGTACGTAGAACTACGCGTTAATTTACTCATTGAACCAGTACCTCCTGTTCTCGGGATATTCGTCTACCGGCAAGCTTTCTGTAACGTTCGACATGAATTGCGCACGCGAGCCGACAGTTTCTCTATTAAACACCGTGCCGGCCAAATAGTTTCGACGATTTTCGGATTTATCTGTTTACCCGAAAACCGCCTTTTACAATAAAAATCAGACAATGCATCTCTCCTCGCTTCCCTCATTTCTGGACTGGCACTGGTTATGGTTTACCGCAGCCTCCTTTCTGGCCGGTGTGCTAAATGCGGTTGCGGGCGGCGGATCGTTTCTGTCTTTTCCGGCGATGCTGAGCATGAGGATTCTGCCCGTGCAGGCCAACGCTACTAACACGGTGGCTCTGTGGCCCGGCCAGCTCACTTCGGTGGCAGCCTATCGCGACGACATCCGTAAAAATCTGCGCCTTGCCCTGCCCATGGGCGTGGCCGGACTTGTTGGAGGCGCAACCGGCGCACTGGTGCTGCTGAACACGCCGCAGATGACCTTTTTGCATCTGGTGCCTTGGCTGCTGCTGATCTCTTCTTCGATCTTTGCTTTTACCGGTCCGGCCTCTCGATGGCTGGCTCGCCGCAAAGGTGATCAGACTGTCGCCCATCACCCGGCGCGCCTGCCGGTTTTTCTGGCCACCATGTCCGTCTGTTTTTATATTGGCTACTTCGGCGCAGGCGCTGGATTTCTGCTCATCACGGTGCTCTCTCTTTTCGGTTATCAGGACCTGCACGAGATCAATGCCCTCAAAGTGGTTTCCACTACTCTGGCCAACGGCATCGCTGTGGTGATCTTTGCCGTGAGCGGCAAGGTAGTGTGGCCCTACTGCCTGCTGGCCATGTTCGTATGCGCCATCGGCGGATATTCTTCAGCGCGTTGGGCCCGCCTCATTCCACAGCCTGTGCTGCGCGGGCTGATCATTTGTATCGGCCTGGGCATGGCGGCGTGGTTCTTTTGGAAACAGTAGGTAGCGGTCAGCTTTCAGCGATCAGCCGTCAGCTCGACGTTAGTTGCTCTTCAGCGAGCGCCTTTATCCGAACACTGATAGCAGAAAGCTGACGGCTGTTCTCTGCTCTCTGTAAACTGTACTCATGAGCCACGAAGGCATCCGCATTGCCCCCAAGAATCAGGAGAGCGAGGCCGAGCGTCCGCTTCCTCGAATCAGCGTTACTCCGCAGAAGGTCCGTGTTCTGATTACGGAGGGCAAGGGCATGGAGATCGATTGGGCCGACGGCCACCGCAGCACATGGAGCTTTATCTGGCTGCGCGATGCCTGCCCCTGCGCCACCTGCGTGGAGGAGCGCAAGGCGGATGGCCGCAAAATCGGACAGCCCAAGCCCAAGCCAGCCGCAGTACTACCCCTGTACACCGCTCCTGCGAAACCGGCCAGCGCCCATGCTGTCGGACGCTACGCCATTCAGTTCAACTGGCAAGATGGCCACTCCGGCGGCATCTACTCCTGGGATTATCTGCGCCGCTCCTGCCAGTGCCGCGAATGTACCTTCGCTGCCGAGGAAACCTCCGGCGCCCCCAACTAAATTACAGGAATCACACGGATGCGTTCATCATGCTCAACTGCCAAGCTACAGCGGATACCGTTCGGCCTGGATGCAATGACGGGCTACAACGCGACTCAATCCCACTACATTGGCTGGTGTATATTTTGCCAGACGGCGCAGAATGGCAAGCTGTGTCCGTAGCAGATCTCCGTCGCCGCAAGCCGCCAGCACGCGTCGCGCAGATTGCTCGGCCAGGGCGATAGTCTCGTCGGCCAGCAGGCCGGACATGGCTGCCGCAACCTCCGCGGAGCCTTTGCCTGAAGCGGCTAGTTTGCGCGCGCGCAGCAAGGAAGACTCCAGCGCAAAGATCTGCATGATGATAGCGGCCAATTCGGCCATCACCTCTTGCTGCTCCTGTAATCCGGTCATAAAGCGCTGGCTGGCTACACCGGCGGCAAAGAGCGCAATCTTTTTCGCCAATGTCAGAGCTTCTGCCTCTCGTGCCAACATCTCGCTCGCATTGGAGCCTGAATCGAAGTTGGGCGGTTGCATCACTTCGTCCATCAGTTTCCTGATCGCCGCAAGCAGTGGAAGCTGTCCGCTTTGGACGCGCTTCATCAGCCAGCCGGTAATGATCAGCAGATTAATTTCGTTGGTGCCTTCAAAGATCCTATTAATCCGCGCGTCCCGATAGATACGCTCCGCCGGGTATTCCTCGACGTAACCGTAGCCGCCCATGGTGGCGATCAGTTCGTCGGCCACCAGTGTCAGCATCTCCGAGCCGTAGACCTTGAGGATGGAGCACTCGACAGCGTACTCCTCGATGCTGCGTTGGACATCACGTGGCGAGCGATCTTGTTCAAGTCCAAGCTGCGCCAGTCGCGCGTCGATCATGCCCGCCGTGCGGTAGGCCATGCTCTCGGCGGCGTAGAGGTGCGTGGCGCTCAAGGAAATCTTTCGTTGTATCAGCCCAAACTCAGAGATTGACTTTCCGAAGGCCTTGCGCTCCTTGGCCCAGTGAATCATGCGGCCCAACGCGTGGCGAGCCCCGCCGACGCAGGCCACGCCCAGCTTGAAGCGGCCCACATTCAGCACATTAAAAGCGATATGGTGACCTTTGCCCGCCTCGCCAAGTAGATTCGCGGCGGGAATCTTGCAGTTGTCCAGAACCAGCGAACAGGTTGAGGAACCGCGAATGCCCAGCTTGTGCTCTTCGGCGCCCACCGTCACGCCGGGAGTCTCCCTCTCGATGAGAAATGCCGAAAACTTTTCGCTGCCCGACGCCGGGTCCACGATCTTGGCGAAGACTGTGTAGAGGCTGGCGATGCCGCCGTTGGTAATCCATTGTTTCTCGCCATTGAGCGTGTAGTGCGCGCCATCGGGCGAAAGCGTTGCGTGCGTGCGGATGTTCATGGCGTCGGAACCGGAGCTGGCCTCTGAAAGCGCATAGCCGCCGATCCATTCTCCCGTGGCCAGTTTAGGCAGGTAGCGTCGTTTCTGATCTGGAGATCCGTACCAGACCAGCGGCAGCGAGCTGATGCCAACGTGGGCGCCAAATGCCGTCGAAAAGCTGGCCACGATCGACAGGTGGTCGGTAATGAGCGTGGAGGTAATTTTGTCCATCCCCAGGCCGCCATACTCCTCGGGAATATCGACCGAGGTAAAGCCCAGCTCGCCGGCCTTGCGCAACAGGGCCGCTATCACCCCCGGCTGCTTGGCCTCGATGGCCGCCGTATTGGGCAGAATATCGTCGCGGGCAAACTGCGCCGCGGTCGCGGCAACCTGACGCTGCTCCTCGTTCAGGTCTTCGGGAGTAAAGATTTCGGCGGGGGTGCGGGATTCCAGCAGAAAGCTACCGCCGGCGGCAGCAACGATGAGGAAAGGGGAATCAGTTGACATAAACCGTACTCTCCAACTGCCAGATCACATTACCGCAAAATGCGGCCGAGAGCAACTCCTACGGGCCAAGCCAAAGCAGAGTTTGAAGCATGGGTTTCTTGTAGCACGCCTTCTACCTCTAGCAGTCCCTGCGGTCGCTGGCCCCCATCGACTACAATTGGCGGTATCCCGATCATGGAGGATCGCCCTGCTTGTCGCGCTCCAGACCGCTCTGAATCCCGCCGTCAGCCTACTGCACTGGCTACCCACACGGCTCTCCGCACTGCTGTTTTTCGCTCCGCAATTCAACGTGCGCCACCAGATACAGCTGCTGTTTTACGATCCGTTTTCCAAGGTGACCCACCACTGGAACTGGTTCGACCTGACGATGCTCATTCCCTACTTCACGGTGATGATCATCCTGTCGTTCTATGGCATACACCGCTACACCATGTGCTACCTCTATTTCAAATACAAGAAGAACTACAATCCTGACCCGCCACGCCACTTCAAAGAGCTGCCGCTGGTAACTGTGCAACTGCCCATCTTCAACGAGCAGTTCGTTATCGACCGGCTGATTGAGGCGGTCTGCGCGATGGATTATCCCAAAGACAAGCTGGAGATTCAGGTCTTAGACGACTCGACGGACGAAACCCAGCAGGTGGCCTCCGATATTGTTGACCGCTATGCCGCGCTGGGACATCCTATCGCCTACATTCACCGGACGAATCGCTACGGCTTCAAGGCCGGAGCGCTGGACGCGGGCTTGAAGGTGGCCAAGGGCGAGTTCGTAGCCATCTTCGATGCCGACTTTGTGCCTCCGCCGGACTGGCTGATGAAGGTGATCCATCACTTTGCCGAGCCGGAGATAGGCATGGTGCAGACGCGCTGGTCGCACATGAATCGCAACTACAGCATGTTGACCCAGATCGAGGCCATTTTGCTCGACGGCCACTTCATCATCGAACATGGCGCGAGGGTCCGCTCCGGCGATTACTTCAACTTCAACGGCACGGCCGGTATGTGGCGCATCAAGGCTATCAGTGACGGCGGCGGATGGCAGCATGACACCCTCACCGAAGACACCGACCTGAGTTACCGCTCTCAGTTAGCCGGATGGAAGTTCAAGTACCTGCCCGAGGTGGAGTGCCCCTCCGAGCTGCCCATCGAAATGACCGCCTTCAAAACGCAGCAGGCGCGCTGGGCCAAGGGGCTGATTCAGACCAGCATCAAAGTGTTGCCGCTGATGTTCAAGTCGAATGTTCCGCGCAAGATCAAGGTCGAGGCCGTCTACCACCTGACGGCCAATCTGAGCTACCCGATGATGGTCATCATGACGGCGTTTCTTATGCCCGCCATGATTGTGCGCTTCTATCAGGGCTGGTTTCAGATGCTGCTCTTCGATGTGCCGCTTTTCACCGCCTCTACCTTGTCCATCGCCGTTTTTTATCTCATGGCGGAGCGTGAGCTCTATCCCAAAACATGGTGGAAGACATTTCTCTATCTGCCTGTTCTGATGGCCCTGGGCATCGGCCTCACTGTGACCAATACCAAGGCGGTGATGGAGGCATTGTTCGGCATCAAGAGCGCCTTTGTACGCACCCCCAAATATCGCGTGGCCAAGAAGGGCGAAAAATCCCAGGCCGCCAAGTACCGCAAGCGGCTGAAACTGGCTCCATGGATTGAGCTGCTGGTTGGCAGCTACTTCTTCGTGGCTATTCTTTACACCTTCACCAACGAGAACTACTTCACCGCGCCGTTCCTGATTCTGTTTGTTATCGGCTACTGGTACACAGGCCTGATGAGTTTGCTGCAAGGGCGCTTCGAGCGCTGGCGCACCGGCGCTGAAGCCAATCTCGACGAATCCAGTCCCAAGCCGTTCCCGGTGGGCGTGTGAAGAAACGGACATCAGCTAACTGAATTGTGCTACGGAAATCCTAAGGCATAACTCTGAGTACTGAGGGAATACAATGCAAGAAAGTTTAAATGGCTTTTTGAGTACTCCATACGGTTTCGCGATATTTTTCGTAACTCTATGGTGTGTTATTAGCTTCCTAATCAGCTTCATTAGTGGTTGGTTTGTCCTCTCCAGACGCTTCAGGAAACATACTGAACCATACGGAGAAACCAGAAGCGCTGGGCCGTTTTTCTATACGGTCTATATGCGCTTCTGGGGGCATTACAGTGGTGTAATCCGTATGACCACCGCAGAAGACGGACTCTATCTATCCGTCTTTCTTCTCTTTCGTATCGGACACCCTCCGCTCTGCATTCCCTGGAAGGAAATCCAGTTCGGCAGGACAAGATACTTTTTTAGACGGTACATGGTCCTTACGCTCGGCGAGCAGGAAAAAATACCAATGCGCATATCCGAACGGATGGCGCGCAAACTGGGAATCCTGGAACGTCTGCCGAGTGAAGTGTCGGATCATCCCGGCTCGTGAAGACTGCAAAAAACTCTGAAAAGATATGTCGAGAAGATGTTAATTCGTAAATTACATTAAACCCACCCTGGCCGCAAAACACAAAAGTACGGCGAGGGTGGGGCGCCCAGTCGTGGATTATTGATGGAAATCCGTGCCCAGCCAGTAATTGGGTGTGTCCACGATTTCAAATCGATTGGGATCAAGTCTCACCAGCGCCTCGGCTGTATTATTCCAGACCGTGGCGTGGCCTACCGCCGAGCCATCGTAGTCGTTGCCCTGGATGACAGTCTGATCGAGGATGTAGTTGCTGAAACCCTGGCCATTCCGCGCATTGTTAATCTGGCCTTCGTTCCATTCGGCGTGCTGCGCGGCATTGTTCTGCTGCTGTGCCCAATAGCCGGCGTGTTGCGCATCGTTAGAGGCCTGTTGTGCGTTGTAGCGGGCCGTGGCCTGGGCACCGATGTTCTGGATGTTCTTCACTGCAATCGCCGCGTTTTGCCTGATCGCCTGATCGTTGGCCTGCTTCTGCGCCAGCTGCTGCTGCAGCTGCTGGTTAATCACTTGCTGGTTGACATTGAGGCTCTGCGCCATCGCTTTGATCGTATTGTTCTCCTGCGTGGCCTGGGCGTCGGTCATCACGCCGGTGTTGCGCAGGATGGTATACGCTCCCCATTGGGTAAGAGGCGACATGCACATCATCTCATTGAGCGACTTCATCCCCTGCCCGTCCATATCGATGTGCCCCTTGACATGGACGCAGTTGCCCGACTCTTTCATCGGCGTAATCTCATCCACTTGCAGCCTCGCAGGAGGCTTGTTGTTGGCGCGCCGCCAAGCCTGCACCAGATCCGGATAGACCTTGGTCAGATCCTGATGGTAGGGGTAAAGGATCGTTCCTCCACTCCTGTAGATTCCCGCCCGCACCGCTTGCACCTGCTGCGGGTTGCTGGGGTCGACCGCTGACATGATTGCACCCCAGATTACCTGCTCTCCGTTCGGCCCTCTGACAATCATCGACCCGCGGGCGCTGTGCGGATCGAGTTGCCAGCCGTCGGGGATGCCGATGCTGGCCGAATTGTCTGATGCGGTAACCGTATGCAGCCGGGCGGCCGGGCCAGAGTGCCCACTGCCCGTCGAAGCCGATTGCGCTCCAGCCGAGGAACTGGAAGCCGCCGGCTGGCTATCCGGATGCCATACGCTGAACAGTTGCTTGAGCATGGGATTCAACGTCTTGCCGAAGCGCTGGGCATCGTCTGAAAGCAGTGCCGCTTCCACCTGCCTGGGGCCGGATGCGGCCGAAAGCACCAGACCGGCCAGCTTCTTGTTTCCTTTGGAGTGATCGGTCACCATAAAGAAAACGCCGACGGTTTTCGTCCCTTTATACCGGAAGACTTTTCCAATTTGCGGTCTTTCGCCGCAAGTTTTCTGCATACTGATCAGAATCTTGCTCATTGCCGCCGGCTGAGTTGTGGCACCGGCTACTGTTCCGTAGGAGATCTTGCCTCCTTGCGCGGCATTGAGCGTGGTAATCGGAATCGGCGGTGGCGTCCCCGCCTTGCATGCGGAAATGCAAACGATGAACAACGAAAGCAATACTGAAGATCTCCTAAAAGCAAGCATCACGACAGAAACCTGACCTTTCCGGGAGCGGAAGCGCTCTCACAGTAGATGGCGAAAAACGAAGACAAAATCATCATCAATCGAATAAATCCTACGCGTTGACCTATTGGTGGTAATCCGTGCCCTGCCAGAAATTGGGTTGCGGCACGTACTCGAAGCGATTGGGATCGGCCTTCACCAGCGCATCGGCGGTCGAGTTCCACACTGTGCCATGGCCGATGGTTCCATTGCCGTACATATTGTTGTCCTGCACGACCGTCTGGTCCAGGATGTAATTATCGAAGCTCTGATTGTTTCTGGCACGGGTGTCCTGGTTGTCGTTCGTGTTGGCGTACTGGGTTGTGTTGCTGTTTAGCCGGGCCCGAAAGCCTTCGTTATGAATGTCGTTGGCGTCTTCGGCGGATTTCATCTGTGCGGAGGCTCGCTGGCCGATGGCATGAATGGCGGCGATGGCGGGAGCTGCCTGCTGTGCGCCGATCTGATTGATGACCGCTTGGTAGGGCTGAAAGCTGCTCAGGATGGCGACCGCGGTGGCGCGATCCCGGTCCGCAAACTCTACGGAGAGATCGTAGTAGGACAGTGTTACCAAATAATCACCTGTCTGATTGGGCATTGTGGTGCATAACAGCGCATTCAACTCTCCAGGAGTTTTCGAATAGGTTTGTGCAAAGACCTTTGCATGGCCCGTCGCATGAACGCAACGCTGGCCCGGAGGAGCCGGCATCATTTCGGCATGGTCTACTGTTAGTTGAGTGTCGGGCACATTGAGCAAGCGCCAAAACTGATTGAAGATCGACGGGAAACCTCTGATCAGGTCCGCATTTGCGGGATACACAATCTTGATCATATTGCCGCCGTAACCCATTCTCGGATTGTTGTAGCTGGTTGCTCCCCGTGTCATATTGAGTTGCACAATTTCCAAATCATGACCATTTGTCGCCTTGCTGACTCCCCCGGTTCCCCCTGCGCTGTTGCCGCTCAAATACCACCCGTCGGGAACGCCAACCTGGGCTGAGCCATCCGGGAATGACACCATATGCAGTGACGCGGCCGGAGCCGAGCGTCCGGAAACCGGAACCGAATGCGCGCCAGCCGAAGAGCCGGAAGCCGTTGATTGGCCGCCCGGATGCCACACGCCGAATAGTTGCTGGAGCATGGGATTGATCGACTTGCCGATGCGCGCGGCATCGTTGGAGAGCATCGCTGCATCCACCTGCTGGGGGCCGGAAGGGGCTGAGAGCACCATGCCGGCCAGCTTCTTGTTTCCTTTGGTGTGGTCGGTCACGGTGAAGAAGACGCCGACGGTTGGCGTGCCTTTGAACTGAATGACTCTGCCTATCTGCGGCTTTTCGCCGCAAGTGTTCTGAATATTGGTCAACATCTTGCTCATGGCCTGCGCCTGAGTCGTGACTCCGTGCACGGTTCCGAAGGAGATCTGGCCCCCTTGCCCGCCATCGAGCAAGGTAACCGGAGTCGGCGGCGCCGCCTCGTAGGCGAAGATGAAAACGACGAACAAAGTGAAAATCGCGGAAAAACGCTTCGAGGCACTCATGATGACCTATCCTTACCTGAGTCAAAATGCATCTTACCGTAGACAGCGGAAAGAGAGCGAAAAATGCATCAGGAGAATGATATATCAAGTAATGCATCGCATCCCACCCTGGCTCAAACTGGCAATTCGCAGATCCTTTGACTCTGCTCAGGACGGCGAGGGTGGGGTGCTCGGCAATATTTACTGGTGGTAATCCGTGCCCTGCCAGAAATTGGGGGTATCCACAATTTCATAGCGATTGGGATCGGCTTTCACCAGCGCATCGGCCGTGGAGTTATACACCGTTCCGTGACCGACGGTTCCATTGTTGTACATGTTGTTGTCCTGGACGACCGTCTGATCGAGGAGGTAGTTTGCGAAGGCCTGATTATTTCCCGCCTGGGTAAGCTGGCCATCGCCCGAGTTGGAATAATGGGTTGTGTAGCTGTCTTGCCGCGCCCGCTCGGCGTTGTTCTGGATGTCATGGGCGGCCTCGGCGGATTTCATTTGGGCCGCGGCCTGCGCGCCAATGGCATGAATGGCGGCGATGCCGGGAGCGGCCATGGCGTTGGCCTGCTGTTGAACGACGCCCTGATTCATCTGGAAACTGGCCATGATAGCGCCCGCCGTGGCACGTTCCCGGTCAGCCAATTCAACCGGTATCAGGGATTGATAGACGTGAACGCCGTAGTTTCCCTGTATATAGCCACTGGTACACAAGATCATGCTCATCTCATCATTGTGCTTGTCATCGTCTACAATGTTCCCCGTGATATGAACGCATTGCTCGCCCCGCTGCGTGGGTACTCTCTTGGCGTGGGTGTTCTGAAGGTCAATGGGAGTGTCGTTGCCGTTGTTGTGGCGCCATTGTTTGAGAACCTCCGGATAGGCTCGCGTTAAATCCGCGTTGAATGGCATGGCAATGCGGCCTTGGGTACTTGGGTGGCTGCCATACCGCGCCAGACTGCGTAACTGTGGATCGTTCTGGTCGATCCCATTTTGCGCCATATTGAGGGCAATGCGTTCCCCATGTGGGCCAATCACTCCAACGGTGCCGCCGCCGCTGCCGTCTTTCACCTTCCATCCATCGGGGACGCCGACGCTGGCCGAGTGGTCGGGCAGCGTTACCGTGTGCAATCGGGCCGGCCCGGATGTGGAAGCGCCGCCACCCGAGGCTGGTTTACCGCTGGAAGCCGAGGACGCAGCCGGCCCATGATTGTCCGGATGCCATACGCTGAACAACTGCTGGATCATGGGATTGACCGTCTTGCCGAAGCGCTGGGCATCGTCACTGAGCAGCGCCGCCTCCACTTGACGCGGGCCGGATGCAGCGGAGAGGACCAGGCCAGCCACCTTCTTGTTGCCGCCTGGATGATTGGTTACGGTGAAGAAAACGCCGACCGTCTTCGTGCCTTTAAACTCGAAGACCTTGCCGATCTGCGGCTTCTCGCCGCAATTGTTTTTCACAATGTCCAGAATCTTGCTCATGGCGGTCGCCTGGGTGGTGGCTCCGTCCACCGTTCCAAAGACGATCTTGCCGCCTTGCGGAGCGTCGAGGTGAGTTAGCGGAGTGGGAGGTGGCGTCTGCGTCCCTGCCTTGCAGGCGGAGATGCAGACCATGGACAACGTAAGCAGCATAAAAATAGACCGAAATGGAAACATGCGACAGAAGCCCGACCTTTCAGGAGCAGGATTGTATTCAATTTAGAAGTCGAAAAAAACAACACCGAAAATTCCCCATGAATATATCAGAGATGCCGAATTGAAGCTGTGATCTGCGTTCTCCAGAATGCTCTTGCCCCCTCCGTTACAATAGATTTCAAGCTTCTGCCGCGCCGGGGCTTAACTTTCCGGCCCGCCAGGCGCATTGGAGCATTATGCTTGCCAGGAACTTGATTGAAGCACTCACCTTCGACGACGTGCTGCTGGTGCCTGCCTACAGCGACGTGGTGCCCGTGCAGGTCAACACACAAACCCAGCTGACCCGCGAGATTACGCTGAATACCCCGCTGCTCTCCTCTGCGATGGATACGGTGACCGAGTCGCGCATGGCCATCGCCATGGCGCAACAGGGCGGCATCGGCATTGTGCACCGTAATCTTTCCGTCCTTGACCAGGCCGGCGAAATCGACAAGGTGAAGCGCTCGGAGAGCGGCATGATTGTGGACCCTGTGACCATTGGTCCGGAGCAGTTGATAGGCGACGCGCTGGAGGTGATGCGGCGTTACAAGATCTCCGGAGTGCCGGTGACGCAGGGCAAGCGGCTGGTGGGCATTTTGACCAATCGCGATTTACGGTTTGAAACTCGTACCGATGTGCCGGTGGGCGACGTGATGACCAAGGAGAACCTGATTACAGTTCCGGTGGGCACCACGCTGGAAGAGGCGGAGAAGATTCTGCATGTGCATCGCGTGGAAAAACTGCTGGTGGTCAACGATCAGTTCGAGCTGAAGGGGCTGATTACGGTCAAGGACATCCAGAAGAAGCTGAAATATCCCAACGCCAGCAAGGACGAAAAGGGCCGTCTGAGGGTGGGCGGGGCCATCGGGGCAACGGGCGACTATCTGGAGCGGGCAGCGGAGCTGGTGCGTGCGCGCGTAGACGTTCTGGCCGTTGATTCGGCGCATGGGCACTCGTCGCGCGTGCTGGAGGCGGTGCGCGAGGTGAAGAAGGCGTTTCCGCAAGTGGGCCTGCTGGCCGGCAACGTGGCTACTTACGAGGGCGCTGTGGCGCTGATCGACGCCGGGGCCGACGCGATCAAGGTGGGCATCGGGCCGGGATCAATTTGCACCACCCGCATGGTCACCGGCGCGGGAATGCCGCAGATTACGGCCATTGCCGAGGCGGCGCGCGCCGCCCACGAGCGCGGAATTCCAGTGATTGCCGATGGCGGCATCAAGTATTCAGGCGAAATTACCAAGGCCATCGCCGCCGGAGCGAGTTCGGTAATGATCGGGTCGCTGTTTGCCGGCGTGGACGAGAGCCCCGGCGAAACCATTCTTTATCAAGGGCGTAGCTTCAAGAGCTACCGCGGCATGGGCTCTCTGACCGCCATGAGCCAGGGCTCAGGCGAGCGCTATTTCCAGAGCACGGATGATATGGCGAGCGCGGAGTTGGGCAGCGAGGGCGTGGTGCAGCGCGAGCGCGCCAGCCAGAACCGTCTGGCCAAGTTTGTTCCCGAGGGAATTGAGGGGCGCGTGCCCTATCGCGGGCCGTTGGAGTCCATGGTCTTCCAATTGGTTGGCGGATTGCGCTCCGGCATGGGCTACCTGGGCTGCGCGACCATCCGCGATCTGCAAGAAAAGGCGCAGTTTGTGCGCATCAGCGGCGCCGGCCTGCGCGAGAGCCACGTACATGACGTGATCATTACGCGAGAGGCGCCCAACTACCGCGTTGAATGAGCGGACACAACAAAACCCCGCCCGGAGAGGACGGGGTTCATGGTGGATAAAGTGCCTGGATTCTAAGCTTTAGGCCTTGGCGATCTTGCCGCTCTTGATGCAACTGGCACAGACACGGAGCTTCTTGGGTTGGCCGTTTACCAGGGCCTTGACGGCCTGAAGGTTCACGCTCCAGCGACGGCGCGTAATGTTGTGGGCATGAGAGATATTGTTACCGAACTGCGGGCCTTTCCCGCAGATATCGCATACTTGTGCCATGACTTAGCTCCAAACTCAGGTGACTCGCGCCAGCGGGGGCATCGGCATAGACAGGCCTCCGGCAACTGGGCGAATCTTCATTATACCCGGAACCGGAGGCTGGGCCAAACCGCACCCTCGGAGATTCTCAGCCATTGCGAAATGGTGAGCTATAGGTTACCGGATTTTGAGAAACGTGAAGCTATAGCGCACCATTTTTCGAGAAATGGTTGCAGATCATTCAGCAGATCCGCAAGCTGGTCGAGGCGCTTTGGGAGAAGATGAGGAGAAGGTAGCGGCGGGGAAATAAGACAGGGAAATAGGGAACAGGGAACAGGGAACAGGGAATAGAAAAACCTCACGGCTGGATATCCCAGTTCTCGAAAACGAGAACTGGGATATCCAATCACATTGGCCGCGGCGCCTGGCACAGGTGATTGAAGCAAGCGGATTTTATGAGCTGCCGGTTACAGCGCGACATGCGGCGACGGTGGCAGCTCTGCCGCCGCTTCATAGCGATCCGTTTGATCGATTGCTGATTGCGCAGGCGATGAGCGAGCCGCTGCATTTGGTTACGGCGGATGAGCGGTTGAAGCCGTACAGTGAGTTGGTGGTACTGGTGTGAGGGGGGGGCAAGATTCGTATAAGAGCAGATTCACCCAAAAAATCATCAGACACCTTGTTTTGATGCCTTGACCTGTTGCTTCTTCCGTTCCTCAACAAGTCTCATCTCATGCCCAACAATTGAATTCTTCATCTCAGTGAAAGCCGCAGAGAATATTGTACGGCGCTTATCGAGATCATACGGGATTAGCGGTGATGGCAACTTTTCGCTCCACAACTTGGCAAATGGACTAAGCTCTTTCTCCGATATTTGAGAATCAGCCAAATGCCACTCTATAAGAATTGGATAATTTGCAGTTTTCGGGATTACACTGGATAGTGCCAAGAGGTCGCAATGCTCTCCACAATTGCAGTTGCCAACCCGAACGACAACCCATTCGTTATTCGAGCTTTCCTCACTCACCCGATTCCAGAGATAGCTCGCGATAATTCCACCCCGCTCGAGCATTTGGTACTCATTCTTGGTGAGCAACATACGTCGGCATCTCACCTTGAAATCATTGAGATAGCCGAAGCCTCTATTGAGATCATCACCACAAAGTGCAAATCTATTCCATTGTCGATATATTTGAGCGCCATAAGTTTCGAAAACTGGAATAATGAGACCGCAACCGGTTTCACGATGCAAAGAATTCGTGCTAAAGCTAGGTATAATTGGACCAGATGCAATCAGAAACTTATGAAAGTTTCCTTGATGAATGTTCCATGAATCCGGCGGATAACCCCCCCCCTCAGCACTGCAGAACAGCCAGCTCATCGTGTTTTGCCAATATACATTGTAGCCCTGCTCCAGGCCAGAATACAGACGTTTGTATTCGTCCAATATAGGCCAAGAAGATATAGGCGCCTCCGGCGCATATACCAATAAGAACGCAATCCAGTCTAGAACGACATCGTCAAAGAGTTCCTGATGGAATGGATACTTCGCTGTCGCAAGCCCGGTACGCTGCAAAACAAGTGGGAGGTTTCCATCTGGGTCGAACACTGAAACGTTCGGGCAAACAAACGGAAAGCCACTGCAGTTCCCGAGTTTCCTTATCGACGATGACGAATTGCCCTTTTTGATTACGATAATCCCGTTAGACGCCAAGAATGGCCCATCGTCGTGGGACCACTGAATATCCTTGTAATCGGGTTGACTGATCCTATGCCAACCGGGACCCAATTCTGAATTCGCGTCCGGCAAAGAAAAGCCCTGTTTCAGCTTTTTTCCCATATTAACCCGAATAACTTTTGGCTCAGATAGACAATACCAATCCCAGGATTCCTGCCCAGCCTGTTCAGAATATGTGCCCGTGGCTGGGTCGAGACTCCAAGTGCTTCGCATATGCGATAAATTGTTCCAAATGGTTTCTTCATTAATCCGCACCCGAACAGTCGTACCTACGGGTCTTGAGCAACGCATCAGATCAATAGCCTCCGTATCTATCGTTGCCTTAAAGGTCAAACCACTGTTTTCGGCAACTGTCAGATGGCGTGTAGACACTTCTAACTCATCCCCGATGAGAAAGGCGGCAAGGACGCCTATTCCAAACCTCCCTGAGCGTAGAACACGGGATTTTCCTTCACTGGTTTCGTGAACCTTACGCCAAGCATCGCTACGCCTGAAAGATGCGCCGGCCTTGAGAAAGTATTGACATAACACCTCCAGAGTCATCCCTACGCCGCGATCGCTCACTTCGAGCCATCGTCCCTCTGCACCCTTGTCCACAAGGGAGACCACGACATCCCCATCTTGTGTAGTGAGCTCTGGTTTCACTAGCGTTGTATCTTGCTGCAAATAGTCGTTTAGTTCACGACAGGCATCAACAGCGTTTTGGACCAACTCCCTAATCCCGATCTCTGGGTGCTCTCCATACAAGGGTTGAATCAGAAGCTTCAGCAATTCCGCGCCCGCCGAATCAAAAGCTACTTCTGAGGGAACGTAAGGCACGGATTCAGCAAACTTCGGATCATCGAGATTCGATCTAACACGTCGGAGCGTCAACCCCAATCTTTCGAGCGACCCAATACGACCATAGACTTCGCCAAGAACGGCCCATGCTGCGTCAATCTCATCTTGCATTCCATTCAAGAGGCGCTTGAGTTTGAGGAATATCGCTGCTGATTTGGGAACTACATCAATATAAATCGCCTCAGGGTCCTCATGAGTATTCCGAATATCGCGTACCGCCTCGTGCGCATTCCATTCTTGCTGTGAGAATGGGCTACGAAGTCTCTGCACTTGGAGAATCTGTGTCGGGGCACGTTCAGGCTGCACCTGGAGGTAATCCGCGATACGCAGCACACACATTAGAAAGATGGCATGTATTCCTTTATATTCTCGAAGATCAAATCTCGAAAGTGCAGGGATGATGGACCTTACCGGCATACCGTGACTGCGGGCAATCAGCCCCACTAAGTCGGCTAGGTCATCCGGAACCCCTTTGAGTCGGAGCGGAGAATTACCCAAACATGGTACGCCATGTACAGCTATTTCGTGCGCCAAACGATGGTGATGTCGGCGCAAAAACTCCCCGATAAGCTGCCTGTCTCTCAGGGTCCACTCACGAGGGTCTGACTCTGGCTTATGCACGGGTTTCGTTTGTCCAAAAAGTGAGATTAGTTTTCGTGCATCGAATCTAGACGCTTCACCTAAGAAATCCGTCCAAAGTAATCCCCAATTCTCATCAGGCCATCCTTCTATACTTCGTTTATTCGATTTATCATTAATCAGAGCTAGGAAGCCGTCATCTGTTAAGTGCATACCGCAATCATGCAAGATCACCGCCAGCATTAGAACACATGAGTCAGCTGGCGTCACCTCAGACCAAGCCTCGTCTCTAATTAGAGAGGACGCTGCAGATGCTGTTTGCGCGACATGGCTCCAATTGTGATCAGTATACTCGGGGAAAAACGGCGTCTTCGATAAGTTGAACCATGGCTTGAACTCAGCAATCGACTGCAGAACCGCTCCATAGAGCTCTGGGCTATTCTGCATCTTCTGAACCAAATGCTCTGGAATGTCCATATATAGGCCTCATCATTGAAACATTGGCTGCAATGTTGCTCCTACTCAAGCCACCCTGATGCACTGTATTAATGAACATTACTTTGATAGGTTGGCTAGTAAATTATCAATTACGCACAAGAGAATGTCCAGGTTATAAACGGCAGATTTAGTCTTCAATAACGCCGATGTCGCGAGAAACGATTCCCAGTTGATGCGAAATCGCGTTCGTATTCGTCCTGGCCCTACGAGGCGGGGTGGATGGGGGTGGGGCGACAAAAACAGCAAGTTAGCTCCCGCTACGCGGGAATCGCGAGTTAGCAAGTTAGCGGAATTGAGCGCGACTTCGTCGCGCTTGTTGATTTATAAAAACTTGTGGGAGCAGTGGTGGCACGGTTGAAACCGTGCCCTTTCAAAACGTCGACTTATTCAGATTTACCTTAAATCTTCTCAAGGCGCTGGCCCACTTGCTCGTGCGTGAGGTAGTCGCCGTGCAGCAGCGCGTTTTCGCCACGGTTCACCGCGTCGATGAAGCGGCTTTCCTCGTCGAAGTACCGCGCCACGACTTGCCTTACCAGCTCGTCCGGGTTACGGCCCTGCTGAGCGGCAGATTGCGCCAGTTTCGCTTCGAGTTCGGGCGTGAAGAGCACTTCCATAACGCTAAGAATACGGGAAAAGATCGAGCGTGGCAAGGTTGCCATGGGGAATAGACCCTCTCCCTATGAACTAAACATTTCGCAGCGTCCCTAATTCTGTTGGGGATGCATTCCCCGGATTGCGCAACGCTCCATCCGGGGCTAATAACCTTTCTCCCTACGGGAGAAGCGACAAAGACGCGCAGAGGATGGTTCATCAATCCCCGGTCCCCAAATGCGAGGGACCGGGGGCACCCAAAAACATGAGAGAGCCGCTACTTGGCTTCGGCGGCGAAGGCGTCGGCTTCGTGGTTCATCTCGTCGGCGGTGACGGCGTGGGAGAAGAGAATGATGCGATAGCGGAAGCTGGCGGTTTGATTTTTCTCGAGGGTCAGATTCAACGCGGGGAGCTTGGGATTGAAGACGCTGGGGGCGAGAGTGTTGGCGGCGAAGAGGCCGTAACCGCGCGCGTGCCAGGTGGTGGGATAGCCGGGATTGGCGGGGTGGTCGAGGATGGCGATGGCGACGGTGTGATTGCCGGTGGAGCCGGTGAGAGTGCACCAGCGGCCGCGAGTTCCCCAGGCAGCGTCGCCCTGAATGCCCTCGCTGGTGAGATAGACGCCGGTGGCGGGGTTGGCGGCATCGGCTGGCGCGGCATCGACCTTGGTGGGGTGACCGCTGGAGTCCATAAAAACGCCGCCTTTTTCATGGGGCGATTCGAGCCATCGGGCCACGCGCAGTCCGAGGAGGCCATCCTTCTCGTCGTTGAAGACAACGCGGTCGAGGGCCTTGAGGGTGATGTCGAGATCGATGATGCGAGCATGTGCGCGGCGCGAGAAGATGTAGCGCGTGGTTTGCGTGATGATCTGCTGGTTGGAGCCGGTGACCCAGAGCGATTCGACGACTAACTCACCGCGATTGCGGCCGCTTTTGGCGGAGATGATTTTGGTGTGGAGGATGGTGCCCATCCTGGCGCGGTTGTCGGGCTTGATGGCGTCGGAGTTATTCCAGAAATCGAAGCCGTTGACGTTGGCGTAGTTGAACCAGAGGCCGGCGTGGTGAGGGTGATCGACGCGCTCGCCCGGTTGGGGTGAGAGCGGGTAGCCGCGCGTGACGGTGACGCCCTCGTCGGTGATGAGCGGATAGAGGACGGGCTTTTTGAGCGTGGTGGGCCAGATGTAAGAGGTGAAGGGTTGGCCGTCGATAGTGATGTCAACGCGGCGGCTGGCTTCGTCGGCGACGACCTGGACGCCATTGGAGGGGGCGGCGATGGAGGTGGCCGCGGAGATGATGGCGATGACGGCGAAGGCGGAAAATCGTTTGTAACTCATGGAAGATTCCTCAGGATGATATTTCCCCGGTCCCCAAATGCTCGGGACCGGGGGCACCCAGTTTTGTAGAGATATAAAAGACAGCTTATGCGAAAACTTTTCCTCCCGCGATGACTTGCTGCGTCTTGTCGTCGAAGGTGACTTTTTGGCCGGTCTGAATGGCGGCGATGTTCATGCAGAGTGCGACGGAGTGGTTGTAGCCGGCTTCGATGGGGGCGTTGGGAGTTTTGCGCGAGCGGACGCACTCCATCCAGTTGCGCATGTTGGCGGAGGTCATGGGATCGCGGCCAGTGTCGGCGTCGGTGGATGCGGCTTCGGATTTTTCGACGAGGGAGAAGCTGGGCAGAAGATTTTCCTTGAGGCCCATGGCGGCGGCTTCACGAGCGCGCAGACCGCCGGTGGGAGTGACCGTCTGTTTGTCCATGTCGATCATGCCGCCGTTGGAGTAATAAAGTTCCTTGACGCCGCCGGCGGAGTTGGTGAAGCGCGAGGAGTACTGGACCTGAAAGCCCTTGGTGAGATCGTCGAGCGGGCCGTAATCGAAGACGGCGGTCATGGTGTCCCAATTTGTGCGGCCGTCCTTCCAAAGATAGATGCCGCCGTTGGCGACGACGCTGCGCGGATGCGCGAGGCCGGTGAACCAGTGGACGGTGTCGATTTGGTGGACGAGCCACTGATCGGGAATGCCGGAGGAGTAAGGCCAGAAGAGGCGGAACTCAAGATACTTGCGGGCATCGAAGGGCTCGTAGGGGCGATTGAGGAGGAAGCGCTTCCAGTCGGTGTCCTGCTCTTTGAGGAGGGGGACGACGTCGGGGCGACGCCAGCGGCCGGGCTGATTGACGTTCCAGGTCATCTCGACCATGACGATGTCGCCAAATTTTCCGGATTGGATGTACTCGGCGGCCTTCATATAGGCGGGCGTGGAGCGGCGCTGGGTTCCGATCTGAACAATTTTGCCAGTCTGCTTGACGGCGGCGAGGAAGTTGCGGGCGTCGGCCATGGTGTCCGCTGTGGGCTTTTCGACGTAGGCGTCGCGGCCGGCGTTGACTGCTTCGATGCCATGCTGCGCGTGCTGGAAGTCAGCGGTGGCGATGAGCACAGCATCGACATCTTTGCGGGCATAGAGCTCGTCGTTGTTGCGGACAGCGTCGATGGTGCTGCCGTTGAGCTTCTGGATGTAGGCAACGCCCTCTTCACGGCGGCGGCTCCAGAGATCGGAGATGGCGACGAACTGGAAGTTGAGCTCCTTGGAGTGCTGCAGGAAGGCGGGAATCAAGGACTGCTTCATGCGGTCGCCGCAGCCGACGACGCCGACGTTCACGCGATCGTTGGCACCCAGGATGGCGGCATAACTGCGCGCGTTCCAGGTAACGGCTGTTGCGGCCATGGCCGCGCCGCTCACCTTCAAAAAGTCCCTGCGATTGCTGTACTGAATTGTCATGATGCTCCTGTCTGGTTTACTTCCAACTTATGTCGCGCATGATAATTGTGACGCAGAAAGAGATGGATAAGACGCACATGGTTTCAGTTTATCCGGCCACCGGGCGCGTTTCAAAGAAATCAAAAAAGTGCCCCGTTTCAATCATCGAAACGGGGCGTGATTGGAAGGTCAATAGTAATGGTTAATCCGCAGCCTCTCTAAAAGTTGATCTTGATGCTGCCCTGGAAGACGCGGGCCTGGTTGAATGTTGCCGAGACCTGACCAAAGGTCGCGGACGTAAGAGTAGCGGCGCCTCCGGAATTGGCTGGAAGCGAGCCGGTTGTTGAGCTGGATGGAGGTTGGAAGTCAGGATGATTGGGCACGTTGAAGGCCTCGAGGCGGAGCGTGGTCGTCAAGTCATCGTGGATTTTGAAGATACGCGAAATCTGGGCGTCGAATTGCAGCGCCTTGGGCCCACGGAAGGAGTTCCTGCCGATGTTGCCGTAGGTGCCCAACGCCGGACAGGCACCGGTGGTTAGTTGGGCTGTGGTCGGTGGTAAGCCGCCTGTGCCGCAGGACATAGTCACCTGCTGAAACGCAGCCGGATTCAGGTATTCGCGGTTCGCTTCTCCCGTAGCCTTTCGGAACTTTACCTCAGCGTACGGATTCACGCCGGGTACCAGGTTAGGACGGTCGTTGCCCACGTCGGTCAGCGAGTTGTCCTGACCCGCCAAGACGGTGAAGGGTATGCCGGTTTGAATGTGGATGAGGGGCGCAAACTCCCAGTCATTGACGATGAGTTTTTCAACACGATTCAGGTGGTTGTTGAAGCCGCTCCTGGCGACCAGGACCACGTTCTCAATGTGGCGAAAATCCGAACCGCACGGGCCGTAGTCCATTCTCAGGTCGTAGGGATTCTCGACGGTTGTGTTGGCCAGATCGCCTTGGGCATCCTCGATATTCAGGCACTTGGACCAGGTCCAGTTGGCCATGAGGCTGAAGGTGTTCGACATGCGGTGCTGAATGGAAGCGATCAGGCCGTTGTAATTGGCAGTGGCCCCGTCGTCGACGATGACCGAGCCAGAGCCGCCACCCTGGTACTGGTTGCCGCCGGTGGGGTTTCCGGAGGAGTTCACACCCGCTGGATTCTCCGTGGTGAGCAGGAAGCGGGCGGCGTTGTTCGCGGATGTTGCTTGAGAGCAGTTGCTGCCAGCCGTCCCGGAGGTGATGGCAGCCGGTCCTGTGGCCACGAGGCCCGTGCAGGTTGGGTTCGAACCACTGCCCCACTCTCCGGGGACGAACACAGCAGGATCGAATGGCACGCCAACCGGATCGTGCCTGGTGGTGTTGCCGATGTAGTCAACCATGGCCTGCCATCCGTGGCCGAATTGACGTTGTATGCTGAGGGTCCATTGCATCGTATACGCAGGCCTGAACTGCTGAGGCATCACGATGAACTGCGATTGCTGGATGAACAGCGCCTGCGAGGGGGTTGGAATCGCTGGTTGAGGGAAGGGGTTGTACGTAAAGGCGCCGTTGACCCAGGGGTTGCTGAAGTTGATGGGAGGTTCGCCATGGGCCTGCGTCTGGTTCACGGCAGTGGCGAACGGCGGGTTCTGCTGGTTGCGTTGGGCGGTGAAGAAGTTTGGATTGTCAAACATAAGCGCGCCGCCGGCGCGAATCACCGTCTTGCCATTGCCGAATGGATCAAAGGAGGCGCCGACATTGGGAGAGAACTGGCTATAGGTGTTCTGGGTGAATTGGCGGGTGACGCCCTTGTCGCCGTAGTAGAGAGCGCCCGCAGGCGCGTTGGGATAAATCGAGCTGGATATATTGGCCAGGAAGTCGGCCTGGTTGAAGACCACACCGCGATTGAAGTAATCGTGCGGCATGACATTGGGTCCGTAGCGCAGGCCGGCAATCAGCGTCAAACGCGGAGTGGCGTGATAGGTGTCCTGCACGTAGAGGCTGGGAATCGGCCCACGCAGCGCGTTCTGCTGCTTTTTGCTCTGCTGGAAAGGCGCAGTCGATGCAGTTCCACCGAGCGTCCCCCACATGAAATCGAGATTTTGATCGCCGATGGTGCTACCACCAGCGGGTCCGCTGCCGCTATATTGTCCGTTGAAGGTAAAAATGCCGTTGCCCTCGTAGACGTTGCCGATATTGAGCTCGTTCTGGACCCACTCACCACCGAAGGCGAGCTGGTGCTTGCCTTTTACCCAGGTCACGTCATCGTTGACGGCGAGGGTGTTGTCATTGAAGTGCGCCACCGAGTTGGTGCCGCCTCCGATAGAGAATTTGCCTTCGGACATTTGCAATCCGTTGGGAACGATCTGATAGACATTGACGCCCAGCGTTGCGGCGTTGATGTCGTTGGGCGCGTAGCCGCGGTTGTTGACACGGCGCAGAATGGAGATGTGGGCCGAGTTCACGATGCTCGATTTGATTTGGTATGCGTCGCCGAGGGTGAAGGACTGGACGCGCTCAATGTTTCCGGATTGCGTGGTGATGAGGATGTTGGTCGGCGAGAAGTACGCCGGGAATTGGTAGCCATCAACGAAATAACGGCCGAAGATATTCTGCTTGGAGCTGACCGTGTAATCGACCCTGGTTGTGAACTGATTGCTAGTGAGCGCGTAGGGGATGGCGTAGAAAACAAACCCGCAGTTATTCGGATCCAGCGCCGGATTGATTACAGGCAGGTATTTCTGAAGATTCAATGCCTGGGCGTTGTAAGTGGGCGCGGTGGCATACTGATTTCCCGCCAGAGCCGTACCTGTGAGCGGGTCGTAGAGCGTGATGGGCGCGTGTGTCGAGTTGCACGCGTTGCTGAGCGGTACGGTTGGATTGCCGTCTGTAACAGACCAATTGCCGGCCAAGTTCTGTGCCGTGGGCACCGTGGCCTGGGTGTTCGACTGCGACTGATCGGCCTTCCAGCGCTGATAGGCCGCGAAGGCGAAGATCTTATTGCGCTTGATGGGTCCGCCGAAGGTGCCACCGAACTGGTTCTGGTGCAGCGTGTCGGGCGTGGACGAGAAGAAATTCGTGGCATCAATGTAGTTGTTGCGGATAAACTCGAATCCTTCGCCATGGAACTTGTTCGTACCTGACTTGGTGACGACGTTGACCATGCCACCCACGTGGCCGCCATCTTGCGCGCCCAGATCGGTGGACTCGACGCTGAATTCACTAACCGCATCGGGAATCGGATAGGGCAAATTGCCGTTGGCCATGTAGTCCTGGTTGTCGCCGCCGTCGAGACGCCATAGGGTGGTATTGCCGCCGCCGCCCGCGATGGAGACCGATATGGTTGCGTAGGAGTACTTGCTGCCGGTGAAGTCGCCAGCGGGCGCAGAATTGGAGCCGCCGGAGAGTGTGATGAGCTGTGTCATCTGCCTGCCGTTGAGCGGCATTTCATCCACTTCTTTTTGGTCAATGGTCTGTTTGAAGGTCGCGTCTTCAGTCTGCAAGGCCAGAGCGGTAGCCGTGACCTCTATGGTCTGGTTAGTTCCGCCGACGGTAAGATTGACGTTGACGGTGATGCTGCTGCCGACTTCCAAGACGATGCCTGACTGCAAGTAGGACTTGAAGCCGGGAACGACGACACCGAGGTTGTAGGTGCCAACGGGAAGACCGGGGAATACATAGACACCGGCCTTATCACTCTGGGTAGTGTGCTTCACCTGTGTTGAGGTTTCCGTGATAGTGACCGCTGCATTGGGCACAATCGCTCCGGTTGCATCCAGGATGGTGCCCTGGATGTTGCCGGCGCCGGCGATCTGGGCGTTCGCGTTAGCGGCGAACAATAGGACGACGACACAAAAGAGAACGGCCAACACGCGGCTGACCAACCCTTTTGATTTAAAGCATGTGAATCGCATTGGAGCCTCCAATTTGAATGTTGATTATGAGCAGCGCATAGCCAGTGCTCGAAAAGCTAGTACTTGAAATCGTGTCATCGAGGAGCTGGCATAACTGTAGCGAACCGATATTGCCAATCAGATATCCTGACGGGAATGTATACAGAGGTCAGACCACGATTGTCAAGGTAATTTCGATTGGTAGTGTGCGAAAAAATGATAGAATCCGATTTTATTGAATAACATTCCTATAATCAACAATATGAGCATATGTAAATATGTTATCCAATGAATTCGTATTGAGCGAAAACGGATACTGTGTGTCCCGCAGCAGTCACGGCAATCACCGGTAATCCGGAGGTCAGACCATAATTGCCAGGCATGATGACAGAGCAAACGTGATGGGAAGATCGACCCAAAGAAGACCGGCCCGCTTCTCATGGTGAGGAGCGGGCTGGTTCTGTAGTTCAATTATGGCTTGTACGGAGATGGGAGAAGTTGTAAAATCAGCGGGGACTTTCTTGCGGCTGCGCAGTGGGCATTGTTGGTTACAGTGCTAGTGGTAGTGTGCAGATCAAACTCTAACCGGATGGCCTCAGTGGGACTTCCACTAACCTAAATCGAAAGGACAACAAGATCGTGAAAGCATTTGTCAAGAACGCAATTGCAAGCCTATTTTTCTCAGTTCTGTTTCTCCTTGTTATGTTGGCGCCCGTTCGGGCTCAGGTTCTGGCTCACTCGGGTGATGTCGCCGGCACCGTCGGTTATGACCACACATCCTTTACTCCAGCAAACGGCCCCACCAGCACTCACTTTTTTGGCGGTTCGGGCGGCTACAATGTGACACCCTACATCACGGGTTTGTTCGAGTACAAGTACGATCCGCTGAATTATTCGGGCGGTTCGATAACATATCACTCTCAGCTTTTTGGCGGCGCGGTGCGCTTCAACTTGACGCCCTCGAAAAAGATTGTTCCCTACGCGGTTGTCGGCGGCGGCGATGAGCGGTTTACCGGGAGTGAGGGCGGCGTATCGGTGTCTACCAACGGCTACTATGTGAACTTCGGTGGCGGCGCCAGTTGCTATATGGGCAGGAACTGGGGTGTTCGACCCGAAGTTCGCTATGAACGGCAAGCGTTTACCTGGAATGATATGAACGCCACCGGGAATGTAGTGGATGTATCGGGATCGTTCTTCTATCAGTTTGGCGGAACAGGAACAGCAAAGAAAAAGAAGTAGGCTACAACGATTAAGTGCACAGACAATTGCGGCCAGGTCAACCTTTGCGTTGACCTGGCCGCTTGCTGTTAAGTCAGATTATGCCTTGGCGGAGGTGCGCGTGCCGAGGTCGGCGGCTAGTTTCTCCGTGGAGAAGGCCTCGATGAGGTCGCCTTCCTTGAGATCATTGAAGCCGCTGAGGCCGATGCCGCATTCCATTCCGTTGGTGACTTCGCGGGCGTCGTCCTTGAATCGCTTAAGGGAGACGACCTTGCCCTTGAAGAGCTGCTCACCGGCGCGCATGACTTTGATTTCGGCATCGCGGCGGATGGCGCCGTCCTGTACGCGGCAGCCGGCGATGACGCCGACCTTGGGAATTTTGAAGATGTTGAGGACTTCGGCGCGGCCGATGTAGTTCTCCTTGTAGACGGGCTCGAGGAGACCGAGCATGGCCAGGCGCATTTCGTCCTGCAAATCGTAGATGATGGAGTGGAGGCGGATTTGGACGGCTTCCTGCTGCGCGAGCTCGGCGGCTTTGCGCTCGGGGCGGACATTGAAGCCGATGATGATGGCGTTGGAGGCGGTGGCGAGAAGGACATCACTCTCGGTGATGGAGCCGACGCCGCTGTGGATGACCTTGACGCGGACTTTTTCGGTGGACATGAGGACCAGCGAATCGGCCAGCACTTCGACGGAGCCGGTGACGTCGCCCTTGATGATGAGGGGCAGGTCTTTGACGCCGGCGGTGCGAATCTGTTCGGCCAAACCTTCAAGAGAGACACGGGAACTCTTGGCGAGTTGCGCGTCGCGCTCCTTCATCTTGCGGTACTGGGCGATGCCCTTGGCCTTGTCGCGGTCGGCTACGACGAGGAAGGTGTCGCCGGAGTCGGGCATGGCTTCAAGGCCGAGAACTTCGACGGGGGTGGAGGGACCGGCAACTTCGATGGCGCGCCCGCGGTCGTCGAACATGGCGCGAACCTTGCCGAAGGTGTTGCCGACGATGTAGGAGTCGTTAAGGCGTAGGGTTCCATCCTGCACGAGGACGGTGGCGACAGCGCCGCGTCCGCGGTCGAGCTTGGCTTCGAGGACGGAGCCGACGGCCTTGCGCCCCGGAGTAGCTTTGGGCGCTTTGATGTCGGAGACCAGGCAGATCATTTCGAGGAGCAGGTCGAGGTTGATGCGCTTCTTGGCGGAGACTTCGACGAAGACGGTGCCTTCGCCGGCGGTGGCCCACTCTTCGGGAACAAGGCCGCGGTCGGCAAGCTGCTTCTTGACGCGGTCGAGATTGGCGTTGGGCTTGTCAATCTTGTTGATGGCCACGATGATGGGGACGGCGGCGGCCTTGGCGTGATCGATGGCTTCGAGAGTTTGAGGCATGACGCCGTCGTCGGCCGCGACCACGATGACTACGATGTCGGTGACCTTGGCTCCGCGCGCTCTCATGCGGGTGAAGGCTTCGTGGCCGGGGGTGTCGAGGAAGACGATCTCGCGACCGGAGGCGGGCGAGCCTTCCTTGGCGAACTTCACTTTGTAAGCGCCGATGTGCTGGGTGATGCCGCCGGCTTCTCCGGCGGCTACGTCGGTTTCGCGGATGGCGTCGAGCAGGGAGGTCTTGCCGTGATCGACGTGGCCCATGACAGTGACGACGGGCGAACGGGGAACCTCAAGCTCGCCGGTATTTTCAGCTTCGAGAACTTCTTCGATGGCCTGGTTGGCGATTTCTTCTTCGTAGGTGATGACGGTGGCTGCCGCGCCGAACTTGGCGGCCACATCCTTAACCATCTCGGCGTCAAGGGACTGGTTGACGGTGACGAAGATGCCGCTCATGAGCAGGGTGGCGATGAGATCCTTGGCGCGGATTTCGAGCTTTTCGGCCAGGTCTTTAACGCTGATGCCCTCGGTGACGGTGATTTCGCGGGTGATGGGCAGCGGCTCGCCGCCGTATTGGATGCCGGCATAGCGCGGCGGCGGCACAAAGCCCTTCATTGGGCCTTCTTTGGTCTTGGGATACTGCGGACGTCCGCCACGGCCTCTGGATGGTGCGCGCTGCGGGCGCGGGGACTCTCCAGTTGGCGGGGCGCTGCCGGGACGTGGCGGGCCGCCCGCGCGAGGTGGTCCAAAACCGGGGCGCGCGCCAAAAGCGGGCCGAGAACCTGGAGCGCCCGGAGCGCCGGCGCCAGCGTAACCGCCAGAGGTGGAGCGCGTGGGGTGCTTGGGGCGCGGGCCGCCGCCGGGGAACTGGCCTGTTCCTGGAGCGCCACCGGAGGAGCGCTGTTGATAGCCGCCCGAGCCGGCAGCGGGCCTGTTGCGGTCGAAGATCGGCCTGCCGCGCTGAATGCCGCCTGCGGCAGTCCCGGTGTTAGACGCGGGTGGAATGTCAGCCACTGGAGGCGCGGTATAAAACGGACGAGGCCCAGTTTGCGGCATCACCATGCGCCGCGCGGGCAGCGCCGGAGTGGGAATTGCGGCGTGGGTGTGCCCTTTTCCACGGTGGGCGGGAGTATGCGCCGGCGCAGATGCCGCGAGATCGGCGGCTTCTCCGGGGAATAAAGCTGCCTGCTCGGAAGCTAGAGTATCCGCTTCATCTGCCGAGGGGGCCTCAATCTCTACAGGTTCCGTTGCCGCGGAGACCTTGGCTTTGGGGTGCAGCGCCGCGGAATCCTTGGTTGTGGCGGCTGGCACAATGGGTTCTTCAGCTGTAACTGGAGGCTTGGCTGATTTTGCCGGCGGCTTGACCACCACGGTGGGCGGCGCCACGACGACTACCGGACGCTGCACGGCTGCTGGAGCCTTGGCAACCACCGCTTTGGCGGGCGGGCGCGTGGCAATGGCGGGCGGTTGGGCTATGATGGGCGGCGCGGAACGAGGCTGAGGAACAATTTTGCGCGGCTCCGGCTTGGGCGGCGCAGCAGGCGGCTTGACGGCAACCACGGCCGCCGGCGCCGGACGCGTGGGTTCCGGGGCAGGCGCGGCTGTGGTTCGCTTCAGAGGCAAACGGCTCTTGCGGGCTTCGTCTTCCTCTTCCTGCTTCTTGGCCTGAATGGCTTTCAGCACGTCGCCTGGCTTGGAGATATGGGAGAGATCAATCTTGGGCGCAATGGCTTGCGGGGCGCGAGAGGCCGGCGTGCTTGCCTGGCCTGCGTGCCGCGACGCACGCTTAAATTGCGCGCGAACCTTTTCGGCCTCATCCTCCTCCAGCGAACTGGAGTGAGTTTTGCCAGCGCCCAGGCCGAGCTCTGCCAATAGATCAAGAACCTGCCGGCTCTTGACTTCCATCTCGCGCGCGAGATCGTTGATACGAACCTTACTCATCCGCCTCTTTTCAAAATCTGCTGCCCAAGCCCTTAGTCGCTCATAGCTACCTCATGGCATTGGCTGTAGTGCAAAGTGCCGTTATCGTTGATGGTGTTCCGCAGACGCGGCGCATCTTACGCGCCTTCCTCTTTGGTCGCCTGTTCATCCGTTGTTGCGCTTTCGGTATCAATTTCATTCAGCAGCGGCTCTTCGGTGCTTTGAGCATTCTGCTCAAGCGCCTCGGCCGGGTGGTCTTGCAAAGTTTCGATTTCCGCCTCAGTGATGACCGCGGCGTCATTTTCCGCTTCCGCCTGTCCGGTCGCCTGAACAGCTTCACTTTGCTCTTCGGTGACGGCTTGTTCTGCTGATTCAGCGCCGTCGGCTTTCTCTGCTTGAGGTGCACGGCCATGCGGGCTTTGCTCAAGCTGTTCGAAGTAGCGGCGCACGGCGAGGCTGATTTTCTCCAGAGTTTTTTCGCCGATACCGGGAATCTCCTCGAGCTGTTCGGGGGTCATATCGGCGAGCCCCTCGACGGTGGTGATGCCGGCGGCGACCAGCTTCTGAAGAACGCTCGCTGCAAGTTCTGTTACCTGCTCGATGGGCGTGGAGGGCCCGCCGCTCAGGTCCTGCATTTGCTGCTCGACCTCCTGGCGCTTTTCCTCTTCGCTCTTGATGTCGATCTTCCAACCGAGCAGCTTGGCGGCGAGGCGAACATTCTGGCCCTTCTTGCCGATGGCCAGGGAGAGCTGGGTGTCGTCCACGATGACTTCGAGCTGCTTCTCCGTGAGGTCGGCGATGGATACGCGGCTAACCTTGGCGGGTTGCAGAGCCTTCTCGGCAAAGGTAGTGATCTCTTCGGAGAATTCGATGATGTCAATTTTTTCACCGCGCAGCTCGCGGATGATGGACTGCACGCGCATGCCCTTCATGCCTACGCAGGCGCCCACCGGGTCTACATCTTTGTCGCGGGACTGGACGGCGATCTTGGTGCGCTCGCCGGCTTCGCGAGCGATGGCGCGGATGACGACTGTGCCGTCGTAGATTTCAGGAACTTCGGACTGAAAGAGATTCTGCACCAGCTCCGGAGCGGCGCGGGAGACGATCACCTGCGGTCCCTTGGCGGCGCGATCCACCTTGAGCAGGACAACGCGGACGCGCTCACCGATGGAGAACTGCTCGAGGCGCGACTGTTCGCGCTTGGGGCAGCGTGCTTCGGCCTTGCCCAGGTCGTAGATAATGTCCTGGCCCTCGATGCGCTTGACGGTGGCGTTGAGCACTTCCTTTTCGCGGTGGGCGTACTCGTTGAAGACGGTTTCGCGCTCCGCCTCGCGGACTTTCTGGAAGATGACCTGCTTGGCCAGTTGCGCGGCGATGCGGCCCAGCGGAGTGGTGTCGCGATAGATGCGGATCTCGCTGCCCACCTCGACCTCCGGCGCCAGTTCCTTGGCCTCGGTGAGGGTGATCTGGTTGAGCGGGTCTTCGATGGGCTCATCGTCGGCCACCACGGTTTTGTAGATGTAGGCCAGAATCTGGCCAGTCTCCTTGTTCAGCTCGCCGCGCATATTTTCCTGGGTCTTGTAGTACTTGCGCGTGGCCAGGGCGATAGCCTCCTCGACCGCGCCCACAACGATGGCGGGGTCAATGCTCTTTTCCTGACTTAGGAGCTCGATACTCTGATACAAAACGCTGGCCATACTCTGCTTGCTCTCTCTGCTTCTCTTGCGGCTTGCGCCGGTTTCAGTTGATGTATTGGAGGGAAGATCGCAGAATCCTGTATTCCCTCCGGGGCTAAAGCCCCTCATTCGATTCTGGCCAATTTGTCAGGGCTAAAGCCCTGACTATCAATCCTACCCTTTGTTTCTTACCGTTTCCGGCGATTCCGTTAAATCTCCGGCACCAGTTGCGCCTTCTCGATGTTCGCGAGCGCAATCTCCACCGTGTCGACCCCGGCCTTCCGGCTCTTGCTGTTCTGCTTGACCGCGTTCAGGTCGAGCGTAATGGTTTGACCGGCGCCGGACTCGGTTTTATCCATCAGCCGGCCCTGCCAGTGGCGATTATTGCGGACCGGCTCGAAGGTCTGAACCTTGACCAGAGAGCCAGCAAAGCGTCGAAAATCATCTGGGCTGGTCAACTTGCGGTCCAACCCCGGAGAGCTGGCTTCGAGCGTGTACTCCGCGCCCGGAACCAGGTCTTCCACATCCAGCAGCACGCCAAAATCCCGGCTGAAAGCTGCGCAATCTTCGTGGGTGACGCCGGAGAGCTGCTCAACCTTTAGCTTGCCTGCCTGTGTCTCCTGAATCAACCGTTCGGGAAGCTCCCCGACCAAGCCTTCTGCTCGGGCCTCAATGGCCGCCTTCAGCTTTGCGCGTCCCTCGGAATTTTTCTCGAGAAAGACGCGCAGAATGCGTTCCTTGGCCGGGCCGATGAACTCGATCTCCACCACGTCCAGCCCATGCGAGGCTGCCACGCGTACCGCTGCCGCCCGGATTGCTTCCAGCTTGACTGCCATCGTCCCTACACCCCAGCGAGCAAACCTAGCTCACTGGGACTCTGATTTCACACCGTCAGAGGCGGTAAAAAACACGAAATTTGGCCCAAATAAAAAGTGGGCATTAAGCCCACTCATCCCTCCGCCAGCCGGTGCGGTCACGGCAATTCAGGCGGAGAAACTCGTCTGTACCTACAGCATAGCCCAAAATGGGGGGAAATTCAACCACCTATGGAGGGGCGGACGCCGCTCCGCGGCCAGGGGGCAGGAAACGGCGGTATTCGTAGTATTCCACCTGTTTCGCCGAGAAGATGTACAAGAATAGGCAACTGGCGAAGGGGACGAAAAATGGACTGGAAACAGCCTACAAGAATCTGGCATACTGACCGGCATGAACAGAAAAGCTGTTTTGCGCACTCTCGTTTTTGTTATGGCTTGCGGACTGGCAGCATCTCTTCCCGCGCTGACTGACGACTCGGCCGCCGCCATAGCTGCCGGAGGGGTGGTGCCCCGGCGCGAGACGCGCATCGTGATGGCCAGGGAAGTTCTTCAGATCAGCTTGAAGAAGGTGGTGGTTGATTACGACTTCCGCAACGATACGGCGGAGGATGTGAAGACAGAGGTGGCGTTTCCGGTGCCGCCGTATGACTGGGGCGTGACGTCAATGCCGCCATCAATTACTTCATTTCCGGATTTTCGGCTCTCCATCGATGGAAAGCCCGCATCTTACCAGTCTGATGCGAAGGCAATTATCAACGGTAAAGACGTTGCCGATATTCTGGTTGCCGACGGAATTGACGTTGCTAGTTTCGGACATGCCGATGATGATGTGCGAATGGGTCGGGATCTTATTCGTTTGCCTGAGGGTGAGAAGAAGCGTCTAGCCGCAATGGGCATCATCGACCTCGATAATGATAATAACAACACTGCGAATGGCTATATTGCTAATTGGGAAGTTCATCTGCAATACCACTGGACGCAGAGATTTCCGGCGCATTCGACGGTTCACATCCGGCATGAGTATTCACCGTTTGCGGGATTTGCCTCATATTATTTCCGTCGAGGTGATGAGCAGAAACTTTTGGATGTGGGAAAGATTTCCGTGGATGAGTCTAAGCCCATTCCATTGAAGCCAGATGATCGAGGAGACATTACTTCCTTCTGTATGGGGCTTCCGCTTGCTAAAAGCATGGTCTCCAGTATTCATCAAGTATTGCTCAATAATCCATCAGATCCAGATTTGTATGCTGAGATTGAATTTCAATGGGTGGACTTTATTCTCACCTCGGCGAACACCTGGAGGCGGCCGATTGAGGATTTTACGCTTATCGTTGAACGGCCGAAGCCGGTAAACGGCGGGAAAGTCTTTGTCAGCTTCTGCTCGCCGGGCGAAGGCGCGGTGGAGAAGACGGATGTAAACCTCTTTCAGGTTCACCTGACCAACTTCGTTCCTGTGTCAGAATTGCACATTGGTTTCTTCGAGGTTCCCCCGGCCAAGGCTGCCCAGCCATCTGTGAAGTAACTGGCGGCCAAGGCGAGCGGATTTCCCCTCAAGGAGGCGTGAGTTGTACAGAATTCCATGAAGAAAACCCCTATTTTCCCGATGAAAGGGGTATGCAGGTTCTTTTTGAACAGCTTTAGGGGGTAATGACGGATAAAGCTGGGAGTTGGCTTGGTGAATGAAACATGCACTCAAGCAACGAGTTCTTATCACTATAGTTGCCACCGTGGTTGCAGCGGCGTGCGGCTTGCTGGCGGGCTATTTGCTGGGCCGCATGATCGCGCTGCGTCTGACAGCGAACAAGTTGAGCTACGAGGCAACGCGCGCTATCGACGATAGCGTGGCGTTTTCACGCGATGCGCACGCCGTGCTGGATGCGATGAACGCATTGCCCGCGCCCCTATGTTCCGACAAGGATATGGCGTCTCTGCTCGAACTTGTCTACCATTCGCATTATCTGAAAGAAGCCGGGCGCGTGCGCGACGGTAAGATTGTCTGCTCGACGACACTGGGGCGGCTGCCTCTGCCCGGCATCAAGCAGCCCCGGCCAGATTACATCGGTGCGGATGGCGTCAAGGTATACATAAATCCTCCGCAGTTTCGTTTGGACGACATAGCGGTCACCAGCCTGCAAGCGGGCGATTCCTATGTGGTATTCAATCCCTATATCTACAGCCTTCGGGAAAGCACTACGGTGCATTTCATGGGCGCGGCAATCAGTACCGCGCAGAGTCAGTTCGCTCATCCGGGGAATAATAATGACATAAACCATACGCGCACGATACCGGCTCGGGATGGCGACTTCCGCATTGGGGACATCTTGTACTCGACCCGCTGTTCTGTACACGATGACTTCTGCATGACGGCCTCTCTATCAGTATCCGAAGCGCTGCGGGACAATCGCAGCGAACTGAAGGCTATGCAAATTCTGGGCGGACCGGCTGGCGGCCTCTTCGGCTTCCTAGTTGCCATCCTCTACCGTCGCAACCGTAGCATGGAACAGCAGCTTCGCCGGGCCATCCGCAATGACAAGCTGCGGGTGGAGTATCAGCCTATCATCGATCTGGCCAACGGACGGATAGTGGGGGCCGAGGCGCTGGCGCGCTGGACCGACGAGGAAGGCTTTGCCGTGGGGCCCAATATCTTCGTCAAGATTGCCGAGGCGCAAGGCTTTGTGGGCTCCATCACGCGGCTGGTGGTGCGCCGCGTTCTGCGCGATTTTGCCGCCACGCTCCGCGCCCGGCCAGATTTTCGAGTGAGCATCAACATAGCCGTCAGGGACCTGACCGATCCCCGGTTTCTGCCCATGCTGGAGTACTCCCTGAAGCGGGCCGGGGTAGAGGCGCGGAGCATAGTCATAGAGATCACTGAAAGCTCCACGGCCCAGTATGAGGTGGCTATCGCGGCCATTCTGCAACTTCGCCAGCGGGGCCATAGCGTGCATATAGACGACTTCGGCACTGGGTATTCCAGCCTTTCGTATCTGCATGGTCTTTCCGTGGACGCCATCAAGATCGACCGGAGTTTCACGCAGTCTATCGGCACGGAGGCGGCGATATCGGCGATTTTGCCGCAGATTCTTTCCATGGCTAAGGCGCTTCACCTGGAAGTGATTGTGGAAGGGATTGAAACCAGGCAGCAGGCTGTGTATTTTGCCGCCCAGAAACAGCCTGTTCACGGCCAAGGCTGGCTCTTCGGTCACGCTGTCGTGCCCGAGGAGTTCCATCGCTTGCTGGTTGAAGATGAGAAAAAGAAGCAGGCCGCAACGACGGACTTGAGCCTGTGATTCACGGGCTGTAAGCTGATATGCATGAGATGTCTATTTCGCAGATTTATACTGTTTCTTTTGATCGCCTGTGTCGTTTCATGCGCAAACCCTCCTTCATGGAGTCAGACACGACAGTTTCAGTTCGAGCAATATCCGGCAAAGGTCTACAAGGGGCCCATCAAGATTCCGAAATGGCTGCATCAGGAAGATGACGGCGAGTGGGTGTACGAAACAGCCAGGAGCGCTTCGCCTCCAGAAGTGACTTATGCGGGCGAATATGAACTAGATGCACTCAGCTGTGGTACAGGCTGTCGTTTTTACGAATTAGCAAACCTGCGAACCGGTGTTGAAATCCCAGCGATCGGCATGTTTGATGGAGGTGATCCGCTACCCAAAACCAAAGATGGGCATCCCTATCTGACGGTTCTCTTTTATAAACCTGACAGCCGGTTACTGATTGCTGAATATCACCTCGACTTCGACAATCCAGATAAGCCCGAAACCTGTCGCCAGCGATACTTTGTGCTTGAAGATGGCAAACTCCAGCCGATCTCCAAAACATTTCCCTTTTGCACCGAAGAGCCGAAGCAGGAACAATAGCAGAATGATGGACCCACGCGACGAGATGGACCCCATTCAGTTGGATGTTTTGGCGCAGGCATTTTGCGGGCAACTGATGGCCTGCCTGGATGCGTGTGCTCGCGGCAGGAAGGGTCTGTTTTCAGAATACGAGCACCTAGGTGGCGAGGTGAGTGGTGAGGACGAGGATTATTCCTGGCCGGAGGCGGCGCGGCTGCGCGAGCTTGCCGTTGCGTTGCAGGGGATTCTGGCGCAGCAGGAACAAAAGAATGCGCTGTGCGATGAGTTTCTTGACCTGTGCACAATGCATGGCGAGAGCCATCCCGGCGAACGAAAGCTGGCGCGGGCGTTTTTGGAGCGGATAGAGCGGGGCGAGGTGGGCGCGGAGCCGGATAAGAAGGGCAGACCATGGTGATTTTTCACGCATTTCTGGCGCTGGCGGCGGGCTTCGCAACGATGGTCCTGCTGGTGATTGTTTTGATGGCGCTGCTCAAGCGTATGGTCCCGAGTTGGACGGGCGCGGAGGGCAAGGTTGAGCCGGGGTACGCCTTCGTCAATTTGGGGTACTCGTTTCTGGCGGCGGCGGCTGGCGGCTACGTGACTGCGTGGGCGGCGGTGGCCAACCCGCTCTACCACGTGCTGGCGCTGGGGATGGTGGTGCTGGCGCTGGCCGCGTTGAGCGCGCTGCAATCACGGGGCAAGCAACCTATCTGGTATGCGTTGGCGCTGGTGGCGATTTCTCCGATTGGCGTGCTGGCTGGAGGGCTGGTGTGGTTACGGGTGGTGGGAATACTTTAGGATGTGCCACTTTTATAATTTGTGCCACTAGGCTATAATAGTGACACGTATTTGGAAGGTGGGAATTATGGAAGTTTTGGAACGCCAAGAGCAAGAGGTAGGCCGGAAATGGCCTAGGTTTGTCGACAAGCTCTGGGTTCGGACTCGGATGGGGGAAAAGGGGCGGCTGGTGATTCCTGTGGCACTCAGAGAAGCGCTGGGGATGACCGACGGCGACGTTCTGGATATGCGCGTTGTGGACGGCGAACTGCGGATTGCAACCATGCGGGAGCGGCTGCGGCGGGCGCAGGCGCGCGTAAAAGCCCTCGTGCCACCGGGTGTCAGCCTTGCCGACGAGTTGAGCACGGAGCGGCGCGAGGCAGCAAAGCATGAATGAAGTTGTCTTCGATGCCTCGGCGATACTCGCCCTACTTCAACACGAGCGTGGTGCGGAGAGACTGACGGTCGAGATTCGCAAGAATGCCGTGGTCAGCGCGGTCAATCTGGCGGAAGTACAATCCAAACTCGTCAAAAAAGGGCACGATCCGGAGGAAGCCTGGGGGGATGCTCTATCCACGATGATTGAAGTAGAGCCTTTTACCGGCGAACACGCCAAAATCGCCGGTGATTTGATTACAACTACGGAGAAGTATGGGTTATCGTTGGGCGACCGGGCGTGCCTGGCGCTGGCGATAGTGTTGAATGCTCCGGTTTATACCACCGAACAGCTTTGGAAAAATCTGAAGGTGGGCGTGCCGATTCATGTGATTCGGTAGATGGCAAGGAAGTCATGAGAAAGAGGCACCCTGCTTCCTTGGATCACTAACACTTAGCGGATAGTGACCGGAGCCATGGAACCGATTTGAACCGTTGCACCTTTGGGTGCTTCGTTGAAGAGGAATACCAGGTTGATTTCTGCGCCAGCGGGAACCTGAATGTGCCAGTTACCCGTAAGTCCTGTATAGAACTCGAAGTTCGGGCGACCGTCATAAGGGCTTTTCCAAGGCCATCGAATAGCGATAGGCGTGAGTGTCCTTCCGTCGGCCAGATGAAGAATGACGGCCTTCAGCGATTCGAACTGAACTGTCTCATCAGTTGTGCCAGTATTCTTCACAAGAAGGCGAATTGCAGTGGCATGGCCATACTGCTTCTCAATGTCCATGCATCCAGTTACGGTGGTAGAGGTAATGCTCATGGGAAGCCGGAAGCCAAAAGTCTTGCTATCAGGATCCTGGAATTCGCACATACTCTTGTAATTCCAAATAGAGGCAGTTACCCCAAGCTTCTGTGACGGTTGAGCGTACGCCGTTGAAATTGCGAAGATCGCCAATGCGAGGACTTCAACAGTATGATGCCGTTTCATGATCGATTGCTCCTTCGTTACATAATCGAACCAATTATAGGCTGAATTTCCGGGTGAGAGCGTAGAAGAATATGGAAACGCCGAAGGCCGGAGCGATGCTCCGTCCTTCGGCGTTTGTTGCGGATTGTGCGATCAGCCCTGAATGTCGAACTGCTCGGGATGCAGGGTCGCATCGCTCTTGATGAGGATGTTCTTGCCGGTCAGCTCTTCGAACTCGGTAATCCAACTGGCGTTGTTGGATTTGAGCACCTTGACGGTTTCGGGGTTGACGCGCAGCAGGATGTCGGCGTTCTCGAAGAACTTTTTCATCTTGCGCAACTCGGTGTAGATCTCGTTGCAGACCGTGGTTGCGCTCTTGACCATGCCGGTGGCCTGGCATGTGGGGCAGGGAACAGAGAGAGTGCGTTCGAGAGATTGCTTGACGCGCTTGCGGGTGATGGCGACCAGGCCAAAGTCGTTAAATTGGAGAACCTTGGTGGGTGCGCGGTCGGATTTGAGAGCTTCTTCAAGGGCGGACAGAACACGGAAGCGGTTTTTGCGGTCGTCCATGTCGATAAAGTCGATGACGATGATGCCGCCCAGGTCGCGCAAGCGAATCTGGCGGACGATTTCGGGGACAGCGTCGAGGTTGGTCTTGACGATGGTGTCCTCAAGGCGGGCTGATTTGCCGACGTACTTGCCGGTGTTGATGTCGATGGCGACGAGCGCCTCGGTCTGGTTGATGACGATGGAGCCGCCGCTCTTGAGCCAGACTTTGGAGTTGAGGGCCTTGGTGATTTCGTCCTGGATGCCGAAGTGCTCGAAGAGCGGAGTCTCCTTGGTGTAGAGCTTGACGCGGCGGACGAGCGAGGGCGAGAAGCGGTTGAGGAAGCGAACGATGCGCTCGTAATTGTCCTGTGAATCGACCCAGATGGAAGAGAAGTTGGAGCTGACCTGATCTCTCAGGATGCGCTCGATCAATCCCAAATCGTGATAGATGAGGGCCGGGGACTTGGATTCGTCGGAGCGTTTTTTGATCTCCGCCCAGAGGTTGAGCAACATGCGCAGGTCAGTGCGCAACTCTTCTTCGGATGCGCCCTCGGCGGCGGTGCGGACGATGAATCCACCGGAGGCCTCGCCGCGCTCGTGAACGAGAATGCGCTTGAGGCGCTGGCGCTCCTCATCGGAGGCGATTTTGCGGCTGACGCCGATGTGGGTGACAGTGGGCATGAAGACCAGGAAGCGGCCGGGCAGGGCGATGTGCGAGGTGATGCGCGCACCCTTCTTGGCGATGGGCTCCTTGGCGATCTGGACGAGAATCTCCTGTCCGGGCTTGAGCAGGTCGCTGATGATGGGCAGGTCGGAGGTCTGCATGGAGCGGCGCGACATTCCGCGGCCTCTGCCGGCTGGCAGTGCCGGAGCTCCTCTTCCGCGTCGACCGCGGGCGGCGCGATCGGGGCGCTGTGGGGCGGCTGCTCCTGTGGCAAGCGCTTCTCCATCTTCTTCGTCGAAGCCTTCGTCTTCGCCGCCTTTTTCGTCGAAGTTCAACTGGATGCGGTGGTCGAGGTGGGCTTCCTGGAGCATTTCTCCCAGATCGCCGGAGCGCAGATGTGTGGGCAGCGTCTCCTCTTCAAAGTCTTCCTGGTCGTGATCTTCGGCTTTGCCTTTTCGATGAGGATGCCGGGGAGCGACATACTCCTCTTCCTCGATTGTCTCCTCCACGATGAGGCCTTTGCCGGGGGCGTAAGAGGAGGATGAAATCGTTTTGGCTGCCTTGGCATCTTTTTCATCAGGCTTCTTTTTGCCAAAGCCAAAGAGGCGGAAACCACTGGGAGGTAGAGGGTCCACGTTGTGAGAGGCGGAGGCGTCGTCACTGGGCTCAGGCGCATCCGGATCAAGCGCGGATTCAGAGGTCTCCTCGAACTCATCTTCTTCATCTTCATCGAGAGGCTCTTCTTCGATCAGATCATCTTCCGCGCCCGCAGAGGCCATCAATTCATTTGTGGAGACCATCTCCGTTGGCGGGGCCGATTCCGCTTCCGGCTCAGTGATCTCCTCGACGAAGTCCTGCTCCTCGACAGCATCGGGAGCAGAGCTGCCGGTAGCTGACTCAATAGCAGGCGGCTGGTGCGGCTCGGCCGACGCTTCCGAAGCGGGTTCGTCCGTATGCTTGCGATGTTTGGAGAGCGATTCGCCGGGCAACACGCCGCTCCCGTCCCAAACAAGGGGCGCTTCGATCATGGTGGAGGGTTTGAAGCTGCTCTCCGAACGAACAGGAAGAGCAACGTGCCTGGTTGCGTTCTCTGGCAAGGCGCTCTCTGCTGGAGCGCCGCCGTATTTGGAGAGCGACTCGCCTGGCAGCAGAATGGGGGTTGGAGTAGAGGCTCCGCGCGCAGGCTGCGAAGGCCTGTCCGAGGACGAAGACCTGTCCGTTGCGCCAGCATGAATCTGCGGGGCAACCTCGGATTCGGTCTCGGTGATCTCCTCGATGTCAGTAGCCTGAGTTTGCCCGCTCTCGATTGGAGCTGGTGATGAGTCTGTTGCGCCACGGCCACCACGGCGGCGGCGGCGTCCACGCCAGCGTTTGGATCCGGCGGCGCCGGAATCCTCTTTGCCCGCTTCAGCTTGCTCTGCGAGGGAGACGGAACCGGAAGCGGGTAAGGCAGCTGGCTCGCTTTCCGGCAGGGCCTCAACCGTCAAACGGCTATCCCGGGCCGGGCGATCCGGTCTCGGTTCTTGTTTTTGTTCAGGCTTTTGGCCGGGGCGCGGGCCACGCTCCTGCGGAGCGGGCTCTTTTCCGCTGGTGTGGCGGACCTCGCGGGGGGGCTTGTTGCCACCGCTGACGGCGGCTTTTTCCAGCTCGTCAGTTTCTTCCTGATCTTCAAGCTCCATGAAGTCGGTTACATACAGGAAGGCATCGCGCTCCAGGCCCACATCCACAAAGGCGGATTGCATGCCAGGCAGTACACGCGTGACGCGGCCGTTGTAAATGGAACCAGCGAGGGTGTATTCGTTTTCGCGTTCGTAGTAGATTTCCGCGAGTTGATCATCTTCAAGAATTGCCAGCCGCGTTTCATGCGGCGTGGAGGAGATACAAATTTCCTTTGCCATCGTACCTTTCTGCCCGGTGGCGTCCGCCTGCCGAGACTCGCGGCAAGGATGGATGGAGAAGTGCGCGACCGGAAGGGGAAGGGATGTGCGGATGGGGCGACCCGTGAATCGCTAGTGTGCCGGTTGTTGCGCCCAGCCCAGCCGTGAATGGCGGCGAACCGTGGCGAACTTCCGCACGAACGAGCCTTACGATACGGTAACCCGATTGCAGAGAGATTGTGGCCAACCTTGCCGGGAATCCCGGCGGGGCCGTTCCACCGCTGGCGAAAGAATAGCCGTGTCGCGCGATGGGGCCGGGAAAAGCTGTCCCGGGAAACTCTACGCAAACCGTGCAATTTGTACGCCGCCAACGGTTTTCCCGTCTCTGCGTGCTCATGAACCCTTATCCTGCCGGGCACACGGTCCATCTGGACCTGGCCGGCGAAATACCTGATAAAACCTTCTCCCGCGGGCCGGATATAACCGGGGGGACGCAGGAGGTGTAACCACAAAACCGTCAGTTTACGAACCGGCGCATGCGGACATTCATCGCCGCGCCCAGCGCCAGGAAGGTAAACAATACCGAAGATCCGCCGTAACTCATTAACGGCAAAGGAATTCCGGTGACGGGCATAAACCCGATGACCATGCCTACGTTGACCGCAATCTGAAAGGTCAACACAGCCACCACTCCCATGATAATCAAGGAACCGGACAGGTCCGCGGCTGTTTGAGCGTTCTGAATCAAACGCATCAATATGAAAAAGTATAGCAGGAGGACGGAGAGCGCGCCGACGAAACCGTGTTCCTCGCCAAAAGCGGCAAAGATGAAGTCGGCATGGGGAATGGGCAGGAAGTCACCCTGGGTCTGGGAGCCTTTGGCCATGCCTTTGCCCCAGACGCCTCCGGAGCCGACGGCAATGAGCGATTGTCGCAACTGGTAGCCGGTGCCTTTGGGGTCGCTGTCTGGATTGACGAAGCTGGTGAGGCGGGCTTTCTGGAAGTTCTTGAGAACTTTGAAGTGCCCTATTCCGAAGCCATCAGTCCAGACGCCTGCGATCAGCACCGTTCCGCAGACCAAGAGAACCAGCGACTGACGGATGTTGATGCCTCCCAGGAAAAGGCCGACGACGAGGATGGGCACATAAGTGAGCGAGGTGCCCAGGTCGGGCTGGATGAGCACCAGCATCATGGGAATGCCAACCAGCACCAGGGACTTGAGGATATCCCTCCAAGTGAGGCTGCGCCCGCCGAGGTTGGCAAAGTAACGGGCCACGACCAGAATCAGAATCAGCTTGACCCACTCGGAGGGCTGAAAATGAAAGGGGCCGATCCTGATCCAACGCCGCGCGTGCAGCACCGTGACTCCCACCAGCTTGACGGTCACCAGCGCCAACAGGCCGAAACCATATGCCCAGTAAGCCCAGTCCAGCAGCCGGTGATAGTCGATTTTGGAGAAGAGGAACATGGCTGCCAGACCGCCGGTGATCCATAAGAGCTGCTTGATGTGAAAGGCGGCGTACCAGTGGTTTTGCAGCGTGGCTGAGAATTTTGTATGCAGCGTGGCGGAATAAACCTCGAAGACAGAAATGGCGCAGAGCAGCAGCACCATGCCCAGCAGCGGCCAGTCGAAGTCGCGAAAGCTGAGAAAGCGGCGCATCAGGGTTGGCCTTCTTTGAAGCGCAGGGGGGATGAGAGGAGCCAGGCAGGCCAGGGAATCATGGTGGTGGCTACGTTTTTAACCGGGGTCAGCGGAGTGGGAGACAGAGCGAAATGCCCGCCGCGTAGCTGGGCGGATTGTGTGGCTCCAGTGTGGCGCGATTTTTGGCCGACGGGCAGAGATTCGGTCCAAATTGCGCCCATCTCGACGGTCGCGGGCTTCCCAGCAAACGCCAGGGCGTTGTGGTCCTGGGTTCGCTTTTTGTTGACGTAGACGGTGGCAACCTGGGCGGCGAGTCGTGCGGCATTGGAGCCCCAGTCGCCGTGCTCCCAGAGGACGGCGACAACGAACTCCGGGTTTCTGCGGGGAATGACACCGACGAACCAGCCGTTAGGCAAGAATTCCTTTCCTCCGCCCAACTGCTTGATGGCCGCATGGCTGGCAATCTGTGCAGTGCCGGTCTTACCGGCAAAATCGACTCCCTCCAAGTGAGAAGCTGCGGCCGTGTCGTAGGCGCCAGGCGAAGTAGCCTCGGCCATGCCTTCGGTGATGATCATCCAGTTTTCCGGATCGAGGTCAATGGTGGATTCTCCAGAGCCGGGGAAGGTGTCTTTGAGTGCCTGGCGGTACTGGGCGGGAAGCTGTGCGGGGTCCACCACGTGAGGGCGCACAAAATGTCCGTTGGAGGCGATGCCGCTGATCATGCGCGCCAACTGGATGGGCGTCACCGTGACGGGACCCTGGCCGATGCCCACCGAGACAGTCTCGCCCACATACCACTTCTCGTGGTAGTTTTTCAGCTTCCAATCCGAAGAGGGAACGATACCCGCTGCCTCGTTGGGCAGATCGACGCCGGTGCGCTGGCCCAGGCCCGCGCTCTTGGCGTAACGGGCAATGGTGTCGATGCCCAGCTTGTCAGCCAGCGTGTAATAAAAGGTGTCGCATGACCAGGGGATGGCGTGCTCGATGTCCACATTGCCGTGGTGACGATCACAGGCGTGAAATTGGCCGTAGAAAAAGGCGCCGCCCTGGCAATTCACATGCATATTTTGCGCCACGCCCTCCTGAAGCCCGGCGACGGACATGAGGATTTTGAAGGTCGATCCGGGAGCCAGTTGCGCCTGGATGGCCTTGTTCATCAGGGGGTGGTTGGGATCGTTGATGAGCTGGTTCCAGTCGACGCGGTTGATGCGCACGGCGAAAGCGTTGGGGTCGTAACTGGGGTGGGAGACCATGGCGAGAATCTCTCCGTTACGCGGGTCCATGGCCACCACTGCGCCGCTGCGGTCTCCCAGGGCGAGCTCGGCGGCGCGCTGAATATCGATGTCGATGGTCAGCTTGAGATCCTGTCCGGGAATGGCGTGCTGGGTTCTGAGGTAGCCGACCTCGCGGCCATGGCTGTCAACAATTACATCTCGAGATCCGTCCTGGCCCCTCAGAACTTCGTCGTAGGTTTGCTCGACGCCCGCTTTGCCGACCACGTCGCCCGGCTCATAGGCGGCAAAGCGAGACTGGCTCAGTTCCTCCGCGCTCACTTCACCGACATAGCCGATGAGGTGGGCGGCAAAGCCGTCGCGGGGATAGAGCCGCCGCTCCTCATCGAGGGTCTCCAACTCGGGCAACTCGTTGCGGTGAGCCTCGATGAAGGCCTGCTCATCGGCGGTGATGTCCTTCTTGATGGGGATGGGCTCGTAAATTGGCCGGGTGCGATAGCGGCGCAGAGTGTTGCGCAACTGCTCCAGGTCCAGATTGAGGCCTCGGGCGATGAGGGGCAGGTCGGCGTCCACGCTGCGATTCTGCTCGCGAACCAGGAAGCAGGAGACCGACGGGTAGTTGTCCACGAGCAGCCGGTTCTCACGGTCTAAGAGCTTGCCCCGGCCAGCCATCACGGGAACTTTGCGGATGCGGTTCAGTTCGGCGAGCTGGCGGAAGTTCTCCGCGCCCAACACTTGCAGCCGCCACAGCCCGGCGGCCAGTGCGAGCATGATCAGCAGAATGCCATATTGCAGCACCGTCAGCTTGAGGGTGGAGAGCTTTTCGCCACGGGTTGTGCCGCCGTGATACATACTGTCTGAGCCTCAGGTGCTCCTTATTTGACGTTTCATTCCCTGATCTGCGTCCTGTCGAGCAGCGGAAACAGGATCATGGCTGCTACCGAAGTGCCTATCGCCTTCATCAGTTCGTCCAGCCCTCTCCACTCCTGGTCCAACCCCAGCAGAACTCGATAAATGAGGACGTAAATGGCGCCGGAGAGCAGCGATAGCAAAAAAGTCATCATCATGCGGATGGTGAAATTATCCACGTCGATGCGCAGTCCTACCGAGCCGGCCAGAAAACCGGCCACGGTTTTGGCGATGCCGTTGGCGCCAATGGCGCGGTGTGTGAGCGCATCCTCGAAGATGCCCATGCCCGCGCCCATCATCGTTCCCTGAATGGGGTCGCGCCGGGCCAGGGCAAAATAGATTGTCACCACCAGCGGCAGATCAAACCATGCATAGCCGTGGAGTACTCGTGGCAGCCAGGCCTGAAGCACCAGTGCCACCAGGGGCGCAGACGCATAAACCAGCATGGGATAGCTGCGGCTTCCCAGATCACGACGGTGACTGACGCCAGAGATTCTCATGGCTATGGATTCCTCCCTGCCTGAGGCGGTGGAGAGGTTTTCTCTTCCTGCGGCGGCTGAGGGCTGGCCCCCGGCGTATAGCGGTCAGGATGTATCGGGTGGAGCAGCTTGGGAGCGGGCGGCGCTGTTGTCGCCGGGGGCGCGGTCTGATCCTTGCCCGGCGCGACGGCATCGGCAGGCGGCGCATTGGGATCGGTGAGTCCCGGCAGACGTTCGGCCATGATTGACGAAGCTTTCTGCTGTTCCTTAATAGCCGCGGCTTGCGCGCCTTTCAGCATCTGGCTGGTGGCCATGTCCTGTTGCTGCTCTGCGGAGAAGCGGGGTTCAGTGGAGGTAATCACCAGCACTTCGTCGAGGCGGTCGAGATGGGCCGCGGGCTTCACCATTACATCGATGAAGGAGTCGCGGTCGGGGTCTTGCATCACGCGCACGACTTCGCCGACGGGCAGACCGCGAGGGAAGACCAGGTCGCCGCCGGCGGTGAGCACCTTTTCTCCCGGCTGAATGCGCTGATCGGCGAGGATGCCAATAATCTGCGGGCGTCCGGCGGCGTCACCTCGCAGGATGCCGCGAATGCGCGTGGACTGAAGAATGACGCCCGCGCCGCTGGTCTGGTCATTGATGGCCAGCACCTGGGCAGAGTGGGGAAAGACCTCGCGCACCTTGCCCACAATTCCATCCGGGGTAATCACGGGCATGTCGCGGTCAAGGCCATCTGAAGAACCTTTGTCGAGATAGAAGACCTTGGAGGAGTCGTTTCCGCTGGAACCGATGGCTTGCGCAGCCACTGTCTTGTAGATGTATTTCTGCTGGAAGTCGAGGAGCGCTTGCAACCGCTCACCCTGGCGTGCGTCTTCCATGAGCGAGGCCTGCTCGAGGCGGAGGCGGTCAACGGTCTTCTGCAAATCCTGATTCTGTTCGCGGACGTGGCGCAGATCAATGTAGTTCTGCCAGAGGCTCACCGAGCCCAGCTTGGTGGCGTGGAAGATTCGCTCCGGGGGAGTGACCACGGCATCGGCCCACAGGCGGATCAACCGCACGCCGGTCGGGTCATGCGGGTCGAGGGTGTTGCGTCCGCTCTCGGTGCGCCGCACCTGCACGGCCAGCCCGATGATCTGCGCCAGCAGCACGGCCAGCAGCACCAGGAGATTCCGATAACGGGTGAAGAACGAATCCATGACCAGCGCCCGGGCAGGAGGAGAGAACTACAAATGAAGCAAGAACAATACCAGTATACTGACGGTCGCTGATGTTGATTGCTTCTTGCATTATTGGAATTCAAAACTGGTGTTTATCGAACTCCCAGCTCACACGGCGCAGAAACAGGAAAGTCTGGCTTAGGGGTAGGGACAGGTTGCATAATGCCATATTTGTAGTTATAATATTGTAGTGAGTGGAATTCGTTTCGAGTGGGACGAGGCGAAAAACCTCGCCAATCTGGCCCTGGACTTACCCGATCTGGCCCAGGAGGGGCCAACGATAATAGCCCAGGACAACCCTGAGCGAAGCGAAGGGGCAGTCCTGGGTGAGCAGATGAAAAGAAGCATTAGCCCCGTAGGGGCGGCACGAACGGGAACGCGCAAAGAGCGACGAATTTATGAAGACGAAAATCGTTAGTTATACATTGGACACGCTGCCTCCCCTGACTGAAGAGGATCGGGCGAGTTTGCGGGCGCTAGCAGCACGCCCAGACAGCGAGATCGACTTCAGCGATATTCCCGAGTTGACCGAGGAGCAATGGAAGACTGCCGAACGCGGCCATTTCTATCGCCCTGTGAAGCGGCAGATCACGGCGCGCGTGGATGCGGATGTGCTGGCTTGGCTCAAGTCGCAGGGTAAAGGGTATCAATCGCGCATCAATGCGATTCTGCGGCGGGAGATGCTGATGGCGATGAGAGCTGCGGCGGCGAAGTAAATGGTGTTACTCCCTCAAGTCATAAAAGCGAAACATATTGTATTCGTATTTTCTACTTAACTGGCTTGGGCCAGCCGCCGGACGGCTCTGGCAGTTTCTGTACGACCGCTTGCGAGAGTTTGTATGCATGCCAGTTCCAGGTGTGCCCGTTGACATTTGCGGCCTTGCCTCCCATAAAGTCTTCTTCGATCAGGCCGTGGTATTCAGCGAATTTGTTGTTCATATTTATGTAGATTGCATTGCCATCCTGCTTCCAGATGCCGACTTCGTGGACGCCGACAACGCCATAAGGAAAATGGGTTTGCAAAGTTCCGTCCGGCATGAAATAGAAGTACGAATTAGCCTTTTCGTCGGATTCGTAGACGCTCCAAACCGTTTCCGCAAGGATTGGGATGGCGCTTTTTCTTGCATGTGGATGCGGCGTATTCTGCGCGAACGTGCTCATGGATAGCACGACGGCAAAGCAGATGAGCGCGACCTTGATAAGCCTGGTGTTTTTACATTTCATTAGCTGCTCCCTGATTAAGATGCGAGAACGAGCTCGCAAAAAAACGCAAAAAGCTAAGCCTGCTTGCGCTTACCTGAGTTGCTAACCGATCTGTGACAACTATTAGTCGATCTTGATCTTCCTCAGCAGCCTGAAGTCGGAGAGCATTTTGCCGGTGCCCAGCACCACCGAGGCGAGCGGATCGTCGGCTACGGAGACGGGCAAGCCGGTTTCTTCGCGGATGCGCTTGTCGAGGTTCTTGAGCAGCGCGCCGCCGCCGGTGAGCACGATGCCGCGGTCGCTGATGTCGGCGGAAAGCTCTGGCGGGGTGCGCTCCAGAGCTACGCGGATGGCGTTCATGATGACGGCGATGCACTCGCCCAGCGCCTCGCGAATTTCACTGTCGTCGATGGTGATGGTTTTGGGAATGCCCTCGATGAGGTTGCGGCCCTTGATCTCCATGCTGAGTGGCTTGTCCATGGGGAAGGCGGAGCCGATCTCCATCTTCACGTGCTCAGCGGTGCGCTCGCCGATCAGCAGGTTGTATTTGCGCTTCAGATAATTGGTGATGGCTTCATCCATCTGGTTGCCGGCCATGCGCACGGAGCGGGAGTAAACAATACCAGAGAGAGAGATGACGGCAATGTCGGTTGTTCCGCCGCCGATGTCAACGACCATGTTGCCGGAGGGCTCGGTGATGGGCAGTCCGGCGCCGATGGCCGCCACCATGGCCTGCTCGACGAGATACACTTCACTGGCTTTGGCGCGATAGGCGGAGTCCTCAACGGCACGCTTTTCCACCTGCGTAATCTCTGAAGGCACGCCGATGACGATGCGCGGATGGACCAGCATCTTGCGGTTGTGCGCC
>CAZFMB010000011.1:0-62639 GCA_964520005.1 uncultured Occallatibacter sp.
GGCTCGACCTTCAAGTTAATTGCCTACGCGGCGGCGCTCGATCAACATCAGGCCGCGCCCGATGACATGGTAGATTGCCAGGGCGGCAAGATTACGCTGGCGGGCCGCGTCATACACGATAATCAGGGCGAGCACTTCGGAGTGATTCCCGTGCATAAAGCGCTGGAAGAATCCAGCGATGTGGGCGCTATCAAGATGGCGCTGAAAGTTGGACAGGAGCGCTTCTACCAGTACATCCGCGACTTCGGCTTTGGCAGTCGAAGCGGCGCGGAGATGCCCGGCGAAACTCGCGGCCTGCTTCAGTCGGTGAAAAAATGGAGTCCTTCATCCATCGGTTCAGTCGCTATCGGCCAGGAGATAGGCGTCACGCCCATTCAGCTAGTCTCCATGGTTTCAACCATCGCCAATGGCGGCGTTTACCTGCCGCCCCACATCCTGATTCCGGGGCAGTTGGACGCATCGGCCAATGGAAAAACGCCTGCCGCACCGCAGGTGCTCAAGCTTGGCGGCGAGTTGCCTGATCCGCTGCCTCCCGGAGCGCACCGTGTTCTCTCCACCATGACCGCCGCTCAAATGCGCAAGATGATGGAGGGCGTGGTCCTCTACGGCACTGGCAAAAGGGCACAGCTCAATGGCTACTCCTCCGGCGGCAAAACCGGCACTGCCCAAAAAATCGATCCCGACACTCACCTCTATTCGAAGACCATGCACATCGCCTCGTTTGCCGGCATCGCGCCGGTTAATAATCCGATCATCGCTGTGGCTGTGATTCTCGATTCACCTCAAGGAGATTATTATGGCGCCACCGTCTCCGCACCGGTCTTTACCGAGGTGGCGCAGCAGGTGCTGGAATATCTCGCCGTGCCCCATGACATCGATCTGCGCCAGCATCGCGCATTGACTAAGGCAGATTTGCAGGTGAAAGAAGACGATGCTCATGCGCAGACCGCCGACATCAACTCCCTGTACGCCGCTGCCAACGACCTGCCCAGCGACGACCCCTTGCGGGGGAGCAGCGACTCTTCAACTCCAGCGGCCAGCGCGCCTCCTAACGGAAGCCAACCGGCCGCCGCAGGCCAAACGCAAACCGGCGCTCAGTCTCCGAATGCAACTTCAATTGCGACGCCAGGCAATGTAATTCCACCCCAGACCGTCGCAACCCATCCGCCTGCCGCATCGCAGCCGTCTACTTCTACCGTCATCGTTGCAAGCGAAAAAACTCTGCGCGTCCCCGCTCTCATCGGCTTGCCGGTGCGCAAGGTCATCGAGCTGTCCGCCGCTGCCGGCCTTGAAGTGCAAATCACCGGCAACGGCACAGTGCGCGAACAAGCCCCTGCCGCCGGCACGATGGTGGTCCCGGGAACCAAAATAGTTGTTCGCTGCGGCCGCTGACGAGCATCCTCGCAAATCGGTCTGCCTACATACCCTCAGGCCAGCGGCGAGTTGCTTCCAGCGACTCGCCTGTCTCCAACAGACTTTTGAGGCTGGCAAGAATCATCGGCCATCCGCCAGAAATTGCTTTGATGAGCTTCGAGCCGCTCTTGTCCATCTCATGCAGCACGGTGAGCTTGACCACCTCGCCCTTTTCTTCGAGCGTATATGTCAAACGAGAGTAACCCTCTGCGTGCGCCTCGGGATGTAGATGATGGAGCCACGTCAGAACCAGCCGCCGGTACGGCTCGATCTCTACTACCTCGCCACTGTCTGCTGTGCGTCCATCCGGAGTTACGATCCGCCACGATGCGCCCGGCATCCATTCGCATTCCTGGATCGTGTCGTGCCAAAACCTGCGCGTGAACTCCGGTTCCGTCAGCGCTCGCCAAAGTTTCTCCGCCGTGGTGCGGATATAGGTTACATACACAAATTGAGATTCAGCCATTGTCTTCTCCCTCCAGTTTCGCTTTGAGTTCAGCGAGAGCACGCAGGCGTCCCCGCTCGTATTTGTCGATCCACCGCTCGGCAATCTCGTGAATCGGCATGGGATTCAGGTAGTGCAACTTCTCGCGACCCCGCCATATGGTGACTACCAGCGTGGCCTCCTCCAGCAGCTTGAGGTGCTTCGTCACCGCCTGGCGCGTCATCTCCAGGTGTGTGCAAAGCTGCCCCAGCGTCTGCCCATTGTCCGCCCGCAGCCGATCCAGCAACAGCCTGCGCTCGGGGGCTGCCAGCGCCTTGAAGACCTTGTCCACCTCTGCGCCCATCGAACCCATAATATGCAACAATATGGTTGCATGTCAAGAGATTCTATAATTGATACCGAAGCCAAGCCAGCGAGTTTATTCTTTCCCAGACAAGCGGCCAGAGTCATACTTGAACCGCATCGAGAAAGGGAGTTGCCTATGTTGTTGCCAAAGTTGCGCAAGGCATTGCGGCAGGCCGGCGACCCGGTACGCGCACTGGCCATGCAAGCGTATATGAAGTCTGCCATGCCATATCACGGTGTGCCGGCGCCATTGCTGCGCAATGTGTGCAAGGCAACGTTTGCAGACGTACAGTTTCTGACGGCGGAGCATTGGCAGGCGCAGGTGTTGGGAATATGGCGCAATGCGCGTTTCCGCGAAGAACGCTATGCGGCCTTGTATCTGGCAGGTGACAAACGCGCGCGGCCTTTTCAAACTTTGTCTGCGATGAAGATGTATGAAGAGTTGATCGTCACCGGCGCGTGGTGGGATTATGTGGACGACATTGCATCGCACCGCGTAGGGCAGATCCTCAAGAACTACCCCGCGCCCATGCGGCGCAAGATGCTCTCCTGGAGCAAGTCGGCAGATTTATGGAAGCGGCGCACATCGATCCTCTGCCAGCTCGGTTTCAAAACGGAAACAGATTTGGAATTGCTCTACGCCTGCATCGAACCCTCGCTTGGATCGCGGGAATTCTTTCTGCAGAAGGCAATCGGTTGGGCGCTGCGCCAGTATGCCTGGACTGACTATGCAGAGGTTCAGAAATATGTGCGGCTCAACCACGCCCGGCTAAGTGCGCTGAGTCGCCGCGAGGCGCTGAAGAATATTGAGTCTCTGAATACGCAACCCTGAGGCCAGCCGAAACCAAGCGGCACTCAGCCATCTACAATGGACCACAAGATGAATTGGCAAGAACTGATTGCGGAAGTGACGGCGGTGGGTGCGGGCGGAGACTCCAGCCAGCCGGTGACCGGTGTCGAGTACGACTCGCGCAAGGTGCAGCCTGGATCGGTCTTTGTCGCCATGAAGGGCGGCTCGACCGACGGCAACCGCTACGTCGAAAAAACGATTGCCGCGGGCGCTTTGGGCGTCATTACCGACTCGTCGCAGAAGTTCGATCACCTGCTGGTCTTCACGCCGGGCCTGCCCGTGCTGGAAGTCGAGCATGGCAGGCGCGCACTGGCTCAGGCTTCAGCGGCCTTCTTCACACATCCAGAGCGTCAGCTCGCGGCCACGGGCATCACCGGCACCAATGGCAAAACGACCACGGCGTTTTTAATCGAGGCGCTGCTGAACGCCGCCGCGCGCAAGACAGTGCTCGTCGGCACCATCGAGTACCACGTAGCGGGCGAAGTGCGCCCTTCGGTTCACACCACACCCGAGTCGCGTGACCTGTTCGAGCTGATGGCCGAGGGTGTTGCTCTCGGCGCCACCGAGTTGGTTACCGAGGTCTCCAGCCACGCCCTCGACCAGGGCCGTGCCGCCGGGGTCAACTTCGATGTGGCAGTCTTCACAAACCTCACCCGCGACCACCTCGACTATCACGAGACCATGGAAAAGTATTTTGCCGCCAAGCGGCTGCTCTTCGACGGCACGGTCTATCCGGCCCCGCGCGTCGCCGTGATCAACGCGCATGATCCCCGCGCTCCCGAGTTGGCCGCCGCGGCAGCGAAGGCAGGCGCCGAGGTCCGCACCTACGGAATTGGCCAGGGCGACTGGCGCGCCGCCGCACATACGCTCAACCCCTCCGGCGCGGTGCTGGAACTCGTAACCCCAGTGGGCGCGGCCAAAGTTACATCGCGTCTAGCTGGCGAGGTGAATATCTTGAACCTGCTGGCTGCATTCACTGCGGCCCACGCGCGCGGCGTGCCGTTTGCCGATCTGGTCGAGTTTGTTCCACGCCTCCAGCCCGTTCCCGGCCGCTTTCAATCCGTCGATGCCGGCCAGCCCTTCACGGTAATTGTGGACTACGCCCACACCGACGACGCGCTGCTCAATCTAACAACTCTTGCCCGGCAGATGACGGCGCAATCCGGCGGCCGCGTAATCACGCTCTTTGGCTGCGGCGGCGACCGCGACCGCACCAAGCGGCCAAAGATGGGCATGGCCGCGGGCAAGGGAAGCGACTTTGTGGTGGCCACCAGCGACAATCCCCGCACCGAGGAGCCGCTGGCGATTCTGGAAGAGATTGAGCCGGGACTGAAGGCGAGTCAAGCCCGCTACACCATCGAGCCCGACCGCGCCACCGCCATCCGCCTCGCTCTTCACGAGGCCAAACCCGGCGACGTGGTTCTAATCGCCGGCAAAGGCCATGAAAAGGTGCAGATTCTCGGCTTCACGACAATTCCTTTTGATGATGTCGAGGTTGCCCTTTCAGCGCTCGGCGAAATGGGCTATGGTGGAATCAAATGAAGCTAACACTCGCAGAAGCAGCCATCGGCGCAAGCGCTGTGCTGGAGGCGCCGGCCAGCGTGGCGAACGCCGGAGCGCTGGTGGCGCGCGGCTACTCAATTGACTCTCGCACAGTAGCAGCGGGCGAGCTGTTCTTTGCCGTGCGCGGAGAGCGGCACGACGGCCACGATTTTGTTGCCGCCGCAATCGAACGCGGCGCCGCAGCCGCGGTAGTTTCGCGCGCGCGGGTCGCCACACTGCCTGACGCCGCGCTGGCCGCGCCGCTGCTCATCACCGAAGATCCGCTTGTTGCGCTCCAGGCCCTGGCCGCACACGTTCGCCGCCAGTGGGGCAAGCGCGTGGTGGCCGTCACAGGCTCAGCCGGAAAGACCACCACCAAGGAAGCCATTGCCGCCGCTTTGGGTGTAAAGTTCAACGTCTTCAAATCTCAGGGCAATCTCAACAATGCCTTTGGCCTGCCTCTGCAACTGTTGCGTCTCGAACCCCAGCACGAAGTTGCCGTAATCGAGATGGGCATGAATCACCCCGGCGAAATCGCCGCTTTGGCGCTGATTGCCGCGCCTGACTGGGGTGTGATCACCAACGTAGGCACGGCGCACATCGAGAACTTTGCCGACGGTCAGGTCGGCATCGCCCGCGCAAAATACGAGTTAGTAGATGCGCTGCCGGACAATGGCGCAATCTTTCTCAACTGCGACGACCCCTACGTTTCGCAATTTGGCCGCGACTTTCACGGACGCGCGGTTTACTTTGGCGCTGCTCCCATCGCTAATGTCCAGCTTCTCGAAGCGAGGGAAGATCTGTCCGGCCTGCACATGCGTTATCGCAACGGGGAAAACGAGGGCCAGCTCACGCTCAACCTGCTGGGAGCGCACAACGCGATGAATGTCCTGGCCGGTTTGGCGGTCGCGCTCGAAGCGGGGGTCGATCTGCAGGCAGCCGCTGTCGAGCTCCAATCGCTCACGCCAGGCGACAAGCGCGGCGAAGTTCTCGAAGTCAAAGGCGCAGCGATTCTCAACGACTGCTACAACTCCAACCCCGAGGCGCTCCGTTCCATGATCCGCACCCTGGCCGCGCGGCCCGCCAAGCGCAGGATTCTGGTGGCAGGCGAGATGCTGGAGATGGGCGAGCACGGTCCCGCGCTGCACGCCGAAGCAGGACGCGCCGCCGCCGAGGCTGGCCTCGACCTGGTCGTTGGTGTTCAGGGCAATGCCGAGCACCTGGCCGCCGCCGCCTGTACCTGTGGAGTCGCCGCGCTGTTTCTGCCCGATGCCGAAGCCGCCGGCCGCTGGCTCAAGCAGAATCTGCGCAAAGGCGATGTGGTGCTGGTGAAAGGTTCCCGCGGCGTGCATCTGGAACGGGCCATCGAGGTGGTCAAATCTGAATTTAAGTTGGAGAAAAAGTGAATCTTCGCAGATTGAGCTGTAGCGTTACGCCCATCATATTGTTTGTCTTCGCCGCGAGTAGTGCCGCGCAGAAGCCGCCGTCATGGACCACGCCTTTTCCGCCCCACCACATTGCGGGCAACCTCTACTACGTCGGCAGCGAGGATCTGGCTTCATATCTGATCGTCACTTCGCAGGGAAACATTCTCATCAACAGCAGCTTTGAAGAGAATGTCCCGCTCATCAAAAATAGTGTCGAACAGTTGGGCTTCCACTTCGCCGACATCAAAATCCTGCTCATCAACCAAGGACACAATGATCATTGCGCTGGCGCAGCTCTGGTGAAGAAGTTGACCGGCGCGCAATATTTTGTGATGGACACTGACGTGCCGGTGGTGGAGTCGGGCGGCAAAATGGACTTTCAATACGGAACCCAGCCGGAGATGAGATTTCCTCCGCTGAAGGTGGATCGCGTACTGCATGACGGCGACACCGTCAAGCTCGGCGAAGCGGTCCTCACGGCGCATCTGACTGCCGGGCACAATAAAGGAACCACGACCTGGACCATGGACGAGGTCGAAGGCGGCAAATTGCTGAACGTAGTCATTGTGGGCGGGCCAAACGTGAATCCCGGTTACAAGCTGGTGGGAAATACCGCTTATCCGCAGATCGCCACGGACTTTCATCATGGTTTTCAGGTGCTCAAGAGCCTGCCCTGCGACATTTTTCTTGGCGCGCACGGCGGCTACTACGGTATGAAAGAGAAATACGAGCGATGGAAGCGCGGCGACCATAACGCTTTTATTGATCCGGCAGGCTACCAGAATTACATAGCTGACCGCGAGCAGGCATTTGAGGCGGAATTGAAGCGGCAACAGGAGGGAAAGCCGTAGCGGCACTATGGAAATCTCAGTCATTCTTGCGCACCCGGACCGGCGCAGCTTCAATCACGCCATCGCGCAGATTGCCTGCCGCACGCTTGAGCGCGGTGGGCATACAGTCAACTTTCACGACCTTTATGAAGAAGGCTTTGATCCGCTGTTGACATCCTCCGAACTGGACACGAAGGCGCAGACGCCACTGGAGTTGGCCCGCTATTGCGAAGAGTTGCGGCGTGCGGAAGGATTAATCATTGTTCATCCCAACTGGTGGGGCCAGCCACCGGCAATGATGAAGGGATGGATCGATCGCGTCTTTCGCCCCGGCGTGGCCTACAGATTCCATGAGGATGATAACGGCGAAGGTGTGCCAATTGGCTTGCTGCGGGCGCGGACGGCGCTGATCTTCAATACCTCGAACACTCCGCCGGAGCGCGAGATGAGCGTCTTTGGCGACCCACTCGACCAGCTTTGGAAGAAATGCATCCTGGAATTTTGCGGCGTGAAGAACATCATCCGTGAGACCTTCAGCATCGTAATCACCAGTACGTCCGAGCAGCGCGACGAATGGCTGCGCCGTGTGGAAGAGACCGTAAAAACGAGTTTCTGTTCCTGATCCGGCTGCCTGGAATTAGCCCGATCATGGAACTCTTCCAAATCGTGCGATTTCCACCCTCCTGCCACCCCATCCTAGTAAAATCAACATGAAACCCGCTTCTTACCGGCTGGAGGCCCTTTGTTCTACTGGCTGCTCTACGAAAAGCTCTTTCCGTTCTTTCACCCTTTCCGCGTCTTCCGCTACCTCACTTTCCGCACCGCCTTTGCCTCGCTCACGGCGTTGCTGATCACAATGTTTATCGGACCCTGGGTGATTCAAAAGCTGCGCCACTTTCAAATCGGCCAATTTGTGCGCAACGACGGGCCAAAGTCGCACCTGAAAAAGTCCGGCACTCCTACCATGGGCGGCGTGCTGATTATCATTGCGATTTTGCTGCCCACCATACTCTGGTCCGATCCCGCCAACCCCTTCGTCTGGATTGCCGTTTTTTCCACCCTGGCCTTTGGCGTCATCGGCTTTACTGACGACTACATCAAGGTTATCCAGAAGCGCAGCCTTGGCCTCACCGTGCGTGCCAAGCTGTTCTGGCAAGGCCTCGTCGGCGTGATAGTTGCGGTTTCTCTGGTGGCTCTGGATAAGTTCAAGCTCTTCTCCACGCAGTTGACTGTGCCATTCATCAAGAGCTGGCGTCCTGACCTGCTCTGGCACGTGTGGCCCAGCACGATTCCTCACCTGGGACTGCTGATGTTTCTGCCCTTCATCGCTTTTGTCATCTTCGTGTTGATCGGTTCCTCCAATGCCGTCAACCTGACCGACGGGCTCGACGGGCTGGCCATCGGATGCACCATCGTCGCCGCCGGGGCGCTCACCGTGCTCACCTACGTCAGCGGTCACGTGGTCTTTGCCGACTACCTCGAACTCCAGCGCATGCCCATGGTCGGCGAGCTCACTGTCTTTTGCGGCTCCATGGTGGGCGCCTCCATCGGCTTTCTCTGGTACAACGCTCATCCGGCCGAAATCTTCATGGGCGACGTTGGTTCGCTGGCGTTGGGCGGGGCCATCGGCACGGTCGCCATCATCATCCGCCAGGAGCTGCTGCTGCCCTTCATCGGCGGCATCTTCGTCCTTGAAGCCGTCTCCGTCATCCTCCAGGTGGGCAGCTACAAGTTCCGTAACAAGAAGCGAATCTTCAAGATGGCCCCCCTGCATCACCACTTCGAGCAATTGGGTTGGAGTGAATCCAAAACCATCGTGCGCTTCTGGATCGGCGCCCTGGTGTTTGCATTGTTTGCACTCACCACCCTGAAATTGCGTTAAAACATGGTCCGCGTAGCGCAAAATAAAAGTAGCCTGAGGAAAAGACTCAATGATGGACCTAAAAAACAGAAAAGTTCTGGTTGTCGGACTGGGTAAATCCGGTCTGGCGGCTGCGTTGTTTCTGCGCCGGCACGGCGCTGTGGTCACCGTCTCCGACGTGCGCTCGGCCGATCAGTTGGCCAAAGAGATTCCCGCCCTCATCGAGGAGGGCATCATGGTCGAAACCGGCGGCCACGGCCTGCTCACCTTCCGCCGACAGGACCTGATTGTCGTCAGTCCCGGCGTGCCGCTCGACACTCCCGAGCTGGCGCAGGTAAAGAGCTTCGGCCTGCCGGTTATCGGCGAGCTGGAACTGGCCGGGCGCTTCCTCCAAGGCAAAATCCTGGCCGTCACCGGCTCCAACGGCAAAACCACCACCACCACGCTGCTCGGCGAAATCCTTCAGGCTGCCGGACTACCCACGCTGGTTGGCGGCAACATCGGCGTCCCCGTAGTGGCCCTGATCGACTCCAGCACCGATAAGACCTGGTCGGTCCTCGAGGTCTCCAGCTTCCAGCTAGAAACCACCGAGCAGTTCCATCCCTCCATCGCCGTGATTCTCAACATCACCCCCGACCACCTGGACCGTCACGGCAGCTTTGAAAATTATTGCGCGGCCAAGGAGCGCATCTTTGCCCAGCAGACCGTCGCGGACTTCCTGGTGCTGAACGCCGACAACACTCCCTGCGCCAAGGCCGCCTCCCGCTCAGTCGCCAAAGTTTATTGGTTCTCCGTTGAGCACCCGGTTCCGCAGGGAGCTTGGCTAGAGCAAGGCTCTGTCGTTTATCGCTCCGCCGAAAATGCAGCCACGGAAAACGTGATGCCATCGCGTGGAATTCCCCTCAAGGGCGCTCACAACGTGGAGAATGTGTTGGCGGCGGTGGTTGCTGCTCGCCTGGCTGGCGTGCAGGCTAAATCCATCCGCACCGCCATCGAGAACTTCCGCGCCGTCGAACATCGCCTGGAATACGTGGCCACCATCAACGGTGTCGAATTCTATAACGACTCCAAGGCTACCAATGTAGACGCCACCGCCAAGGCCGTCGCTGCATTCAGTGGCGGCATTCATCTCATCATGGGCGGCAAAGACAAGGGTTCTCCATACACTGTGCTCTCCGACCTGCTGCGCCAGCGGGTGCGCGCTGTATACACCATCGGCGTGGCGGCAGCCAAGATAGAGTCTGATCTGCGCGGCGTGGTGACCATCCACTCTTGCGAAACCATGGACAAGGCCGTCGCCGCAGCCGCGGCCGCCGCGCGTTCCGGCGAAGTCGTGGTTCTGGCCCCCGCCTGCTCCAGTTATGACCAATTTGAAAACTACGAGCAGCGCGGTCAAATATTCAAGCAACTCGTCAAGGAGTTAAAGGGCTAGCAAGGTGACAATTGAATGAGTGAATGAGTGAAGCAGTGAATAAGTGAGAATAGCGCAGGTTCTTCACTCATTCACTTTTTCACTTCTTCACTTCTTCACTTTTTCGCACTCACACTCACACTGCCACGCAACTAGGAGCTGAAAACCATGGCCAAGCGCATCGGCGGCGATAAATGGATGTTCTTCACCACCGTGCTGCTCGTCGTGGTGGGGCTGGCCATGGTCTTTTCCGCCTCGGCGGTCGTTGCGGCAGAGGGAAAGTTTCACTCTCCCTACGCTTTCATTGGCAAGCAGGCTCTCTGGGCGCTGGCCGGTTTGGCTTTCATGGTGCTTCTCTCGCGCCTCGACTATTCGCTCTATAAATCTCCGCGCTTCATCTATCCCGCTCTCACCGTCACCACCATCCTGCTCGGGCTGGTTTTCCTCTTTCCCAAATCCAACAACGCCCAGCGCTGGATTCGCCTGGGCGGTTTTTCCCTTCAGCCATCGGAGATCGCCAAACTCGTGCTGGTTCTCTTCCTCGCATGGTTTCTCTCCACCCGGCTCGACAAAATCAAGCAATGGAGTACCCTGGGCCGCGCCAGCATCATTCCGCTGGTCTTCATCGCTCTGATTGTTTTCGAACCTGATTTGGGCACCGCTCTGGTTCTCGCTGGCGTCATCGCGCTGATGCTCTTTCTTGCCGGATTGCCGTGGAAGTACCTGCTCATCGGCCTTGGTGTTACGCTGCCTGTTCTAGCCGGACTGCTCATCTGGGTTCCCTGGCGTCTTCAGCGCATTCGCGTCTTCGAGCGCTTCATCCTCGATCCAACCTGCGATTTCAAAGAAATCAAGGAAATCGGCGCCGCCGGCTACCACACCTGTCAGTCGCTGATTGCCGTCGGCACGGGCGGCGTCACCGGCCTCGGCTACATGGATGGCCAGCAGAAGCTCTTTTTCCTCCCCGAGCCATATTCCGATTTCATCTTCGCCAACATCGCCGAGGAGATGGGCTTCATCGGAGCCATCGTCCTCCTCATTCTCTTTGCCTACTTCGGCTATCGCGGACTGCGCACAGCCTTCCGCTCTCAAGACCCATTTGCCCGTCTCGCAGCCTTCGGTATCACCATGACCATCCTGCTGCAAGCCTTTTTCAACATCAGCGTGGTACTCGCACTGCTGCCCACCAAAGGCCTTCCCCTGCCGCTGATCTCTTCAGGAGGAACCTCGCTCTTCTTTACGTTGGCCAGTATCGGCATCCTGCTCAACATCAGCCGCAAGGTGGATTGATGGCGGGTCTACTCACTCATCCCGAGAAGTAAGACAGGGAGTCACTCGATTCTTTTAAGAGACTGAATGTACTTCACTATGTCGCCTTTTTCTGGTTCGATAGTCTTGTCTGCTCCCTCTGTCATGGCCCCCGGCGCCTCTTTTGGACTGCAAAACTGTACTACACCAATCACGGTATTCGTATCTACATCGACAAACGTCAATCGAAATTCCCGGCTATAGAACTGGCCGCCATGCGTATAGGATGCATCCGAAAAGCGCTGTTGATCAACATACGCTATGGTACCGACTTGTTCAGAAGTCAACGGCTGCAAGTCGCTGGGAATCAGATCGACATCGATCCTCCCCTTTTTGTCTCGCTCCACCACAATCAATTTTCGCCTGATATAGAGCTCGTCCGCTGGCGGAATCAGACTCAAAAGATACTTTGTGTCAACTCCCTCAATACCAAGAAAACTCGTTGAGCGAATCGTGTGTGAGGAATCGGCTCGAATGTCCCTAATGCTTCTCCATTCGGAATGAGGTACAAGGACAGCTTTGGAATTAATCAATGTGTAAAACGGCTTTTCCCAATTATTCCTAACATGAAAGGCATATCCCAGTCCTGTTCCAAACAACACTGCACCTATAAGAGTTAATAAGATGCCAATTCTCTTGATACTTTTTCGATGCCGATATGAAAAATTGGAAATTGATGCGAGCAGAAATAATCCGACCGCGGTGCAGACCATTCCAAATATACTGAACCAGAACCAGAACAGTTCATCACTGCGCATAGAATCCCCCGAGTTTCTGTTTGCTTTTCAGGTTGCTATCCACTATACCTCCAATTGGAGGCGTTTGCCGCCAGATCACGAGATAATGATTGATTGAGATTATTTTGGAAGGCATAGGCTTGTCTGACTTGCGCGTACTCATCGCCGGCGGTGGCACCGGAGGACACATCCTTCCGGCGCTGGCTGTAGCTCGCGAACTGGTCGCCTATCACGACGCTGAGATCCTCTTCGTCGGCACGGCACGCGGCATGGAGTCGCGCCTGGTTCCCGAGGCCGGCTTCAAATTGCGCCTCATTGATGTAGGCCAGCTCAAGAACGTCTCGCTACTCACCCGCCTGCGCACGCTCATGAACCTGCCCCGCAGTATCTTCGCCTGCAAGCGCCTGATCCGCGAGTTCCAGCCAAACGTCGTTTTTGGCGTGGGTGGATACGCCTCCGGCCCGGCGATGGCGGCGGCCTTGCGGCTCAAAATCCCCACTATGGCCTTCGAGCCCAACGCCATGCCCGGCCTCGCCAACCGTCTCGTCGGCAAGCGCGTCCAGGCTGCGGCAGTCAACTTTCCTTCAGCAGCCCGCTGGTTCCGTAACGCCGAAGTCACCGGCATCCCCGTCCGCCCTGAGTTCTTTACGCTAGCTCCGCCGCCAGCCAACGCCGCGCCACATCTGCTCGTCTTTGGCGGCTCGCAAGGCGCGCGCATCTTCAACTCTGCGCTGCCCAAAATACTCGTTGGTCTGCTGCATGCAATGCCCAGCCTCACTGTTCTCCATCAGAGCGGCACACGCAACTTCGAGCAGACTCAGGCCGCCTACGCCGCCAGCGGCGCAGACCCAAAACGCTGGCAGGTCCAGCCTTTCATCTCCGATATGGCCGCTCGTTTTGCCCAAGCCACGCTCGTCATGGCCCGCAGCGGCGCATCCACGGTGGCTGAACTGGCCGCCGCCGGCAAGCCGGCCCTGCTGGTTCCCTTTGCCGCCGCCGCCGACGACCACCAGCGTCGCAACGCCGAGGAGATGGTGAAGGCCGGCGCGGCTCTGATGCTCAACGAGCCGGACCTCAACAGTCCCGGCAAGCTGCTCGCCGCCCTCACCAGCCTGCTTCAAAACCAGGAGGGCCTGGATGCCATGGCTGTTGCAGCCCGCACCCAGGCCCATCCTGATGCCGCCGAGCGCATCGCCGGCCGCCTTGCTGACCTTGCTCAATCTACCGCTTGACGATCTTAGCCAAACGCGGATCATCCCAAAGCGCCGTGAAAACCGGGTCCTTATAGACGCTGGACATCTCGGGATAGTACCCCTCTTTGGCCCGGCGCAAATACTCCAGGGCGCCGTCCAGATTGCCGCGTTTCATATACATCTTGGCAATCAAAAACGAAATACGGGCGCGCTGCTCCGGCGTTTGCACCTGGGCGACAGTTCCCTCCGGCGTGGTGCTCAGAACATCGGCGTCAAGCTCCAGGGCGCGGGCGTATTCGACCATGGCATGATCGACTTCGCCCAATCCCATCCAGGCACTCGCAAGATTGAGATGGGTATGCGCATTGGTCTCATCCAGCGCCAACGCCTGCTTCAAGTAGTTGATGGAAGACTTGTACCTTCTGTCCAGAAGATCCAGGACCCCAATGTTGTTCAGTGGAGGAAAGAACTGAGGATTGAGCTTCTGCGCCCGCAGAAAGTCCTTGCGCGCCGCCGACCGTTGGTTCAGTTGCAGTTCGGCAATGCCCATCTTGTTATAAAGATCAGGGCTCTTCGTGTTGTAGCGTGCGGCCGACTCATAATGGGAGAGGGCCGATTGGTAATCTTTGTGCAAGCGATCCAGGTCGCCTTTTTCCTCTGACACCCTGGCCGCCTCCATCTTGGCTGCAGGCGTGGCGGGCGTTGTCTTTCCGTACGCGGCTGCGCTAATCAGCAGGCTCATCACTGCCATCATCATCATTAGCTTTTTCATGTGTCACCTCTCCTGCTTAGGAGCATTTTGTAAGCGGCGGTTGCACTTGCCAGCTTCGGCTCTCTGCTCCCTGCATGAATCCAGTAAAGAACTTCCGCAAAATGTACACAACGCTATACCTGCTACTTACCCGTTGAGCCAGGGTTAAATGTATCCCTGGCGCAACCGAACTCAATCTCCTGCCAGAGCTTACAACAGCCTGTTACACGATGCCAAGTGCCTCACCGGCGGCTACAAGGAGGGGTTACCAGCCGTTACATCCCGTTTTCCTCCGCCTCCACAACCGTTAAATGCTGGAAAAACAATCAATAAGCGATAGCATTACAATCAGTTCGGAGACAGATACGATGGCGATTGAAGCCCCAGAGTCTATCGATATTGAAGCCCAGCGCGCGGAACTTGACGCGGTGCTTCATTCCGAGTGCTTTATTCGCGCGCCCAAGCTCGCTCATCTGTTGACCTACTTATGCGAGAAGCTCTTTGCCGGGCTGTCCAGTCAGATCAAGGAGTATTCCGTCGGAGTGGAGGTCTTCAACCGCGGGCCTTCCTTCGATCAGGACTCCGACTCGATTGTGCGCGTGGAGGCCAACCGCTTGCGCAAGCGTCTGGCAGAGTACTATGCCGGAGAAGGCGCATCGCATCGCCTCCACATCGTCATTCCTTTGGGACAATATGTTCCACAATTCAACTCTGCTGAATCGCTGGGTTCAATCCAGCCGGTAGTTGAGAGTTCCGCTATCCGGCGTGTGGGACAAAAGTATTTTGGAACTGGCCGTTGGATTTGGTCGCTGGTCGCCGCTCTGGCGCTTCTCTCACTCGGTCTCGGTTGCGCTCTGCTGTTCCTGAGGCAGATAAAGCAGGCCTCGCCGAAGACAGAATCGAATCAGTCCTACGCCTTGCCCGAGGAATCGCAGTTTGGCCCGCCTCTGGGCGAAGAGGTCCGCATCCTGGCAGGCGAGAGTCGCAGCTTCGTCGATCATGCCGGCAAGCTGTGGAGCGCCGATACCTGGTTTGATGGTGGCACGGCAGTAAAGAGCGCCGTGCTGCATATTTGGCGCACTCAGAATCAGGATTTCTACCGCACTAGCCGGCAGGGACAATTTCGCTACGCCATTCCGCTAAAAAAAGGCATCTATGAACTCCATTTGCACTTTGCGGAAACGGTATATGATCCGGAGTCCAGCGGAACGGGAGGAGAAGGCAGCCGCCTGATGACCGTGCGTGCTAACGGAAGAACGCTGCTGGCGCGCTTCGATGTTGTGGCCGATGCCGGTGCCAGCCGTACCGCTGACGTCAAGGTATTCACAGACATGGCTCCGGGGCCGGATGGGCTCCTGCATCTGGAGTTTTCCGGCGACAACGGAACGCAGGCCACCCTATCCGCTATCGAGATATTGCCCGGCTTCCGGGGACATATCCGCCCCGTGCGACTGCTGGCCCGCCAGACGCCCTATTATTCCAACGATAGTTACTGGTGGAGTCCGGACAATTACTTCGAAGGTGGACAACTGGCGGCCTACACGGCCCCGGTCAAAGGAACCGACGATCCTGAGCTCTACGAAACCGAGCGCTGGGGAAATTTCTCCTATGCGATTCCCGTATCGCCGGGAACATACTCCGTATCGCTGCTTTTCGCCGTGCGCCACGGAGACTGGGACCAGCCCTCATCTCCCTCTGGCGAGATGAGGGCGCAGATTGCCCATATCTTCGATGTCTTCTGCAACGGAAATGCGCTTCTTAAGAGCTTCAACCCGGCCAAGGAGGCGCGGCAGACAGACGTGATTATTCGCAAATTCACCGACCTCAAGCCAAACGCTCAGGGGAAATTGCTTCTGAACTTTGTTCCCGTTGACGGCTATGCTACCGTGACAGGCATAGAAGTTCTTCCCCAATAAATCTCTCCCGCGCCTAGTAGCAAGGCCCTCATTATTTGTATTCAAAGCAGAAAAAAAGGCTCGTCTGCCGAAGCAGACAAGCCTTTTTAAGGAAAAACCGCAATTACTTATCTATGCCCGCCGCCGCCGTGTCCGCCGCCACCACCTGCATGGCCGCCACTAAAGCCACCTGCATGGCCGCCGCTAAAGCCGCCAGAATGGCCGCCACCGAAGCCGCCTACATGACCACTCGACCCGCCTCGCGTGCCGCCGGCATAACCGCGCGCACCGCCACTGTATCCGCGCGCACCGCCACTGTATCCATGTGCGCCGCCAACATAGCCGCCTCGTCCTGCTGCGACGCCATGTACCCCGTAGCCGCCGCGATATCCGTAGCCGCCATGACCCCAGCCATGATAACCCCAGCCATGACCCCAGCCCCAGCCATACCACGGTCCTACGCCAAGAAACACTCCGCCATAGAACCAACCTGGCCCGTAATAACCATAGGGAGCACAGGCATAGGGGTAATAAGCGTAATAGCCCCATTCACAGACCGGAGGCCCATAAACCATGGGAGCGGCAACCAGCGCGGGGCCGACTCCAACATCCTCCTCCACGTCCTGGGCCATCGCCGTCACCGCGAACGGCGCCATCAGCAGCATTGCAATCAGAACCAGCCTAAATCTCCGCATAACATCCTCCTTGTGCTGACTTGCACTGCCCGTCCTGCTTCAACCGGACCGGGGAACCGGAGACAACCTCCGTCCTCAGCACTGCCGGTTACTGGGCTGATCTTCCCATCCGGCTTCTGTTATCTCAGACAACATTCCTGCTATTAAGTTGCGGTCCATGCCAGAAAAAAACGTATATGCTAATTGGCCAGCACCGCCCGGTAACGCACCTTGCCCTTTTTCACCTTATCGATGGCCGTATTGGCCTGGGCCATGGGGAAGGATTCGGTCGTGGCCTTGATCCCGTGCCGCGCTGCCACATCCAGCATCTCCTTGAGACGATAGGGACTTCCCGTCGGGTTGCCGCTGATGGCCCGCTGCCCGCTGATTAGCGGAAACGCCTGTATGCCCACCGGCGACGGCGGAACCCCCACAAAGCACAACGTCCCGGTAGGCCGCAACGCCTGCACATAGAACCCCCAATCCTGGTCGGCGCTCGCGGTGCTCAAAATAAAATCCATGGAGCCAGCCACATCTTTCATGGCCTTCGACTCACGGCTGTTCACAAAGTTGTGCGCTCCCATGGCGCGCGTTTCTTCTTCCTTCTCCACCGAGGTCGAAAACGCCGTAACCTCCGCGCCAAAGGCCTGCGCAAACTGGATGGCCATATGTCCCAGCCCGCCGATACCCACGATGCCCACCCGCGACGACGGGTTAACTCCATGGGTGCGGAGCGGGTTATAGACCGTAATGCCGCCACACAGCAGTGGAGCGGCGCGCTCGCTCTCCAGCGCTTCTGGTATCGGAATCACAAAACGTGCATTCGCGCGTACGCGGTCCGCGTAGCCGCCGTGGCGATGGACGCAGGTCCCCTCCGAGGCGGCGCATAGATTCTCCATTCCCCTGCTGCACCACTCGCAAACCCCGCAGGAATTTGACTGCCAGCCCAGGCCCACGCGCTGGCCGGCTTCGAGTGACCGCACCTCGGCGCCCACTGCCGTCACCTTGCCGATAATCTCGTGGCCGGGAATGAACGGATACTGGCTGATTCCCCAGTCGTTGGCTATCAGATGGAGGTCGCTGTGGCAGATTCCACAGTGGGTAATCGCTATTTCCACCTCGTGCACGCCTAGCTTGCCGGGGTCGTACTTGAAGGCCAATAGCTCTGCGCCTGCCGCATGTGCTGCAAGTCCTTGTATATGGGTCATAGTAAGTTCTGATACCTCGTTTGGGGATAGAAAACAGGACAGTCGGTAAGGGGAAGTACCGCCCTGTCGTTGGTTATCAAGCTTTCTCTACTACCGCTATTCTAAACCGCCGCCCGCTTCTATGCGCAGGTTGAGCAGTTGAAAACCGCTCAAGACGCCGTCAGTGGGCGCATCGTCAAGCAGCTCCACCGACTCTCCGTTCAAGGTTGCATCCTGAGAGACGCGCTGCGATTCCAGAGTGTTAGCTACTGAAAGCGGGAGGCTTACGAGTGTTTGTCCTTCCATGCCTGCCTGCGTCTCCGGTGCCAGCAGGCTGACGTAAATACGATTTGCCGGATGCTGGCGACGCGCCTGGGCCAGTGCAGCGTCCATATCGGGAGCGTGGCTGGGTTGGCGAGGCTGATCGAGCGTCCGATCCAGCGTACCCGCATCGGAGACAAGCAGACGCAGGTTGCCCGTCTCCAGGCGGGCAGGCATCTTCACCGCAATGCGCACATTGCGCGCCGCCTGCCGCCACGGCCTGAGCGTTGCCTCCACCACCACCGTGTCGCCGGCATGAACCATGTTGCTTGAAATTAGCCGTGCCGCCTCCAACTCCACACCTATGCGCTGCGGAATGGCCTCCACGTCAAGATTGATCGAACGGACTGCGGCACTTCGAGTTCCGTTCGCGTAAAGCCGCGCAAATTGACCTGCGGCTCCGAGCGCAGTCGCCATGGGCGCTGGCATCGAGTCACTGGCCGTGACCCACAGATCCAGTGGCGAAGAGGGATAACCCTCCAGGTCGATGCTGCCGGTCAGGTGGTAGCTGGTCTCCGACGTGCTCCCGTTGGTCTGAAGCAGCGATTGATACAAGACCACCATCAGCGCCTGTGGCGTAAGCGATGGCAGATCAAGTATTTCGACATTGATTTTGTGCTCCTCGGTCGATGTACCCGTTTTGAGCAGTTGTGAGTGTACATGTATATGTACCGGTATCATCCGCGCTTTTGCCCCGAAAACGCCTCGAATGGCCGCGTCGCGGTCTTCGCTGAAAGCTCCGATGGTCTCGCCTGTATTCACAATCTTGAAGGCATTCAGGGGCGAGGCCAGCGTGGCCACCACCTCCGCCGTGGTCATGGGCAGCGAAACCGGCCCGGCCTGCAAGAGGGGGTGCCCGCAGGCCAGCAACTGCTTCATATCAATGTAAGTAACCGTGCAGGTGGCGGCAATCTCCAGGTCGCCGCGCACCAGTTGCGCGCTCACCGCCGATCCCGGCACGACGCTGGCAATCGCGCTGGCCGAAATTGCCGCGTCCGTATCTTCAGAGCTTCCGCCCATCCCCCCGGCCGCCACAGTTTCCAGGCCAGTTCCAGCCATCTTCTGCTGCCACAGATGGATGGCCTCGGGAGAGAACCCGCCCATCACCAAAGGCGTCTCCATAGCTTGAAAAGGCTCCTGCAACGTCACCATTTCCGGCACTTGAGAGTGTGGTTCCAAGGCCACTGATAACTGCATATTTTGGGTACAATCTGCACAGTCTCCAAAACCCAGTAAAGGCATATCCCGCACCTCCAGCATCTGCTCGATGGGGGTAATACCGGCGATGGGGTCCTTGCTGAACTGGCCGATGCGGTAGGAGAGCGCTCCCAGCAGCCGGTTGCCGATGTAGACGGGGCTGCCGCTCATGCCGGCCACTACGCCTGTGTACTCGGGACGGGTCCCGTGCAACTGAGCCAGGATCATGTCGTGGCCGGGTCCGCGCGCGCCCCTCAGAACGCCCAGAATCTCCACCTCCATGGCCTCCGGCTTAACTCCGGTAAAGACCGTCCAGGCAGTGCCCTTTAACCCGCGATGTACCTCGCTCAAGGGGAAGAATCCGCCGCCTGTGGGCGGTCCGGCGAGCGGACTAGTCTTCTCCGGCACGGTTTGCGCCAAAGCGAAGCCGGAGATGAGGAGGGCCGCGCACAACGCTGTCGCAGCACAGTGAAACCAGGTTTTCTTCAGGGGAGCTCTCACATCTACAAGAGTACAGCGGGTGGGTAGATATCGCTCGACTGCGGCGACCAGAGTAGGTTACTAGCGTTTACGAGGTGGTTTCATGCGCGGGATGGAGGAGAAGCCAGTTCTCGAGCTTGGCGGCATCGCTGCCATGAAATCACCGGGGTAAAGGATGGTGACTCCCGGATTGCGCAGGCTCTCTCCGGCAAGGAATTCTCCAAAGGTTTCCGCGTGGGCCCTCAGATATTTGCGCAGCTCCTCCCGAATCACCCCGCCGCCGCCCATCGATCCGTAGCCATGAATCACCTCCAGGCGTCCTCGGTAGCCGCTGCGCACGCAGTTGTTGTAGAAGCGCACAAACTCCCGCAGAGCCTCCGCCACCGTGAAGTTATGCAGATCAATGGATCGAGTCTCGCTCATCGCTCAGATTACTCTATTCCCTATTCCCTGTCTTTTTCCATGCCTGCTCGACGTAGCTGTCGGTCATGCCGGCAATGTAATCGGCGACGGTGCGGGCCAGGCCCTCGGCGGGAATCTCTGCCTGGTGGTCGGCTGGCATCAGGCCGGGGTCTTTGATAATTGCCGAAAATAATTCCCGGATAATTTCAGCGGCTTTGGCGTGCTCCTCCTCCATGCCGGGGGATTCGTAGAGGTTGGCGTAGAGAAACTTTTTGGCGGCCATGCGGTCGGCCTCCATCTCCGGGCTTAAAGCCGCAAGCCGCTGCGGCGCGCGGCGAATCTCGTCTAATGTCGTCGCGCCTAGCGCGGCAACCTGCCTATGCGTCTCTTGCATCAGATCCGTAACCAGAGCGTCGAGAACGCGCTTGAGGGTTTCATAAATTGCCAATTTCCGCGGGGCGGCGGCGTAATCGCGCAGCACGGCGTCGTGGAAGCCGCGGAAGAGGGCAACCTCCGCGCGCACCTGCTCCAAATTCAAAATGCCCGAGTCGAGGCCATCATCAAGATCAGCGGTGAGGTAGGCGATCTCGTCCGTCAGATCGATGAGTTGAGCTTCGAGGGGAGGGAATTGGCCGAGAAAGTATTCGGCCAGCTCCGGGTGCGTGGCGGCGGAGTAATCGCGAGAGTGCTTGACGATGCCCTCGCGCACGCCGAGTGTCAAATTCAGGCCGCGAAATCCGGCATAGCGCTCTTCAAACCAGGTGACGATGCGCAGGGCGTGCAGATTATGGTCGAAGCCCAGGCCATAGCCGCGCAGGCACTGGTCGAGAGTTTTTTCGCCGGCGTGGCCGAAGGGCGGGTGGCCGATGTCGTGAGAGAGCGCCAGCGCCTCGGCAAGCTCCTCGTTTAGCCCCAGCGCGCGTGCCACGGTACGGGCAATCTGGGTGACCTCTAATGTATGTGTCAGGCGGCTGCGAAAGTGGTCTGATGTGGAATCGCTAGCCAGGCGCCGAAAGACCTGCGTTTTGCCGGCCAGGCGGCGAAAGGCGCGCGCGTTGAGGATGCGAGCGGCATCGCGGGCAAAGGGCGCGCGATAGGGATGCAACGGCTCCGGATGCGCGCGCAGGGTTAGTTCACCTTCCGCGCGAACGGCAATCCCCGCGGGCAGCGCGTAACTCGAATTGATTTCAGGAATCTTCATAGCCGGAAACAGAGGAGTTCATTTCTGTTTATACCGTAGCCGGTTGAAAGCAGTCTTCTATTCCCTATTCCCTGTCCTTCAACACACCAGATTTGCCCGTCTCAGCTTGACGCCATCCAGGCGGCCCAGCAGGGTGACGGCGATGTGGTCGGGATCAAAGAGCCGCTGCGCCATGGACTGCACCTGGGCCGCGTCCACTGCGCTGATGCGGGCGATAATCTCTTCTACTGTGAAGAACTCGTGGAAGTACATCTCCTGACGCGCCAGGTTGGCCATGCGCGCGTTGGAGCTCTCGAGGCCGAGCAGGATGTTGCCCTTGACCTGATCCTTGGCGCGGGTCAGCTCTTCCTCGCTGAGCAGTTCCTGCTTCAGTTTGCGAAACTCCTCCAGAATCAGCCGCACAACGTCCAGGCCTTTTCCCACCGAGGTGCCGGCAAAAACGAACAGAGTTCCAGTGTCGCGATAAGGGCTGAGGTCGGAGTAGATGGAGTAGGCCATGCCCCGCTCCTCGCGGATGGTCTGAAAGAGGCGCGAGCTCATGCCGCCGCCCAATACTGTATTCAGAATCAGCGTGGCGTAGCGGTTCTCGTCGGTGATGGGCGGAGCGGGAACTCCGAGGCAAATCTGCACCTGCTCCAGTGATTTTTTGTTGCGCAGAATGATGCGCGCGCTGGCTTCGGTGGCCGGCAGCTCGTGGAGCGTTGCGCCGCCAGACAGCGTAGAGAACTTGCCTGCTACCTCCTCGGCAAAGCGGTCGTGATCCAGATTGCCGGCCGCGGCGAAGATCATGTTGCCGCCATGAAAGCGGTCGCTGTGATAGGCGACCAGGCTCTCGCGGCTCAGCCGGGCAACCGTCTTGGAGGTGCCCAGAATCGGCCAGCCCAGGGGATGATCCTTCCAGAAGGCCTGAGTGAAGATTTCATGGACCAGGATCTCCGGGTTGTCCTCGTCGATTTTGATCTCCTCAAGAATCACGCCGCGCTCGCGCTCAATCTCATGCGCGTCGAAGATTGGGTTCATCACCAGGTCGGTGAGCACATCGAGGGCGATGGGGACGTGTTCGGCCAGCGATTTGACGTTGAAGCAGATGGACTCCTTGCCGGTGAAGGCGTCGAGGTTGCCGCCGATGGAATCCATCTCCCGCGCAATGCTCTGCGCGGAGCGGGAACGGGTGCCTTTGAAGAGCATGTGCTCGACAAAATGGGAGATGCCGTTCATCTCCGCCGGCTCGCAGCGGGAACCGGATTTGATCCACACACCCATGGCCACCGAACGCATATACTCCATGCGCTCGGTCAGCAAAATCAGACCGTTGGGCAGCACGGTGCGGCGAAGATTTCGCTCGGTGGACACGGTTCTCCAGTGTTTTGATTGTAGGCCAAACGAGGCGCGGCCGGGATGCGGCAGAAAGCGGAATGCTCTATCCTGAGCCAAGCGTGATGGATCATTCCAGTCAACTCGTTGCATTGAACGCTACCATTCAGCCGAGCCGCGGGATGCTCTTCGGCGTGGATGCCCAAGCGCTAGCGGCTTGTATGGTGGCAGTGGGCGAGCCAGCTTGGCGCGGCCGCCAGCTAGCGGAAGCCCTGTATCGCCAACGGGTTACGGAACTGGATGCGATTACCACGCTCCCCAAGGCGCTCCGTCAGAAACTTGTGGCAGAAGGCTGGCAGGTGGGCAGGCCACGAATTGCGCAGGTCTTTCAATCTGTGGATGGAACGGAACGCTACCTGATCGAGTGCTCGGGCGGCGATGGCCTGACTGTGGAGACTGTTTGGATGCCGGAGGGCGACGACGGCGAGGCCGGTGACGGCAGTGACGCGGTATCCAAACAAACTCGGGGTGCCCCAGGTCCCTCGCATTTGGGGACCTGGGATAGTAAAGAATCCAATCTGGAGTCTGACCCGGAAGAAGTGAGTGGGGAAGGGAAGACCGGCCAGCGCGTCACCCTTTGCGTCTCCAGCCAAGTGGGCTGCGCGGTCAATTGCCGGTTCTGCCTCACGGCCAAACTCGGCTTGCAGCGTAATTTGACGGCAGGAGAAATCGCCGGCCAGGTTGTCGCCGTCTTCGACCGTCACGCTGTCGAGGTTGGCCGCGACCGCGTGAACCTGGTCTTCATGGGCATGGGCGAGCCGTTCCTGAATTACGACAACTTCATGGGAGCTGTGCGCCTGCTGGTTCGGGAGGTTGGTCTGAGTCCGCAGCGCATGACTGTCTCGACTTCAGGAATTGTTCCCGGCATCGAGCGCTTTGCCCATGAGCCTGCTGAGTTTCGTCCCAAGCTGGCCATCAGTTTGAATGCGCCCAATGACCAAATTCGCACCGAGATCATGCCTATCAACCGCAAGTGGCCAATTCAATCCGTAATGGCAGCGGTGCGAAAGGTCAAACTTCGCCCCCGCGAGCGGATGACCTTTGAATATGTGCTGCTGGGCGGTGTGACTGACCGCCCCAAAGACGCCGCCGAAGTCGCCCGCCTCATCCGCCGCACAGGCCTTCCCGCCAAGGTGAATTTGATCGCCTGGAATCCCGGTCCCGGCATCAACTACTCGACGCCACAACCCGAAGCCGTAGAAGCCTTCCGCAAAACGCTGATCGACGCAGGTATTCCAACCTATCTGCGCAAGCCGCGCGGCCGCGACATCTACGCCGCCTGCGGGCAGTTGAAGCGGACAGTGGAGGAGTAATATACCTGTTTCATTCTTTCGAACATCTCGTTTAACGGACGTCGCCAGATCGCACGGGGTCTATGACAACGTGTGCGTTTCGAATGAGTTTTACAATTGTTGGTTGGGATGCGCCCTTCTTGTACTTTTCTGTAGGACAGATAGTGAAGTCCGCGAATAAAGCATTTTGATGATCGTTGCCAAGATATGGAAGGAAATTCAAGATGAGATCCGAAGATTTCTTATCTACGACGAAGAATGTGTGATGCGTTCCAATGTGCCAGATTTCGAGGAAGCCATCGCCACTATAGGAAATCGCTCTGCCATGAATTTCCCGGCAAGTTTGGGCGTGCGTCACTGAGGCTTGAATCAAAAACAGAGCAAGTATGACAAAGATTGGTATTCGCTTCATGGCAAAGTCCTCTACTCATGTGCTGAAGGCTTGTTTAAATCTTATGCCGCCCGCTCCACCACCTCCAGCACCGTTCCCTCGATCTTTTGCAGATAGGCGACAATCTCGAATAGGTTCTTTGCCTGCGGATTTCCGGTCGAGCTGAACATCCGCATCAGCACCTTGGGAGAACGGCCCAGATCGGCTCCCAACTTCACAAAGCCAATCGTACCGTTGATGTATTTGCGAAGCACGGATTTTCCTGTCTCCACATCGCCTGAGATCATGCAGCCGACCGCTTCCTTCAGTAGTGCCCGTCGAAATTCCTCGCTTTTCTGAAGATGCTCTCGAATGGTCTCATTAAAGTCCTTGGTCAGCGCCATCATTTCACCCGCTTTCGTTCCTTGTATTCCTGCCAGAGAGCTTTTGCCGTTGCGATGTCAGTTTGCTGACGCCGTTTGGTTCCACCACCGAGCAGGATCACCAGCCGTTCTCCATCCCGGCCAAAGTAAATGCGATAGCCCGGACCGAAGTCCAGCCGCAACTCCTGAAGACCCGCGCCTTCGCTCTTCACCGACGAAACATTACCCCGCTCAAGCCGGTCAAGAGCAATGGCTATGCGTGCCTGGGTGGTATCGTCCAGTTTTTCAAACCATCGCTCAAAGGGATTACGTCCCAGACGGTCAACGTACTGGCGAATCTCAATCACATTTTAATGGTAGCACAAAAGATACTATAGCGCAATGTTAGTTTGCTGGCATCCCACCCTTTCCGCAGAAGCAAGCGGAAAGGATGGGGCACGGAGCATTACAGAAATAATGAAAATGCATTAGAATCCTGCTCAGCGCGGCGTGCTATGTATGCCCAGCGCGGTCAGCTTGGTTTTCGCCTGCGCGGCCTCGGGGGTTTGCGGATGGCGCTTGACGAGCGAGCGCAACTCGGCGATGGCTTCGCTCTTTTTGCCCAATTGCAGCAGCGACAGCCCCTTGCGCAGTTGCGCCGCCGGAGCCTTTGCGTTGCCTGAAAAGCCTTCCAGTACGGCGTCGTAGGCCTTTACCGCGTCCGCATAGTTTTTCTGATGGTAGGCGATCTCGCCCAGGTAAAACTGGGCAGTGCCGGCCATATCATCCATCGGATAGTAGTGAATCACGTCCTGAAATTCGCCGCTGGCCACCTCGTACTTGGCCGCGTTGTAGTCGCGCACGCCGGCCTGAAAGGTTTCCTTGAGCGGCGGCGCCTGAGGAGCAGTCACCCCTGTTGCGGCAGGAGAGTTACCAGAAATAGCAGGGCCGGCAATCACAGCAGGAGGCGGAGTCTGCATGTTCTGCAACTGCGCCTGCATATCCTGGATGGTCTTATCCAGCTTGGCGATGCGCGACTTCAACTCGTCCACTGAGTCATTGAGCGTCTGCACCTGGCCGGAAACGGCATCCAGTTTGCCGCCGGACGTGTCGTTCTGTGCGGCGATCTTCTGCTGCAGAGTGTTGACGGTGGCGGACATCTGGCTGGCGCTGTCCGCGGTCTGCTCGGCCAGATGCTGCAGCACGGCAAAGCGCGAGTCCACGGTGGTCTGGAGCCGCTGCACATTGTCCAGCAGTTGCTGAATCTGCGCCTGCATCTCGATGATCTCTTTAGATGCGGCGCGCGCCGGCGCAGACAGGGTGATAAGCACTATGACGGTGATGGCCGCCGCGAGAAGACGATTGCGAAGTGATTTTGTATGCATGATTCACCTGTGAAGTACAGCTATCAGCCTTCAGCTATCAGCGAACAGTTAAAGGCTGAATGCTGATGGCTGATAGCTGATGGCTCAATTTTACCTTTCCGGAGTAAATCCGGCACGGCGGTTTTGCTGCCAGCACGCTTCGGTTGACTCGGAGCAGAAGGGCTTCTCCTTGCCGTAGCTGACTACGCGAATGCGGTTGGCCGCGACACCCGCGGTCACCAGGGCTTTTTTGGCCGCATCGGCACGGTTCTGTCCCAGCGCCAGGTTGTACTCGTTTGAGCCGCGCTCGTCGCAATAGCCGCCGATGACAATTTTCAGATCAGGATGGCTCACCAGATAGGATGCATCGCGCGAGAGTGTTGCTTGCGCGTCGCCACGGATATCGTAAGTGTCGTAGTCGAAGAAAATGTCCTGAACATTGGCCTTGAATTCCTCTTCGGTGGTCATGGTGCTGTTGGGCACCACAACGGCAGGAGGCCCAGTCACGGTCACACGCGCCGTGGCTTCAGCCTTGCCTCCGTTACCCTCCGCCACCAGGTGGTAGGTGGTCGATTCTTCTGGAGTCACCGTCTTCACTCCCGAGGTGGGCACGTCGCCGATGCCATCGATGGAGACGACGGCGGCATTGGTGGTGTGCCAGGTCAGCTGCACCTGTTCGTTGGCCGAAACCATCGCCGGAGTTGCGGTGAGCTGCGCGGTGGGCGCATACACATTCGACGGAGCAGTCTCCTCGCGGGAGGCCGTTTTTGGCTTGCTGCCGCAACCGGCAACAGCAACCAGAGCGGCAAGCAGAACCAGGGACGCCACAATGCGATTCAGTCGGTTCAATGGATTACTCCTTCCATGGATTCATTGGCCACGGATTTATTGGCAGCAGATTTATTGGCCATAAATTCATTGGCATCGTACTCATGATAGTTCACGAAACTGGATTGTTCCATACAGCAGTCTCACTGGCTGATCAACTCGACTCAAGTCAATTTACTTCCAGCTCCAGTTAGGCATGAAGTTATCTCCCGCCTGGGTCAATTGATGCTGCTCGGTGCCGTCGGAGAGCATCGACCAGATGTTGGTGCGCCCGCCCACCTTCCGCTCAAATACGATGTGCCGGTTGTCCGGCGCCCAGGATGGATAATCGTTGACTCCGGCCTCGTGGGTCAGTTGCAGCCAGCGCTTGCTGGCAATGTCCATCACGTAGATGTCGTATCCGCCGGGCGCTCCCGGTCCGTACTTGCGGTCCCATGCGAAGGTTAAGAACTGTCCGTTGGGTGACCACGAGGGTGAGACGGCATAGCCTCCGTCGGTTAGGCGCTGCACATTTGCGCCGTCCTGGTCCATGGTGTAGATCTGCGGCAACCCGGTACGCCCGCTCACCCACGCCAACTGCGCGCCGCTGCGCGGATTCCATGTGGGCGCAATGTTGGGTCCGGCAAAGTTAGTCAGCTTGCGCAGGTTTCCGCCGCTGGCGTCGGCCACCCAAATCTCTGGATTGTCGGAGCGCGAGGAGGAGAAGGCGATCCGTGTCCCATCGCCTGACCACGCCGGTGACTGGTTGCTGCCGCCCGCCGTGCCCGAGGGAAAGTTCACCATACGGTTCAGTTCCAGCGAGTACATGCGAATGGACCACCCCTCGCGGCCCAGAGATGCGAAGGCGATGCGCGAATTGTCCGGCGAGATGCGCGGCGAAAGCGAAATTGCGCCCAGATGCGTTATCTGATGCTGGTTCTGGCCGTCGTAATCCATCTCCCAAATCTCTTTGGTGCCGCTGCGCGAGCTGACGAAGACAATCTTCGTTTCGGCAATTCCGTTGATGCCGCCGCCCAGGCGCAGGATAATCTCATCGGCAAACCTGTGCGCAATGGTCCGCGCCATATCCGGGCTGGCGGCTTCGTTATACTGCTTGCCCAGCACCTGTGGATTGGTTGTGTTGCGAGCGTCGAAGAGCCAGCCGTAGACGGCTAGCCGGCCATTGGTGGCCGAGAGCGCGCCAAAGGCCACCATGGCCGCACTCGCTGGCGCGGCCGACCACTGCGACAGGTCAATCTCCCTTGGCGAGCCGGGCGTTACCGCTGGAGCCATGCTCTTCGAAACCAAATCAAAGATGCCCGCGTTGGACAGATCATTGAAGAGCGTGGCGTCAAAGGCCGCTTTCAAAGCCGGAGTCTGCGGATCGGTGTCGGCTGGTTTAAAGTCCGCCGCCGCAAGACGGATACGCTCGTTGCCCAGGTTGGAGCCGGTGCGAATCCAATCCTGAGCCGTGGCGGGAATGGCTGCCAAAGCTGCTAGAACAATCAGCAAATAAGAAAAAATCCGGGAATGTGTCTTCATGAGACGCGCAATCCTTCCTCGGGAACTCGTCCACATTTCTATTTTACGTCCGTGCCGCCCGATGGTAGTACACAATATAGTACCTGAGTCAAAATCCGTACTCATACAGCCTCCTAATCCTAAATCAACGCCTTATCGCTTCCGGATGGAATTTCGGCGAGGGTAGCCTCGTAGTCGTTAGTCATTTCCTGATTTGGCGGCGCATTTTTTGCCAGCAGTACATTATCGTGGAATAGCTAATAGATTGTGTCTAATCTCTGCAATTTCTTTTATCTGTTCAGGAGATAGACGTAACCCTTCAAGTCGCTTAAGCACAAATAGTGCTGTCGACGGATTCCTATCCTGTTCGTTGATAATACCTTTAGGGTATCCGAATGAAGCTCTAATAATTACTAAACAAAGATAAAACTCTGTTTCATTTGGTTTCTTTTCTCCTAAATATTTTGTCAACGCAACTGCCGATGCATCACCGTATTTTTGTAGCGATTTCTCATCCCATGAAGAATACATACCATCAGGCCGAGACATGATCACTCTCACAGCGTTGTCAGCATTAGATTCATCAAGAGTTTTTGGATTCTTAATCGAATCTTGGCAGAATCCAATTGAAGTCGCAAGCATCGTGAAAATTGCTAGCATTCTCATCTGACGCATCATTGCACCTCGGATCTGATTTTGTTCCTTAATATATTTCTGACTCACCAAATTAGTACTCACAAAAGAAAGACGTCATCACCGTGCTTTGGTTATATTGCGCGGGCAGCGCGCCGAAGGTGTCCACACGCTGCGCGGCCCTCATGCAGGCGCGATCCAGCGTCTGGCTGCCGCTGTTCTGGCTCATCTGCACATTGCTCACGCTGCCGTCGCGGTGAATGGCGAACTGAATGTAGGCGCGGGAGCCTTTGGGCGTGTGCGGGTCTACCTCTTGCCGGAAGGAACTGGCGGTCATCTTGCGATTGATGCCTTCCACGTACCAGCTAAAACGGCTGCCAAAGTCGCCATCGCTGACCGTTGTCTGGCCGCTCGAAAATCCCTGCGGCTGAATGGACCGCGCCATCGACGATCCTGACTGCTCTCCGTAGCGCGCCAGATTATCCGGCTCCGGCTCATGCTGCTGCGCCTTGCGCGAAATTTGTTTTTGCTTTTTCTGCTTGTCTGCAATGGCCAGCGTGCTTTCGTCCACTGCCTGCTTGGTCTTGGCGGCAGGCTCCGCTGGCGCCTTGCTGGGCGTGTCGGTGGCCAGCACATTGTCATTGGGCGGCTGATCGGAGGGCAAGGGAAGTGCGCTGACCACGTTCACCTGAATCGCTCCGCTGCCCGCGCCGCCCCACTGGTTGTGATGAATCAGCCCGGTAAGCAGCCCATATGCCAGCAAGAGCGCGACCAGCCCGCCGTGCAGCAACAGCGATCCCGCTGCCGGGGCCATCATCGGCTCCTGCGAGGAGGCTATCTCCCGCTCCAGTTGCTCGCCACTTCCCAACAGGCTGCTCATGGTCTGCCTGAAAATCCTTCGGTTAAATTCCGCCCGCCGGCTTGGTATCCAGCGGCTGCGTCACAATTGAGATGTTGGTAATTCCCGCCTGCTTCACCGCGTCCATCACCGTGGCAAAGGCGCCAAAGGGAACCCGCTCGTCGGCGCGCAGATAAATCACTTGATGGGCCGGATCGCTCCCCGGTTGATGCAGCCTGCCGCCCAGCTCGTGAATGTTGACCGGCGTATCGCCGATAAACACCTGCTGGTCGCGGTCGATGGTCACCACCAGACGCTGCTCGGTAATCTCCTTGACGGTGCGCGTTTTGGGCACCGCCACTTCAATCCCCGACTGCAACACCGGCGCGGTAATCATGAAGATCACCAGCAGCACCAGCACCACGTCCACCAGCGGCGTAATGTTGATCTCCGCCAGCGAGGTTCGGGTCTGGCCGTTGTTATTTGAAAAGGCCACGGTCCACCTCCCGGCTGGCCTCCCGGCCGGCTTCGGGCGTGGCGGGGCTGGCTGCGCGCTGCCCGACCGCTGGACGCACTGGAATCTCTTCCAGAGAGTTCAGCAACTCGCGGCAAAAGTCGTCGCAGCCCGAAGCGAAGCCCCTGATCCGCGCCGCAAACATGTTGTAAGCCACCAGCGCCGGCACTGCCACAAACAACCCCGCCGCCGTGGTAATCAGCGCCTCGGAGATGCCTGGCGCCACCGCCCGCAGCGTCGCGGCGCCCACCGTGCCCAGCCCGTGAAAGGCGTCCACAATGCCCATTACCGTGCCGAAAAGTCCCACGAAGGGACTGACCGCCGCAATCGTCGCCAGCCACGGCATCCGCTGCTCCAGCGCGGTCACCGCCTCGCTGGCCGCCGTCTGCGCCGACCGCTCCAGCGGCGTCAGGTTGCGCGGCGGGCCCGCGCCGCCCGTCTGCCGTTTGTAGGTCTCGTACACGTCATTAAAGACCTGCGCCAGCGGACTTGACTTGCACTCGACGGCCAGCTGGGCAATCTCCTGCAAGCGCGTCGCCTTGCGGAAGGCGCGCAAAAACTTCTGGCCGGCCTGGGTCGCCTTGCGAAAGGAGGAGATCTTGCCAAAAATCACCGTCCACGAATACAGGCTGGCCACAAACAGCACCACCAGCACGGCCTGTGCAACCGGCCCGCTGTTCATCACCATCTCGACCAGCGCGCTGGAAGCCTGAGCAACCGGCGTTCCCTGGGTCATGTCACTGTCTACCGGCAGTTGTAAGACGAAAGCAGCTATCAAAATCGGCGTTCACCTCAGTCTTTACCGTATCAGACGCCGTGACCCCCTCCCAAGTGATCGATCTGGTGCGCTCGCGCGCCTCTAGACTTCCTAGGCCAGCCGCGGGAGCCGCTCAGCTCGCGATTGCAAGTCACGTTGGCAAGGAACCCGCCAACTTGCTAACCTGCTATCACCGCGAAGCGGTGGCTAACTCGCTAAAGGCCAAACCCGTCGTCGCGAATTTTGGCGATAGGATGGAGAAGACCCAACTCTCAACCAGATTTGATCATAGGGAGAGAACTCAACCATGCTCGTCGAACTGCGTGCCGACAACTACGCCGTCATCGATCACGCCATCGCCGCCTTCGGCCCCGGACTCAACCTGCTCACCGGCGAAACCGGCGCGGGCAAGTCCATCCTCGTCGATGCGCTCGCCCTCCTCATGGGAGGCAAAAGCTCGGTCGAACTGGTCCGCCACGGCGCCGACAAGGCCGTCGTGGCTTGCGTCTTCGAGTCCACATCGAACGCCGAATCCATCCTCGAAGAGAACGGCATCGATTCGGGCGGCAGCGAGGTCATCCTGCGCCGCGAGATTCTCTCCACCGGCAAGGGCCGCGTCTTCGTCAACAACCAGCCGGCCACGGTCGCCGTCCTCCGCCAGCTCGCCCCCGAACTGGCCCTGGTCCACGCCCAGAGCGAGAGCCTCAGCAGCTTCGACCAGTCCCAGCAGCGCGCGCTGCTCGATCGCTTCGGCGGCCTATCGACTGAGGCTGTCGCCGAAGCCCACGCTTGCTGGCGCGCCGCTCAGACCAGGCTCGACGACCTGCTCCAGGGCGAGCAGGACCGCCTGCGCATGGTCGATCTGTGGAGCTATCAGAGCAAGGAGATCAAAGACGCCCATCTTCAACCCGGCGAAGACGAGGCACTGGAGACCGAAAAACGCGTTCTGGCCAACGCGGAAAAGCTCTACGCCGCCGCCATGGGAGCCTTCGACGAGCTTTACGAGGGCGGAGCATCGGCCGAGGCCGCCCTGCGCGCCGCCCTGCGCAATGTCGAGGAGCTGGCCCGCTACGACGCCCGCTTTACTGAAGCCACCCAGCAGCTTGCCGCCGTTCGCGCCACCATCGGCGACATCGCCGCCAGCCTGCGCGACTACGCCGCGGCCATCAACGCCTCGCCCGAGCGACTCGCCGATATCGAAGACCGGCTGGCCCTCATCGACCGCCTCAAGCGTAAATACGGCAAGACCATCGCCGAGGTGGTTGCATTTGGCGAAGAGGTCAGCCGCAAGCTGGCCGAAGTCGAAGACCGCGACGAGATTCTGAAAGCACTTCGTGCCGCTCTCGATGAAGCTGCCGTGGCTTACCGCATAGCCGCACAGGCCCTCACCGCCGAGCGCAAAGCCGCCGCCGCCAAACTCGCCAAGCTGGCCGAAGCCCAGATCAACTCCCTGGCCATGAAGGTCAAATTCGAGGTCGCCGTCACCGCTACCGAAGAAGAATCCCACTGGACCTCCGCCGGCTGGGACCTGGTCGAATACCGCATCGCCACCAACCCCGGCGAGCCGCTCAAGCCGCTGCACGAAATCGCCTCCGGCGGCGAAATGTCCCGCGTGATGCTGGCTCTCAAAGTCAGTGTGGAGGAGGGCCAAGCGCAGCCAAATCTAGCCAAGCCAAGCCTGGCCAAGCCTAAACAGAAGACCCCCACGCCGCGTACCCTTGTTTTTGACGAGATCGACATCGGCATCGGCGGGCGCGCCGCTGAAGCCGTCGGTCAAAAGCTCAAAGCTCTCAGCCGCGGCCAGCAGATTCTCTGCGTCACCCACCTGCCTCAGGTCGCCGCCTTCGCCGACCAGCACTTCCTCATCGACAAGCGCGAAGCCGACGGCCGCACCAAAACCAAAATCAGCCTCCTCGACGACCGCGCCCGAACCCACGAAATCGCCCGCATGGTCTCCGGCGCAAAGGTCACCGAAACCAGCCTCCAGCACGCCGCCCAGATGATCGCGGCCAGCCGCTAAGAGAGATCAGATATTCCGAATGTAGTGGTGGTAGGAAATATATGTGGATAATTGCGGGCTACGAAGAGAGGGATTAACTTGCCTCCATTTGTGAATCGTAGTAGGCTTCATTGAAATGCCGCTTAGCAATCCTACAGTTCAAGACAGATCCTTTATATGGCCCCGGAAGTGTGCATGTTGTGGAGCCTTCCCGGATGGAAAACTAACAATCTTCCACATAGAAAAGATTAGTGCAATAGAGACAACCCGGAGCACGAGTGTTCCCTGTTGCAAGCGCTGTCAGGGTCATCAATCAGCAGGGGTTTACATTATTTGTGGTGTACCTATTGCATTCGGTGGGATTGTCCTCATGTTTGCCCCTGCGGAACATTCAGATTCTCTGTTCGGAGTGCTCATGGCTAAAGCCCTTTTGGGGCTAATAGCGATATGTGGATTGGTAGTTTCGATTAGGGCGATACGAAGGATCTTGCCTAAAGATCCAAAATGCGCTGTTCATGAGGTGTTTGTATCAATTGACATGTACAAAGGGCGTGTTCGATTCACCTTCGCGAGTCCAGAGTACGCAGAGGATTTTATCGGCCAAAATCCTGGCGCCCAGGTGAGAGTCAAAAAATCAAGGCTCTATGCATGGGGCAGCGGGTCTAATCCGTAACGCATTTTTTTCAGATCGCCGTCCAGATGATCGCCGCGAGCCGGTAAAACAACGTAAAGTTTGTTCTGATTTTCATGCAACCATGGAATTGATGCCTTGCGAGCAAGAAGTGTGCGGGCGTAGACTCGCCTTCAAGGAGTAAGACGATGAGCTGCAAGAGTTGCGGAATTGAAGGGCCTACTCTCCATGTGAAGTTATGGCAAAACATAGGTATGGTGGTCTTCCGGCAATGGAAGACGATCGACGCAGAACTCTGCCGAACCTGCTTTCAGAAACACTTTCGTTCCTACACGCTTACTACTCTGTTTCTTGGATGGTGGGGCGTTATCTCATTCATCGTTACTCCATTTATTCTGATCAATAATCTTTATCAATACTCTCGCGCCAGCAGGATTCCGGAGCCGGATCTCATCTCCGGCCAACTCGGCTCCAGAATTCAGAACTGAGCAGCGAGCCGGTTGCCGTGTGCCCCACGTCCGACCTAACCCAGAAGCTTGGGTGCCCCATCCTTTCCGCGTAATTTGCGGAAAGGGTGGGAGACCACGAACCTCAGGCGCGAAGCGCGTCCGCCTGGACGGCCAGTCCTGAGCCACACCGAAGGCGTCCGCTGCACCGCAAGTCCTTGCAGATAATTACCCCCGTCCGGCGCACAATTAAAGAATGAACAAGGACCAGATGCGTGCGTCGTTACTGACAACTGACCACTGACCACTGAAAACGGTGTACCCCACCCCCCAAATACCCCCCAGGGGTATAAATTCTCCTTAGAATCTTGCAGATTATTCTTAACCCCTTTGAAATCATCGCCTGTTGAAAAATTCTCGCCCCAAAATATCCCACATCGTGAGATTTGACCTCTGAAAATCGCTGGAAAATGCCGAAAAATCCGGTTTTTTGCCGGGGAAAAACTTTTTTGATCTATAAAGGCGGCTGTCTTTATCGGCCAAATATCCAGCTTGCGCCTATGAAACCTGGGATTCGATCTCTTCCATCCTGCAATCCAATCGATACGGCGACTATCATAATCGCCATGCAAATAATCTCCACATCGGAGGTTCTGCCGCGATGAAAGATCTGCCACTGTCGAAGGTCTATCAGTTGCTTGAACCAGGTCCAGTGGTTCTGCTGACCACTGCTCGCAAAGGCCGCGCCAATGTGATGGTGATGTCCTGGCACATGATGGTGGAGTTCGAGCCGCCGCTGATTGCCTGTGTCGTCAGCAACGCCAATTACAGCCATGCCGCATTGCGGGCGACCAAAGAGTGTGTGATTGCTATTCCGGCGCTGGAATTAGCGCCTAAAGTCGTGGCCATCGGCAATTGCTCGGGACGGAACGTGGACAAATTTAAGAGAATCGGCCTGACGCCATTGCCAGCCAAACGCGTAGCTCCGCCTCTGGTGGCCGAGTGCTTCGCCAATCTCGAATGTAGGGTGGTCGATACGCATCTGGTGAACAAGTTCAATCTCTTCGTATTGGAGGTTCTCAAGGCCTGGTACGATCCGGCGCAGAAGAATCCGAAGACCATTCATCATCACGGATACGGGAATTTTGTTGTTGATGGTGAACGGATCAGGCTGAAGTCCAGGATGCCTTAGAGATTGGGAGCTTCCGTTTGAAGGGCTTACATGATGGCCGCCGAACTCTGAATGAACGTACGTCCTAATCGTGACAACCATCACATACGCCTGCATTCACCCGCGACTATTGCTTTATTCACAAGTCAGTGCAAAAGGTTTAGTTTTTGTGCTGACTGGAAAAGATCGGGAGGAGTACTATGCCGGATACAGTTGATGGACGCAGGAAATTCCTGAAAACCGCATTGATCTCTTTGGGAGCTATTGTTGGGGGGCTATTTGCCCGGAAAGCGGCCTTTGCCAGCGTCGCGAAGGATCCGTTGGTGCGGGATATGGCGAACCGCTCCCGGAATGCTTCCATCTCGACCCATGACGAGAAGTCGGCCGGACTTTGCAACAAGGCCTCCTGCAATCCCGGTTGCCAGGATGGCTGTTCCGCGGGCTGCAAGAGTTCCTGCAAGACCGGCAAGGCATAAGTCAGCTTGCCGAATGCCCGTTTCGCCCAAGCTGGGCAGAGGACATTGAGCAGATATGAATCGCACCGAGGCTCGTAGCGGATCGCCGTTTGCGGGCAATGCATTTCCGCGCTTATTGGCTCCCTGGCTGCTGCGCGACGACCGCGACAATCTGCTCCTGTATAAGTGCACCTATACCGATCTCAAGTACCGCGTCTTATCCCCTGTGCAGGCGTTGATTCTGCCCTTCTTTTCCGGGGAGCGGTCGTGGGCGGAGATCGAGGCCATCTGGCTCTACCTGACCAAGCCCAAAAGCGAAGCCGAGAACCTGCGCGATGCCGCCGAGAGCCTCCGAGATTTAGACGAACTTATCCACAACCTGACGACGCCCGACGAGATCATCGGCCTGACGTGCACGCCCAGCGCATCATTCAAAGACAAAAGCAATATTCCGCGACCCGACTTCAACAACTATCGCTGGCCCGTGGAGCGAACCAGCGCTCCGGTCTCCGTACTGGCGGCCTTCACCAACCGCTGCGTAGCCGATTGCCGCTACTGCTACGCCGAACGGAATGTGAGCGCGGAGATGGCTACGGCTGAGTGGATCGGGATCTTCGATCAGTTGGCTGCTATTGGGGTTCGCATTGTCGATATGTCCGGCGCCGATCCCTTCCTGAGGCCGGATGTGTTTGAGCTATTACGCGCTATGGTGGAGCGCGATTTCACTTTCTCGGTCTCCACCAAGAGCCACATCTCGCCGCTATGGGCGCGGCGGCTGGCGGAGTTGGGCATTGGCCGCGATGAGCCCGGCACGGTGGAACGCGGCTTACAGGTGAGCGTTGACAGCGCCGATAACCAGCTTGCCTCATGGCTGACCGGCGTCAACAACTACTTGGAGCGCGCCAAATCGACCACCGCCAACCTGATCGCCGCCGGCCTCAACCCGCGCATCAAGTGCGTAATGACCCCTTATAACTGGCAGGAGGCCGAAGAGATCGTCGAGCTGTTCAAGTCGATGGGTGTGCGCCGCTTCCAGTTTGTTCATTATGGGCGCAGCCTTTATCGCCACTCCGACGATCTGTTCCTGAGCAGGGAGCAGAAACTCAGCTTGAGCCAGTCGATGCCCAAGCTGGTGGCGAAGCACAGCGGTGTGGAGATCGCTTTTCAGGACGAAACCGGCGAACCTCGGACTCCCGAGCAACGCAAAACAGATTGGGAGCAGCGCGCCGTTTGCACCGGCGGCCGAGCCACTCTCATTGTGCTTCCCAATGGCGATGTAACCCTTTGCGAGCAGCTTCCCCATCTTCCCGAGAATGTGGTGGGCAACCTTTTGCGCGAGAGCGTGCTGGAGATCTGGAACGGGGCGGCGGCCGACAAATTTATCCATCCGCTGAGGAGCAAGTTTGAAGGAACAGTTTGCTTCTCTTGTGCAGAATTCGACGATTGTCATACAGGACGCGGCTATTGCTATAGAGACTCCCTGTCGGCATTCGGCAGCGTGTATGATGCTCCTCCGGGTTGTCCGCGGCAGGATAAGACGCCTCTGCGGCTTGTATAACCGGTTGAGATCTGGGACGCGAGCTTCCCTTCACGACCGGCCAGCAGACGCCAATTCGTACATCTTCTGTCTATAATTCATCGAAAGGGGAGGTCATTTTGAAAACGATTCGACACAATACTCTCTGTGCCTTCGCTCTGGCACTTATGACGCTGGTATCCTTTGCCGGAGCCCAAGCGCAGCAACTCACGCCGAAACTTCAGAACGCTGTGGGTCATTGGCAGAACTATGACGATGGCAAACCAGCAGGCATAGTAGATACCTACCTGGAGAACGGCAAACTATTTGGCAGGGTGACCAAGGTGCGCCCTGGCCGCACTCCGCAGGACGTGTGCGACAAATGTTCCGGCGAATACAAGAATCAGCTCATTCTGGGCATGGTCATCATGCGCAACTTCCATCCTGACGGAGATGACTGGGTGGGCGGAACCGTGGTGGACCCGGAGAATGGGAAGGAATATAAGGGCAAGATCTGGGCCGAGGGGAATGACAAGCTCCACATGCGCGGCTATATCGGCATTTCACTTCTGGGGCGGACCGAGGTATGGACCAGAATTCCCTGAGCGGGGCGCTCCAGGCCTCGTGTTGAGACCTGGAGTCGATCCGAGCGGATTGGTTTAACGGCTGGAGAAGACGAACTGGTTTCCGTCCGGGTCTTTGAATTTCGCCATGGTTCCCCAGACCTCCTTCTTTGGCTCGGCGGCCAGTTCGACGCCACGAGACTTGAGCAGCTTGGCTGTAGCGAAGACGTCGTCGCACCAGAAGGTAACGGGTTGAAAACCGCCGATGCGGTTTTCGTGGCCTTCTGGCGTAAAGAGAGCCAGGTTCACATCGGAACCTGGGATAAGAAGTTCAATCCACCGCTGACCAGGGCCAAAGACCTGATCGGTTGCCACCTTGAATCCCAATTGCTCGGTGTAAAACTTCAGTGATACATCCTGGTTGCTGACGGGGATACTGACGATTTTGATACCGCGAATCATTCGCGACCTCCGTGTTGAGATTCTCGAAATATATCGCGAGGATTTCAGCAATGCAATCAGGTAGTTAAGGCTATACTAACTGCTGGTACAGCCATGGCTAAGTTTGACGATTATGTGACTGATGCGTTGATGCGCGACCTGGTGGGACACGACAAAAGACCGGTCAGTTTTCTTGTCTACCTGTGGCTGGCCTCTGAGGAGCAGCGGAGCGCGTCGGCGGTGCAGATCAGCTACCAGGACTTGGCCGAGTCGATCGGGGTCTCGAAGAGTTCGGCGCAGAGCGCAGTCGGCTGGCTTGTCCGGCGAAAGCTGATCAGCGCCAGCAAGGCCAACGTCACGGCGACGCCCTGCTACCGGGTTCATAGCCCTTGGCGAAGATAGCGAGCGGCGGAGGGCTGAGAGCCTGGGGAGAGATGAAGAGCGAGCCGATTCCTGTGCTCTTATCCCGCACATTGGTATACTAAGGGTGTGACTACAACTCTGCCTGATTTCATCTCGAACGTTAATCGCTCCGAGACTTCCCCCAGCCAGAAGAGGGTGTTGTTGCTCAAGCCACGAGGCTTCTGCGCCGGAGTTGTGCGCGCGATTGATGTGGTAAAGATCGCCCTTGAAACCTTTGGGGCGCCCATCTATGTTCGCCGCGAAATTGTACATAACCGATATGTAGTGAATGAGTTGGCGGAAAAAGGCGCGATTTTTGTCCATGAAATCGACGATGTGCCTGACGGACAGCGCGTCATTTACTCAGCCCACGGCGTTTCGCCGGCGGTCAGGGAGATCAGCAAGAGCCGCCATTTGAAGGTGATTGACGCCACCTGCCCGCTGGTGACCAAGGTGCACATCGAGGCCGTCAAGTTTGCCAAGCAGGGCTATTCGCTGGTACTGATTGGCCACCGCGACCACGACGAGATTGAAGGTACGCTGGGCGAGGCGCCTGAGGCGACCCAGGTGGTCTCGAATGTGGCCGAGGCCGCGGCGCTCGAAGTGTCAGACCCTAATCGCGTGGCCTACCTGACCCAGACCACGCTCTCGCTGGACGAGGCGCGGGACATTATCCACGCCCTCAAGGTAAAGTTTCCCAACATTGTTGGTCCCCACTCGCAGGACATCTGCTACGCCACTGAGAACAGGCAGGTTGCGGTCCGCAACGTGGCGCACAATGCCGGCCTGGTGCTGGTGGTGGGTTCAACCAACAGTTCCAATTCCAACCGGCTGGTTGAGGTCTCGCGCAACCTGGGGACGATCGGTTATTTGATTGACAACTCCCAGGCCATTGACCCGGCTTGGCTGAAGGGCGTGAGCACGGTTGCGGTGACGGCCGGTGCTTCGGCTCCCGAGGTGCTGGTCGAGGACGTGGTCAACTACCTGCGCCAAAATGGCTACAACAACGTCGAAGAGGTAGAGGTGATGCCGGAAAACGTGCGCTTCGGCCTGCCGCCGGAGATTGTGCAGGCCATCGGCGGCGCCGGCGGGACAGAGGCTGTGGCGGTTAGGTAAGACTGGGAATAGGGAATAGATTCTGAGGCGTTCAACAGCATGAGCATTCATCAAGGGAAGACGCAATTCGCAGCGCCGCGCTTTGGGCGGCTGGACGCGGATCTGGCAGATGTCCAGTCGTCTATTGCCCGCGCCCGGGAGTTCCTGTTTTCGCAGCAGCATCCCGACGGGTATTGGAACGGGGAGCTGGAAGCGGATGCGATGCTGGAGGCCGATTACATCTTTCTGCACACCTTGCTGGAGACGGGCGACCAGGGACGGTTGCGGCGCGCACTCACGGAGATGATGCGCTACCAGAACGAGGATGGCAGTTGGAGCATCTATCCCGGCGGTCCGGGGAACATCTCGCTCTCGGTCAAGTGCTACTCATCGGCCAAGCTGATGGGCGTGGGAGCGGACGATCCGCGGCTGGCCAAATGCCGCCGGTGGGTTCTCAAGCATGGCGGCGTGATCGCCTGCAACACCTTCACCAAGATGTATCTCTGCGCGCTGGGCGAGTACGACTACGACGCGGTGCCCGCTATTCCGCCGGAGATTGTTCTGTTTCCCCGCTGGTTCTACTTCAACATCTACGAGATTTCTTCCTGGTCGCGGTCGATTCTGGTTCCGCTGGCCATCATGTACGCGAAAAAGCCCTTCAAGAGAATTCCGTATGAGCAGGGCATCGACGAGTTGTTTGTCGGCGGACGCGCCAACTCGATTCTGCGTCTGCGCAGGGACCGCAGTTCCATCTTCTCGTGGCGGAATTTCTTTATTATTCTTGACCGGCTCATGCACTGGGCTGAGGCGGTGCATCTTCGCCCCGTGCGCAAGCTGGCCATCAAGAAGGCGGAGAAGTGGCTGCTGGAGCGGCTGGAGATGACGGACGGGTTGGGCGCTATCTATCCGGCCATGCTGAACGCCATCATTGCCCTGCGTTGCCTGGGCTATTCCGAGGACGACCCGCAGGTGATTCGGGCGCGCGATGAGTTTGAAAAGCTGGGCATCGAGGAGCCGGCCAGCGAGGCAATGCCTGAACCGACCTTCCGCATGACGCCATGCATGTCGCCGGTGTGGGATACGGCGCAGGCGGTCTTTGCTCTCGGCGAGGCGGGCGCGGCGCGCAACGACCCGCGTATGCTCAAAGCCGTGGATTGGATGCTCTCCAAAGAGGTTCGCCACAAGGGCGACTGGGCCGTGAAGGTGCGCAACACCGAGCCGGGCGGCTGGTATTTTGAATTTAATAACGAGTTTTATCCCGACACCGACGACACCGCGCAGGTGCTGATGGCGCTGACCAAGGTGGACAATCCACGCGAGCGTTATCAGCATCAGGTTGTTCAGCGCGCCATAGCGTGGGAGTTTGCCATGCAGTGTAAAAACGGCGGCTGGGGCAGTTTCGACAAAGACAATACCAAGATGATCTTCCAGTACATTCCCTTTGCGGATCACAACGCCATGCTCGATCCGCCTACGGTGGATATTACCGGACGCATGCTGGAGATGTTGGCCAGCTATGGCTACACGCGCAGCGATAAGCGCGTGGAGAAGGCTGTTCAATTTATCTTTCGCGAGCAGGAATCGGATGGAAGCTGGTTTGGCCGCTGGGGCGTGAATTACATCTACGGCACGTTTTTGGTGCTGCGCGGTTTGGACGCTATCGGCGTAGATCATTTGGAGCCGCAGATTCAGCAGGCCGCCGAATGGATTCGCATGGTGCAGAATGCCGATGGCGGCTGGGGTGAGAGCTGCGGCACATACGACGATCCGAATACGCGCGGCGTAGGCATCAGTACGCCATCGCAAACAGCATGGGCGCTGATGGGTCTGCTGGCTGCCGGAGACGACCGCTCCGATTCCATCGCCAAGGGCGTGCGCTGGCTGCTCGCGCGGCAGCAGGCTGACGGCAGTTGGGATGAATCGATGGGTGAAGGCGCGACTCGGCAGAGCATCATTACGGGAACAGGCTTCCCCAGAGTCTTTTATCTTGCATACACTCTTTACCGGCAATACTTTCCGCTGATGGCTTTGACTACCTATCAGCGAACCATGGAACGCGCAAGCAGCTAGCGAATACAAGAAGTACTAATGGAACGCGCCGCTGGACGGCGCTGGAGGTTTATTCCAAGATGGCTATTCCTATCTCCCAGGTGGGCACGGTCGCCGCCTATGTGCTGAAGAAAAAGCTCGCTGGCGTCAAGCGCTATCCCCTGGTGCTGATGCTGGAGCCTCTCTTCCGCTGCTCGCTGGCCTGCGCCGGCTGCGGCAAGGTGCAGTATCCGCCCCACATTCTCAAAAAGCAGCTTACGCCCGAAGAATGTTTTGCCGCCGTCGAAGAGTGCGGCGCGCCCATGGTTTCCATCCCCGGCGGCGAGCCGCTGCTGCATCCTCAGATCGTGGAGATTGTCAACGGCCTGATCGCGCGCAAGAAGTACATCTACCTCTGCACCAACGCGCTCGAACTCAAGAAGAAGCTGCCGGAGTTTACGCCGTCGAAGTATTTGACCTTCTCAGTGCATCTGGACGGTCAGCGCGAGCATCATGATTTTTCCGTCTGCCGCGAGGGCGGCTACGACATTGCCACCGACGGCATTAAAGAGGCTGTACGGCGCGGCTTCCGCGTCACCACTAACGCCACATTCTTTGACGGCACTGACCCAGTGAGCGTCCGCGCATTCTTCGACGAGGTGATGGGCATGGGCGTCGAGGGCATCATTCTCTCGCCCGGCTACAGCTACGACAAGGCTCCCGACCAGCACCACTTTATGGGCCGCGCCCGCGTGCGGCGGCTCTTCCGCGCCATTCTCTCCAATCGAAAACCCAGTTGGAAGTTCAATATGTCGCCGTTATTTTTGGAGTTTTTGATGGGCGAGCGCAATTATGAATGCACTCCATGGGGAATGCCGACTTATAACATCTTTGGCTGGCAGAAGCCCTGTTATCTGCTGCAAGAAGGTTATGCGGAGAGCTTCAAGGAGTTGCTGGAATCGACAAAATGGAATGAGTACGGAGTCGCCAGCGGCAATCCCAAATGCGCCAACTGCATGGTCAGTTGCGGCTACGAGACGCCGGCGGTTGTTGAAGGCTTCACCACGTTGAAGGGCTTCATCGCCATGGCGCGCGGCAACTTCAGAAAATATCCGAATACCGATGCGATGAAGGTCTTCAATGACGCCGCGCCGCACAGTCATGCAGCGCTGGTGCAGATTGCCGAGCCAGTTCTGGAGGAGACCCACGCATGAGCGCTGAAGTACTGAAGTACACATTGGAGCAGGTCGAGGCGCTGGAGCTTGCTCCTGGCACGGAGCACGAGAATCTGGAAGGTTGGGTTCCCGCGTTGGCAACAGACGAAGATTTGCGCCAGGCCCTGGGAAAAGCGCTCGACTATCGCGGCGATGTAACGCTAACACTCAAGTCTGGCAGTCGCATTGAGGCCTTCATCTTCAATTGCCATACCGGCGCAACGCTGGCCGAATCCTGGGTGCAGTACTACACGCCCTCTGCGCCTGAGAAGCGCAAGGTGGGCTACGCCGAAATCACCCGCATTGAATTCAGCGGAAAGGACCGCGCCGCCGGAAAGCACTGGGAAGACTGGGTGAAGGCTTACAACGAAAAGAAGGCTGCGGGCGAGAAAAATATTGCGCTCGCGCCAGAGGCGTTGGAATAGAAACAGTTATCAGTGGTCAGCTTTCAGTAGTCAGTGCCCGCTGATTCTGAATGATGTTGTATACAACTTGTAAGCACGTTATAAACTGACAACTGATCATGAAAATATTTCTTACCGGCGCAACGGGATTTATAGGCCACCATGTGGCGCAAGCCTTGGTCGCGGACGGCGCGAAGCTGCGCCTGCTGGTCCGCAAGTCTAGCAACCTCGGCAACCTCGAAGGCATTCAGGGCGAGACGCATGTGGGCGATTTGAGTGAGCCGGAGTCACTGAAGCCCGCGCTTGCCGGCTGTGACGCCGTGGTCCACGTGGCTGCTGATTACCGCCTCTGGATTCCTGACCCGGTGGCGATGTACAAGGCTAACGTGGATGGGACGCGCGAGTTGCTGCGATTGGCGCGCGAGGCCAAGGTCAAGCGCTTTGTCTACACCTCCAGCGTGGCCACCATGCACTTCCGCACCGATGGACTCGTGATCAACGAGGACACGCCGGTGACTCTTGAGGACATGGTCGGCCACTACAAGCGCTCCAAGTTCCTGGCCGAGCAGGAGGCCATCAAGGCCGCACAGGCCGGTCAACGGGTCATCATCCTCAACCCGACTACACCGATCGGACCGAATGACGCCAAGCCCACGCCGACGGGCCGCATCTTTGTCGATTTTTTGAACGGCAAATTTCCCGCCTACATGGACACCGGGCTCAATCTGGTCGATGTTTCGGAGGTTGCCCGCACGCACGTCCTTGCGCTCACCAAAGGCCAGCCGGGCAGACGCTATATTCTGGGCGGAGAGAACCTGACGCTCAAGCAGATTCTCGACAAGATGGCGGCCATCACCGGCCTCAAGTCGCCCACGGTGGAGATTCCATTTATCGTTGCTGCTACCTACGCGTTTTTTGAGGAGTGGATCACAGGCCGCATTCGCGGACGCGAGCCGCGCGCCACGCTGGAAGAGGTGCGCATGGGCCGCAAGAAGATGTACGCATCGAGCGCTCGCGCGCAGCAGGAGCTGGGCTTCCGCATTTTGCCCGTCAACCCGGCGATGAAGGCAGCGATTGAGTGGTTCCGGGTGCACGGGTATGCGCCGTAGAGCGAATGAAAGGAGCTAGGTTGAACAACTTCCTTCTAAAATTGGCGCGTCCGGTGGGACGCGGGCAATTAGCATGGGCGGTGCTTTTTTCTCTTCAATCATTTACGGCAATGGCATGGTACAAGTCATCGGAGCCGTATGCGGGTTATGTGATCTCCTTGGTCTTGACAATCCTTTGGGCACCCCTTTGGTTAATCGCAGTAGTAGGGAGGCTCAAGGACATTGGATGGAACCGATGGCTGGCGCTGTCGTACATCTTGCCTTGGATTGCATTCTTCTGGACAACATCGCGGATGAGTGCGCGAGCGTCCTTTGTCGTGCTGGGAGTCTCGATCACGGTTCAATTGCCGCTAATGCTCATTCCCAGTCAATTGTCGGACATAAATGGCGAACAAGCCGAGCATAGAAAAGCATGACGCGCATCGCCATCATCGCTGCCATGCCCGGTGAACTCAAGTCGCTGACGCGCGGCTGGCAGCACTCGCGCTCTAACGGTGTTGATCTCTGGCGCTTCAACAACGGCGAGTGCGTAGCAGCCTGCGCTGGAGCCGGAGTCGACGCGGCCACACGGGCCTTTGTTGAGGTTGAAAAACTCGGCCCGGTCGACAAAGTCATCTCCACCGGTTGGGCCGGAGCCTTGCGCGAAGAGCTAGAGACAGGCCAGGCCTATGATGTCTCCACTGTGATCGACGCCCTTACTGGTGAGCGGTTTATTACTGCCAGTCCACCAAATAATTGCTGGCTGGTGACCTGTTTTCGCGTTGCCGATGCGGCGGAGAAGAAGCGCCTCGCCTCGACCTATTCGGCATCATTGGTTGATATGGAGGCCGCTGGCCTAGCGCGCCTCGCTCACATGCGCGGCATCCCGTTTTATTGCATCAAAGGAATCAGCGACGGATACAACGATCAACTACCTGATTTCAATCGGTTTATCGCGCCGAGCGGCCATTTTCAACTGGCACGGTTCGTGGTTTTTGCCCTGCTTCGTCCCTGGTACTGGCACGCACTCATGCGGATGGGAGAAAATAGCAGGAAGGCTGCCCGCAACATCGCGCAGTCTGTGCTCGATTTTCTGGATAAACGAGGGCAAACCGACAAGTTGAATGGAAACCCAAATCACAAATAGTGAACAGGCTTCAGAAGAGAGCCGGAATTTGAATACTTTCTCCGAAGAGCGTCCCTCAGGGGCTAAAGCCCGCGCAACACATGACTCGATTGCGGCACGACTGAAGTCGTGCCCTGACACAAAACAGCCAGCAGAGACTATCCCCGTCACCATGCGGGCCGTGGTCTATCGCGGTGTCAACGACCTGCGCCTGGAGACTGTGCCCGTGCCGCAAATCGGCCCCGGCGAGTTGCTGGTGAAGATTGCCACCTGTGGCGTTTGCGGCACAGACCTCAAGAAGATTCACACCGGCTCGCACTCCACGCCGCGCATTTTCGGCCACGAGATGGCCGGAACCATCGTCGCAGTGGGCGTGGGCGTGACGAAGTTTACTGTCGGCGAGCGGGTGATGGTTTTCCATCATATTCCGTGTGGCAAGTGCTACTACTGTCGCAAGCAGACTTTTGCGCAGTGCTCCAGCTACAAAAAAGTGGGCGCGACGGCAGGCATGGAGCCCTCCGGCGGCGGTTTTGCGGAGTACATCCGTGTGATGGACTGGATTGCTGCGATGGGCGGCGTGGTGCGAATTCCCGACGGCGTGCCCTTTGAGCAGGCGGCCTTCATCGAGCCGGTGAACACAGTTCTGAAGGCCGTGAAGCTGCTCAATCTGGAAGCCGATGAGACGGTGCTGGTGATAGGCCAGGGCCCCATCGGAATTATGCTGGCAGCTCTTTCTCGCCGCACTGGAGCCCGCGTGTTCACCTCCGATTTATACGCAGAGCGCCATGCCATTGCCGCGAAGTTCGGGTTGCATGAACCCATAAATGCAGAAAACGTCATCGAACGTGTGCTGGCCGCAACCGAGGGCCGCGGCGCGGATGCTGTCCTACTGGCTGTAGGCGGCAAGGCGCTGATCAAGACCGCCATGAATGCGGTGCGGCCCGGCGGCAAGGTGATGCTCTTCGCGCAAACGCAGCACGAAGAAGCCAGCTTTGACCCCGGAGCGGTTTGTATGGACGAGAAGACCCTGCTCGGTTCATACTCTGCATCTACGGCAATTCAGCCCGAAGTTGAAGATCTGGTTCTGGGTGGCTATGGCAAGGGATTTGATTTGACGCAACTGATTTCGCACCGTTTTCCGCTGGAAGAGGCGGTGAAGGCCATCGAGGTTGCATCTCACCCACAGGCAGACTCGATGAAGATTATGATTGAACCTGTGCTTGGGGCCGGTGCAGAGCGGGGAGGAGAAAGATGGCAGGCACGGTAAAAGCCGCGATCCTCCGAGGCCGCAAGACCGTCGAGACGGTTGTCGAAGAGAGCCGCAAGAAGGCCGAGAAAGTCGTCGAGGGAGGTCTCGATACCGTCGAGACAGTGGTTGAGGCTGGCTTCAACACCGTCGAGACGGTGGTGGTGGAAGGCCGCAAGAAGGTCGAATCCGCCGTCAGCCTGGGCCGCAGAACAGTCGAGAACAGGCTCCTGCGCGGCCACGGCACCATGCAGGCCGCGGTCCTCCACGGGCGCGAGGATATACGCATCGAGCATGTGCCGGTTCCCGAAGCCGGTCCTGGCGAACTCATTGTCAGCGTGGGTGCGGCGCTCACCTGCGGCACTGATCTGAAGGTCTACCGCCGGGGCTACCATGCGCGCATGATTGTGCCTCCGGCGCTGTTTGGCCATGAGCTGGCTGGAACAGTGGTCGAGGCCGGCGCGGGCGTTACAGACTTTGCGTCAGGCGACCGCGTGGTGGCTCTCAACTCCGCCCCATGCGGCCTGTGTTATTTCTGCGCGCGCGGCCAAGAGAACCTCTGCGACGATTTGCTGTTCAACAACGGCGCATATGCCGAGTTTATTCGCGTACCTGCCCGCATTGTGTCCATGAATACACTGCATGTGCCAGAGCATGTTCCTCTGGAGCACGCGGCGCTGACCGAGCCGCTGGCCTGCGCGGTGCACGGCTTTGAGGACTCGAACCCGCACCCCGGCGACACGGTGGCCGTTATCGGCGGAGGCCCGCTGGGATTGATGATTCTCCACGTGGCCGCTTTAGCCGGCTGCAAGGTTATCGCCATCGTCAAGCACGACGGCCAAGTGGAGGCGGCGCGCCAGTTGGGCGCGGCTCACGTGGTGCAGACCAACAGCATCCGCAATGCCATCCGCGAGACCCGTGAGCTTACCGAGAAGAATCGGGGAGTGGACATCGCCATAGAGGCCGTCGGTGTGCCCGAGGCTTGGGAAGAAGCGGTGGAAATGGTGCGCAAGGGCGGGACGGTAAACTTTTTTGGCGGGTGCGCCCTGGGAACGCACGTTTCTCTCGACACCAATCGCATTCACTACTCCGACATTACCTTGCGAGCCACCTTTCACCACACCCCGGCCTTTTGCCGGAAGGCGCTCGATCTGATTGCCAGCGGCCGCTTCCAGGCCGGAGCTTTTATTACCGGCCACGCACACCTCTACGAGCTTAACCGCGTTTTTGAGAAGTTGATGAAGCGTGGTACGGAGATCAAGACCGCCATTGTGCCCTGAGGCCAAGCCATGACGTTGGAAGCTGAGAGACTAAAGAATGAGACGCAAGATTGGGATGCACTGCGTGATGAGGACACGCTTGCCCGCGGATGGGCAGCGCTGCCCGATACCTATAGGATTCCCGCAGTAGCGCCCACGCTCGACGAAGCGCGCGCCTGGTGCAAGCGGCTGGCCGAGTCGCATTACGAAAACTTCCACGTTGCCTCGTGGTTTCTGCCTCGGGATCTGCGCCCACATTTTTACTCCATTTACGCCTACTGCCGCGTCTCCGACGATCTGGGTGATGAGGTAGGCGACCGCTCCGCGGCATTGGCCCTCCTCGATTTGTGGGGAAGTGAATTGAATGCCTGCTACGAAGGCCGCGCGCGTCACCCGGTTTTTGTAGCATTAGCGGAAACCATTCGCGAATGTTTTATTCCCAAGGAGCCGTTTGCCGATCTGCTGGTTGCCTTTCGCCAGGATCAGGTCGTGACTCGCTACCAGACCATCGACGATGTACTGAACTACTGCCGTTACTCGGCCAATCCCGTTGGCCGTTTGGTGCTCTATGCCTGCGGCGAGTCGAGTGATGAAAACTTCCGCCTCTCCGACTTCACATGTACCGCGCTGCAGTTGGCCAATTTCTGGCAGGATGTGCGCGATGACTACGTCAGGGGCCGCATCTATATCCCCAAAAATGATATGGAGGTTTTTCGCGTCAGCGAGGAGCAGATAGCCGAAAGCGTCTGTACGCCCGAGTTTCGCGGAATGATGCGCAGCGAGGTCGGTTATGCGCGGGAACTTTTCGAGCAGGGGCTTCCGCTCATCGGAAGGGTCAATCGAGATCTGGCTCTGGACCTGGACCTGTTCAGCCGTGGAGGGCTGGAGATTCTGCGCGCCATCGAGCGGCAAGGCTACGACGTGCTCAGCAGTCGGCCAGCCATTTCGAAGGGCAGGAAACTGGCGCTGCTGCTGCGCGCCGTCAGCGGTAAGTTGCTGCCCTTCATGCGCCTCGGCAGCGGGAGTTGAGGTTCGGCGTGACTCAGGCAAACCCATCGGACAGATTTACGCTGGACCGTGCCTACGCGGCCTGCCGCGCCATCGCGCGCCGCGAAGCAAAGAACTTTTACTACGCATTCACTGCACTTCCCAAAGCGCGCCGTAACGCTATCTGCGCCATCTATGCTTTCATGCGCAAGGCCGACGACCTGGCTGATGATGAAACTCTTTCGCATGACGAGCGACGCCGCCGTTTGAATGCCTGGTTGGGTCAATGGCGCGCTTTCTGCGCAGGTGGTGATAGTAGCGATCCGATATTTATCGCAGTCCTCGACTCGACGGCGCGCTTCCATATTCAGCTCTCATTGCTGGATGAGTTAGTCGCTGGCGTAACCATGGACCTGGATCGGGCCGCAACGGATGCGCCAGACACCTACGCCACCTTTGCCGATCTTTACCGCTACTGTTATCTGGTAGCCTCGGTCGTGGGCCTGGTCTGTATTCGCATCTTCGGCTACTCCGATTCACGCGCCGAGAAGCTGGCCGAAGAGACCGGCATTGCCTTTCAGCTCACCAACGTTCTGCGTGACGTGGCAGAGGATGCGCAACGCAATCGCGTTTATCTGCCGCTGGAAGATCTGGCGGTCCACAAAGTTTCACTAGACTCGCTGCTGCATCGCACGCCCGACGCGCCGCCTACTGCCAACGAACGCGCGTTACTCACCGCCATTGCGCAGCGCGCCGAAGAGTTTTATGCATCGGCGCGGGAGCTGTTACCGTTGATTGACCGCGAGAGCCGTCCGGCTTTGTGGGTGCTAGTCTCCATCTATCACGGACTGCTCAAGCGCGTGGAGCGCGCGAATTACGACGTGTTTTCGCATCGCGCCAGCGTGCCTATGCCACAAAAGTTAGGTATTTTGGTTGTTGGCCTTGTGCGTATGGGCTGGGCGCGGCTGTTTGCTTGATCTACTCCCGAAGGAATGGACAGGATCTTGACAGATTTGCAGCATAACTCGCAGAAGACCGTCACTGTGATCGGCGGCGGCGTAGCCGGCATGAGCGCGGCATGCGCGCTGGCCGAGGCGGGCTTTCGCGTGCAACTTGTTGAACAGCGTGGCTACCTGGGTGGCCGGGCCAGTTCCTATCTGCATCCCGGCGTGGGCGTAGTCATCGACAATTGCCAGCATGTGCTCTTCGGCTGCTGCACGAATCTGCTCGGATTCTACAAGCGCATTGGCGTTGCTGAACAGATTCATTGGACCAGCGAAATGACCATGATCGAGCCGGGAGACCGGCGGTCGCGGCTGGGGCCATTCGAACTGGGGCCGTTGCGGCTGCCTGCGCCGTTGCACAGCGCGACAAGTTTTATGAACGCGAAGGCATTCACGCTCGCGGACAAGCTGGCGTTGGCTCGCGCGATGCGAGCGATGATGAAGCCAGAGGCGCTCATCGACATACGGGAGTCACTGGGAGACTGGCTGCGGCGGCACAAGCAGACCGAAGGCGCAATCAATCGTTTTTGGCGGCTGGTGATTGCCAGCGCGCTGAATGCGGAGATTGATGCGATCTCCGTGCCCTACGCAGCTAAGGTTATCCGCGAACTGTTTCTGAACTCGGCCCAGGCAGGTAGCATGGGGATGAGTACGGTACCGTTGAGCGAACTCTACGCCGGAGTGCCGCAGTTTCTCGCCGCACGCGGCGGCAGCGTGCTGTTGAATACGCACGTCGAAGGCGCGGCCTGGAATGAAGCGTCAGCGCAGTGGCTGATTTGCACACGCACCGGTGAGCTGGTTTCAGATTTCGTGATTCTGGCACTGCCGTTTGAGGCAACGCAGAAGTTATTGCCGCGACTGCCCGCCGAGGAAGGCGCGGAGAAGCTGGCGCGGCAGATTGAGCGCCACGAACATTGGCCGATTTGCAGTGTGCATCTCTGGTTCGACCGCGAGATTACTGAGTTGGAACACGCCGTGCTGCTCGACCGCGAAATTCACTGGATGTACAACCAGTCGAAACTGCAAGGGCGCGGCGGAAACTACATCGAATTGGTGGTCAGCGCCACGCGGGCCTTTGCGGCATTGCCGCGCGAAGTTGCAATCCAGCAGGCGCTCAGCGAACTGGCGGAATTCTTTCCGTGCGTGAAAGAAGCAAAATTGGAGAAGGTTGCGCTGGTGAAGGAGATGCACGCGACCTTCGGCGTACCTCCGGGGATCGATTCAGCACGGCCCACTGCGGCTTCGCCCTGGCCGAATTTGTTTTTAGCGGGCGATTGGGTGCAGACCGGCTGGCCGTCAACCATGGAGAGCGCCGCGCGCTCCGGGCATCTGGCGGCGGAAGCGCTTGGCTTGAGCGCAGAAAATCCACTGCGCTGCTTTGAGCCGGATTTGAAGCCGCGGGGATTGATGCGATTCATTCGCTGATGCTTATGGGGCGGAGCGGAACGATCTGTTTTCAGAAAGACCGAACGATAGGAACCGAGGAATGATGCAGATGGACGCGCAACATCGCAATATGACTTGGCGCAGTATTGACGCGGTCAGAGTTACCGTTGCGGTATTCGGAGTTTATGCCGGACTGCTCGGTATTGAGCATGGCTACTTCGAGACACTCCAGGGAAATGTTGCGCCAACGACCTTAAAAATAATGGCTGTGAGCGGACCTGGGCTGCCATTCCCCTTCGGTCACGAACCGGCCATGACAATCGTTCCAAATTTTCTCGCTACCGGCATCCTGGCGATTCTTGCCGGCATGTCGATCATCTTATGGTCCGCCGCGTTTGTTCACAAGAAGCACGGCGACGCGGTTCTGGCCCTGCTCTCTATCCTTCTTCTGCTGGTCGGCGGAGGATTCGGACCTATCACGCTCTTGATTACAGCCTGCATTGGCGCGGGCAGGATCAACAAGCCGCTCAGATGGTGGCGAAAGAATCTACCGGCTGGTCCCAGGCGATTGCTTGCAACACTATGGCCTTGGTCGCTGGCCGCCGCCCTGGGATGGGTGCCCGTTGAATTCATCCTTGGACAAATCTTCCATCTTAAAAACGACCACAGCCAGACTCTAACTAACCTGAATTTTCTATTTTCTTATCCTCTTCTGGTCTTCATCATAATGGCGCTCATTACTGGGTTAGTACACGAGGCACAGAGACAAAGCGAGTAGGAAACAGAGTAGATCGAAAGTATATTCGATTGTTTGTTCTTCTGACCACTGACCCTTGACTTCAATGCGCCAGGAAATAGACTCCGACACAGATCAGCACGGCAGCGGTCCAACGGCGGCGGTCTACGTTTTCCTTAAGGAAGATCTTGGCGGCGAGGGCGTTGGTGAAGACCGTGAGGGACGCAGTGGCCGGCCCTGCCAAACCAAGGTTCAGATGATTCAGCGTAAAGAGCAGCGCGAAGAAGGCCACTGCCATGAAAAAAACGCCGGTAAAGAAGAGCGGGCTAGTGAGGACGGCGCGAATGGCGCCCTTCAGCCCTGAGTGAGCGCGAATCTCATCCAGATCGCCGATGGATTTCATGGCCGCGGCGGTGAGCACCTCTCCGGCGGTGGAGCTGAGCACGACGGCGGCAATCATTACAGCGGCGGCCCAGAAGCCGGGAGAAAGAACGGGAAGGGAAGAGAGATTCATCGGGGCACTCCGCTATTGAGCGGTGCGGGCTGCACGGTATGAGAAGGTCCGGGCGCAACCAGGGCGACGCCCAGGGTAATCAGTACGACGCCCAGCCATCGCTGATAGGAGACCGTCTCATGCAGGCAGAAGTGCGCCAGCAGCTCGACCAGCATATTGCCCCATGCCGTGGCCAGCATCACATAGCTCAGGTCGGCCCATGAAAGCGCGGTGAGGTAGCTGGCGAAGAAGCCGATCAAGAGCGCGATTCCAAGCGCAACCCAGGGCGTAAAGGCGGCGGCAAAGAGCGCGAGAGGATGAGCCAGAGTCAATTCAGGAAGGCTGGTCATGCCCTTGGCCAGGCAGGTATTTCCCAGTGGCGCGCAAACCGCCACCAGAATCAAAATCATGGATTGATAGAGCGATAATTTCTGATGCGCCATTGGTCTTTCGGTCCTGCAATCTGGACGCTGAAGGGTACCGGATCATGCCTGTACCCTTCAAATATTATTAAAGGCCTTCCAAGAATTGAAGCTATGCGCTGACTTTGGCCGGTGTAGGAGGCTCGGTCTGCTTACTGCGCGCCGCTTTCACCATCTTGTTGCGCTGTGAGCGCAATTTGAGAAATGCCTTGGCCTCGACATACAGCCGGGGCAGATCGCGATTCACAAACGCCTTCCACACCACGCGGAATGCGGCCTTGGGTCGGAAGTAGTACTCGTCGTAGAAGCGATGCACCATCTCCATCACGTAATCCGTGGGCAGGCCGGGGTACTCAATGTGCGCCATCTGGTGGCCACCCTCGTCCATCATCGCCGCCGAGTTCACGATGAAGCCGTTGGCCTTGGCGTAGTCGTAAAACTCAGTTCCTGGATAGGCGTGGGCGATCGAGACCTGGATGGTTTCGCAATCCAGGGTCTTGGCGAAGTTGATGGTGTTGCGAATCGACTCCTTGGTTTCGCCGGGCAGGCCGAGGATAAAGTCGGCGTGGATGCAGAGGCCCAGGTCGTGGCAATCCTTGGCGAAGGCGCGCGCGCGCTCCACGGTGGCGCCTTTCTTGACGTTTTTCAGGATCTGCGGATCTCCGGACTCAAAGCCCACGATGAGCAAGCGGCAGCCGGCTTCCTTCATGGCTTTGAGGGTTTCGCGGTCAGTAGTCACGCGCGAAGTGCAGCTCCATGTGAGGCCCAGCGGCTTAAGTTTTTCGCACAGCTCGATGGTCCGCGGCTTTTGAATGTTGAAGGTGTCGTCGTCGAAGAAGAACTCCTTCACGTCAGGGAAGTTCTCCTTGGCCCACTTGAGCTCGGCGGCCACGTCATCGGTGGAGCGCTTGCGCCATGCGTGCCCGCTGAGCGTTTGCGGCCACAGGCAGAAGGTGCATTGTGCCGGACAGCCGCGCGTGGAGTAGAGCGCGATGAAAGGATGCAGCAGGAAAGGCACGTTGTAGCGTGTTACGTCCATGTCGCGCTTATAAATTTTGGTGGCCCAGGGCATCGCGTCTAAATCCTCGACTTGTGGCCGGTCGGGGTTATGGACGGTCCGTCCGTTCTGCTTGTAGCTGATGCCGAGAATCTCTTTGAGCGGCTTGCCCTGGGCAAACTCCACCACGGAGTAATCAAACTCGCGTCGGCAGATGAAGTCCAGAGCCGAACATTCGTTCAATGCCTTGTCCGGGGAGGTGGTCACCGGCGGGCCGACGAAGGCGATGCGAATCGACGGATTGGCTGCCTTGATGGCTTCGGCCAGCCGCTGGTCGCCATCCCATCCCATGGTCGAGGTGAACAGCACCAGGAACTCGTACTCCTTGCAAATCTTGATGGTTTCATCCGCGGAGACGTGGTGCGGCGGCGCATCAAGCACGCGCGAGCCTTCCAGCAGTCCGGCCGGGTAGGTCAGCCAGACAGGGTACCAGTAGGATTCAATCTCGCGCGTGGCCGGCCAACGCGAACTCGCGCCACCGTCAAAGTTCTCAAACGAGGGAGGGTTCAGAAAGAGTGTTTTCAGGGGCATAGTCATCTCCTCTATTCTAACATTCCGGCAAATTTCAGCCGTTTTCTATCAGTTTTGATCTACTTTCCGTGCAGTTCTTGCAGCCAGTCTTCCATATGGCCCAGGGCGCGCAGCAGGCTAAGGCGTGCTTTGGCAAGGTCGAGTCCTGCGTCCAGAGAGTCCTGAAATTTCTGGCGTTCGTCGATGCGCGCCAACTGCTCGGCCTTGGGGGAGAGTTGCGGCTGGGCTCCCTGCTCTGCGCCGCTGCCCAACTCCAGTTGCGCCAGCACGGCCTTGAGCTGCGAACTGGCGATCTGCTGTTTTAGACTCGCAATCTCCGCTAAAGTATCAAGCTCGCGCAGGCTGCCGGTCAAATCGGCGATCAGCAAGTCACTTTGCCTCTGTGCCTGTTCGGCTTCCACGGTGGCCCGCAGCGCGTCGGCAGCTGACTCCTTGCTCTTGGCGCGATGAACAAGGTCAAAGAGCGGTACCTGAATCGAAAATCCGGAGCTGAAGTTGTTGATTGGAAGTCCGGGCTGATGGGTACTGTTGTTGAAGTAATACTGGTTGGCGTTATTCAGAATCGTGGTGCTACGGAGGTACTCCGCGTCAAAATTAATCTGGGGAAGATATGTGTGCACCGTGTCTCCCCGTGCTATCCGCTGTTTTGAGAGCGCAAACATCTGTGCCGATTCAATGCCCGCTGTGGCGCGTACCGTCTCATTCGCCCGCACCGCCGGAATCTCCGGAATGCTGGCGTGATCTGGTGTGACGGAGCTGGTGGGCAGACCGGTGAGAGCCGCCAGTTGTTTGGTTAATGAGCCTGCGCGGGTCTCCAGATGCAGACGCCGAAGCTTCAACTGGGCCGCTGTTAGTTGTGCCTGCAGCAGCTCGCTCAACGGGTCAATGCCCGCTTCGGCGCGTTGCTGCTCAATGGTTACCAGCCTCTCTGCAAACGTCTCCTGCTGGCGCGCGGCATCGAGTTCATGCTCCACGGTATCCAATTCAATGTATGCCGTGGATGCGTCCAGCGCCACCTGCTCACAGGTATCCTTCAGGCGAAGAATAGTGGCCTGGACTCCGGCGCTCGCCGCAGAGATATATTGTTTTTGAGGAAGGCTGAATACCAGCGACTGCGCGCTGGCGTTCAATATCGATGGTATGCCTCCCATAAAGCCGACGGAAGGCACAGCGGGAAGCCCCGAGCCAAAGGTCAGGCTGGGCAGGTAAACGGCCTTGGTCTCACCTAGCGTAGCCTGCGCCTTGCGCACATCGGCCTCGGCCAGCTTCACCGCGCTCGAATTGCGTTGCGCCAGGTCAACCACCGTGGTTAGTGAGACCTGCGCGGAAACCAGCGCAGGCGCAGTTGTCATCGCCATGCCGATGAGCATCCATGTCAAGCGCTTCAGCGGATTGTGTTCGTTTCTCACGTTCACGCGCAACCCTTCAATGCTTCAGTTCTAGTTTCATCTCCAGCGCCGGCTTGTACTCATGCGCCAGGGCCAGCGCCGCGGCTTGTTCCCGGCTGGCTGCATCTCTGTCGCCTAACTGCTGCTTCAATAGGGCCAGCCAGGTGTGCGCCACAAACGCAGGCCCTTCCTCAGTCAATGCGTTGCCGCCGAGATAGTCTTCCAGCATTTTGACGGCTCGCGCCGGATCGCGGTTGGCAGCGCGCAAGATGGAAGCCCCGTTGAAGAGCGCCACGCCCGCGCGCTTATCTCGTTTAGCGGCGATTTCTCCGCTGCGTATTGCGGACTCCATCTCCGCAAATCGTTCGCGGCGGTGATAGAAGTCAGCCAGCGTCATCCACTGCAAAGCCGGATGTGCCGACCCCGCAATCGCCTGCTTGAACTCCCGTTCGGCCGTGCCGTAGTCCTTGCGTTGTTCGGCGATTTTGCCCCTCAAAACATGCGCGCGCGTGGGATCGATTTTCTCCAGTTGCGCGGCTACGTTTTCAGACTTGTCGATACCGCCGCCAATCACTCCCGGCGCGGAATAGTAGAACTCGCCCAGCGTGGCCAGCGCCTCCACATCGCGTGGATTCAATCGGGCGGCCTCTTCGAACTCCGCCCGCGTCCGCTTGGCCAGCGAATATGCGGTCAGAAACGACGCACGACTGGCTTTTTCGCCCAGGGCGCGCCCCAGCCACAGATGATCGTCCGAGTTCTGCCCGTCCAGTTTTACCGCCTGTTCGCAATCGTTCGCGGCTTGGCCCCAATGCTCCAGCGAGTATTCCACGCGACACCTGAGGTTATAAGCTTCAGCACTGCCGCCGGGTTGAGCCAATGTGTTTAGCAATGCCAGCGCTTTGTCCGCTTCACCGGCCTGTAAGGCTGCGTTAGCCTGGGCTAGCTGCTCCGTCTGCCCCGGCACTGGCGCCGGAAGCGCCGCAGGCGCCGTCGAGACAAGCCCTGCCGCCAATAGGAGCCACGCCAATACCCTCACCGCGCAACCTTAACCGGAATACCCTCCTGCAAGGGCTGTCCGTTCTCTGACCCGGTTGCCACCAGGTCTCCCTCCACGAGGCCGGAGAGAATGGCCACCTGGGTTAGGTTGATGGTGCCGGTGGTAACGTAGGCTCTCTGCAATGCGCTATTCACCACCTTGTAGACGTAGGTTTTGCCGTTTTCCGAGTGCAGCGCCTCGCGCGGGATACTGAGTGTGTTGGGCTCGCTGGAGATGGTCGCCGCTACGGTTACGTTGGTGTCCGGCAGCAACTCGCCATCTAGATCGTCGATCTTGACCAGCACCTCACCCACGCTGCGCGTTCCCAGATTCATCACTGTGATAGGCGTCAGCTCGATGTGTCCATTCCAGATTCGGCCTTGCTTGGCGTCCCACTTGATTTGAATCTTCTGGCCAACCTCAAGCCGCCCGATCTCCGGCTCGTCGAAGTAGGCCCTCACCCGCTCATGGTGCAGGTCGGCCAACTGAAGCAGCAGCTTGCCCTCTTCGACAAACTCCGTGCGCCCCACTTCGATGTGATAGACCGTACCCGCAGCGGGAGCCCGCACCACGGTATGCGCCACAACATTTTGCGCCTCCGCAAGGCTGGCTTCCGCGTCGGCCAGCGCGGCCCGCGCGCGCGCCACCTCAGCAGGTGAATAGCGATTGACGGTGCTCTGCTCCACGGCATGCAGGTTGGCTTCCGCAGTCTCCAGCCGCTGCCGCGCAGCAGCCACCTCGCTGGCCGAAGCCGCCCCGGTGGAGTTGAGTTTTGTCATTGTTTCCAGGCCGCGGCGTGCCTCGTCGCGTTCCAGACGCACGCGTGTTTGATCGGCTACAGCCATCTGGCGCTCTTGCTGGGTCCCGTTGTGGAGCGCCGCCTCCAGTGCTGCCTGCGCGGCTTTCACTCCACTCTCGGCCGTGGCCTCGTGGGCGCGTGCCTGCAAGTCATCCAACACCATCAGGATCTTGCCCGCCGCTACCACGTCGCCCGGCTGCACGTACACTTCCTTGACAATGGTCGAAATGGGGCTGTGAAGCTCGTACTTCACCTCCGGCTCAACACGGCCGTTGGTGCTGATGGTGCTAACTAGTTGCGCATGAACTGCATGGGCCACGCGCACCTCCAGCCGGTCCCGGGTCAGGGCCCGCACCGCGAAAAAGACGACGATCAGGAGTACAAACGAACCCCTCCAAAACCAGAGCCGTGCCAATTGCTTTCTATCTTGAGTCATTCCGTCAACCAGTCCTAGTATATAGGACTCGCAAACAGCTCCGAGGGGGTCAAAGTGATTGAATTTCTAGCCAGCCATTCCTCAGTCTCGTAAAATCGGATCATGGCTTCAGAACCTCGCTATACCGACGATCACGCTAAAGCCGGTCTCGATTTCTCCTTTCCGGCCATCGAAACCTGGCAAAACCAGTTTCCCGGCTACGAAATTCTGATCGATGACCCGGAACTGACCAGCGTATGCCCCAAAACCGGCCTGCCCGACTTCGGCGTGCTGACCATCCGCTACATGCCCCGCCAGCGCTGCCTTGAGCTGAAATCGCTCAAAGAGTACCTGTTTTCATACCGCAACCTGGGCATCTTCCAGGAAAACATCGTCAACCAGGTGTTGGAGGATGTGGTCAAGGCTTGCGACCCGGTCTGGGCCGTGGTGCGTGGCGAATTCCGCCCACGCGGAGGCATCGGCACCACCGTCGAGGCGCGCTGGCCCCGGCCGGCTGCGTAAGAGGAGAACCTAGCGTGTATATCAAACCGGCTATGTCATTAGTTTTTTTTGCTCTCCTGGCGACTAGTGCTCTAGTTAAGGGGCAGACTTCCAGTGCACCTCGGTCCCAGCCTTTCCCCCATTTCAGTCAAAAGGGAGGCCAGTTGGATGCGGAAGGGTTTCCAACCTCAGGTGCGACGCTGTGTGTACTTAACAGGCCGGACCTCTGCTTCGAAATGCCTTCAAAACAAGAGGATAAAGATCTCACATACGAATTTGGATTAGAACCACATTCAGAGCGCCTTCCACTCGCTGATGGCGGCTCATGGGTATTCTTTACTGCCACGTTTTCTGGAGGCGGTAGCAGTACCCTGACTCGATTTGCGGTGTTGCGATATAAGTCCGATGGCAAAATCGAGAACCTGCTTCCGTGGGTTGGCGTAACAAACGTGAGCCAATACGCAATGTGGAATCTGCCTGAAGTTTCGTACTACCCGATACTGGTTCTTGCTGACTTCGTGTGGGAAAAGGGGGAGTCACATTTCGATTCGCCGCATTTCTACAACGTTTCAGCCTGGATATTCGACCCAAAGATTAATCATTACTCCAAGGTATTTGAGTATCGCACCGCTCAAAAGTATAGTGGTGGGGATGATGTTCGAATTCGAGTCTTAGGGCCTGAACGGCAGGAAATCATCCGGCGACTTGGATCGAAATAAAAATGCAGTACATCTGATCGAATGTGGTATTCGTGTTGAATTTTGCTGGAACGCGAGAGTGACTCCTTTGGCTACTGCCTCCCAATCTGCGCGCCCTCGCATCAGCCCTGCCGTGGCGACGCTGTCGCTGCTCATCGCCCTCAACCTGCTCAATTACATCGACCGCTACATCTTGCCCGGCGAACTCTCGCTGATTCAGAACGAGTTCCACTCTACCGACCACCAGATGGGCGCGCTTACAACGGCACTGTTTATTTTCTATATGATCGCTGCGCCGCTGACCGGCTGGCTGGGAGATCGCTTCTCGCGCAAGCCGCTCATCATCGCCGGTGCGGTGCTGTGGAGCCTTGCAACGCTGGCAACTGTATGGGTTCACAGCTATTGGACCTTCTATATCCGCCAGGCATTCGTGGGAATCGGCGAGGCCACCTTCGTCATTTTCGCCCCTTCCGTGCTGGCTGACTTCTATCCGGAGCACGAGCGCAATCGCATTCTATCTATCTTTTACCTGGCCATTCCCGTGGGCGCAGCCCTTGGCTACCTGGCAGGAGGACAGTTGAGCTACGGCGGCGTCTGGCGCAGGCCATTCTTCGTCTGCGCGATTCCCGGCTTCATCATTGCGGCGCTATACGGCTGGTGGGGCAAAGAGCCGGAGCGCGGCTCCAGCGACCACCTCCGGCCCACTGCCGACCGCGCTACCGTCCTCGGCATCTTCCGCAATCCGGCCTTTCTCACCGCAACATTTGGCCTGGCCGCACTCACCTTCGCCATGGGCGGAATCTCCAACTGGGTTCCGGAATTCCTGCACCGTACAGCCGGACTTTCGGTCGCCAATGCAAGCCTGATGGTAGGCGGCGCCACGGTCGTCGACGGCATCGCCGGAACCCTCGCCGGCGGCTGGATCGCCCAGCGCTGGCTGCGCACCAACCACCGCGCGCTCTACCTGCTTTCCTTCTGGAGCGTCGCGCTCACTCTCCCCTTTGGGGTTTTACTCTTCTTCGGCCCGCCTACCTGCGCCATCCCCGCCTTGTTTGCCGCCGAATTCTTCCTCTTCCTCAACACTGGCCCGCTCAACGCCGCCATCGTCAACTCCGTCTCCGCGCCGGTCCGCGCTACTGCCGTCTCAATAAATCTATTTATCATCCACTGCTTCGGAGACACATTTTCTCCGCAGATTATCGGCGCCATCTCTGACCACTCGAACCTGGGCATCGGCCTGGGTTCGACCCTGATCCTGATGGTCGTCTCCTGCGTGATTTTATGGAAGGGAGCGCGTCACGCCCCGCTGATGGAAGACGTAGAGATCTCGGTGTTGTAAGGATTGCAAGCGGTATTTCCTTAAACCTTACTTCGGCGGCATCGACTCTTTATCCCGCGTATTCATGAAAGCGCGGCGTCCGCCTTGCGTGCGCAGGTTGGGGTCGTAGAGCGGGGGCCTGTCCTGCTCGGCATTGAAGCCGCGCGCCAGTTTTGGGTTGGGCTTGAACTTGGGCGGCCCGCCGTGGAATTGCCGCGCATGACTGACCACCATCCCCGCACGGCCATGCATGGGCCGAACAATTCCTCTAACCTGCACGTCCATGTCGCGGTACTTGCGCAGCTCGCCCACCTCCTCGCGATCCTCCGACAGGCTCACGATGGTGAAGCGACACTGGGCGTCCGGCGTGTCGGGAGTGCAAACGTCCAGGAAGCGCGTCCCATCCGGCAGCTCGACTACATCGTAGATATGGGCCGAGATGCAGACATCCTTGTCGATGAGTTTGGTAGCCTCATCGGCAGTCACGCACGGCTTCTGCTGACCGGCAAAGGCCAGCGCGGGCGAAATCGCGGCTAAAAGCACGAGCCATCCAAATCGGCGCAATGCCATGTGAACCTCCAGGGGAAACTGCCAAAATCGTAGCGCGAATCAGTCGGAAAGAGAAGTGACGTCCCTATCGGCGATGGATCAGCTTCCCGACTGCCGGTTCCGGATTGGATCGATAAGCATGAAGTGATCGAATACACGTTCGGTGAACCACCGGCTGCTAGTCCATTCGGCAATTATTTCGTCGGGTTCCTGGTCAGCGAGCGTGAATTTCTTGATGCATTTAAGTTCGTCACAAGCCCTCCGAATCTGGCTTTCGAATTCCTGATACTTGCTTGACCATATCTTGTGATAGTTGGAATAACCATCGTACTTGTAGCCGCAGTTATTTAGCCAACCTGAAACTACCCTATCAAAGATAATGATCGGGCTACGAAACCTCATCCACAGAAACTTCGATGCTGCCGACAGAGGGACTTTTCCATATATCTCTCCAAGAATCCTTGCGAAGGACTCAACTTTCATAACAACATCGCCGTCGTCCGGAGGCTCTGTTTTCTGGAGCGCATCGTAGGCAGCTTTGAGTCTGTAATCTTCTCCAATATCCTTGAGCGTTCGGGCCACACTGTAAGACTTTGAAACTTCGACCAGACATTTCGTACCAGCCTCCGCTGAAGTCTCACATCCATTTTCAAACGCTAAAACGCTGTGAAATTTAGAGTCCTCCCGCAGCCATTCATCAAGGTAAGAATTGGCAGCATAATAGAAGCTGTTCGCCATCCCACGCCCCCAACACACTTTTGCGGCACGACCACCAACTTCCGGCTCTACGCTCACTGCCCGTAGTGGCTCACCACATACTGATCGAGTATCTGCTTGAACTCGGCCACAATGGTGTCGCCGTGTAGGGTCTTCAGCAGCTTTCCGTCCACATAGACAGGCGCTTTGGGCTCCTCAAAGGTTCCCGGCAAACTG
>CAZFMB010000012.1:0-57161 GCA_964520005.1 uncultured Occallatibacter sp.
GCGCGGCCTTGAGGCGCACATCGTCCAGCACGGCCAGAAAGTCGAAGAGCGGATAGCCCGGCTGCGTGACGAGAATCTCGCTGCCCGCGTCGCAGAGCAAACGGAAGAGGAAGCTGTAGGCCTCGCTGGTGCTGGTGCTGAGAATGATCTGTTCCGGCTGGAGCGAAACGCCGTGATCCGCATAGTAGCCGCAGACAGCCTGGCGCGCGCTGAGCAGGCCGCGCGGCTGCGGATCGTAGTCGAGGGCCTGTGGATTAGAGAGAGCCGTCAGCAGGTTGGGATCGTAGGTAAAACCGCAACGCGTGGGATTGGAGGCTGTGAGATCCGCAATGGGCTTGCCGGACGCCAGGCGCAGCCGGTGCGCACGCGCCAACTCGCTCTCCTCCGTGTTCCAGTTAGTTCGCTGGGAAAAGCGCATCTGCTTATCTCACCCACAATCTATACAAGGCTGCCGCGCCGTAGATGCCACAATAGAAGCAGTCGTCTCATTATCAACAGTACATGAGCGCACCTTACACGGGATTTCTGAGGAGGAAGATTGGCTCTGCGCGCGGTGGTCTTTGACTATGGAATTGTACTGACTGGACCACCGGACGCTGAAGCGTGGGCCAATATGCTGCGCATCACCGGATTGCCGCAAGAACGCTTCGAGCCGCTCTTCTGGAAAGATCGCGCGGCTTACGACGAAGGCAAGCTGACCGGCATTGGCTTTTGGCATAAGTTATTGCTTGAAGCCGGACTGCCGCTGGATCGTGCCGAAGAACTGAACGGCTGGGACGCGCGGCTGTGGACTGTCGAGAATCCCGAAATGGTTGCCTGGCAACTTAAGCTCAAACAGCGCGGAATGCTCACAGCCATCCTCTCAAACATGGGAGACGCAGTTCTGGCCAGCGTGGAGCGTGAGTTCGACTGGATTCAGCGCTTCGACGTGCTGGTATGGAGTTTTCAGCTAGGCATCGCCAAACCCGATGCGGCGATTTATCGATACACTCTCGACAAACTCGGCACACTGCCCGAAGAGACACTCTTTATCGATGACAAGCTGCCCAACGTAGAAGCAGCGCGCGCGCTGGACATTCAGGCTGTCGAGTATTCCAGCGTGGAACGGCTGCGCGAAGAGCTGATCGCTCGAGGATTGGATGGAGTTTTGCCGCTTCCCGGATAAAGTGAAGGAGTTGGTGCGTAAGCGAGGCAGCAAGTTAGCGTGCGCTTCGCGCACATTAGCAAGTTAGCGGAAAGGCCCTGGAGCGATACTTCGGGGGTTTTTTCGGGTAAAAAATGGGATTTTCCGGTGATTTCCGGAGGTCGAATCTCATGATGTGGGAGAATTTGGGGCTGATAATTTTCCACAGGCGTTGATTTCAAACGGGTTACAAATAATCTGCAAGGTATTTGGGAAAATTTATACCCCAGGGGAGTATAGAGGGGGTGGGGGTACCCATTTTTCAGTGGTCAATTACCCCAGCGAGCAACGACCGCTCGCCAGTGACCCCGGCAGTGATCTGGAACTGGACGCGTTTCTGAGCCTTGTTCATGGAATGATTGTGCGCCAATAGTAGGGAATTATCTGCAAGGGCTTGCCAAGTACATTTTTCTCATGGCCCACCGCCTCTTAGCTGCGTCTTTCAGAGCGGCTCAACCGTCCAGAGATACGGCAAGGACCAATAAGGTGAAATCCATGCAGGAAATAAAAGTATCGCGCACGGCTATCTCAGCCGTGCTTTGTTTTTTTCTGGCGTTCAGTGCGGGTTTGGCGCTCGGGCAGAGCGTGCCGGTGGTTACCGGCGACGCGCGAGTAGACAAGCTGCTGAGCCAGATGACGCTCGAAGAGAAGCTGACACTGATCCACGGCACACAGGAAGATCCTGCGGTCTACCAGGGCCAGGCAGGGTATCTGGCAGGAATTCCGCGGCTGGGGATTCCGGGGCTGCGTTTTGCCGACGGGCCTCCGGGCGTGCTGACGCGTCATCCGTCTCAGGGCGAGACGGCCACCATGGGCGTGGCGGCCACCTTCAGCCGCAAGACGGCCGAGGCGAATGGCTTGGTGATTGGCCGCGAAGATCGCGCACTGGGCATCGACGTCAGCTTGCAGCCATTTGTGAACATCGACCGCGACCTGGAGTTTGGCCGCGGCTACAACACCTTCGGCGAGGACCCCTTCCTGTCCGCCGAGATGGGGGTTGCCGAAGTCAAAGGCATCCAGTCGCAACACGTGATGGCGCAGATCAAGCATTACGTAGGCTACGACTCCGACGGCGCCAGCACGTACATCGACGACCAGACGCTGCATGAGGTCTACGTGGCGCCCTTCGATGCAGCTATCCGGCTGGCGGACGTTTCGTCGATCATGTGCTCTTACAATCGCCTCAACGGAATTTTTGCCTGCGGCAACGAGACCTCGCTCACCAAGATTCTGCGCGACGAGATCGGCTTCAAGGGATTTGTGACCTCGGACTGGGGCGCGGTTCACGCCGTCAACTTTATCAACGCCGGTTTGGATATGGAGATGCCGGGCGAGCCGAAGCCAGGCGATGAACACCCGCTTCCCTCCTTCTTCGATTTGCTGCCTGCGCCTCCGCCACCTCCGGCACGCCAGGCTGGCGGAGACCCAGGCGATATGTTTGGCGGCCACATTCCCGAGGAGCCGGTGCGCGAGCGGAGAGGCGGCGGACCCGGCAACTTCGGCGTCAAGCTGGACCCCAAGAAAATGGCCGAAGCGCTCAAGGACGGCACGGTCAACGAGGCAGCCATTACCCGCGCCGCAGGGCGCGTGTTGTATGAGATCGTTCACTTCGGCTACCTGGATGGCCAGAGCAAGCATGAGGTGACCGCGCAGGCTATCGAGGCCAACTCCAGAATCATCGAGAAGACGGGTGAAGAGGCCGCGGTGCTGCTGAAGAATGAAGGCAGCGCGCTGCCTCTGAAGGCCACCGATCTGGACTCTGTGGTGCTGATTGGCCCCTCCGCCGGACAGGTGGATTCGATCGGCATCAACGGCGAGCGGTCTGTCGGCCTGCCGGAGCGGCAGGTTGGCCCCATCGTGGCTCTGAGAAAAATCTCCGGCAACCCGAAGATCCGCTTTGCCGTGGACGACGATATGACCGGCACACCGGTTCCCGCCGACGCGCTGAGCCACGACGGGAAGCCGGGGCTGGTGCGTAGCGGATTGGGCGCTGAACAGACTGAACAAGCCGACGCGCAGATCAACTTCACTGGCGCAAGTGCTCTCTCGTCCAACTCGACTGTCACGTGGAAGGGCACGCTCACGCCGCCACACGCGGGCGTTTACTGGATCTATCTGCAGGCAATGGGCACCAACGCCAACATCTCAATTGACGGCAAATACCTTGCCGGCACGGGCGTCCGTCAGGGCGGTGTCCACGGCGACATTCTGCAAGCCAACCAGGATAACGCCATTCCCACTGTCGACGGGCTGGATAATGTGCGCCGCGTGGTGGAGCTGACCGCCGGGCCGCACCAGATCGAGATCAAGACCAGCCCCGACAGCTCGAACGCACCCGTGCAGGTGCGGCTCAACTGGTACACGCCAGAGCAGCGCAAGGCCGACCACGAGGCCGCCATTGCCGCCGCGAAGAAGGCCAAGATCGCGGTAGTCTTTGTGTGGACGCGGTCGCGTCCGGTCTTCGGCCTGCCAGGCGAGCAGGACAAGCTCGTCGAAGAGGTGGCAGCAGTCAACCCCAACACCATCGTGGTGCTGAATACCAGCCAGCCGGTTGCACTGCCATGGGTGTACAAGGTGAAGGCGGTGCTGGAGATGTGGTGGCCGGGCGATGAGGGCGGCTGGTCGACAGCCAACTTATTGCTCGGCAAGACGAGCCCCGCCGGACGGTTGCCGGTGACCTGGGGCAAGCGGCTGGAAGATTACGCAGCTACCGATCCCAGGCACCCGGAGCGCTCCAAGATGGGCGTGGATGGAAAGACGACTTACAGCGAAGGCGTGAACGTGGGCTATCGCTGGTTCGACAAAGAGAAGATCGAGCCGCTCTTTGCATTCGGGCATGGCTTGAGCTACACCAGCTTCGAATACTCGGGGCTGAAGGTTGCAAAGGCCGCGGACGGCGGACTCGATGTGATGGTGACGATCAAAAACAGCGGCGGCGTGGAATCGGACGAAGTTCCGCAGGTCTATCTGGGCGAGCCCAGCGTGATTCCGGATGGGGTGCAGTTCCCGGTGCGGGCGCTGGTGGGCTTTGATCGCGTTTACCTGGCCGCGGGCGAAGCAAAAACCGTAACGCTGCATGTAGCGCCGCGCCAGTTGCAGTACTGGTCGACCAAGGACGGCAAGTGGGTTACCGCAACAGGCAAGCGGACGCTGAGCGTGGGGGCTTCGAGCCGCGATTTGCGGGTGGAGCAGAGCATCGATTAGCTTTCCTTGATGCGATAGCAGAAACGAAGCCGGTCCGTGATGGAGCTACGTCTGTCATGGGCCGGTTTCTTTTGGCGACACAGCCGGGTACACTTTTCTCATGGCACTTCGCCTCTATGCCGCCACCACCAACCAGGGCAAGCTGCGCGACTTCCGCACTGCCGCGGAGGCGCATGGCCTGACGATTGAGCCGCTGCCTGGAGTGGGGAAAATCCTTGCGCCGGAGGAGAATGGATTGACCTTTGCCTCCAACGCTCTGATTAAGGCTGTCTACTATTCGCGTTTTACTCCCGGTGCGTTGGTACTGGCCGACGACTCGGGCCTGGAGGTAGACGCACTCGACGGCGCACCCGGCGTGCGCTCCGCCCGCTTTGCAGCAGATGCGGGAGTGGTGGACTCGCCCGACGCCAACGACAACACGGACGTTTGGAACAATCTTGTGCTGCTCCAGCGGCTGGCCGACATTCACGCGAAGCAACGGACAGCTCGATACAAATGTGTGCTTGTGGCCGCACGCGACGGTGTGGCACTACACACCGCAGAGGGCGTGGTTGAGGGGCTGATTCTGGAGGCGCCGCGCGGGACGGGAGGCTTTGGATACGACCCGCTCTTCTACCTGCCTGCGCGGGACCTGACCATGGCCGAAATCGATCTGGAAACCAAGCACACGCTCAGCCATCGCGGGCAGGCGATTGCGGCGCTGCTGGCGATGTTGGGCGTCTAAGTCCGTTGGAATGGATTCATTTGCCGGCCATCCTCGCTGACCTATCATCCAAAGGTGAAGGCAAAGGCCTGCACGCCTAGGTCAAGAAACTCGATGGTGAAGGTGCGGTCCTTGATAGCGTCCTTCTGCCGCACCAACTGGTAGAGTCGGTGGCTGGTAACCACGCCATTGCCTTGCTCATCTGTGTCGGCTCCATGGTTGGGGCCTGGAATCTGGCCATCGATGGTGATGCGAAAGCGTATCGATGCGCCTTCCTTGGCGGGGCCAAGAACCAGATGCAGATCCCGAGCATGAAAACGAAAGGCTATGGTTCCTGGCAGCGAAGCTAGCACAGCAGCGTGTTCCTGATCCTTCCATAAGCCACCCAGCCCCCATTCGTTCAACGCGAGCTGGTCAGGGATGGCATAGAGACGGGCGGTGTTATGGCGCAGACCACCGGCAGAGGCAAAGTGCTGGGCGTGCTCGTAGCCGATGTAGGTCTCTGGCGAGCCAAGTTCACGGATCTGCGCGGCGGCTTGCTCGCCTTGGCCTGTAACGCTCACCATGCCGCCGGGAAGCGCCTGCTGGCTGGCCCGCTCCTGCAATAGCTTTTGAATCATTACCTCGGACTGGTCATATTCCCCTTCGCCAAAGTGTTGGTGGCGCAGTTTGCCTTTGGCGTCGAAGAAATAATGCGCGGGCCAGTACTTATTGTTAAAGCCGTTCCAAATGGCGTAGTTACTGTCCAGCGCCACCGGATAGGAAACTGAAAATTTGCGCACGGCCTTCTCCACGTTGGGCCGTTCTTTCTCGAATGGGAACTCAGGCGTGTGGACGCCGATGATGACCAGTCCGCTCTGCTTGTACTTTTCGGCCCATGCGTTTATGTAGGGCAGCGAGCGCAGGCAGTTGATGCAAGAGTACGTCCAGAAATCCACCAAAACCACCTTTCCCTTGAGATCGGAGGCGGTCAGCGGCTTGGAGTTGATCCAGCCAGTGGCTCCGGCGAGCGACGAGAGTGGCGAGCCTGACTCGTTATTGGAGTGAGCGTTTACCGTGTTCGGATCGTACGAAGGGATTTCGCTCCTGTTGAAATGGCCTGCCATCTGGCCGTAGGCCAGCCACTGCCGGGGGAAGATGCTGGCGGCCAACCCCAAGGCAAGAACGACAACGCCGGCCAGAACAGCAAAGGACCGGTTCCTGCGGCTCCGCGACTCGGCTCCCAGCCGGCGCTGTAAAGGTCCACATAACAGAAGCACCAGCAAAGCAGCTGCGCCAATAAAAACCCGAAGGATCATATCAATCTCCGTGCAATTTGGACGTTTCAGCTCCGGAAAGGATTCAGCAGAGCACGAGAAGAGGCAGGAGGATAAATGGAGCTGAAGTCTTCTGAATGTGTACGACGCACCTTGACGGGTGTGATGTGGAACACCAATAATGAATAAAAATATGGCCGTGCTTCCCTGCCCCCAAACCGAAACCGCCGTATCCCGGAACCTGGCCCTGCAAGCCTCTAGGAGCTGACACCGTTATGGCAACCGCTCAAAACCCTGCCGCGACAAACGTACGTCGCGGCGTTCAGCCGCTGCGAGTCGCTCAGGGCTCGTCGTTTCTCTGGCACAAACTACATTCGCTGCTGGGCATAGTACCGCTGGGCGCTTTTTTGTTGGAACATCTGCTGTCGAATTTCGAAGCCCTCAAAGGCCCGGCCGCCTACGGGGAGCAGGTTCGCTTCCTCAATAGCCTTCCGATGGTGCGCGTGCTGGAGTGGGTCTTCATCTTTCTGCCGCTCCTCTATCACGCCTGCTACGGGGTTTGGATCTGGCTGCGCGGCAAGTCAAACATTGTCTACTACCCATGGGCTGGGAATTGGCTTTACGTCGCCCAGCGCTACACTGGGCTGATCGCATTCGCATACATTTTGCAGCATGTGATTCGACAGCGCTTCATGGGCACTCCGCTTCCCGAGCAACCCTTTGCGGCATTCCATAAGGTGCAGGTCGAGTTGATGAATCCGTGGATGCTGGCCGTCTATATTGTGGCAATGATCGCCATCTGCTGGCACTTTTCTTATGGCGTCTGGCTCTTCGCGGCCAAGTGGGGGATTACTCCGGGCACGAAGGCGCGGCGGCGCTTTGGATATGTGTGTGTGGCGCTGGGACTGGGGCTGGCGATTTTGGGACTGGCCAGCATGTGGGCCTTTGTTATGGATCCGAAGTATAAGAACACTCCGGAGAACCCGGCTGTCTCCCTTGTGGCTGCTTCGGCAATCACTCGAACTGTTTTAATTTAGCGCCGTCGCTTGAGGTTGAAAGGAAATTAATTTATGGCAGCACCCAGAACCATCGTGGTTGGCGGAGGATTGGCGGGACTTTCAGCGGTCATAAAGATCGCCGAGGCTGGCGGGAGCGTCGATTTATTTTCCATCGTTCCGGTCAAGCGCTCGCACTCGGTCTGCGCGCAGGGCGGCATCAATGCGGCGAAAAATCTCAAGGGCGAAGGCGACACGACTTACAAACACTTCGACGACACGATTTACGGCGGCGACTTTCTGGCCAATCAAACGCCGGTGAAGGCGATGTGCGAGGCCGCTCCGGCGATTATCGATTTGCTCGACCGCATGGGCGTTCCCTTCAACCGCACACCAGAGGGGCTGCTGGACTTTCGCCGCTTTGGCGGCACGCTCTACAATCGCACGGCTTTTGCCGGAGCAACGACTGGGCAGCAACTGCTTTACGCGCTCGACGAGCAGGTGCGCCGCTACGAGTCAGAGGGAAAGGTTAAGAAGTACGAGGGCTGGGAGTTTCTCTCCGCGGTGATTGATTCGAAGGGCGTGGCGCGCGGCATCACTGCGCTTGACCTGCGCACCATGGAGTTGCGTGCTTTCGCGTCGAATGCCGTGATTTTGGCGACGGGAGGGAACGGGTCAATATTTGGCAAGAGCACCAACTCCGTGGTCTGCACTGGTTCGGCGCAATCAGCCGTCTTCCAGCAGGGCGTATATTACGCCAACGGCGAGTTTATTCAGGTGCATCCCACCTGCATTCCCGGCGAGGACAAGCTGCGGTTGATGTCGGAGTCTGCGCGCGGCGAGGGCGGGCGCGTGTGGGTGCCACGCAACCCCGGCGACAAGCGACTGGGCAGGGAGATTCCCGAGGCCGAGCGATTTTATTTTCTTGAGGAGTGGTATCCCAAGTACGGCAACCTAGTGCCGCGCGACATCGCCACGCGCGCCATTCATAAGGTGGTTTACGAGGAAGGCCTGGGCATCGACGGCCAGCCAATGGTCTATCTCGACCTGACGCACATCGACCGCGCCACGCTGGACCGCAAGCTAGGCGGTATTCTCGACATCTACGAGAAGTTTGTCGGTGACGATCCGCACGATGTGCCCATGAAGATCTTTCCCGGCGTGCACTACACCATGGGCGGCGTGTGGGTGGACTTTAACCAGATGACCAATGTTCCCGGCATCTTCGCCATTGGCGAATGCGAGTACCAATACCACGGCGCCAATCGGCTGGGCGCTAACTCGCTGCTTAGTTGCATCTACGCCGGATTCATCTCCGGGCCCATCGTTCTGAGTTACGCCAAGAGCGCAGCGGCACAGGAAGGCGACGGAGGCCATGCGGCCGAGTTAGTCCGACAGACAGAGATTAATAACAAGCTGCTTAAGAATGATGGAAGCGAAAATCCATTCAAGTTATGGCGCGAGTTAGGCGATACCATGACCAAGCACGCCACGGTGATTCGCTATAACAAGGGCCTGAAGCAGGCCGACGAAAAGATCGTGGAACTGCAAGATCGCTACAAGAACGTTAACCTCGCCGACCGCAGCCAGTGGGCCAACACCAGCTTCGCCTTTGCGCGGCAGTTGAAGAACATGCTGGAGCTGGCGCGGGTGATTGTGCAGGGAGCAGTGCTGCGCGATGAGTCGCGCGGCGCGCACTACAAGCCCGATTTCCCGGAGCGCGACGATGAGCGGTTCCTGAAAACCACCAAGGCCAGCTTCACGGAATCAGGTCCGCGCTTCGAGTACGAAGAGGTCGATACGCAATTCATCAAGCCGCGCCCGCGCCGCTACGACGCGGCAAATTAAGGGAGACTGACAATGGCAAACAAGACTGTGCAATTCGAAATCAAACGCCAGGCCAGCCCCGATGATCCTGCTGTGTGGGAGCGCTTCGAGCTTGAATGGCGTCCCGGCATGAACGTGACCACGGCGATGATGGACATCGCCGCCAACCCGGTGACCGCCAGCGGCAAGCCGACGACTCCCGTCACTTATGATTCGTGTTGCCTGGAGGAAATTTGCGGTTCCTGCGCCATGCGCATCAACGGAAGGGCGCGCATGGCTTGTTCGTCGCTGGTGGATAACTTGGAGCAGCCCATCCGCGTGGAGCCGCTCTCGAAGTTTCCGCTGGTTCGCGATTTGCAGGTGGACCGGTCGGTTCTGTTCGAGAATCTCAAGGCGGTCAAGGCATGGATTCCCATTGATGGGACATACGATCTTGGCCCAGGGCCGCGCGTCTATCCACAGCAACAGGAGATCAACTATCCGCTGTCGAATTGCATCAGCTGCACCTGCTGCATGGAGGTTTGCCCGCAGTTCAACGAGGAGACGGGCTTTGTGGGAGCGGCGACGATTGCGCAGGTTAAGCTCTTCAACAACCATCCTACCGGCAAGGTACTGAAGGAAGAACGACTGCGCGCGCTGGCTGGCGACGGCGGCATTCAGGAGTGCGGCTTTGCGCAAAACTGCGTGGAGGTCTGCCCCAAGAAACTTCCGCTGACTGACACCATCTCCGATATTGGCCGCGATGTTCTCGTGCAGAAGGCAAAGGATTTTCTGCTGAGATGAGATAGGCTAGCTGTCGTCATGATGGGACTATAATGTTTTTTGCATCAGGAAAATCGCGCCGCAAATACACCCATAGATAGAAAATGCTCATGACCAGCATGATGAGCGAGGCAGGCCGAATCATTACAAGGGTCAGCAACTGTCCGAGTAATCCCATTGTGCCTATATGCATTTTGTTGAAGAGAATGCTGAGAATTGCCAAGGGAACATCGCCGGTCAACAGCAGCCCCAGAGAATTTACGGAGAGCGCAATCCACGCAATCCTGCCGCCTTCGGCCCACAGAATGGCACAAGCTGGAATGGTGAGCATCAAGAGCTTGGCATCCCATGGGCGGTGATAGGTGATGAGCATGGTAAGAGGCGCGATTGCGGCAAGCGCAATCCATGCTCTGGCCGGTGAAAAGCTTGACTGGAGAGTGCGCACAACCCAGGCGAGCAGAAGCGCCGCGCAGATAATATAGCTGGCCGGATTGTAGATGCGCGGATTGTCGCGGAAGATGCTGATAGCTGCCTGCAGATCGATGACCATGAAGGCGCTGCGGCCGGTAAGTGCGGCAGGGCCTGGTTCATTGATTCCGCCTGGCGCAGAAATGGTTGCCAGGTTCGATTGCCAGTCCGCGATCCAATGCGGCGCAACATGCGACATCCATAGAAAGGCCGCCAGACCTAAAACAACGGTGATGAAGAGGGATTGCAGCGCGCGTTTGCGATAGGGCGCACCCGCCAGCAGAAAGTAGAGCCAAACAAATCCTGCGTCATGGGGCTTGATGGCGAGGCTAAGCGCGAGGCACAGGATGCCTGCCAGCACAAACCGTTCGCGGATAAAACACCAGGCGGCTATCACGCAAAGGCCTACCGCAATCCCGGCCGTATTGCCGGCGCCGAAGATCGATTCGCAGTTGGCAAGCAGGATGAAAATCAGGATGAGGGAGATGTCTGGCGCATAACTCGCTCCGAGGTTCCACATCAGCAATGCGGCCAGGATGAAAACTCCGGCGGTGAACGCCAACCATAGCAGGTGTGCGGGCCCCCAAGGCAGCAACGCAAAGGGAGTTACAACGAGAAACGCGGTGGGCACGTTGACATACAAGACCACAGCCTGATGAGCAGCGACTGTTTCCGATGGACGTTCTCCGCCATCGGCCCGGTAAACTCCCTCCAACTCGCTCACCTTATATGGATTGTGATGCTCCAGTAGGCAACGCGTGCCGTAATAGACTGCCCTGAAATCCACCCACCCGTTGGCGTTCTGCCCAACCGAGAAACCCCACCCGATGGAAATTCCGCAGGCCAGCAGTATCCACGCCAGTGCGATGCGCCGTGTCTTAGTCATGGCAGGCCTTTCTCCAGATCGCGCCTCATATAAATCCATAGATAGAATATGCTCATCGCCAGCAGGATGAGCGGAACTGGCTGCATCAGCATGACTGTCAGAACTTGTCCCGATAGCCTGGCGGTGGATAGGTGCATATTCGCTGTGAGTATCTGAAGAGTTGTCAAAGGAATATCCGAAGTGAACACAATCCCCGCCGCATTTACGACGAGTGCTGTCCAACGAATCTTACCGCCCTCGGCCCACAGCATTGCGCAGGCAGGAACCGAGAGCAGTAAAAGCTTTGCATCATAGGGCCTATGGTAGCTCACGAGCATGGCAAGAGGCACGACAGCCGCCAGCGCAAGCCAAGCATTTTGCAATGAAAAACGCGCCATGAGAGTGCGAATGGACCAAGCCAGCAGTAGCACTCCGACAATCAGATAGCTGACCGGATTGTATATGCGCGGATCATTCCAAAAAACGCTTACAGCGGATTGAAGACAAATGATAATGTTCGCGCCGGTTTTATTGACGGGTGAGAAGGGTCCTGGGTCGCTGGGCCCGCCGGGCGCCGAAGCCGCCTGAACGATAGTGTGCATTTCCTGCATCCAATGGGGCGCGACGTGTGAGACCCACAAGACGGCCGCTGCCGCCAGCGCAGCAGTGACCGCGAGGGTTTGCAGAGCACGTTTGCGATAAACGCCGCCAGCCAACAGGAAGTAGAGCCAAACCAGACCGGCGTCATGTGGCTTGATGGCCAGGCTGATTGCCAGACACAAAATGCCCGCCGGCACAAACCTCTCCATGAGGAAGCACCATACGGCCACTACGCAAAGACCGACAGCGATTCCCGCTGCATTACCGTTTGCAAGCAGAACTTCGCTGTTCAGAAGAACAAAGCATATAAAACCAGCAGCGATGACAGGCGCGTAATTGGCCGCGGAATCCCACATCAGGAATGCGGCCAGGAAAATGCAGCAAACAGTGAGGATCATCCACAATAGAAACGCAGGCACCAACGGCAGCATGGCGAAGGGAGCAATGAATATAAATGTAGTCGGCGGATAGACATTCAGCGCCATGATTTGCCTAAGCGCGTCTGAGGGCCTTGGGCGTCCTCCGCCTTCTGCCTGATAAATACGCAGCGCACGCAGCGGCTCGTCTTCCTTGTAGGGATCACCGTGCTGGACCAGGCATCTCGCGTCGTGGTAGACCCCACTGAAGTCCGCCATGCCATAAGGCGAGGTACGCGCCAGAGTAAAGGCCCAGAAAACGGCAAGCCCGCAGCTCAACAACAGCCAAAACAGTGCGACACGCCGTGTCTTTGTCATGGCAGGCCTCTGTGCAGATCGCGCCTCATATACATCCACAAGTAGAAGATGCTCATGGCCAGCAAGATGAGCGGCGTGGGGCGCATCAGCATCGCCATGAATATCTGTTCGAAGTGCCACGCTGTTGATATGTGCTGATCATGATAAAGAAGCATAAGAATGACTAAGGGGATATCTGAGGTAAATATTATCGCCGCTGTATTCACAGCTAACGCGACCCATCGAATGGGGCCGCCCTCAGCCCACAGCATGGCACATGCGGGAACTGTCAACAGCAGTAGTTTGGCATCATAGGGCCGATGATAGGTAACGAGCAGGGTAAGAGGGACGACAGCGGCAAGCGCCAGCCAGATTTTTCGCTGTGAAAAGCGCGATTTCAGGGTGCAGACCGACCATATCAGCAGGAGAGATCCGCAGACCAGATAGCTGACAGAATTGTAGATGCGCGGATCGTCGCGAATCATGTAGATGACGGATTGAAGGTTGATGATCATGCTGGGGCCGGTTCTAACGGCCGTGGTAAGTTCGGGGTTGTTGGGCCCGCAGGCAGTTACTATATTGAAGCGTAGTTCATGCAGCCAATGCGGCGCGATGGGCGTAATCCATATGATGGCCAACACGGCCAACACCGCGGTTGCCAGGAGGGTTTGCAGTGCGCGTTTCCGATAGGGCGCGCCCGCCAATAGAAAATAGAGCCATACAAATCCCGCATCATGAGGCTTGATAGCCAGACTGGCCGCAAGGCAAATGACGCCGGCCCAAACAAACCTGTCGCGGAGGAAACACCAAACAGCTATGACGCAAAGGCATACGATAATACCCGCCGAATTACCGAGCAGAAAAAGAATTTCGCTGTTGGCGAGGATGAAGCAGATCATAGCGCCAGAGATTAGCGGCGAGTAATTGGCGCTGAAATTCCACATCAGGAATCCGGCAAAGACGAGGCTTGCAGCGGTAAGAATCATCCACAGAATGTGCGCAGGAGCCCACGGCAGCAACACAAAGGGGGCAATGAAGATGGACGCGGTGGGGAAGTATACATCCCACGTCAGATCTTGCCGGAGTCCACTTTCGCTGGGCAACAACTGTTCGCCGTCCGCCAGATATGCGCGCAAGGGCTCGCCAGGCTTATAGGGATCGGCATGATGAAACAGGCATTGTGTATCATAATAGAGCCCTCTGAAATCCAACATCATATCATGCATGTTGAGCTCCAGAAAGAATCCAAAGAAAACAGAGACCGCGCAGGACAATAGCAGGCATTTCAAAACAGTCCGCTGAGCTGGTGTCATCTTGAGACTCTCTTTCTGCCTGCAACGCCGCCAAGGCTCAGAATCAACCCGTTGAACATCCTTCTTCAGAGTCTATCGGATTAAGCCTGCGTGAATGCAAGCGTCGAATTCTCGTGATCGTCACGCCCTGCCGCCGCATCCGGAGCTGAATCGCGCCTCACATAAATCCACAAATAGAAGATGCTCATGGCCAGCAGGATGAGCGGCGTAGGCCGCATCAGCACATATGCCAGTATCTGATTAGGCGGTCCTATTGTGGATAAGTGCATATTCTTGGTGAGAGTCAGTAGAATGACCAACGGGATATCCGCGGTAGAGACAATCCCCGCGATACTTACCGCGAGGGCAGCCCAACGGATTGGTCTGCCCTCAGCCCAGAGCAAGGCGCAGGCGGGAACTGTCAATAGCAGGAGCTTGGCATCGTAGGGCCGATGATAGGTCACAATCAGGGTCAGAGGCACGATTGACGCCAGCGAAAGCCATGCTCTGGAAGACGTGAAGCGCACCCTGAGAGTGTGAACAGCCCAGACCAGCAGCAGCGCTCCGCAAATCAGATAGCTGATGAGATTGTAGACTCGCGGGTCGTTCCAGAAGAGGCTAATTACGGATTGAAGGTTGATGATCATACTCGGACCGTATCGAACGCTGTCGCTAAGTTCCGGGTTGCTGGCCCCTCCGGGCAACAGATCGGTCAGATTATTGGATTGCAGTTCCTGCATCCAATGGGGCGCGATGGGTGTAACCCATAGGATGGCCAACGCCGCCAGAACAGCAGTTGTCAAAAGTGTTTGCAGCGCGCGTTTGCGATACACTCCGCCTGCCAGCAGGAAGTAGAGCCAGACCAGAGCTCCGTCATGCGGCTTGATGACGAGGCTGACTGCCATGCATAGGATGCCAAGCATCACAAACCTATTCCGGAGGAAAGACCAGACGGCCACTACGCATAGGCTTACGACCATCCCCGCAGTATTTCCGGCGGCAAGGATGACTTCGCAATTGGCAAGAATAAAGCAAATCAAAACAGCAGAGACCCCCGGTGCGCATTTAGCGCCGCGATCCCACATCAAAAAAGCGGCAAGGGCGAGGCTCCCCGCGGTAAGAATCATCCACAGCCGATGAGCAGGACCCCACGGCAACATTGCGAACGGCGCAATGAAGATTGATGTAGTCGGCAGATATATATCCAGGGACAAAATTTGCCGTTGCACGCTGGAGAGAAAGGGATGGTCTTTTTGGTCTTCGAGAAAAACACGCGCCGGCTCGCCAAATTGATAGGGATCGCGGTGTAAAAACATGCAGCGCGCATCGTAATAGACACCCTTGAAATCGAGCATTCCGTCAGGCGCTGCGCGCTCCAGAAAATAGCCCCATATAACGGAGAAACTACAGCATAACAGTAGCCAAAACAGGGCGATCCGCCGCGTTCTACCCATGCTCAACTTCCTCAGAACTAACTGCTGCTATGAACATACATCATGGCCGAGAGGGAAATGGTTGAATTTCTTAACGCAGAAAAAGAAAGGGAGAAACCGCATGGCACTATATTAGCCCAGCGTGTGTCTCCCTGACATCAGTATTTGATTTTCCCTGACAGCCATACACACGCCTTCCCCATTGAGCGTGTGTATGGCTGTTACGTTCTTCCCCTGGACAAACGAGCTACAAAGCTTTGGCGAAAGTCGTGCTAAGTGCCGTGTATAAGGAACTGATCATGGAGGACAAGGTCTGCATGCTGGCGGTTGCGCCAAGGGCGATGATCGCAAGAATCAACGCGTATTCAACCAGATCCTGACCCTCCTCGCAACTCACCAAGTTCCTGAATTGCACGATTAGGCCGAGAAAAAGGATGTTCATATAGGCCTTTCCATCATTTGCTTCTCTGTTGAGAAGCACGCACACGCCTCCATGGCAGGCGAGCGCATGGCTGTCGCGGCATTCCCTTGACAACGGGCTACAGGCTACAGAGCGTTAGCAAATGTCGTGCTGATGCTGGCGAAAGCAGAACTGATAGCTTGAGCTAAAGCCTGCATGCTGGCGGTTGCACCGAGGGCGATAATGGCAACAACAAGGGCGTACTCAACCAGATCCTGGCCTTCCTCGCGGTTAAGCAGATCCTGGAGCTTCACAACCCCACTGAGAATGATGGTGTTCATTGGTGTTCTCCCTTTAATTGAGTTTCTCAAACCGTCATGCACATGCCTCCTTTGGAGGCATCATGTGCATGACAGTCTGGCATTACCTGGACAACGGGCTACAAGGCGTTGACAAATGCGGTACTGATGGATGCGAAAGCGGTACTGATGGACAGAGCTAAAGACTGCATGCTGGCAGTTGCACCGAGAGCGATAATGGCAACAACAAGGGCGTACTCAACCAGATCCTGGCCTTCCTCGTTGTCCATCAATCTCTGAAATCTCACGAAGGACATGAGAAATAAGGAGTTCATGGGGGGAGTCCTCCTACATTGAGTTTTCCAATGCGCTGGGCACATCCATGCAACGACAGCTGAAGCCTGCTAACCACTTCGATGCATGTAAGAGCAGTTACAGCGCGTTGGCAAAGGTCGTGCTGATGGACGCGAACGCAGTGCTGATGGACTTGGCCAAAGCTTGCATGCTGGCAGTAGCGCCTAGGGCAATAATTGCAACAACCAGAGCGTATTCAACCAGATCCTGACCTTCCTCGCGGTTCATCAGTTCCTGAAGCTTGATATACCCCTTGAGCATTACGGTGTTCATTGGCGTTCTCTCCTTATCTGAGTTTCAGTACTTGGTTTGAAGCACACCCCCTGTACTGTAGGCATGTGCCTGGTTCTTAGTCAGTTCTGTCAATACCTGGACAGAAGGCTACAGAGCGTTTGCAAAAGTCGTGCTGATGCTAGCGAAAGCGCTGCTGATGGCAGTAGCCAAGGCCCTCATGCTGGCAGTGGCTCCAAGGGCAATCAGAGCAACGACCAAAGCGTATTCAACCAGATCCTGACCTTCCTCGCGATTCATCAGGTCCTGGAGCTTTACATACATCTTGAGAAGCATGGTATTCATTTGTATCCTCTCTACTCCCAGCCTGAGGCCGAGGTATCCTGTACCATGCAAGTAGAATGCCATACAAGCGTTTTACTGAATTCTCTTAAAAATCAATAACCTACAATGTTAGTAACAGGCGGTTATCACGCCAATGTGTAAACAGATGTATACAGGTCGAATTCGGCAGACTGGCCTTGTATACAGAAAAAGATAGTGTAGTAACAGGAGAAGTAACCTACGTCAGAGCAAGATTATGTGCACCGTTCTGGAGTGTATCAAGAGCCATAGCGTTGATGTGAGCTGAATCACACTATAGGCTACCATGGCATGAAGTCCGATACGCCGGAAGAATTAGAATACCAACCATGGCAAGTGAGACGCATACGGAGGCAGACCGCGAACCTTGTGCGCATGCGCACACCGCGGGGCAGCTGACACAGATTCATGGCGAAGTCCCTGAACTACCTGCGCCAGCGAGAATTCCCACCGAAGAGCCAGGCACGCGACAGAAAATTCTTCGCGCGGCCTTGACCTTACCCTTCGTTACCGTTTGTGGACTGGCGTTTGGGTTCACTGCTGGAATGCTCTGCCTTGCACTGCTGTTACCACAAGCTCCATGCACGCGCGATTACGTCTTTTATTGGGCCGCCGGCCAGCAGCTCGCGCACCATGCAAACCCTTATGACGCCGCTGCCAATACGCAGCTAGAGCGCGCCGCGGGTCTTCCCCAAAATCTGAATCCGGGCGTGATGAGGAATCCGCCCTGGGCACTTCCGCTTGTCTTTCCTCTGGGGTTTCTCAGTCTGCGTGTAGGGTGGTTTCTGTGGGCAATGCTTCTGCTTGCGAGCCTGCTGGTATCGGTGCGCTTGATCTGGATCATCTACGAGCGGCCTAAAAATCGTCGCGACTTGCTGGGCTATTCATTCGCTCCGGCATTGCTCTGCCTGCTCTACGGACAAACCTCGCTTTTCGCTCTGCTGGGGTTAGTCTTGTTTTTGCACCTGCATCGCACGCGCCCCTTTCTGGCGGGAACCTCACTGTGGCTTTGCGCGCTAAAGCCTCACCTCTTTCTGCCATTCGGCGTGGTGCTGATGGCGTGGGTACTGGTTTCCCGGAGCTACAAGCTCCTGGCTGGCGCGGCGGTGGCCATGGCCGCAAGCTGCGCTATCACCTTTGCCATCGACCCCCTGGCGTGGGCCCAATATTCACAGTTGGCACGCTCCTCTGGAATCGAGAATGAGTACATTCCCTGCCTTAGTTACCTGCTGCGCGATTGGCTCAGCCCGCACTCCATCTGGCTTCAATACCTGCCGGCTGTGCTGGGCTGCGCGTGGGCGCTGGCATATTTCTGGTTTCGACGCCACGCCTGGGAGTGGATCAATAACGGCAGCCCGCTGATGATTGTTTCAGTTCTGGTGGCGCCCTATTCCTGGATTTACGATCAAGGACTGGTAATCCCAGCCCTGTTGCGGGGCGCGTTTCTTGCCCGATCCAGGAACCTGTTGATAGCTCTTGCGTTCTTGAGCGCCCTGGTCGAAATTGCACTTTTGCGCAGCATTAAATACCCGACAGCCATGGCTCTATGGACTTATTGGTCTGCGCCCGCATGGCTGGTTTGGTATCTCTTCGCAAACCGATTCAGGCGGACACCAACAGAGAGAATATGAAAAAGAATCCTCTTCGAGTGTTTGCCGCCGCCGCCATCGTGTTGGCTGGTATTTGTTATGTGGTCTGCATTTATACCATCGGTCTGAGCGACAATAACGCCTCTCAAAGGGATTTCATTTCTTATTGGGCAGCCGGGCAGCAACTTATGCGCGGTGCAAATCCATATGATATGGAAGCCGTGAGCCGCCTGGAACGCGCCGTGGGACGCGAGGATAACCAGGCTTTTCTCATGATGCGCAATCCCCCCATTGCTTTTTTTTTGGCACTGCCCCTCGGGCTGGTGAGTCCAAAAGTCGGCCTTATCCTTTGGTTGCTGGTTCAGCTTGCCTGTCTTTCGGTGTCGATATGGATTCTGTGGCTGCTGTTTGGACGCCCGAACAATCGTTATCATCTGATCGGCTTCATCTTTGCGCCCACGCTGGCCTGTATGATGGCCGGGCAATTTGGAATTTTTCTACTTTTAGGCGTGGCGCTGTTTCTGTACTTTCAGCACTCCCGGCCATTTTTTGCCGGAGCAGCTCTGCTGCTTTGCGCGTCGAAGCCGCACCTGTTTTTACCCTGTGCCGCCGTGCTGCTGGCATGGGCGGTGCACCTGAAGGCGTACCGCATCCTGGCGGGGCTATTCTGCGCTCTGCTTGCCAGTTGCGCGCTAACATACTGCTTTGACATTCATGCGTGGTCTCAATACATACATATGATGCGCGCCGGGGGCGCGCTGCATGAGCCAGTGCCCGCCCTCAGCGTTGCATTGCGTTTTCTCATCGATGTCAACGCCGTTTGGCTACAGTTTCTTCCTCAGACAGCCGCCTGTGGCTGGGCGCTGTGGTATTTCTGGAAGCGCCACAATCGCTGGAGCTGGATAGAGGATGGACTGCTGCTGCTGCTGGTGTCAGCGATGTGCACGCCTTTCGGATGGCTCACCGATGAAACCATTGTGTTTCCAGCAGTGCTGTATGGAATATATTGTGCCGAGGAGTCACGCCGCTCGCTGCTGCCGCTGATTTTGATTGCCGGAGTTGCCCTCATCGAGTTGTTCGCCGGCGTACAGCTCATCTCGCAGTTTTATCTTTGGACCACACCCGCTTGGCTTGCCTGGTATCTGTATGCGACCAGAGGCGAGAATATACGAATGAAGAATCTCGCAGCGTAACCAGAACTCTGATGCGGAGAATTGGAACTACTAGGCGGAACTTTCCTCAGTGGAAGATGCAGGCGAAAAATCCAGCGTGTCGCCGCGTTGCGTCCGCGTCTCACGGATGGTGCCGGAGGGAAGTTCAAGTATGGAGTGCGCCATCAGACATGCCGATAGCCGCCATGGAGGCAATGCGCTCACTAGCTTCCTGATTCGATTCTTACGGTCCAGATAGATGAGGTCGATAGGAAACCTCATGAAGAAGGTATGCACGGATTCACAGGGGCGAATCCACAGGCCCTCTCCGGGCGCGAGGCAATCACGCCCCAACAAGCCCTTGTTGCGCTTGGCGGCGGTATCGGCTACTTCCATGCAGGTGGCGAGCACCGTATTGCGCGTCAGATTGGAGACGCGCAAACGGCTATCCGCGGGGGTCTGAGGGCGTGAGGCAAGGTTGTCCCGCAGCCCCGTTGCAATCCAGCGAAACAGATCCATCCGGTTGCCTCATGGTTGAGCAGGAGCAGGAGCGGGTGCGGATGTGGCACTGGCTCCCGATGAGGCGCCAAAGGTCCCCGAGTCGCCTCCGACCACCATCTGCGGCCCTGGTTTCAGGCTCTCGATCAATTTCTCCACGGGTATGGTGGACGGCGCAGGGGCTGGGGTGTTGGCAGCAGTCTTGGCATCCGGAGTATTCATGGGTATGCCGGAGTTTGTCGGCAGGAACTTGCCTGGGAACTTTAGCTCAGGCACCGGCGAGCCTGCTGGAATGGGAGCCACAATTTCCGGCGTCACAATCACAATCAGCTCGGTGTTCGCCTTGGTCTTCTGCATCGACTGGAAGAACTTGCCGAGAACTGGGATGTCTCCCAGGAAGGGTATCTTAGCGAAGGTTTGGGACTCTGTGTTATCCAGCAGGCCGCCAATGACGAAGCTTTGCCCGTCGGCCAGTTCGACCTCGGTCTTCACTTTCCTGGTAGTTATAGCGGGCACCACAAATCCTGATATTTCGATTTCGTCAGAAAAGTCGAGAGCGCTCACTTCCGGAGCCACCTGCAGGCGTATCGTCCCACGGGGAGTAATGGTAGGAATGAAGTTCAGGCGAACACCATATTCCTTGAACGTGATGCTGACAGATGATCCCGAGCCGCCCGAGCCGCCTTGAACTACGGGATAGGGATATTCTCCGCCGGCCAGGAAGCTGGCCTGTTTGCCGTTGGCCGCCAGCAAGTTGGGCTCAGCCAAAACCTGTCCACCGACAGTTTGCTGCAGGGCCTGGATAGTTGCGCCTATATTCAGACCGGGGTAGAAGACGGCGATATTTGTCGGAGTCGTTCCTCCGGTTACCGTGGCGGTTGAATTGCCCGTAGGATTAGTTGAGGTTAAGGTACCGGTTGAAATTCCACCGATCGTATTTCCAAAACCGTTACTGAAAATGTTGATGCCCATCTGCGACGATTTGGTGCGATCAACGCTGATAAAGCGCACCTTGAGGAGGATCTGTGGGTCGGAGGCCGGTACAGAGACATTGAGCAAGTTGACCACTTTGCCGCCAGTGGAGGCGATCTTGACCGCACGTTCGGAGCTGTTGAGATCCTTGACCGTGCCGCGGAGAAAGACTGCGCCGTTCTCGGAACTGACCCTGAGTGAATCGCCGGGAAGTTCTGTCTTGAGTTCGCGACGAATGGCGTCCAGGTTGTCGTGCAAGAGAGACGCGCCGGGGCGCACGGTCACGTTGAAGAACTGACGTCCGCCGTGGGTGTCCCAGATAATCAGGTTGGTTTCTCCAGCAGCCTTGCCCTGCACCATGACCTCTGTTGCACCCGTCGGGCGAACTTCGGCGATGTCTCCCTGGCCAATGGAAACCCGCATGATGGGATACGCAACATCGACCAGAACAGTCTTGCCTACAGCGACGGAGAGCTCGTTTGCCGAGTCCTGCGAGGAGGCGCCGGCGGGTTGCACAGGCGGCGGCTCCGTTTGCGCCTGCAAGCACGGCCAGGCGCATAAAACAAGCGACAATGCGCTGAAACATACGACGGAAATGCCTGTCTTCGCTCTCACTGGTGTCTCCCGGGAGCAGGAAATCTCTCTGTGGTTATCTTTGAACCGTTAATCACCACTACGGTAATGTACTTGGGCGGGGCATTCTTGCTGTGCAGCAACTTTTTGGGCGCTGAATTCTCCCCGGTAAAGAGGTTGCTGGTCGCCGTGCCGGCAACATCAGAAACCTTGGTGTCAAGCGGATTGCGCAATACAAGCTGGATTCTCACCTGATTGCTGGCCAGGCTGAGAAGCTCGGCCTGCTCCGGCGTGACCAGCAGGTTGACCACCTGCACCGTCTTCGCCTTGCCTTCAGCGTCCTTCTGATAATCGGTACCCGCGGACAGGACCTGAATGTTCTGCAGGAGGGTTCGCGACTCCGTGCCTTGCGAGGAATTTTGCTGGCCAGGAGGATTACCTGAGATCAGCACATCAACGCGCATTCCGGGAGTAACGAATCCCGACACGTTCACCACTTCATCAACTCTGACGGCACAGGCCCTCATGCCCGGGGGGATGGTGGCTGCCAATCCGCCGCCGGAGCCGACAGCTGCCAGGCGATTCTCGATGATGGGCTCACCTTCATAAAGATCCGAGAGAACACCCCGATTAATAACTTTGATCTTATCTTTGTCGAGGATTGTGCCCTTGGGAGGTGTACCGGCGATCTCGATGCTGGTGAGGTTGTCAGCGGTGATCATGGACCCAAGTTTAATGTTCGTCTTGGCCGCAACCACCCGCGTAGTAGCCGGCGGCTTAGACGCCTTAGCCTGGCTGCCAAGCAGGCGGATAACCATGAAAGTGCATGCGAGGGCAATAACGAAAGCCACGGATAGGATCGCAAGTACTCTTCGGTTCATATGGAGGCCTGTTTGAACTGGCTAACCAGCCAGCTTCGCCTTTCTGTCTCTTGCGGCAATAGCCGAGCCCGGAAGCCTATTTCGATTCCAGTCGAAAGAGGAATAGGCCGGGCATATCGCCAGGCAAGTTTAACCGCTTGTTTAGTGTATTCCTTTCTAGCATGATAGTAACGTCAGGCGCACTATTGTAGACGAGGGGGTATCAAAATAGTTATAGGTTAAAGCTCCGTTATCAGCGATTCTGTAAGAGATTATAATTGAACTCTTGCAGGGGGACGGCAGCTCCTTTCTCAGTGCTCAAGCAGGCTGAGGCTGCCTGAAACGCGGCCTCCACGGCAAGAAGGGAATGGCGCGCAAGGGAGGAGATTCATCCGGTCATGAGGTCTTCCCCTATGATTACGCTATTTACAGACCGGCCGGAGCCGGACCGGCAGCCTTATTCCTTTTTGGTTTCCATATTGGTGCACGGCGTTGTGATTGGACTGGTGACTCTGGGACTTATGTCCGCACCCAAGGTCAAGACCCCGGTTCTCGCCCAACACTATGACGTGCGGCATATTGACTTGCACACTCTGGAGACTCCAACACAGCGAGCCGCCAATAACGCTATCGAACAGTTCCGCCCGCATCCCGTTACGCACAAGCTCCCGCCGGGCGAGGGATCAGCACAGCCGCGGGTGATGCGGCAGGTTGTGCAGGCTCCGCAAGGCCCCCAGACGCTGCTCCAGCCGGATATCCCCAAGCCCGTGACGCTTACTAAGGAAATCCCTGTACCGACTGTCGTGCTCTGGGACGGGAAGAAGACTTCCGCCAAGACGCTGGTTCCGCCTATGCCGGAAAAGCCAGCCGTTTCTGACGTACAACCCTCGCTCCAGTTGCCCAACGACGAACCAAACCTGGATATCATCGCCTTGGCAGCCAACGATCTGGCTACCCAGCCCCAGCCGATTTTCCCCAGCACTACGTCGCCTGTGGTGGTACACGGGCCGGAACCGGCGCCCCCCGCCCCGGTAACCACTGCACAAGGAGCTTCGCAGTCGACTCCAGCTTCGGTGATGTCGCTGTCCGATCTTCAAATGGACAATGGAGAGGTCACGCTGCCGCCTGTGAACGAATCGGCTTCTTCAAATTCTCCAGGGGCGCTGGCGGCAGGCAAGGGGCAGGATTCGACGCAGGCTGGGCAGGCGAACCCGGCAGGCAAGCCGGGTGGGTCAGGTGCGGGACAGGGTCCAGGTAACGCCGGAGAACCGGCGGAGACCAGCACCGCGGCTCAGGGAGATGAAACGGCCTCCGGGCAACCTGGTTCAGGGCAACCAGGCGCCCCTCAGACAGGTACCGGTACTGGCAACCAGCCTTCGACTGCCCATATCTCGCTGCCCAAGGACGGCCAATTTGGAGCTGTGGTGGTGGGCTCCTCGATGGAAGAAAAGTATCCCGAGACGGCCCCGATATGGAGCGGCAGGCTGTCTTATACCGTTTTTCTGCATGTTGGCCTGTCGAAGAGCTGGATCCTGCAATACTCGCTATCCCAGGCCGACAACGCGGCTGCCTCCGGCAACATCACGCATATAGAGGCGCCCTGGCCGTATAACATCGTACGGCCCAACATCACGCCCGGCGCCATCGATGCCGATGCCCTCATGGTTCATGGGTTTATCACACCGGCTGGCCGCTTCCAGGCGCTCAATGTCCTGTTTCCTCCCCAGTTTGAGGAGGCGAAGTTTGTACTGGACGCACTCGCCCAGTGGCAGTTCCGACCGGCCACGCAGAATGGACAAAATGTGCTGGTCGAAGTGCTGCTGATTATCCCCGACGAGCAGCCATAAAATAAGCATCCCGGCGAGTCCGATGGACGGACCGGCCGGGATGCAGTTGGTAATGGTACAGCAGGTTAGGTGACGCTGTTGGAGATCAAACGCGCGTTCTTGAAAGTTGCCGCGATCGCACCGAATATGGAGTTCAGATTCGAGGACGTATGCGAGCTATCCGAGCAGCCGTTGGCTACGCTCGATCCATCGGTGTAGAAATACCACAGGCCAGCGACACTACTACCCACCGGCGAGGCCATGTCCTCCATCGTCGTGCAGGGGTTGAGCTTCTTGACATTGGCACTGGTGATAGGGACGTTCAGAGTACCGGTAACAACTAAGGTGCTATCCGTTCCACCAGCACCCATCGAACTACTATCACTAGAACCGCATCCGTCAGACTCCGAGCCGTAGGCGACCGCGTAGAATCTGGTTCCTAGTTTCCTTACAGCCTGAGCCGCGGCGATCGCCTGTTGGCATTCATCGTTGTAATCAGGGTAGATTCCGAAGGAGGCGGCTGCCCCTGTCAGATTTGTCGATGAACTCCCGCCGCTGGTAACTGAAATGCCGCCGGTACCAGCCGTGCTGGTGGCTGGCGGGAAGGCGCCTTGCCATGCGCCCGCCTGACCATCGCTGACGAAGATGATCGCGTTCTTTGTTTGGATCCCATTTGGCATGTTGGCCACTGCGTACTGTTCAGCCTGGAGCGCGGTCTGCGCCGCATAGATTGCGCCTGCAAAGTAGGTTTCACCACCAGCACTACTACCATTACCAGTGATAAAAGAATTACTAGGAACCTGCATGCAGCCAGCGGTGGTGCCGTTTCCGATAAGCTTCACCAGGATGGAACTGGAGTTCAAAGAGCCGGAAGAGAAATAATCGCTCAAGAAACCATTCGCATCCGCATTGCCAGCATTGGGCTGTGTGACCTGGTACGTCGCTGTCCATGTCGTCGTAGTCGGGTCATATGTGTGAGTCTTGTTATTCCACACTTGCGTTGTATTACTGTAGGCGAATGGAGTGTAGCCACCTGTTGTCGTAGATGTGGGAATCACTGGGAGCGTGTACTGCTCCGAGGTAGGAACAGTCCCCTTGCAGTTGTAGTCATCCGCAACCGTAGCTGTTGTCACATTTGGAAACGTGAAGAAGCTTACGCGGAAACGCGCGTTCTGGCTAGTGGACGTGCAGCCCGTTGTGCCCCCATAACAAGGATTAATGCCTTTCAGCATCGTCTGAATGCCGTTTAATGCGCACTGCTCCGCAGTAGTGTTGCTCGTGGAGCAGTATGTATCAGTGCTGTTCATCGATCCTGTCGCGTCGAGAATGATGGCCACGTTCCACGGTTGAGTCGAACTGTCCGCCGCGGTGGCGATGGCCTTTACCGTCATTGAGCTGACGCCAAAGATTTTCATGAAAAACATAGGAACGGTGGCTGTCTGGGTGACCCGGACGGCGTTTGCGGATGTGCTGGGACTAGCGTTTCCGGAAGAGTCGTTGGTACACCCTGAGGTAGTGTTATTAAGCGCGTTAATGCATGGCGTCGTTACGACGGCAGTCCCGGCGCCTGGGACGGGATTCAGCCCTGCGTACGTAGTAGCTACGCTCGATGCGGAGTTTGCTCCTGTGTTGTACAATCCTGCTGCTGATGCTCCAGACAATGCCGCTGCATTTACTGAAACCTGTAGCTTGCTATGCAGTACGTACACATGGCCTAGGTCGAGCGACATCCCGGTCAGACCCAGCATGGCTGTTAATGAGAGACCTATCCACACTGCAGACTGCCCGCGCTGATCGCTGAATATTTTGCGGAAAAATGAAGCGCAATGATTTGTCATCAGATTTGCTCCGTTTGGGTTAAAGTCATCAGACCATTTGGTGTTGGGTTGAATCCTAAGACTTTGGAGGGATAGGTAACTGTCAAAGTTGCGGATGCGGACGGTGTCATATATGATGAAGCGTCTTGGCAGGAGAACCCAGTTGGGGAGGTCGTGCCGCTCGTCGGGTAAGTTACGGTTGAGGTTCCATTGGTAAATGACACTGACACCTGAATGCCAGTATCTCCTGTCGTTCTGAGATTCCCCGCAGCTCCAATGATCGCTGAGGCAATCGCATTGCAGGGGTCAGCTGCATCCGTCGAGTCGCCTGGGATTTGCTCAATTCTCATCAAGCCCTGGTCCGCGACATATGTCAGTTGCTGATAGTTCTGCATGACCATGCCAACCACAAATATCCCAACCAAGATCGTCAACAGCGCAGGCACTACCAAGGCGAACTCGACCAAGGCCTGGCCTTCGCTGTCGGAATGAAGAAAAGCGCGAAGCCGGCCACCAACAGACCGGGGATTCGCGCCCGCTCTGCCTGACTCCCTTGCACGTGAAAAATCGTGCAGGAGAGCCAAAGCCCGCCCACGCAAATTACTCAGCCTTTTCATTGTGTACCTCCCTTCATTATCCTACAAAAAGCTTTGTGAAACAACATTTTTTTCAAGGTACCCTGATTAAAGTACCCCGATTCTTGCCGGGCGCGCACCCCCTTGGCTCCTAGTAAGCGCCCTTTCGGAGCCTTTCCAGAAATTGCTCAAGCTCCATTTTGTTCGCCCCATTCTGCAGCGGGTTTAGTAAACTGCGCGCCGCCGGAGCATCTTGCGGGATAAACTGCAGGCCAACGCCGTCGTTGCCCCAGCGGATAGCCCGGGAATGGACGGAAATGGCATTTTCTGAGTTAATCTCCACATCATCGGAAGTTTGCAGGGTCATCAGGATCAGGGTGCCGGGATACCAGCGCTCCTCGGTCACCACGTACAATCCTGTTGAGCTTATGTCCTTGATACTATGCGCTTTAGGAGCAGCTCCGGTCCAGTAATAGGCAGCCAGACCGGGCAATGACTCCCGCGGGGTATCTCTCAGATCTGGAGCTGTTCTTGGATCCGGAGACCACCAGCGGCTCAACCAACTCTTAGGCTGCTTTACATATTTCGGCCCCGGCTCGACAAGCTCCATCTCGTACGGCCGCTCGGATGAGGAGCGCTCGTCCGCGAATCTGTCTACAGCGGATCTATCCTCCAACTCCACGACGCCCGGTCCGCCGCTCCAAAGCGGCGTCCCCCGCAACATCACGGCGCTCTGCACCCCGCCGGCAGCGCCGTTCCCGCTGGAAATCCGCTCCAGGCGGCTCTCCATCTCCTCCGCCATGCAAAGCACCAACTGATCGCCCGTTTGAGTTTGCGATAAATAGATAGAGTGGATGGGCAGCGCCAATACGGTTGCGGCACGCGGACTCGAAGGAGAGACGCGAAATGTAGGGTATGACTCGACCACCGCAATAACCTGGCACTCCTCATCCATATAAATTAAATCGAGAGGGGCGCCCATATCCGTCTCCGGTATTCCTCGGAACGGAGCCATCCAAAGGCCTTCACCGGATTTCAAAATAAGCTTTCTAAGCAGACTCTTGAGTGCCGCGCTGGCAAGATCGACGGATGTGACCTCGAGGCCGAGAAAGCATTCACGAGTCTGGTTGTATGCGCAAAGCCTTCGTGAGTCCATCGAACCTCCGGTCCTCTATAAGGACCCGGAAACCGAGCACTATCTCAAGTTCCTGTCGTTCACTCAACCTCATGCGTCAGAATCACTCTTGCAAGTCCTTACCGCGCAATCGCCAAACTAGCCGTGTGCCATGTTAAATTCGGCACCGAGGTTACAATTGCGTTAGCTCGAGAGCTACGCAAAGACGCACCTTCCCGCACCCGCTGACGGGGTGAAATACAGAGACACCAATTGCTGCAATAGCAATGTCTCCGGCCAGCGAGCTATTTTGGGTTGGCCAGCGAAATCCGCGCAGCATAACCGCGCCGCGGCCAACCCGCGAAACCCGTGCTACGAACTCTTGCCGCGGCGGCGCAAGACCACAATGATGATTCCGACTACGGCCAGCGCGCCGCAAACAATCCTGATAAGCAGTTGATTGTCCATTACATCTCCTCTTTCTCTTTCTTTGAAAAAATGCTGGTTACGCTCCCCGGTTTGAGCAAACACGAGCGACACCGGGCGCCATTACGGCCCAACGTCCGATCCGCGAGATTGCGGGCCGGCCAGCTAAGCACACGTTCTAATTTCACGTCGCCGCTGGGAAAAAACTTTGCACTACTTGACCTGTGTGCGGCGACGCTGGATCAAAACGATCAGGACAACCACTGCCAACACACCACAAACAATCTGAATAATTTCTGCCCCGTCCATGTTCATCAGGTCCATTTCTACTCCTCCTTCCTCAATGACTCAGGCCCGCAAAAGATTCCATAATGGAGATGAACGCTGGACCCATTGTAACCACAAAAAGCGAAGGGAAAATAAAGAGCACCAGCGGAAAGATCAACTTGATGGTAGTCTTTGCCGCCGCCTCCTCAACTGCCTGCACCCGCTGTGTTCTGAGTGTATCGCTGTGAACACGTAACGTCTTGGCGATGCTGGTACCAAACTGATCCGCCTGAATCAGCATGGCTACAAGATTCTTGACACAATCGACCGCGGTGCGATCCGCCATATGCTTCCAGGCTTCGCCGCGAGGGCGTCCGGCACGTTGCTCCAGCACCACAATGCCTAGTTCATCGCACAGCTCCGGCTGTGCCGCTTTCAATTCCACCGATGTGCGCGCCGTCCCCTGATCCAGGCTCAGCCCCGCCTCGATGCAGATTACGAGAAGATCAAGCACATCAGGAAGGCCACGGCGAATTTTGCCTTGGCGGTTGCTAATCCGTCTTCCCAACCAGAAATCCGGCGCTAAAAATCCGACGCCTAGAGCGATGACGTACATAAAAATGCCGCCATACGCCCCAAGACCTGATGCAAAAACCAGAATGACAAGCACAATCGGAGTCAATACTTTTGATCCATAAAAGATTCTGTCCGCTGACTCGTCGCGGAATCCTGCGCGCTGAAGCCGCTGCAGGACTACGGAGACCTCGGCATGGCTTCTCGGCAATACGTTCTCGAAGTGCCCGACCACGCCGCCAATCGACAGGCCCGTCTCCTGAATGGTGCTCAAAAGGGTTTTCGGTTTGGGATTCGGATTGATCGCCTCGGAAATTCTCCGCAGCATTTCTTCGCGATAGAACAGAAGCATCCCTCCGCTCACTATCATCGCGAAAACAACGATAAATGTAATAGTCGCAATTCCCATATGTCCCTTCAAACGTCCATGTTGACAATGTGGTTAATGACAATCCCACCCACCACGATCATCCCGGAAGCTATCCAGAGCATCTTGACACCGGTTGGATTCTTCCATAAGACGCTCATCATCTCCGGATTAATTAAATACAAAATGAGTCCAAGCCCCACCGGCAGGGCGGTCAGCACCATGCCTGTCATGCGTCCCTGTGCCGTGTGCACCGCGACCTGCCTTTTCAGGCGAAACCGCTCCCGGATGACATGCCCTGTCTTGTCTAGAACTTCGGCAAGATTACCCCCGCTTTCCTTCTGAATCATAATTGCCGTTGCGAAAATGCGTAGATCCTGAAGGGGAACGCGTTTGATCAGATTGTCCAGCGCGCTCTTCAACTCCAGGCCGTAATTCTGCTCTTCGAAACAAGTTCTGAATTCGCAGCCCACTGGATCGGAGCATTCGCGAGCCACCGAGCCGAGTGCGGCGACCAGACTGTGTCCCGCGCGCAAAGCACTCACCATCATATCCAGCGCTTCCGGCAACCCCTGCTGAAACTTGTCAAGGCGCTTGCTGCGTTTGTGCAGTACATATGCAAGAGGCGACGCGCCCAGCAGCAATCCGACCGGCAAAGCGATGAGGATGGAATCAAAGCGCACGTATGCCAAATAAGCCGGGAGCGTAAAGCACAGCCCGCAACCGGCCAACAAGCTTCCGGCATTCCACTTGAGATCGGCTTGATAGAGCAGGGTATGCAGGACCGGCGCCACATCGAACTCGCGCAGTTTGCGATTGAGCCAGGGGATGCTGCTGATCATTTCGCTCTTGCGAAAATTGGTGTCTGTGTTGCTAACTTTTGCCTCGCCGTCAGTGGCCAGGGCCGAGTCGAGCGCGGCATATACCTGTTTGGTCTTTTGAGAGGCCCCACTCCCCAGGGCGTGCAACACCAGAGCAACAACAGCGAAGACGCCTATGAAAATTGCAATAATGGTTAATCCCATGTACGTTGCCCTCCTTCTCTCTCAGTTGACCTGCGTTTCGCGCTCGAACAGTGCCGGCGGCAGGACGATACCGGACAGGCGAAGCCGTTCAAGGAAGCGGGGACGAATATGCGTTGGCTGGAATACGCCGATGACCTTGCCATCGGGCCCGATCCCTTTCTTGGAGAAAGTAAAAATCTCCTGCATGCTGATGACGTTTTCTTCCATGCCGGTAATCTCGGCGATGCTGGTGACTTTGCGCGTGCCGTCGCTCATGCGCGTGGACTGAACAATGATGGTGATGGCTGATGATATCTGCTGGCGAACGGATTTTTCCGACATATTCATATTGCCCATGGCCACCATCGATTCCAGCCTGGAGATGGCATCGCGAGGCGTGTTGGCGTGAATGGTGGTCATAGATCCTTCGTGTCCGGTATTCATGGCCTGGAGCATATCGAAGGCTTCTTCTCCGCGCGTTTCTCCCATGATGATGCGGTCGGGTCGCATACGGAGGCAGTTAACCAGCAGTTGACGCTGTTTGATCGCTCCCAGCCCTTCGATGTTGGGCGGACGCGTTTCCAGCCGCACAATGTTTTCCTGCGCCAGGCGAAGTTCGGCCGCGTCTTCGATGGTGACGATGCGTTCATTGCGTGGAATGTACTGCGAGAGAATGTTCAGAAGCGTGGTTTTGCCGGTTCCGGTGCCGCCTGAAATGAGGATGCTGATTCTGGCTTTTACCGCGGAGGAAAGCACCTCCATCATTTCCGGAGAGACGCTTTTTAACTGCACCAGCTGGTTGGCTGCCAGGGGGCCTGTCCCGAAACGGCGGATGGATAAGGATGGCCCGTCGAGCGCCAGGGGCGGGATGATGGCATTTACGCGCGAACCATCGGGCAATCGGGCATCGACCATGGGGGAGGACTCATCCACCCTGCGCCCCACGCGCGACACGATGCGATCGATGATCTGCAGCAGATGTTTATCGTCGCGAAAGGTCGTATCTACCCGCTGCAGAAGGCCGTTTTTCTCAATGAAAACATGGTCCTTGTTGTTGACCAGGATGTCTGATATCTTTGCATCTCTGAGCAGGGGTTCCAGTGGACCAAGGCCAAAAACCTCGTCGAGCAGGTCCGCTTGTATCCTTTCCTGCTCGTCGTAGTTCAGGGGAACACGCTGGTCGGAGATGATCTCTTTAACGATCCCGGCCACCGCCTGTCGCGCCTGACTGGTATTGACGCGCGACAGCTTCTCCAGATCCAGCTTGGAGATCAGGGTGCGGTGTATCTCCGCTTTGTATTTCTCCAGATTCAGCAGTTCCACGTTTTACCTTCTGTCAGGACAAGATACTCGTCCGCGACGCCATCATAGCCAAGAGACCTCTGCCAAAAAAGCGGCCAAGAGACGAGGACTCATCATCCGCCTAAAGAGAAGTTCACGCTCACCGTGGTCTCCACCTCTACCGGCTCGCCGTCGAGCAGATAGGGCTTGTAGCGCCAGGTCTTCACGGCATCCAGCGCAGGCTGCCGCAACATGGTCGGTCCGCTGACAACATGGAGATTTTGGATCTCTCCCGTCTTGGAAATGGTGGCTTGAATCACCACCGTGCCCGAAACGCGGGCTTCCCTGGCCATCTGTGGATAAGCGGGCGCGGTCTTCTGAATCAGCAAACCGCCGGCTACACCTGCCGAGATGCTCAGTCTCGAGGGAGCCGCAATCTTCACCTTGGGCCCGTTCGATCCGCTAAAGACGTTGCCTGGCGCACCGCTTCCACCCACGTCCAGACCGGATGAAGCAAAGCCAGAAGAGGGCGGAGGCTCCCTCCCTGCCAGCATCTTAAGATCACTCGGAATCCGGGATGGCGAACTCAGCTGACGGTTCATCATATCCGCCTGCGTACGCTGGTGATCCGTATCAGTGCTGGCCGGCGTCGCCGCCTGCGTCTGCGACTGTTGTGCGGGCGACGTCGCGATCGTGGCCGCCTGCGGTTGCGTGTTCACCACCGTTTGCTGCTGCGGAGCAATCGTTGGCTTGGGCGCAGTTGTACTGGTGTGCATCTTGGAATAGCCTAAAAAGCCAATGATAAGCAGAAGCGTAATCGATCCGGCGCCGATAAGCGGCATCATCCCTTTCTTCTTTTCACTGCTCTCGTCCACGTGTTTCACGGCTCTGGGTTGAGCCGGCTTAAACACCTGCTCTGCTTCCGCATATGCCGCCGATGCACGCGGCATGGTGTTGGGTATCCTATTCATCATGGGCGGCGCGGCTACTCGCGCTGTCGCTGGTTTGGCAGGCTGTGCCGCAGTAGATTCCCCGCTATCCCATTCGCTGAAATCCGCGGGTAGCGTTGTGGGTTGCGCAATTTCTATTTCTTCTGGAGGTACCATTGACCATCGGCTCCCTTCACATACGTCGCGCCTTTGTAACTGCGCGTTTCAAGATTGCTTTGTTGATTTTGGGCTGTATCGCTGTTTTGCGCCCTCTGCTTAGCTCCGCCATAGTCTCCTTGGACCATATCAGCATCGGCCATGACTGGCATAAGCATATTGATGTTGGGCAACCCTTCAACCACCAGCGACACCGTGGCTTGCGCCGAAGTGTAGTTCGCGGTGTCCGTGGGAGTAAAAGTTGCAGAAAGCGTGTGCGTCCCCACCGCGATTACATTGCCCGCGGAGGGAGTATAGACAAAGGTGCCTGGAATCAACGCCGTGGCGTTCAACTGTGCGGCGCTGAGCGGGGTACCGTAGGAAATGGCTGGGGGAGCCGGCCATGTAATGAGGGGCGTTGCCTTGGTAACAGTGATCTGCGCCGTGGCCTGCGCCGATGCATCGTCCGAGCTGTCCTTCGGAGTAAACATTACCGACAGCGTATGCGTGCCCGCCGGCAGCATTTCGCCAACCGAGGGAGTATACACGAAGGTGCCCGGAACCGATGCCGAAGCATTCAGCTGCGCATAACTCAGCACCGTGCCATAGGAGATGGGGGCGGGCGCCGGCCACGTAATGACGGGCTTTGCCTTAGTGACATTGAGCTGCACTGTGGCATGAGCTTCGGGAAAGTTGGCGTCTGCCGGCGTAAAAGTAACCGCGAGCGAATGTGTTCCCTTGGTGAGCACTTCGCCAGCTGCAGGCGTGTAAACGAAGGCGCCCGGAACCGATGCCGTGGCATTGAGTTGAGCGGCGCCGAGCGGCGTGCCGTATGAAATGTCGGCCGGTGCGAGCCAGGTGATGGTGGCTGGCTTTGCCTTGGATACAGTGAGCGACGTGGTGGCCTGTACCGTGACGTAGTCCGCGGAATCGGTCGGAGTAAATATAGCTGAGAGCATATGCGTCCCCGCCGCCAATATTTCGCCCACCCCAGGATTGTATACGAACTTTCCCGGAACCGATGCGGTGGCATTCAACTGCGTGGCGCTTAACGCGGCGCCGTATGCGATCGGATCTGGCGAAGGCCATGTCACCGATGGCGTTGCCTTGACGACGGTGAGTGATACGGCGGCCTGCGATGCGCTGTAGTTCACCGTGTCGGTGGGTGTGAAGGTTACCGAAGGCGTATGCGTCCCTGCCGTGAGTACGGCGCCTGCCGAGGGTATGTAGACGAATCTTCCGGCCACTGAAGCCGTGGCATTGAGTTGCGCGCTGCCCAGAGCTGTTCCATAAACAATCGCCTCCGGCGTCGGCCATGTCACTACCGGCATCACTTTGGTGACAACCAGCGTCACCTCGCTTTGTGCCCCGCTGTAGTTGGTAGTGTCCGCCGGAGTGAAGGTCGCCGTTAGCGCATGCATCCCTGTTGTCAGAACTGTGCCCGCGGCTGGTGTATAGACGAAAGTTCCGGGAACCGACGCCGTGGCATTCAACTGAGCGCTGTCCAGCGGGGTGCCATACACAATCGCAGCCGGCACAGACCAGCTGACGACGGACTTGGACTTGACCACTGTGATCGACACAACTGCTTGCGCCGTGGTGTAGTCCATGGAGTCTTCCGGAGAAAAGGTTGCCGTTAATGTCTGTACTCCGGCATTCAGCACCGCGCCTTCCTCTGGAATGTAAACGAATCTTCCCGGAACCGATGCCGTGGCATTCAGCTGAGTAGAGTTGAGCGAGGTCCCGAATGAAATCGGCGCCGGCTGTGGCCATGCAATGGCCGGGGTCGCCTTGGTGACGGTGAGCGACATGGTGGACTGCGCCGTGGTGTAGCCTGAAGCGTCCTCTGGGGTGAAGGTGACCGATAGTGTATGCGTTCCCGCCGCCATCATCTCGCCTGCCGCCGGAATGTAGGTGAATCTTCCCGGAACCGATGCCTTGGCATTGAGCTCCGCGGCGCCAAGAACTGAACCGTAGGCAATCGGAGCGGGCGTAGGCCAGGTAATGACCGGCTTCTCCAGGCTCGCTTTTTCAGCCGCCCTGGCATGTTCAACCGGCCTGGCTTGTTCGGCCGCCGCGCCCTGCAGGTGCCACTCGCCATCCGCGCCCTTCACATAAACGGAGCCTTTATAGGTGCGCGTTTCTGGTCCACTCTGATGAACGGGCACATTGGCGATCGGCGCTTTACTGAGGTGCCATTCGCCATCCTCGCCCTTCACATAGACGGCGCCCTTGTAAGTACGTGTTTCCGGTTCAGACTGCTGGCGGGAAGGAGTGGCGTTTGGTAGAGCCCACTGCTTCGCGCTCCCCTGGTCCGCGCGTTCCGCTTTGGCTGGCGTGACCGGCTTCTGCGGTACGGCTGCCGGCGCGCTGCTGACGGGAAGTGAACGTGAGGGTGGCCTGCTGGGCATCCTCGCCGGTGCTTCTGGCCTAGCGACGACGCTGTCCATGTCGGAGCCCAAACCTAGTTGCGTCAGTGCCTGCGCATTCCCGCTGGAGGGAGACTTGGAGGAAAAGCCCCGGCTAAAGCTCTTCAAACTAAAACCGGCCTTCTTCTCCTGGATTGCGGGCAGGCCACATGCGGCGCGGGCCATCTGCCGGATGAGCCGGGAAATCGGCGAATCTTCAAGCGCCAATGGAATCGCCGTGGTCTGCATACGCTTCACGGCGTTGTAATCGTTGGGAATCTTCCACTGCGCCGGCCGGGTGAGAGCCTTGGTAATTTGATCTTCGGAAAGGCCCATGGAGCGAGAATCAAAGCGGTTGAGAACGATCTCCAGTTTGGGAACTGGGGTGGAGAAATACTGCGTAATCAGACGATTTGAGTTGCGCAATCCGGCGATGCCGGCTTCCAATACCAGGTAGACTGTGGAGCCGTCTTTGAACAGGCTCGTGCTCATCAAATCCAGCCTGGACCCCATATCGATGACCACGTTGTCGAAGTCCTGCCGCGCCACCGCTATCAGCCTGTCAATAGCCTCAATGGACGCATCGTATTGTGGAAACTTGCCTGGCGCAGCCAGAACCGAAACTCCGGAGCTGTGCTTGACCAGAAGCCTGGAGAGAAAACTCGAATCCAGCCGGCTGAAATTCTGAAGAGCATTGATGGTCGAATATTCGGCGATCACTCCGAGATTCAGCGCCGCGTCACCCAGCGGGAGGTCGAGATCGATCAACAGGGTGCTTTGGCCTGTCTCCTGGGCCATGGATACGGCATAATTGCAGGCCAGCGTGGTGACGCCGTCTCCGCCCTTGGCCCCCAGAAACACCAGAAGCCTGCCACCCGTCTTTTTTGGAATATGGGTGGCCGGACGCCGTGCTGAAGCCCTGACCAGAGCCTCAGCCATGGTGCTTTGCGCAAAGGGCAAAGTGAGAAACTCGCGAGCGCCGGCGCGCATGCAGCGCACCAGAAGTTCCGAATCCGCCTTCACCGAATACACCATCACCGTCGCCGAGCCGTTGGCGCAGATGCTCTCCACCAATTCCAGCGCGTACTCTGGATGGCTGTCCAGGTCGATGATGATGACGTCGTAATGCTGCTCCAGCAGCCGGGGCACATCATCAAGACTGGGAGGATAGGAAGAAAACTCCCTGATTCCGCCACCCTGGCACCCAGTTAGTGCGGTGGATGCCGCCTTGCGGCGATCCTCGTCCGGGCCGATCAGCGCAATGGACAGCACATTGCCGCCAAGCGAGTCCGGATACTGATCATCAAGATACGAAGAAGACTCTGAATTCACGGTATTACTGCCCCCTGACGTGTCCGGCATTCCTTGCGGGCTGGTGGAGAATCGATATGAGGATTGCCAATTGGACATAGGTCTTAGCTCCAAATTCTCATCGTGCAAAAAAGGACATCAACGTTCCCATGGCGATGGCAGGAGCATAAGGAATCCTGCGCTTCAGAGGATTGGCTAAAGTCAAATCCGCATCGCGATGCATGCCGCGCTGCTTCCAGCCAAAAACCAGATCACCGGCCCCTGTAAACAGCTCCTTGAAAAATCCGCCCCATGCGGCCGAGCATAAAACTATGATCCCACCAGCTATGCCGGTCATGACCAGGGCGATAAATAACTGATTCGGGCCAATCCAGGCGCCCAGGGCAGCGCAAAGCTTCACATCTCCGCCACCCATGCCTCCCATCCAGAAAAGAAATCCGTAAATCAACAATGCCAACCCCAGGCCGGCAAAACTTTGTCCCAGGCCATGCCACCCAAATTGGCCGAAGCCATGCCACCCAAGGTTGTGGCTGTTCAAATCCCAATCAAGACGCCAAGGGGATAACAACAGTCCTGCCAGTAGAAAAGGAAGCACCAGCCAGTTGGGGATGCGGCCATTGCGCAGATCCGTGAACGTCGCCACGGCGAGCACGATCAGCGTTGGCCACCATGCTAATGAATGCATACCCCATCCTTCCCCACAAAATCTGGGAAAACATCATTATTGCAATAGTCTATCTCTCATTGCAATTCTTTAACCAAACTGCTTCCGCATGAAACTACCCGAAATCACATACTTGGCGGCGCACTGCCTTGCATGTGTACACGGGTGTTTACTTAAAAGCGCTCCAGAGTGAAGCGAGGCGTATACACACTGCGCGTCCGTATCTTTGGCCGTTAGAGCAGCTTACGGGAACGACCGGTTCTTCACAAGTACTCTCTTTAGGGAGACTCCAGATGATTAGTACCCTGAATATTTGGTACTATAGGAACCACATTTATACACTAATTGAAATGTTTTAGGTTCCGGCAATCCGGCTACCCTTGGGCGCCACCTGTCATTCATGAATTACTTTTTTGCGTTATCTATTGAATATAAAGGACTTTTTACACATGGATTATGATGGAAGCATATTGCCTAGCAGATCCTTCACTTCCGGCATTTGTACCTGTAACAGTATTCCCATAAAAATTGATGCCGGGGCAAAAGTACCAAAGTAATCTCGACACCGCCCAAACCTGCTATTACTATTGATTGCTAGAGTCTAGCCTTGCCAAGTGATACCTTTGGACTTAATTGCCAAGGGATATTATGCCATCTGGGTAACACCAGCGTGGCGTATCTTGTTGCGGATATCGCGGCCGCAATGGTGAAGCTATGAAGGTTTTACCGCTTCTCCACCGGGAAGCGGCATGATGTATTTGAGCTTGAAGCTGGTCTAGCAATGATCAAGGTCGCTCTATTCTCGGAAGATCGCACTCTCCATACGCTGCTCTGCTCAGCCCTGGGGAAGGACTTCGAGATTCTCCTGGAGCCGGATGAAGACGGTATGAATCTGATCCGGGCAGCGGGAGATTGCGATGTCATGATTCTGGATCTTCATTCGAATCATGATTCGTTGCAGGAGCGGATTGCCTGTACGCAACGGCTGATTGCTACTCAGGTCCCAGCAGTGGTCATGGCCGATGATGCGCTTCGGACGACCGCGTTTGAACTGGTTCGGTCAGGCGCCTTCGGATACTGCCGCAGACCGCCCTCCATCCGTGATCTCAAAACCATGCTCTGCCGGGCGTTTGAGAACACCTCGCTCAGGCAGCAATTACAGACTGTTCAGCAGCAACTGGATATACCAGGCAATTGCGACCGGCTAATTGGCGCAAGTCCGCAGATGCAGCGGGTTTACCAGCTGATCCATCGCGTTACCAACCTCAACGCCGCCGTCCTGGTGACAGGCGAAAGCGGAACCGGCAAGGAACTGATCGCCCGCGCCATCCACAATCTGGGCTCCCGCGCCAACCGCCCGTTTGTGGCTGTATCCTGTGGCGCCATCCCTGAAACCCTGATTGAGGCCGAGTTGTTCGGCCATGAAAAAGGCGCCTTCACGGGCACCAATGGGGCGCACGAAGGCTACTTCGAACAGGCCGCTGACGGCACTCTGTTTTTGGATGAGATTGGCGACCTCAGCCTGTTCACCCAGGTCAAGCTGCTGCGCGTCTTGCAGCAGATGGAATTCAGCCGCCTGGGCAGCACCAAACTCATTCCTCTGAGGGCGCGGCTGATCTTCGCCACTCACCAGGACCTGGACAAATTGGTCTCCGAGGGAAAATTCCGCCAGGATCTCTTCTATCGCATTAATGTGATGCGCATTGAATCTCCCCCGCTCCAGGAGCATCCGGAGGACATTCCGCGCATCGCCCGGCATTTCCTGCGCCAGTATGGGCAGGTCTTTCAAAAGCCGATGGAGGATATTGAGCGCGACGCGCTGGCCATGCTGCAGAGTTACCCCTGGCCCGGCAATGTGCGCGAGCTGGAAAACGTGATCCAGAGGGCCATCATCCTTGCCCCTGGCAAGACCATTCGCGCTGAAGATTTAAATCTGAACATCGAGGAAAACGATGTTGACATCGGCGACATCGGTGACGTTGTCGATTTCGCCGATTACCATCCCGCCGGTTCCTTTGAACGGCAGCTTCGCGACTACAAAATCAAGCTGGCCGTTGCAGCTGTGCGAGAGAACAATGGAAATAAAACTCTGGCTGCCAGAAGCCTGTGCATCTCCCGCGCTTACTTGCATCGCTTAATAAGGCTTGCCGAACCCGGCGCCGACTTCGATCAGGACATGCGCGATGTCGCCAATGGCTGAGTACCGCCTCGCCGGCTGATCGTGTTTTTCTTTATAGGCCCCAAGTACAATCCTCTGATCTCTAATTAAAACGGCCATCCTGCTCAAAATTGTTCTGTCTCTTCGCCCGGACTGAGCTTTGGCGAAGCCCCTTATACGAATTTATCTCTGAGGAAGAAGAAGAGTGGAGCTTCGATAACCATCACCATGAACCAAGTCAGTCTCCACTCTTGAATATGTGTGAGAACTATCGCAAATCCGGTTAAATGTACAGCCAGAAGAATAGCCGTTAATACCCAAAATCGCCACTTCCGGAGAAACTCCGCGCTTTCAGCTACAAAAAGCCCAAACAGTACTAACGTAAAACCGGCAAGTCCATCCCACCGGATAAATGCATCATGGCCCCACTTGTCCGATACCACAAAGGCTATTCTTAAAAACACAAGAAATATGAGAGCACCGAGGAGGATAAGCAGTAAATAATCCCTGGCACGAAAATCACGTTTTGCACGATTCGTCGCTGAACTCATTAGATTTACACCTTACGTGTGCGTGTTGTATCCCTGCGGCCCGGCAATGACCAGCCCGCTGTTCTGCCGTCCGTGGATATACCAGCAGCACCAATTCGATTCCTGAGCCTCGCTGTCCACAGGCGCGGTTAAATCCTTGTAGATTACCTTGCCGTAGAGAAATATCTTTTCCTCCCAGGTTTCGATGCGCCTGAATCTTTCCTCGGAGTCGCAAAGCCCCTTCGCATTATCGCGGCAGAAAGGCTTAATCGCAGTTGATTCCCCTGGCAGCAGAATGATGGGAGTAAACGGGGCGCCTCGTTTCTCATCCCCATACTCGGGAATGCCGGGAAGGTGGTCCTCATCGATGGCAATCCTGGTCCGTTCAGCGGTATCAAGGATCCTGGCCGGAGTACGGCCCCGGTTCGTGGCCATGACGGTAAAACAGTTCTCCGCGCTGGGGGATGGCTCGACGGAAATCAGTATCCATGATCTCTCTGCCTGGAGGATAGCCTGAGCAGTCATGAGTGCGGCATGAGAGCTGGTAGCCGCGGCCTCTGCAGCGGTCTCCGCATAGCGCGTTTGGCGGTCAATCTTTTTCAGCAGAGAAACTGCCAGCATAATGCCGACGTATCCCAGAACGACCAGCACCAGGTTGGCTACCCAAGTAATTCGCTCGCGCAGACTCCAGGCAGGCGGCGCGGGAGCGGGTGGATTGGCGACAGAGATGTGCGAGGGATGGATTTCCGGAATGCCGCCTTCGGCCTCAGTTTTTGGCGCAGGGCTGGCAGTCTCTTGCGGAACTGCTGTAGTAGATGCTGAAACCGGCGGTGTCGGCCGATTCACGCCACCCTGGCCGCCTGTCTGCGCAGCAACTGCCGTAGGCGCCTGCGTGAGGGCCAGCATCACTGCAAATATTGCTAAACCCTTCAATCTCATGGCGTAAATGTATCACACGATTCTTGCAAAGTCCCGCGCCGAAAGCCGCTTGCAAGACTCCTGCTACGGATCGACGATGTCCACGCCCCGCCAAAAGGCCACGTAACCCTTGATCTTACGCGCCGTTGGCTTGGGGTCGGGATAATACCAGGCAGCGTCCGGGTTATCCTCCCCATCGATCAGCAGCGTCATGTAGCGCGCCTGCCCCTTAGCCGGATCGAGGGAGGTTGTCGTGCTGGGACGAAAATACTCGCGCTTCAGGCTGGATTCGGGAAAGTAAACATTCCCATCCAACGTCTGTGTCTTCTCGCTTTCGGCAATTACCTTGCCGTTCCAGATTGCTCTTGCCATGGGTTATTCCGAAAAATTCGCTATTATTCCCTATCGGCCCGAAATCGGGCCCAATGAGTGTGCCGGATAAACATTAACAGAGATTTGCCTTCAGGTCGAGTCCTGTTCAGGGTTTTGGAGGATAAGAATACTGGCCGTGAGCCTCCTGACGGGCGGGCAGGCTCTTGCGCCGGGCCTCCACGTTCTTGAGCACCGCCTCGTAGCGCTGAGCCGCGGCTGAAAAACGGTTCACCAACTCGGCCGTTTTCATCAAAAACCCCGGATTTTTCTCCCGGATGCCATCCAGAATGAGCGCAAATTTGGCCAGCATGAAAAAGCCCTCGGCGTTGCAATCCACAAACAACTCCGCCGAAACCGCGCCGTGCAGCACCAGCGCCGCTGCCATCTCCCAATAGGTCAGCACCTGCCGCAGCCAGGCGTTGTGCGGATCGGCGGGATTCTCCGCCACGGCAAAAAACTCCTCCGCCGTCGCCGGCCAAAACTCGCCCGTCATCCACGCGCGCGCCTTGCGCATCTCCGCCTCGGTGCGCAGTTCATACAGTTTGAGAATGATATCGGCATCCGCAGGGGTTGCAAGCATGCGTTCCATAAATGAGTTTCTCCGCAGATTCATATTACCGGATCGGGTGGATATTACTGTAATGCTGTATTTTGGTTAGTGCCTTTATTTGAATGTGACGTTTGCTCTAATCATGGTGGAAATAGAAGAGGTTCCCGTCCAGATCTTTTACAGTGAACTGTCGTAATCCCCAAGGCTTCTTTTCCAGAGGATCCACGATGTTCGCGCCTATCGACTTCAGTTCCTGATATGTCGCATCGATATCTTCAGCGAATACCCAGTGCACTGCAGGTTCGGACGGCGGCTTCCTTTTCCGAAAGAATATAGCCACATTGCCGCGTGACACAGCCCCAATCTCTTTATTTGGGTAGAGCCATCCAATCTCAAAGCCGAGTGCATCTCTGTAATGCTGTTGTGCGCGTTCGACATCAATGACCGGCAGTTCCGGCACTGGCTGACCAATCGAGCTCATTTTCTCTTTTGCGCCCAAAGAACTCTCCCTCTGCTCTCTTTTATGCGCAAGCCCGCCCGCGCGTCAAGTTAGTACACTACAGTATTTTGGCCAGAACAGCGTCGCTCTCCTATGCTGTCTGTAACGCTTTCTTGCTACTCTTCTTCGCGCCCTTCTTTGCCGCAGGCCTGGATGCCGTCTTAGCAACGATCTTGGCAGATTCTTTCTCCACCACCGGCCCATGCGTCTCGGCCGTCGGCAGCAGCGGCGCGTCGCCAATCCTCTTCGAGTAGGTGCACACTATGGCACTCTCCACCGGCGCAACGCCCTTGGCAGCCCGCTTCTTCGGCGCAACCTCTTCCTCGGCCGTCTTTTTCTTATTCGGACATTCCAGGAAAATTCCCGACCGCAGCGTCTTCTCCACCAGATACGGGCTGCCGCACTCCGGGCACTTCTCCGCCACCGGCTTGTTATTCGAGGTAAAGTCGCACTTCGGATAGTTTGTGCAGCCCCAGAAGATGTTCCCCCTGCGCGCCTTCCTCTCGGCTATGTCGCCCGTGCCGCACTTGGGACACTTCAAGCCTTCAATGATGTTCTGCTTCACGTACTTGCACTTGGGATACCCGGAGCAGCTAACAAACTCCCCGTAACTCCCCTGGCGCAGGACAAGAGGTTTTCCGCATTGCGGGCAATCTTCGCCCGTCGGCTGCGGCGCGGCCACCTTCTGCTGCTGCTTCGAGCTCAGCTTGCGGAAGGTCTTGCAGGGCGGGTCCTCGTTAAATCCAGGGCACGACATAAACATCCCAAAAGGCCCGCGCCTCAGCACCATCACCCGCCCGCAGTTATCGCAGTACTCCTCCTGCTCGCCAACCTCCTGCGCCTCGGGCGTGTTCATATCCGGCTTGCCCGCCGTGTTCTCTTTGGTAAATGTGCAGCTCGACTTGTCTTTCTTGTCATAAGCCGAACAAGCAAAGAAGCTGCCGAACTTGCCCCACTTCAACACCAGCGGTGATCCGCACAGATCGCACTTTTCGTCCGTCTTCTTCTCCATGCGCTTGATGTTACGCATGTTCTTGCCAGCATCCTTGAGTTCGTCCGCAAAGTAGCCGTAGAAGCCATTCAGCAGGTCGGTCCACTTCTCGTGACCCTCTTCAATCTCGTCCAGTTCCTCTTCCAGTTTGGCCGTGTAGGCCACATCGAAGATGTACGGAAAACTCTCCACCAGCAGGTCGCAGACCACCATCCCGATCTCAGTGGGATAAAACCGCCCGCTGATCTTGGTCACATACTCGCGGTCCTGGATGGTGTTGATGATCGATGCGTACGTCGAAGGCCGCCCGATGCCCCTCTCCTCTAGTTCCTTCACCAGCGAAGCTTCGTTATAGCGCGGAGGCGGCGAGGTGAAATGCTGCTCCTCTTTCAGCTCATCCAACTCTAGCCGCTTCACGTTGTCCAGGTTGGGCAGCTTGTTGGCCGCCTCGTCCTCCTCGTCCTTCTTATCTTCCAAAATCTCGTAGACCTTCAGGAATCCGTCAAAGCGCACCACTGAGCCGCTCAACCTAAAGTCATACGTCTTGCCCGTCTTCGCGCTGATCGCAGCAATCTTCGCCGTAGTCACGTCAAAGACCGCCGGCGTCATCTGCGAGGCCACAAACCGCTGCCAGATCAGCCGGTAAAGCTTCAACTGCTCCTCGGTCAGATAGCGCGCAATCGATTCCGGCGTTCGCGAAGCATCGGTGGGTCGGATCGCTTCGTGCGCGTCTTGCGCATCTTTTTTCCCCTTGTACACATTCGGCGTCTCAGGCAGATACTGCGCCCCCAACTGCTTGCCGATCCACTCTCGTGCTCCTGCAATCGCCTCCGGCGCAACGCGCGGCGAATCCGTTCGCATGTAGGTAATCAGGCCGGTCATGCCCTCGGCGCCAATCGCCACGCCCTCATAGAGCCGCTGCGCCACGCCCATCGTCCGCCGCACATTGAAGCCCAGCTTGCTGGACGCATCACGCTGCAACTGGCTGGTAATGAATGGAGCCAGCGGACGCCTCTGCTTCTCTGTGGCCTGCACGGAAACCAGCGACCACTGCGCTTTTTCCAGCGCGGCCGTCACCGCCTTCATCGACCGCTCATCCGGCAGCGCATTGGCAATGAACTGGTCCTTGCCGTCTTTGCCCTGGCCGTTCGCAACTCGCGCCGGCTCGCCGTCTATCCCCACAAAACGCGCCTTGAACTTTTTCTCCGCCTGCTTCTCCGGGTGAAGCTCCGCGTCCAACGTCCAATACTCCACCGGGCCGAAGGCGCCAATCTCCCGCTCCCGCTCCACCACCAGCCGCACGGCCACCGTCTGCACGCGCCCCGCGGACAATCCACGCCGGACTTTGTCCCACAGCAAGGGCGAAATCTGGTAGCCCACTAATCTATCCAATATGCGCCGCGTCTGCTGCGAGTCCACCAGGTTTTGATCCAGATCACGGGCGTGCTTGAAAGCCTCCTGCACCGCCTTCTTCGTGATTTCGTTGAAGGTCACTCGGCGAATCTTCTTCCGCTCTTTGGCCGAGGTCCCCAACTGCAGCGCCAGATGGTAGGCAATCGCCTCGCCCTCGCGGTCCGGGTCAGGCGCCAGATAGATTTCGTCCGCCTTGGCCGCCGCCCGCTTCAACTGCGCCACTACCTTTTCCTTGCCCGGAGACACAATCAGCGTCGGCTCAAAGGTCCGATTCTCCAGCTCCACGCCAAGATCGTTCTTCGGCAGGTCCATGATGTGACCCACCGATGCCAGTACCTCGAAGCCCGCGCCAAGATATTTCTCGATTGTCTTTGCCTTGGCGGGAGACTCGACGATCACCAGTGATTTGCTCATTGCCATCCTTGATTCCTAGTACACTCTAACCTGTCCGGCCTGTTGCACTCTGCCGGCTCCGCTCTATTGACTCCGCGAAGAATTCAAATCCTGCGTTCAAACCGGCCACTTTCCCCCTCCGGGAAAAATTGACCGCGAAAGTTGGAAACTACCACGGAACACCGCCTCATTGCCAGTCGAGGCCGTTTTTTCATCGCTTTCCGTCCCATTTCCCGCAATCACGATACACCAAACCTCCAGGACATTGTTGTGTATAATTACACACATGAACAGCGCGGAGATCGTCCGCAAGCTTGAATCGGAGGGCTGGCGCAAGGCGCATCAAGCCGGCAGCCACGTCAAGTTCAAGCACCCGGAGAAACCCGGCGCTGTGACCGTTCCGCATCCCAAGAAAGACCTTCCCATCGGCACGCTGCGCAATATCTATCGCCAGGCCGGATGGCAGTGGAGGTGAGAAATGCTCTATCCCGTTTATGTTCAGGTCGGAGACAAGAAGCACGCGCACGGAATCGAATTCCCGGATTTTCCCGGCTGTTTTTCCGCCGCCGACGACTGGCAGGAGATCAACCGCATGGCGCAGGAGGCTGTGGAGTGTCACATGGCCGGTGAGAATCAGCCCATCCCCGCGCCCACCGCTCTGGAAAAACTGGCCGACGATCCGCACTATAAGGGCGGCGTATGGATGCTGGTCGATCTCGATCTTACCCGCATCGACCCCGCGCCCAAGCGCGTTAATATTTCCCTACCCGGCTATCTGCTCTCGCAGATCGACACCTATGCGGAAGCCCAGCATCTGACCCGCTCCGGCTTCCTCGCCAAAGCGGCGCAGGAGGCCATGAGTAACCAGTAAGACCTGATTACTCTTCATAGTCATTGCAGCTGGATCTCGTCCCAGACAAAACAACTCAAGGACGCTCGGAACTTGGCTAGTCTATCGCACGGCATACAAAGGTATCTCCCTCTCGGCGACACTTCCAGTCTGAGACTGTATTACGATCAACACCACCCCAGAACTTGACTGGAATGTTGTGTTTTACTCCCCATATTCCCTCCGGCATCAAATTGCAAACAACAATATCTACTCTCCCTTTTTCATCGGGATGAGTTTGGCAAGTACGTTCTTCGTTAGGGAGCCAAGATGAGTCCATGTCCGTATTCACTCGAACAGTAGTTGACCAATAACTGTAGATTTGGGCATCCTCATCCCTTCGCTTTTGTTGCCTTTCTGCGCAGCGCCCGTCATCTTTCCACCAGAACTTTCCATTATCGAATGAAACAATTGGCTCTTTCTGCGTAGATGTTCCGCATAAATAGTTATCGTGTGCATCGCCGTGAATGTTCCTCTGCATCTGCTCCCACGACTTCTGTGGTGCTTCTTCTTTTTCACGTGCTTCCTTTTTTTCCGCCTCTATGTTGTCACGATCCTCTTGCTGTTGTATTGCAGTTAGGAGCTTAAAAGCTTCTTCATGTTCGGGCGCAGATACTGGAATTTTCTGAATGTGACGCCAAGCCTCAGGTATATTGGCGCACTGGCTGCCATTTCCACAGGCAGCTTTTGCTTGAATCAAATGCTCAGCAGTTGAGAGGTGATTGAAGCTGATCGTTTTCCTAGCGTCACCAATAACGCCGATTGCCCAATTAATAGCCCCGATTCCTACAAGAATTGAAAATATCAGGATTACACCTAAGATAACTGCCGATGCAATTTTATTGGAAAGGTCTGGTGACTCAGTGTGGCAAATCCGTTTAGTGAATGCTGAGAACCCTCTACTGAGTCCACCTAATACATTTCGGCTCCCTCCGCTCATCTAAACTTCCTCCAATTTAATTTCGCGCCAATTTATTCTAGTTCACACCGGGTGCCCCTTCCTTTTCGCGCTCCCGGCGAAAAGGATGAAACTCCTCACCCCGCCGCCTATTCCCTGTTCCCTGCCCTTCTCACATCACCCTAACGTAATTCTTCCCCGGCATGCATCGCACACGGCCCGTAATCTCTAACTCGAAGAGCGCCGTAAACACCTCCGACGAAGTCAGTTGCGTCTCCAGCAACTCCAGAATCTCGTCGATCTGCAAAGCCTCGTCGGTGCGCAGAACCTCCAGCACCATGGCTTCCTCAGGCCGCAGAACTTGCTCGGGCAATAGAGATGCAGTCGCCGGTGATTTGGATTCAGCCGGCGCTTCGGCCTCCAGTTCCAGACGCACCTGCGAAGGCAGATCCTCCCACACATCCTCCCATGTGGCCACCAGCTTGGCTCCCTGCTTAATCAGCGTGTTGGGAGTCCACGATCCTTTGTTGGTCACGTTGCCCGGCACCGCGTAAAGGTCGCGGTTCTGTTCTGCGGCGCAGCGCGCGGTCACCCGCGTGCCGGAGTTCTCCGCCGCCTCCACCACCAGCACGGCCACGCTCAGCCCGCTCAAAATCCGGTTGCGGCGAGGAAAATTCTGCGGCGCGGGAAAGGTCCCCATCGGCATCTCGCTCACAATCGCCCCGCCGGTTGAGAGAATCTCCTCGGCCAGCTTCTTGTTTTCCTTTGGATAAACCACATCGATGCCCGTGCCCCATACTGCCACGGTGGGCATGCGCGCCGCCAAAGCCCCGCGGTGCGCGCAGCTGTCGATGCCCCGCGCCATGCCGCTGATAATCAGCAGCCGCCGCACAGCCAAATCCCGCGCCAGCATCTCCGCCACGCCCGATCCATACGGAGTCGGGTGCCGCGTACCCACAATCGCGATCCCCGGCCTGCTCAACAAACTGACCGCGCCACGCACCCACAACACCGGCGGCGGGTCGTATATTTCTTTGAGCCGCTCCGGATACTCCGCGCAACTATACGTCACCAGCGTCGCGCCCTGCGCCGCTACCTTCGCCCACTCCTCTTCAGCCGCCTGGCGCGCCTTGCCGTCAAAGATGAACTGCGCCGCCTGAGCTGGAAACCGCAACCCCTCCAGCGCGGTCAGCGGCAACGCAAAAATCTGGCTCGCCGCCTCCAACTGCTTCACCGCGTCCAAAATCCGCTTTGGACCCAGCCCCGGCGCCAGCACAAGCGCCAGCCAAGCCAGCCGCTCCTCGTCCAACGTGGCCGTCGCTGTGTTGATCGCGTCTAGGGGCAATGTGCTCATTTTTCGCGGTTCCTGTCCGAAATCTGGACACTAATTTTTCCTCTCAGGAAACCAGCTCTTCCTTTGACTCAATTTTGTACACGTTAGGCGCATTGATTAGAAGAAGTCAAGCCAGGAGCACTCACCTAAGATCAACTCTGCATCCTCAGCCCGGCGTTGTACTCTATCTGAGCGTGAATTTCTCCCCCAAATCCCGCCTGCGCATCGCCGCCATCGGCTTTCTCAACCCCGCGCCTCTGATGTGGGACTTCGAGCACCCGCCCCTGAATGCCCGGCTCGCCTTCAGCTATCACATTGATCGCATGTCGCCCTCCGAGTGCGCCGCCCGCCTGTCTGCGGGTACGGCCGACATCGGCCTCATCCCCATCGCAGCCTTGGCCACCACCCCCGGCCTGCGCATTCTGCCCGGCTGCACCATCGCCTCCAAGGGCCGTGTGCGTTCGCTGCTGCTGGTTCGCCGCGCCTCGCAGCGCCTCCATGCCCTGCGCAACGTGGCCGCAGACATGGCCAGCCGCACCACCCTGGCCCACGCCCGCATTCTCTTTCGTCACTGGAATAATCCGAATGTCCCTTTCCTGCCCGCCCGGGCCGACCTCGACTCCATGCTCCAGCGCGCCGATGCAGCCATTCTCATCGGAGACCCTGCCCTGCTGGCTCTCGAAGAGCGTTCCAATCGTTTCGTCCGCACTGGCGAAGAGCTTGTCTACCACGACATTGCCGAGGAATGGCACACCCTCACCGGCCTGCCCTATGTCTCCGCCGTCTGGGCGTACGCTCCAATGAGCCTGGGTGCCTCCGGTGCCTCGCACTTGGGCACCGGGGATTCCACCATCGCCGAAGATTTCATTCAATCCCGCGACCACGGCCTTCAAAACATCGACGCCCTGGTCGCCGAGTGGTCCAGCCGCATCGCCATTCCCGAACAAACCATCCGCGCTTACCTGACCACCAACATCCACTACATCCTCGACGATGAATGTCTCGAAGCCATGAAAGTCTTCTTCCGCATGGCCACCCAGGCCGGCGCCCTGCCGGAATACACATTTCCTGTTCCCGACCTGTTCCCGAATAGTAAGTCTGCATATATGCAAAAAGGCCGATTCCCAAAGGAACCGGCCCGCTGACTTGCTGACTCGCTGTCTTTATATCTCCCACCTAAGCAGCGCCGCCCCCGACGTAAATCCCGCACCGGCCGCGGCCAGCAGCACCAGGTCGCCCTTCTTCAGCTTGCCCTCTTCCAGCGCCGTTCCCATGGCCAGCGGAATGGTTCCCGCCGAGGTGTTGCCGTACTTCTCAATGTTGATAATCACCCGTGAAGGGTCCATGCCCAGCCGGTCGCCTGTGGCATTGATAATCCGCAGATTTGCCTGATGCGGAATAAAGCAGCCCAGATCCGCGCCGGTCACGCCGTTGCGTTCCAGAACCTTGCTCGTCGCCTCCAGCATCTTGCGCACGGCGAACTTGTACACCGTTTGCCCGTCCTGGTGGATGAAGTGCATCTTCTTATCCACCGTCTCGTGGCTAGCGGGATTCAGGCTGCCGCCGCCCGGCATATTCAGAGCCGCCGCGCCCGATCCGTCGATCTCGTGCCAAAAATCGATAAAGCCAATCTCGCCCTCTGCGCAAGGCTCCAGCAGCACCGCTCCGCCGCCGTCGCCAAATAAAACGCAGGTCGTCCGGTCGGTGTAATCCGTCATGCGCGTGTTGGCGTCCGCGCCGCACACCATCACTTTTTTGTGCGCCCCGCTCTCCACCATCTTCACGCCCGCCTGCAAGGCAAACACAAACCCCGAGCAGCCCGCCGAAACGTCGAATCCCCACGCTCCCTTGGCCCCGATCTTGTCCTGCACCAGGCAAGCCGTCGCCGGATACATCATGTCCGGCGTCACCGTGCCCACGATGATGACCTCAACCTCGCTGGCCGCAATGCCCCGCATCGCCAGGCATTTTTTCGCCGCCTCCGTGCACATATCGCTTACGCCCAGCCCCTTGGCCAGCACATGCCGCTCGCGGATGCCGGTGCGTTCCATAATCCACTGGTCGCTGGTATCCACCATCTTTTCAAAATCTTTGTTGGTCAGAATTTGCGGCGGGACGTAGGTTCCGAGCGCCGTGATCTTCGCGCGGCAGCCCACGATGGGACGAACACTAAGGGTCAATGCATTTCTCCTTGCGCAGAACTGGTCATTCGATCTCGAAACTCCTGATCTCTGTAAAGAAGCGCCGGGTTACCCACTGCGCCCGTACGAGCCCGTTACCGTTGCTTCCTTCCGGACCTGGCGGGGTTGGCGGGATTACGTCGCGTAGGACCCGGCACTTGTCGATTTTAACACTTGTGGGCTGGAGGAATCCGGGCATTGACTATTGGTGTAGCTACGAAGGGCCAGCCTTGCAATTTAAAGCAAAGCGAATCGATGCCTGGATGCTCTTTCCCCAAGCCGATTGCGGAAAACTCCACCCGGTAATTGCATCTTTTACCCCAAGTTCAACCATTTTCGGCCCGTTCACGACGACGACGTTCTGAACTTTTCCTTCAGAACTCACATCGAACGTGACGGTCACGAGACCCTCCACACGAGCCGCTTTCGCAATCGGTGGATAAATTGGCAACTTTGGAGAAATTGGTGCGAATGGTGTGGCGCTCTCTATTTTGACAGACGGCGGTGGAGGCGGTGGCTTGTCAGCTTCAAGTGCAACTTTTGAAACTGTATGCTCTTTATCGAAAAGTTCGTCGAACTTACCGTTTCGTATTGACCGAATTAATTCTGTATCTGGAACTCTTGACTGTTCAGTGCTTCCCAAGGAAAACATTGGCTTGTCCATAACTCCAGGCCCCAGTGTTTTGTCCAATTCTCCCAACAAACTCATTGTCCAAGAGGTATTCTCTGGCGTTTGTGGTCTGGAATCAAATAAATCTTTATCCAGAATGTCCATGTGGAGTTGCCTATCCTTGCCTCCGCAACTCACCTGCATTGTGATATTCACACCACTGAAGGTGAGGCACTTCTTGCATCGTTTCAACTCGCGGTGTAGTTCTCTTTCTGGAATAGTGCAAGGGTTTTTGTTTGCGAGTAAATCCTTCATCGTCTTGTGAAGAATCACAGCTTTAGACTCAATCGTTGCCGGATTCCAGCAAGCCTGCCCGGGAGGAGTCACTAGCACTCGCTCGACGGAAAGACCATCGCCATCGCTCTTTACATGAATGAGTTCATAGAAATCAAAAGGCGGACCTACATCAAAAAATGTATGGCGCGCAATCACAAGGTTATCGGGCATTCCTACTTTTGCGCTTTGCGCAGAACAAAACCCGCACCACAGCAATAGAATTCCAGCGCATGGTAAGCTCGTTGACAAACAAACCGCAAGCCGAGACCATCTTCCACATTCGTACATCACTACCTCCCGCCCACCAGCGCCACGAATTCCGGCAAACCTGCCTTGAGTCTATCCAAAACCGTGGATTTTGTTTGACGAATCTGACTCGCCTGCGCATCAATAATCTCCATCATTCGCAAGGGCGCGCGACGGTAGAGACCAACCAGAAACTCATCTGGCGAGTAAACAGTAATTCCAAGCGGCTCCAAAACATGCCGCGGAAAATGGCGAAGATTAAAGGTCACAATCGCGTGGGCATATGCCAGCATCGCTGCCGCCACCACGTGCCTGTCTCCAGAATCGGGAATTTCAGGAACGGTTTCCAGTTGGCTTGGCAAAACCAACACACAGGCTTCCGGAAAAGCATTCCACATAAACAGTAACCGGCGTTCAATCTGGCTTGCCGTGCGCCCAAATTTCTCCAATGTCCGGCGAAGTTCCACTAGGGTTTCATCGCTCCACCGTGGATGATAAAGCGGATACCCTTCAGCGCAAAGCAGCAAGGTGTCGCACAGAGGCATGGGCGCCAGCACACACGCATCCAGCACCACGGAGTCTTTGTTATTCAAGCTGCGAGCCATTCACTGGTATTGCATCATACGTTCCATCTTCCCACTCTGCCAATACCAGCTCATCCAGCGCTTTACGGCGCGCCGCATCCCGTCTAATCTTGTAGGCCATCAAGTCCCGCGCATAGACCCGTCGGTGCGTTCCTGTTTTATGGAAAGGAATCTGTCCCTGCTCTAAAAGCTGCACTAGAAATTGGCGCGAGACGGCCAGCATCCGCGCCGCCTCCATCGTCGTCAGTTCAGTGTTGTCTTCCAAAATCGTGATCGGGTTGCCCGCCTTCAACTCCTCTAGCACCTGTGTAAGAAAGGCAGACAGATCAGTTGGAAGCAGTTGTGACTTTCCGTCCAGACTAATCAGTTTGGCCTTGGCAGCCCGAATCCGGTTATAGAGATCTACAATATCCTGCCGGTCCGGCTGCGAAATTGGAATCCCGATCCTCTGCTCATTAGCAAGCATCACTCACCCCACAAACGCTATATACGCTATAACCACTATATCATATATGGAATCTACCGGAAACTATTGCAGATAATTACGCCTTGATTGCTTACACTGGGTTCGTATATTCCAAAAGGGCATCCGGGCCTCGGAGGCATTCGCTTTTTTACTTGAGCCGTATTCGCCTCAGATTCGCCCGCAACAGGCCGAAATGGCCCGTAACCTCTTATTCTGGAATATTTTGCATGGAACTTGATTGTTTTCTATATTTTGCAGCGCAACCCTGTCTGTAAACTCAAGAAAACAAGGATTTTGCGCCCAAAGTATGGGTGGGGGTACCCCCCACCACTCAGCAAGTTCTATCCCGGTACAATGAGAAGGTGACCAAACTCTCCCCACCCGCTTCCCCCACCGTGGGCTTTATTTCCTTGGGTTGCCCCAAAAACCTCGTCGACTCCGAGGTGATGATGGGCCTGCTGGACCGCGCCGGCGCGCGCCTTACCGCTCATCCCGAGGAAGCCGAAATCCTCGTCGTCAACACCTGCTCCTTCATCGACACCGCCAAGCAGGAGTCCATAGACACCATCCTCGAAATGGCCCGTCACAAATTTACTGGCGCGGCTAAAAAACTGATCGTCGCCGGCTGCCTCGTGGAGCGCTACCGCGACGAAATCCGCAAGAGCATCCCCGAAGTAGACGCCGTAGTCGGCACCGGCGAGTTGGATGCAATTCTTGAAGCGGCTGGCTTGCAAGCTCCGGTCGCACCATCGCCATTTAACATTCTCAGCGGCAAGGCAGCTGAGACTCGACCCGGCCAGGAATCCCTCTCTGGTACTCACAAGCACGGTTCCCGAGCGGAAGGCGACCACCGCGAACAGCAAGGAAGATTCCGCCGCGATGACTGGCAAGGCGCAACTCATTTATTGCCCACCTATCTCTACAACGAAACCACCCCGCGCTTCCTGACCACCCCAAAATCTTCGGCCTACATCAAAATCGCCGAAGGCTGCGACCACCCCTGCTCCTTCTGCGTCATACCGAATCTGCGCGGAAAATTCCGCTCCAGAAGATTTGAGTCGGTCGTCGCCGAAGCGCAGCAACTAGTCGCCCGCGGCGTCCAGGAAATCACTCTCATCGGTCAGGACACCACTTGCTACGGCGAAGACCTCGGCCTCAAGGATGGCCTTGCCACATTACTCGGCACGCTCGCCGCGATCCCCAACCTCCGCTGGCTCCGCTTCCTCTACGCCTATCCCAATCGCGTTACTTCGCGCCTTCTTGACACCATCGCCCGTCACGACAACATCTGCAACTACCTGGACCTGCCCCTCCAGCACGCCTCACCCGACGTATTGAAGCGCATGAAGCGCGGCGGAGGCGCCGACATCTTCCTCAAGACGCTCGAAAAAGTTCGCGCCGCCATACCCGGCGTCGTCCTGCGCACCTCCTTCATCGCCGGCTTTCCCGGCGAGTCGCTCCGCGACTTTGAACTCTTGCAGGAGTTTATCGGCAACGCGAAATTCGACTGGCTAGGCGTCTTCAACTATTCCGATGAAGAAGGCTCCGGCGCATTTTCGCTCGACGGCAAACTCTCCAAGCGAACCATTGAATCTCGCAAGCGCAGACTAATGAAGCTGCAACAATCCATCAGCAAGCACGCCAAGCAGCAGTGGGTAGGCCGCGAGTTGGTCGTACTTGCAGAAGGCGAAAGCGAAGAGACTCCGCTCCTCTGGGAAGGCCGTACGCAGTTTCACGCCCCGGAGATCGACGGCAAACTTTACATCAACGACTTCGGCGATTTACCCACAATCGAACCAAGCCGCTTCTACCGCGCCCAGATCACTGAAGCCCACGACTACGATGTAGTCGCCCGCATCCTCTCCGGTCCGATGTAATTTCGCCGGCCTTATCTCCCCACCGAAACCCGAATCGTCGCGAGCTGTTGCTGAAGGCTCTTCACGCTTGCCGAAAAATAGTGACGCTTGATCGTCACCGTCTTGCCGTCCTCAAGCTCGATGCGCAGCTCGCGTGAGATCGGAATCAGGTTGATGCTGTGCGTGAAATGCACCAACTGTTTGATCTCGCCCCATTGGAAGTTATATTCGGTCATGCGGAAGCGTCCGAACCAGCCCTGCACGGGAAGCCGGATCGCCAATCCATCCGGACCGGCGCGAAAGTAGCAATCCCGCGCAAAGGCGCTCACCACGCGCCCCAAGCCGCCGGTCGTGATGCAGAAGGCGACAAAGCCCAGCACCAGGCCGACGAGAAACATCCACCACGGAGGCATATCGCCTGGATTATGCGGCGCTCCTGCCTCGCCGTTGGGTCCAATCCAGATCAGCAACCCAGCGGGAACAGCCACGATTAGCCCGAAGATCAATCGCAAAATGCCCGCCAGGGCAATCCTCACCGGCGCATAGGTAGTCACAACCTGCATGTTGCTTTGTCTGGCGTCGAACATGATTGCATTCTCTCCCGAATCTCAGAAGCCTACACGAAAATCCGCCTTCGGGGCAAGCCGCTCCACTTTGCACCGCCTCACCTTGTACCATATTCATGAACTCTTACTCCAGGGAACCAGAGCGATGGCCGCCAGGAAAAAATCCGCTAAGCTCCTCCGCTGCCCCACCTGCGGAATGTTGGTTCGCTTCACCGACGAGGACTTCCCTTTCTGTTCAGACCGCTGCCGCAAGATCGATCTCGGCAAATGGGCTATGGGCGTCTACAAGATCAGCTCGCCGGTCCTCGACCCCGAAGTGCTCGAAGACCTGGGTCGCGGCCAGAAAGAAGACTCTTATGAGAACTGACGCGCCCACTCAGAAGAAAACCCTCTGGGCGTGGACCGTCGCCACCTTCTTCGGCGCGGGCTTCGGCAAGCCCGGTCCCGGCACATGGGGTTCGGTGGCCGCCGTCCTGCTCTGGGCCGCCGAAGTCATGCTTCGCCGGCCGAGCGCCCACACCATGCTTGTCGGCCTCCTTGTCTGGATCGCGTTTTCCATCGCTCTCGGCATCCCCGCCTCCACCATCGTCGCCCGTGAATCCGGCCTACGTGACCCGCAATTTGTTGTTATCGACGAGGTCGCCGGCCAATGGATCGCCCTGCTCTTCAGCCCCTTCGACTGGCGTCACGCACTCATCGCCCTCGTTCTATTTCGCCTCTTCGACATCACCAAGCCCTTCCCCGTCCGCCAATTAGAAAAGCTCCCCGATGGCTGGGGCATCGTCCTCGATGATGTGGCAGCGGGACTGTATGCTTTGGGTGTAGCATCCTTATTACGCATTTGGATTTAGGCCATGCCCCCAGTCATCCCCCAATCCGCTGCTGAATTTGCCCCGCGCATCGACGACGTTGTCCCCGCCGCCGCGCTGCCCGGAGGCGAGGTCGAGCTGACCGGAGCAAATCTCGGCCCGGTTGGCTCTGCCCTGCCCGCAGTTCTGGTCGATGGCCATTCCGCTCATCTGCTGATGAGCTGTCCCGGCTCTCTGGCCTTCCGCGTTCCCGATCAGGCCACCACCGGCCTCATCGAGGTTCGCAACCAGGCAGGCCCCAGCAATACCGCTCCGCTGCGCGTGGCCCGCCAGCTCCTCGAGGGCCTGCACCCGGTCACCAACCCGGCCGTCAGCCGCTCTGGCATGATCTACGCCACCATCTCCGGACAACGCGGCAAGCAGACCCCGATCTCCGTCGTGTGCGTCAGTCCCGACGGCCGCGGAACCCCTTTCGTCACAGGCATCCTCAACGCCACTGGCCTGGCCTTCTCGCCCGACGGCGACCTTTTTGTAACCTCTCGCGCCGAGGGAAACGTCTACCAAATTAACGATGCCGGCGAACCCTCCCTCTATGCCGAGGGCATGGGCGTGGCCACCGGCGCAGCCTTCGACGCAGAAGGCAATCTTTTTGTCGGCGACCGCAGCGGCACCATCTTCAAAATCAATCCCGAGCGCCAGATCTTCGTCTACGCCACTCTCGAGCCCAGCCCCGCCGCCTATCACATGGCCGTCGACGCTACCGGCACGCTCTACGTCACAGGCCCCACGCTCTCCTCCTACGACACCATCTGGGCCATCGACAACCACGGCGACGCACGCCCCTGGTATCGCGGACTGGGCCGTCCCCAGGGCCTCGCGCTCTCCAAAGAGGGCGACATATATCTCGCTGCCTGCCTCCACGGCCAACGCGGCATCGTGCGCGTCACCCCGCTAGGCGAGGCCACCCTTGTGCTCGCAGGCTCAAACCTCGTCGGACTGGCCTTCTCCCCTCTGGGAACAGCCATCCTCGCCACCAGCGATGCCGTTTATGATGTGGACTTGGGAGTCGAAGGACTGAATCTGTTTTGACAGTTGATAGTTCTCAGTTCACAGTTCTCAGTCGTCAGTTCCGATACACTGACGATGATGAGCTACAGGCTTTTAACTGAGAACTGAGAACTGTGAACTGAGAACTTCTTGATGAAATCCGAAATCATCGCCGTCGGCTCCGAGATGCTCACCCCCTTCCGCCAGG
>CAZFMB010000013.1:0-57110 GCA_964520005.1 uncultured Occallatibacter sp.
CGCGGCATCGAAGGCCGGGTTTGACGGAAAGGGCAATGCGCTGCCCGCCGAGATGTTGCCCGCGCAGATTCAATTCAACGGGGTGGGCTTTGAACTGGCCAAGAGCGACAAGGTCAATGCGGTGGTGACGAAGGGGCAGACGATCAGCCTTCCCGCGGGCCATTACAATCGCGTGTATGTGCTCGCTGCGTCAGCCAATGGCGATCAGAAGGCAACCTTCGAAGTGGGCGGCAGAAAGTCCGAACTGAACATTCAGGACTGGGGCGGATACATTGGCCAGTGGGATAACCGCCAGTGGAGTTCCACCGATATCTCCCATGAGCACTATGGCGAGATGACCGGACTGACGCCCGGCTTCATCAAGCGCGCAGATCTGGCCTGGTACTGCAGCCATCATCACGATGCGGCAGGAAAAAATGTGGACTATGCCTATTCGTATCTGTTCGGGTATGCGATCGATCTTCCGGCCAATGCGAAGACCATCAAATTGCCGAACAACGAAAGCGTTCGCATCCTGGCAATCTCGGTGGCCGATGAGAATCCTGAAGTGAAGCCGGCGCGCCCGCTATATGACGTTCTGCCAGCAACCAATGTGGCGGATAGTCATCCGGCACTTGCGGCGTCATCGGGCAGCACCACGGCTTCGAAGGGGAAATAAACTGCGTAAGCCGGGCCATTCCAATATTCCGGATGGCTCGCCTTATGGATGCTGCCCCGAACGATTGCATCACCACGGCGCTGTCATCCTGAGCGGAGCGCCAAACTTCGCTCAGGATGACAGTGCTTTTTGTTTCGCGAATTTCAGACTCGGGACACTAAGTCTCTGACCGCTTGAAGATGTACCAAGGCTGGGTGCCCCACCCTCGGCGCGTCTTTGTTTTTACGCCTAGGGTGGGATACCACCGCACTCCCGGAAAGGTACAAAATTATGCGGTCAGAGACCTAGCCGGGTGCAATGTCGTCTGGCCCGCTAAAAGACAACGTTGTCGTCAAGCTTCAAAACCGATATAATCCTTTGTGCGTGTTGCGGCCTACAGGCTTTCATCTTTCACAATGGAATCGCTTCTTGCCTGGTCATTGAGCTTTCGACGGCGAATGACCCTGCGGTAAACAGTCTTGAACTCCCAAAGGTAAATTGAGAAAAGGGCTGCTGGTAAATTGATGAATATATCGAGAAGGACTCTGATACTTCAGATGGGCAGGCTGGCTGCGGGCGTCGGCGCAATGTCGATGGTTTCGATCCCCCTGGCTGCACAAATGGACGCTTCTCTGGAATCGAAGCGCCCACACCCGGCAGATCGCAAGTTTCGCAGCCAAGCGGTGGAAGCCTATATCGCGTCTACCATTCGTCTTATCCGTGACCCAGTGCTGGCTACGCTTTTCGGCGACTGCTTTCCCAATACGCTGGATACAACCGTCCAGCCTGGCACCTATCAAGGCAAGCCGGATACCGTGGTGTTGACGGGAGATATTGAAGCGATGTGGCTGCGTGACTCCTCCGCGCAGGTGTGGCCCTATTTGCCTCTGGCTTCCAGGGACGATTCGCTGCGTGCCTTGATTGAAGGAGTCATCCGGCGTCAGACGCGCTGCCTGCTCATCGATACTTATGCCAATAGTTTCATGGCGGATCTGAACGCGGCGCCCCTGAGTTGGAGTCGCGCGGATCAAACCGAGATGAAGCAGGGCGTAGGCGAACGAAAATATGAACTGGACTCCCTCTGCTACCCAATCCGCCTGGCACATGGCTACTGGAAAAGCACAGGCGACACGCGGCCATTTGACTCGGCATGGAAGGCCGCAATGCAGGCCGTTCTCAAGACGATGCGTGTGCAACAGCGCAAAGAGGGGCCCGGTCCTTATCATTTCCAGCGCGCCGCGTCCAATCCGACCGACTCGCTGGTCAACGGCATAGGAAATCCGGTCAATCCTGTAGGTCTCATCGCCTCATGCTTTCGCCCCTCGGACGACGCGTGCATTTTTTCGTTTCTGGTGCCTGCAAATCTCTTTGCTGTCACCTCCCTCAGGCAGCTTGGAAGCATGTCGCACGCCATCCTTCAAGATGCGGAGATGGCCAACCAGGCCAACGATCTGGCCAATGAAGTCGAGCGTGCGCTGCTGCGCTATGCCATATTTCCGGCCTCATCAGGAACGATTTGGGCGTATGAGGTGGACGGCTATGGCGGCCACGTACTGATGGATGACGCCAACGTGCCAAGTTTGTTGAGCTTGCCGTACCTTGAAAGTTCTCCAGACGCCGAACTCTATGCGCGAACGCGAAGCTTCCTGTGGAGTGAGAAAAATCCGTGGTTCTTCCGCGGAAAAGCAGGCGAGGGAATCGGCGGCCCGCACATTGGCCGCGACAGCATATGGCCGATGTCCCAGATCATCTATGCGCTTACCAGCGACTCAAGCATTCAAATTGGAAAAGCAATCCAAATGTTGAAGGGATCGGCGGTCGCGACAGGCTTTATGCATGAATCGTACAATAAGAACGATTCAACGCGCTTCACAAGAGCCTGGTTTGCCTGGGCAAACACCTTGTTTGGAGAACTCATCGGAAAAACTGCGCGACGCTATCCGGAGCTTTTGGGATAGGCAACATTGCGCACATTCGCAAGGCATGATTCTGCTGCTCTGGCGTGAGCAGACGCTGGCGCAACCACGAATATTCTCTAATTTACCTGGGGCTGAGGAGGAATCAGAATGAAGCATGAATGCTCGCGCCGTGAATTATTGAAGGCAACCGGCGCCTCACTGGCGTTACTGGGGATTTCCAATGCGGTCGTAGAGCAGTGCGCCGCAGAAATCGCGACCCGTTACAATTACTCGCCGAAGTTGCGGAATGTTCCAGTGGGAGTGGCGCGCGGGGTCTATCCCGGACGCGTCGTGTGGTCGCATGATCCCAAGGCGGCGCATTGGAGCGGCGACCTGGAATCGGAGACCGACCAGTGGTGGATGGATGGCAGTACCGATCAAGCGCGTGTTGACGCGATGTTGTCAAATATCTTGCGCAAACTCACGGGCGCGGCTACGGATGACGAAGCGTGGAAGACCATCTTCAAGCACTACAGCCGGCACGCAAAAGGCGTCGAAGCAGGCGGGTATCGGGCAGGCGAGATTGTGGCAGTGAAGGTGAACCTGAATAGCAGCGAGATGAAGTTGCAAAAAAATCTGGTTAACGTCTCGCCCCAGGTGGTGTTGGCCATGGTTCGCCAGTTGGTGAACCATGCGAAGGTGCGTCCCGCGGACATTGTTATCTACGATGCGAGGCGCGCGATCTTTGAAGGGATGCTGAACAAGATCTGGAACGAGTTCAAGGATGTTCGTTTCGTTCAGATGGGCGCTCCCGACCCGATTCACCAAAAGAACCCCGGATATGGCGAAGTCCGCAGTCTGGAGGAGGCACGGTGGGTGGAGGGCGTGAGTTACTCGGCAAATCATTATCGAGAGGCCAAGCTCATTCCGCAGCAGATTATGGATGCCACCTACCTGGTGAATGTCGGGCTAGTGAAGGCCCACTCTTATCCGTATGCCGCGGCGGAGGGGGGCGATGAGGGGCAGACCGGCGTCACCATGACCGGCAAGAACCACTTCGGTTCCATTAAGGGCACTCCAGAGCTGCACGGAGCGATTAACACAAACCAGGGCGCAACAGCGCACGCCTATTCTCCCATTGTGGATTTGGCGGCTTCGCCGAACCTCGGCGCCAAAACCATCCTGTTTGTTCTGGATGGCCTCTATTGCGGACGGCGTCACATGTCTTTCCCTCTGCATTTTCCCAATGCGCCCTTCCATAACCGTGTGGAACCCTATGCCAATCCAGACTGGCCGGCCAGTATCCTGGCGTCGCTTGATGGCGTTGCACTCGATTCGGTAGGACTGGATATCTTGTATTCGCAAACGAAGAATAACAAGGATGCAAATCAGCATCCGCGCATCATGCTTCGCGAGAATGCCGAAGATTATCTGTTGGAAGAGGCCCTCGCTGAGAACCCGCCGTCAGGAACGGCCTACAGGCAGAATGGCAAGCCGGTCGCCAGTTTGGGCGTCTTCGAGCATTGGGACAGCGACGTTAGCCGCAAGTATTCGCGAAACAAGGACCCGCACCATGGCAAAGGCATTGAACTGATCTATTTGCCAGTGACTTAAAGCGTTTTCGATTCACATATTGTCATTGCGGCAGCATGCAAGGTGGCTTTTTCATCCACCCCCGGCGACAAGGACTTGTCGCCGGAAACGCCGTTGAAGAAAAAGCCACGATGAGCTCTTCTCCGGACACACCTCTACCCTGGCCGGATCAACGAACTGCAACCATCACTTTCAAAGAAACTCATCATCCGCAAGGGGTTTGTCCATCATTCTCCGAGCCGTTCGCCGTCAGATCCATTGACATTACGCGTTTATTTCTCTGTAGGCGGCCAGTCGTCGGTTCGGAACGGCGAAGCGGGCAAACCTTCCTTGTTATAGAGATCACCGTAGGGGTTTTGCCCCCAGTCGTAGCGAGCGGCAACTGGATGTTCGAGCCCTTCGGCTGAGAGCACTACGGAATTGCCGTCGATCTTCGCGCTGGCCCACACAAAGTTGCGATCCTCGCCTGCGACTCCAAATCCGGTTAACCGCGACGGAACCAACTGAACTTTACCGTCACTGCTTGGCGGTGGGACCCCAATAGCCAGGCCGCTTCCGGTATTTTGGAATGTCAGCCTGATCCTGTCGCCTTCGATAGTCATGGAATTGTACATTGGACCTGAATAGACGAGGTCTTGACCATATGCAACATGGCGAGCCACCAACGCGAGTCGCCGGCCGACATACAGCTTATCGGGAGGATGAAGATTATCGGCATCTCCGAGATCGATTGTGGTTGCCATGCCGGCATTAGGAAGAGATAGCGCAGTCTTGCGCTGCGCCTCCCGCACCCAGGGCCACCGGCCTTCTGATGGCGTCTTTGCAAGGCTATTGATGTTTGGCAGTTGGACGAACAAGAAGGGAAAGTTTCCCTGGCTCCATTTCTCCCTCCAGTCAGAGATAAGCCGGGGAAACAGTGTTCCATATTCGTTCCCCTCTCTCGGGTTGCTGGCGTTGCTTTCTCCCTGGTACCAAATAACGCCTTTGATGGCGTACGGAATGATTGGAGCTACCATTCCGTTGAACAGGTTTGCTGGAGCCGAATAGCCGCCGTCGGGGCTCGATGGAGCCTTAGGTGAAGGACCTATGAGCCGTATTTGATCCGGGGTCTTTGCCGATTGTGTGGCTTCATTCCACTTTTTCAGTTTGGCTTCGTAGTCGGCACGCGCTTGGGAATACGCTGACCGAGCTCTTGCAAAATCCGCCAGGATGGCCTGATGATCGGCAACATAGTGGGCTAGAATATTGTCTTTTTCCAGCCCGGAAAGGCTGACCCACGCTTGCGCGGGGGTTCCGCCTTTATAAGTGGCAATCAAGCCCACAGGGTGTCCGGTGACGCGACGAATGTCCGTGGCGAAATAATAGCCAACGGCCGAAATGCCATGCCACCCCCAATTAGCTCTCATGGTCGAGGGGTCACACACGACCCATATCCCATTGAGAGCGCTTGGCGGCATTGCTGGGCCGATATCTGTATTAGGTTGCAAGGCGATCGCCCATGGCACGAAGAAGAAGCGAATCTGCGAGTCCTTTGCGCGAGCGATGGCCTCCTCCCCCCGCTTGTCGGTCTGAATCCCAAACTCCATGTTCGACTGCCCGGAGGCGATCCAAACATCTCCCACCAACACGTCTTTGAAAACCAGCGTGTTGTGCTTTCCCCTAACCGTTAGCGTATCTGCGTCACTGCCAGCATCTACAGGATCCAAGTTGACCCGCCAGGTTCCTTCGGTCGTGCTTATTGCCTGCCTGGTTTGGTTCTTGAAGGTAACCTGGACGAGTTCACCCGGGGACGCCCAACCCCAAACAGGCAGCACTGACTGCTGCTGCAAAACCATATGATCGCCGAAGATAGCTGGCATGCGCACTTCTGCTTGAGTGGCGAGGGGCCACAACAATCCAGAAGCAGTTAAGATTGCAAGCGAGATCCACTGGAGATAACCAGCCATGATCAAAAGGAAAGGACTCTGCATAGACATACACTCACCCAGATAAAAGCTTTTGGAAACCGTACAAAGCAGCACAAGCCAACAGCCGCGACCGCGGGGCACAGGACGTATTCCCCAGCCGGCAGCTTTGGGCGTTCAACTAGCCTGACACTTTCTTAGAGCATTTTCACTGTTGCTGTAATGTAGGCGTTGTGCGATCCCACCCTTGCGGCAAAGACAAGTACGCCGCAAGGATGGGGCACCTGGAGCTTACACTAACCTTGAAAAGGCTCTAAAGACGCATACTTCAGCGCGTTTGAAAGAGCAGTTCTACCGATGAAGGCCGCGGTGATTATAATTCCTGCACAAGTAAAACGGTAACGCTGTCATTCCAGTTCATCAAGGACATCATGGGCGGTCACCTGGCTAACTGCCCAATGTCCTGTATGTATTCCGTCGAGCATTTGAGCCATGCTGCGATCATCCGACCGATGGAGGAGTGGGTCATCCTGCCAGACTTTGTGTGGCGCGGGTTGTCGCTGAATCGCCTTCGGAGGCGTTGGGGATTCGACGGCGCTACGAGCACCCACAAGAGGCTTGCCGTGCGTTTAGTCCTGCGATGAGATTATTCAAGAGCCTTCCTGCAATCGGATCGAACGGTGCGGCCTCAAGAAGCATCAGTTCGCAAACAATCAATCTGCCCGCCCCAATGCGCAGCTCGAACAATGGGCTTCCGGCGATGCGAAGGTAGTCAGAGGGTTGCTGGAGATAACCATGCGTATGGATGCCTTCAGCGAGCGCGGATAGACCGGACGCCCCGCTTACAAGCTGATGGCAACCTTCACAGACGTGCGGAAGCTGATCGGAACCGAGTCCCCACCATGCGAGATCGAGCGGTTCGAGGCCATCGAAGACCGGCGACTCCGGCACACGCATAAAGGCGATTTCGCCTGTCCCGGGCTGATAGCGAATGATCTGCTCCGGAAAGATCCTGGCGAGCGTTGCTCCACCGTTAAACAGAAGTGCATTGCCTCCCTGCGCCACATATCGCCGTAGCGCCTCCGCCATGGATGGATTATCCAGCGATTTCCCGGCATTGGAAAGGATTGCAACGTCGTCCAGTTTGAGATCGAGCATCGATCGAACAGACCGGACACCCTGCTGCTTGAGGATTGCCGGAACATCTCCATCGGCAGAAACGTGCGCTGCCCTGCTCCAGTCGGCATGCCAGGCCCAGGACCGTGAGGCGACAACGAGATCGTATTGATTCTCACTGACCAGTACCTTCTCAGCGATAAATGTTAGCTCCAGGCGCGCATCGACACGCCGCGGCAATGCAATGGCAGGCAACGAAATAGACAAGTTCGTCCATTGGTTCGAGTAGTAAGGTACGGAGTCGACCTCGATGGCGCCGTTCGCGAGTTCTTCGTCGCGGGCAGCAATGCGCCACTGCAACTTGCCCCTCAGCAAACTGCGCATGTTTGCCGCATCATTTGCGATGGAGACGCGAAGACTCTGCCGTGAACCGGCGTAGAAATGTCTTCCGTAGAGCTCCGCACTTACCAGCACGGGCTGCAGAGCAAGCTTTAGCGCATTGTATGATTCGAACGGAACAATCGACTCCGGATTCCAGACGTTCTTAAACCAGCTCAGATACGCGAAGTGCATAATGCCGGAGCATTGCTGCCGATTTGTGCGGCGAATGGCTTCGGCTAATTCCTTGGTGATAAGGGCCTGGCGCTTGAGAAAGATTGCAGGATCGCGGTTTTCGTAGGCTTCATCTCCAACCAGAGATTGCGGTGTGTAGTGCTTGAAGAGATAAAACCGGCATGCGTGGCCGTCGTCGTTGCGGGGATAGCCGGTAGACATCTCCTGGCTGATGAGCGGTCTGCCCGGAGAAGAGAACCTGCTGCCGAATTCCCCGCGAAAATAATGGAAGAATGACGGCTCGTACCATCCGGGATAGCAATGTGCGTCGTCAATATCTCCGTCGTCGAAGCCGTTCGGTCGCACCAGGTTTTCGTAGTCGGCGCCAATCTGCTTTCGGCAGTAACTTGAGTCGCAAACGATTGGACGCGTGGGGTCCGCAGCGCGGATGGATTTGACCGTATCGCTGAGGATTTTCCATTTTCGTTTCAGGAGGTCGGGGCGCGCCTTATCGAACATCTCGAACTTCATCTCGTTATTCACCGTCCACAGCACGATGGATGGGTGACTGCGAAATTTGTGGATGAGGGCAAGGAATTCGTTGGACCACTCCTGCAAGAGTTCCTCGCTGGGCGGTTCGCCCTCCAGCATCAACCATGGCCATGTGCCCTCGAAGCTCACGGCCATGCCAATTTCGTCGGCGGCCTGTAACCATGTCTCGCTAAAGGGTGCCGTATGCGAGCGCGTCGCCACAACATTCCCGTCGCGGGCAAGTTGCATGAACCTGCGCGCCAGAACCGAATCGTTGGGGCGCAATGCATGAGGAAAGTGATCTGCGCCGCGCAGCCAGAATGGCTGCCCATTGAGATAAAGCCTCCCGTCCTGTGCTGAAAACGTTCTGAATCCGAACGCAATCGATCGCCGATCCAGCAACCCACTCTCCGACCACAGCGTCACTTCCAGCGAATACAGGACGGGATCGCCAGGCGACCAAAGACGGGGTGCGAGCTTCGGAGTCGACAGGTGCAACACCTGTTCCCTGGAAGCGCGCTTGAATTCTACGGCAGGCGCCTCGTAGAGCGTTTCGCGGCCGTGGCTGGCGCGGATGGAATAGGCCACGGATATGTTGCAGGGTTGAGCAGCGGGTGTTCCAACGGTCACTTCGAAATCGGCGCCGTCCAAACGTGGTTTGACATACACGTCCTCGATCCACGTCTGCTGGGTTACCAGCAATTTTACCGGCTGCCAGATACCTCCCGCTTCAATCGGGTACATACCGTGAGGAAGTGATTGGAGCATTGAAGACGTGACATCGACAGTGACTGCGACGCCGACGGTCTTGTTCGGAGTCTCGGATTTGAGCTTGCCAAAAACATGAACTGCGACGACATTTCTCCCCGGATGAACGGCGGCGGTGATCTCGCATCGAACCTCGCCGAACATGCCCACATGCGCGCCAACCTTGACGCCATTCACCGACACTGCGCTCACTTTGGCGATAGCATCGAAGCATAGTTCAAACCGCCGTCCCGCGAGGTCGGTGGGCAGATCGATGTATTGCCTATACCAGGCGCTCGAAACCTGCCGCCAGTCAAAGGTATAGCTGTCCAGACGTGCAAGCTCCGCTTCCCATAGGCGATCGGAGAGGCCTTTCGTAGAGGAAATTCCCTCCAGCGCCGGAAAACCTGTTTCCCCATGCAGCCAGGTGAGGCACGGCGTCCAGAAATTCGGCACGTCGATCACGTGCCATCCGCTATCGTCATAAACTTCTGCCTCCGGAGTTGCACCATGGGGCAGCACCTGTTCCGGTGTGAACAGCCAGTTTCCATCCAGCGGGAACTCGGTGCGCACTTGGTCAATTGAATTCAGGACAAGCGGACGATATGCGCCGCACTGCGCCACGCGGCGCTGTTGTTTGTCCGCGAGTGCAGGCTGCCACAAGCCTGCTCTTTCGATTGTGGCAACATCGGATGCCGTCAGTGGTTCGATGGACACGCTGCGAAATTCCGCCGGCAGCCAGCCGCCACCAAGCGAGACGCCGCCCTCGCTCCACAACGGAGCTTCGTCGCGGACATCAATCCTAGGCACCGTCTCTTCGTTAACGTAGATTTGAACGCGATCGCCGATTGCAACAGCGCGCAACTTATACCAGGTGCCGGGCACGGGATGAAAATCCAGCGGCGCGAACCCGAGGAAGCGTGCCTCCCCATCCGGAGCATAGCGCGCCAGGTACAGATCGTCATTATCTCCACCACGCAGCGCGAAGACGTAGCGGCTGTCGCGGTCGCGGCAGCGGATGCCGGCCCAGATCTGGACCTGCTCGGTTCCTTCAGGCGCCCGAGCCTGGAATGAAAAGCTGCAGTTGGTTTGCGGCTTGCCGTGCACCGTGAAACCATCCTGGATCAGCACGGAATCGGCAAGGCGGCGCATCGCAATGCGTCCGAACATATCCCATGTGCCAGGATCCACGTGCAGTGGATCGGATTTCTCAAAAAGAGCCGCCAGTACTTCCCGCAAAGATTGCGCAGGCGCTGTGTGGCCGAGCGTGCCGGCAGAAGCCGCCGACAGTTGCCCAAGAAACGACCTTCTTGAAATCATCAAGCAATCTCCTACAGTCTGCGCGGGGCTGTGCCACTGCCACGCGCTCTTCGCCCCGGCTTCTGCGGACGGCGCAAGGGAGCGGTGTTCGCAAAACCGATAAAACGGCAGGCGAAATCCGCGCCGAGACCTTTGCGCTTAGAGCACACCGGCGCTATTCTTCGTTGGTGTTTCTTATCAGTGAGAAACACCCTAATCAAGGCTTGGTGGGGTTAGCAACGTTAGCGGTTTCTCTAACTGAACTTCATTTGTATGAAATTAAGAGAGTTACATGGAGGCGATACAGCTAACAGTACATAGCTGCAGAAATAGTTCACCGCTTGCAAACCTTGAGCCGCTACAGCGAACTCAACCGAGTACAAGCGGTGTCCCTGAATACCAACTCTTAAATCAGCGAGACAGAGCCGCGAAGTCGAATATCGGTGCTGGCTGCCCCGACCAATAGCTGCACTGTGCCAGGTTCGCAAACAAAATCCGAGCCTTTTTCATCCCAGTGCTGCAACGCGAGATGGCCGTGCGGCAACACAAACTTCACCTTCTTCTTTTCGCCTGGACGCAGTGCGATCCGTTCAAAGCCGGCAAGCTGCTGGCCCGGCCGGACATGGCTTCCCGGAGCTTGGACATAAAACTGGACAACTTCGTCTCCTGAAACCGAGCCGGTATTCGATATATCCGCCGAAACCGTAACCGAACCGTTGGCCGCAAGCCGCGTACCGCTGACCTGCAGATTCCCGTAAGAGAAAGTTGTGTAGCTGAGGCCGTATCCAAATGGGTAGAGAGGCTCTCCCTTAAAGTACATATAGGTTCTGCCGTGCTTGAGGTCGTAATCGTGGAAATCGGGAAGCTGGCTTTCATCTCGAAACCACGTTGACGAGAGCTTGCCTCCGGGGTTGTAGTCGCCGAAGAGAGCATCCGCTATCGCGTTGCCCTGCTGCTCGCCCGCTGCAAAAGCGCAGAGAATCGCGGGCGCATGGTCTTTTTCCCAGTTGATCGCCGGCGGGCAGTTGGCGACAACAATGACAACCGTGCGCGGGTTGGCAGCGACAACAGCTTTCACCAGTTCATGCTGCACTCCGGGAAGGTGCAAGAACTCGCGGTCGCGTCCTTCATCGGAGAGAAGCCGGTTAATACCGACAAAAACCAGCGCTGCGTCGGAGTCTTTTGCAGCTTGCACGGCGCTGTCGAACAACGCATTGTTCTTTTCGCCCGTGATCGTGCAGCCCGGCGCATACGTGATCTGCACGCTCGAGGGCTGTGGCTGAGATGCGGGCGCAAGCTTCAGCCATTGAAGATTGGCGGCAAAGTCCCGAGTCTTGGAAGCAAATTTCAAGAAGACAACATGCTGGCCCGATATTCCGGACAACGATGCTTCAATCGCCTTCCAGCGATCCAGTCCTCCCGTGCCCGGAATCGCAATCGTGATCCGCGGCTTGCCTTCCAGGCTGTCGAGGTAGACGAGGAGGTCGCAATCCTCATTACTGGAAAGATTGAACTGAATTGAGGTCTTCGCGGTGAAGTCGAGCGGGCCGTATTGAGCCCAGCCGTTCTGTTTGATGGAGGTGAGAAATGGGGATCCATCGTCGGAAAAGGAAACCACGGGGCCACGGAAATTCGACGAGCTGATATATTCTCCGGCTGGCACGAAATCTGAGAACGGCTTGACGCCGAAAGCATTCGCAATTCCTGCGTATGGCGATATGGGCCATGTGGGCCGGCCACTGTAGCCCGCCAAGTGGCAGGAACCGGCCATTGGGCCGATGACAGCTATCTTTTTGAGGGTTTTCTTGTTAAGCGGCAGCAATCCATTCTGGTTTTTCAACAGAACCAGAGATTGACGCGCCGCCTCCCTTGCCAGATCCCGATTTTGCTGGCCCTCGAGAATTTCCGCAGATAAGTTGTGCCACGGAACCGTGGCTGGCGGATCGAATTCACCAAGAAGCACGCGTCCGGTCAAAACGCGGACCAGCGCCTGGCGAAGCAGGTCCTCCGTAATGAGCTTGCTGCTGCAGGCTTCCAGAAGATGGCGCGAATAGGTGTCGCCACAGTTCAAATCCGAGCCGGCCTTGATGGCAAGAGCCGCTGCTTCAGGTCCGGTCTGCACAAAATGGTGTGTTTTATAAATGTCGGAGACCGCGTCGCAGTCGGTAACTACATATCCTTTGAAGCCCCAGCGTTTGCGGAGAATTTCGTCGAGCAGAAGGTGGCTGGCCGGGCATGGGGTGCCCCACAGCGCGTTATACGCCGACATAACCGAAAAGACCTTGCCCTCGGTCACGCACGTTTCAAAACCGCGGGTATAGTACTCCCAGAAGCTGCGCACATCGGGAACCGCATTCGCGCGGTCGCGATCGCTATCGGTTTCGTTGCAGATGAAGTGCTTCGCGCAGGCAACCGTCTTCAGGTAATCGGGGTGATTCCCCTGCATGCCAAAGACGGCCTGCACTGCAAGTTTCTGGACGAGCAGCGGATCCTCGCTGAAGTTTTCAGACACGCGGCCCCACCGCGGATCGCGCAGCCCCATGTTTACGGTCGCTGGCGAAAAAAATGTAAGACCGTAACCGGTCTTATTGTGGAATGCGCGCGCTTCGTCGGATACGGCTGTGTACACGCGGTGCACAAGCGCGGGATTCCACGCGCAGCCAAGCGCAATCGGCTGAGGAAATGACGTGATCGGGCCATTAACGTTGACGCCGTGGAGCGCCTCGGACCAGTAATTGTATTTGGCAAGATTCAATCGCGGAATCGCGGGTGCGTTGTGAACCAGTTGGCCTGTCACTTCTTCCAGGCTCATTTGTTTCACCAATTCTTCGGCTCGATGGGTCGCGCGATCGAGCGCTGCGCCGGAAATGGTGGCCTCGGCCTCCCCGTTTTCCGTAGCTGCCACCGCACGACGGTCAAGCAGCAGAATGGCGGTGGCGGCGGCGGACGCTGACAGAAATGTACGACGAGACAGTGTACGCAACGATTGCGATTCAGGCGAGTTTCCCGATTTCATCTTCTACTCCTCCAAGGCTAGAGACATACAATGGACTGCGACTTGTGGATTCCAACAGCTAAACCTGTACTTCCGCGCGGCTTTATCAAAGACCGATCGGGTGCACCGGCCGATCGGACGCACCGCCATGAATTCTCAGAACGGCATGCGGCGGAAACCCTCGTGCGCAGGCAGGCAGCATCTTGGCTGTAACCTGCCGGCCAGACCGACACCAGGAAAACAGAAGTATTGCAACGCGGCATGCGGCCTTTTGCTTTCGAGGCCACCGTCCTGTCCGCTCCTTGAGCGCGCACCTGAGATTGCCATTCGTATCGATGGTTCAATCTAATCATGGAGCAGACATGCGAACAAGGTTAGCCTGAGGCTAACGCGCGATCCATTCCTTTAGAAAATAAGGCTTTAGCAATTGCCCCATGAAGTTAACCGTAGCTACCTCTGGCCGGTTTCCGAAGTGGCGCCTCTGTCGCGGTCCATTGCCTCGAATGCCTGAGCAAGTCGCAAGGTGCTAAAATTGCGCATCAGAGCCAATCTCATATGCAATCGCCCCATCAAAAAGACTCCCGAGAGGAAGGGCTGAACGGCATCGCCGTCACCGCGGAGGAAGCTGTCGCCATCAGGGAGCACCTGCTGGAGATCTTGAGCAGCCCGGTATTTCGCGGAAGCCCTCGTTGCAGTCAATTCCTCAAGCACGTTGTCGACGAGGCGATTGCCGGCAGGTACGACACCCTGAAAGAGCGGGTTATCGGTATCGAGCTCTTCGGCCGGCCTCCCTCGTACGATACCGGAGAAGATGCAATTGTCAGGGTAACCGCGAGCGACGTCCGGAGACGGCTACTGCAACATTATGGCGGCCTGAAGCACGCTGTTCGGTATCGAATTACTCTTCCGCCTGGCTCTTACGTTCCACACATCATCCATGAAGACGGTCCGCCCGCGGTTGACGAACACGGCAGGGTCCTTCACGCCGAGATTTCTTCACCGAACGAGGCTGCGAATGACGTTGAACCCGGCCCTCTTTTAGAAGAGCCGAACAGAAAACATCGCCGTCTGGTGCAATGGGTCGTGTTTGGACTCCTCTTGATCGCCTTCAATGCGGCGTGGGCTGTGGTGTTCTGGCTCCATGCCCGCCAGATACGCCCTGAGTCGGCGTCGGTGCTCCCGTGGTCGACGCTTTTCAGTTCTACTCGGGCCACAAAACTGATAACGAGCGACCCGAACATCGCTGAGATCCAGGGTTTCACGGGCGGACAGATTTCGCTGTCCGACTACGCCAACCATAAATACATCCCGGATCCCCATGCGCTTACGCCGGAACAACTCCGCTTTTGCACCGTGATTCTGCGTGGCGATAAGGCAGCGGTCGTTGATACGCTAATTGCAGCCATGGTGGCCCAGTTTGCACAGGCCAACGGAAGGAAGATCACAATTCAGGGTGCGCGCGACTCGCATTTATCCGATCTGCAAACTGATGACAACCTGGTCCTTCTCGGCAGCCCGCGTTCCAACCCGTGGGTGGGCTTTTTCAACGATCATCTGGATTTCAGGTATGAATACGACAAGAGTATTGGCAAAGAGGTCATACGGAACACCCATCCTCGCAAGGGAGAGCGTGCGGTCTACACGGAAACCGCGCCTGGTTGGGCGACCGGCGAGTCGTATGCCATCATCGCGTTCATACAGAACCCCGATGAACATGGGCAGGTGCTGCTGCTGAGTGGCGAAAACGGCGAAGGAACCGAGGCCACCGGAAGACTGGTCTCCGATCTCCCCAGGCTCACCGCTACCCTGAAGCAATGCGGCATCGCCTCTGCTGGCGCGCCGAAGCATTTTGAAATGCTGTTACACTTGAACACTTTGGCCGGCCTGCCCAACAACATTGATGTAGTGGGCTGCCATATCCTGTAAAGCCCAGCATGAGGTGCGATGTGTCTGCCGCGGCTGCGTCCTCAGATCGACTTGGCTACAGGCCCAATCAAGCGGCAAGAAGTCTGATCCGACATAGGGCCAAAATCATTGCGCTCAGCATCTCCGGCTTGGCCGATCTTTGCGCCGCGGAATCAGGCGGAGAGTGAGGGCGGAGCCAGCTTTGGATCGCTTCCGAATGCTGGATTCGCCTCGCCGGACATCTTGAGCAGGAAATGCCCGCCGGCAGTCAGATCTTCGTGTGCAAACCAGATGCGGTCATACTCCCGCTCATTCAACTGGATGCTTTGAATGTACGGATCGGCAGGTGAGGTACGTTCCGTCTTTACGATGAACTCTTTGCCGTGCGCCAGTTTGATTCTGACTTCATCGAAGAGCGGCGTGCCAAAAACATAGTTACCGCTGGTTGGATCGACAGAATAGAAGCCCATGGCACTCATCACATACCATGCCGACATTTGCCCGCAATCTTCATTGCCGGCCAGCCCGTCCGGCTGATTGTCATACATGGTCTCCATCAGGCTGGCCAGGCGCTTCTGTGCTTTATACGACTGGCCAGCGTAGGTGTACAGATATGCAATATGGTGGCTGGGCTCGTTTCCATGAGCATACTGACCGACCAGGCCGGCAATGTCCGACGGAGCATCCGGAGGCAAAACAGAACTGGCATTGAAGATGCCATCCAATTTCTCCGCCAGCTTGTCGCGCCCACCCAGCAAGCTGGCCAGACCCGCCGGGTCGTGTTGCACTAAGAATGTTGCCTGCCAGGCGTTCGACTCCGTATAGTCTCGCCACTTTCTGGAGTGTCCCATCTCGTTCGGAGCGAAAGGCAAAGCCCACTCTCCAGACGCCAGTTTGGGCCGCATGAATCCGGTTGCGGGATCGAACAGATTCCGATAGCTCAGGGAACGCTTACGAAACATCTCGGCATCTTCAATAGCTCCAGCGGCCTTTGCGACGCGAGCCACCGCAAGATCGTTATAGGCATAGTCCAAAGCCGTGCTCACGGACTCTTTATAAAGATCGCAGGGAATAAAGCCATAGTGCCGATAGAGTGGCAATCCCCGAACCTCGCTCTCGGTGGCTTCCCGCTTCATTGCGGCGTAGGCTCCCTTGATGTCAATGCCGGGCAGGCCCTTTTGAATGGCTTCTGCTATCACGGTGGCGGAGTGATACCCCGTCATGCACTGCGTTTCCTTGCCTTGCAACGGCCAGATAGGCATGCCAAGCGGACTCTCATGCGCCATCCGGATCAGACAATTCACAAACTGGGGTACGCGTTCCGGCATCACGATGGTGAAAAGCGGATGCAAGGCGCGATATGTATCCCACAGAGAGTAAGTGCTGAAGTTATGCTCGCCGGCCGGTAACTTATGATTTTTCCCGTCCATGCCTCGATAACTTCCGTCCACATCATCGAAGAGCGTAGGAGCCAACATGCAGTGATAAAAAGCCGTATAGAAGATCTCGCGTTGCCTCTCGGTGCCGCCGCTTACCTGGATGCGCCCTAGTTCGTTTGCCCAGAAGTTGGACGCGTTGTGACGCACGCCATCGAAGTCCCACGCCGGTATTTCCGCAGCGAGATTTCGCGCCGCGCCCTCAGCACCCACTCCCGAGATGCCTGTCTTGACAAGAATTTTCTCGCTGGCATGGGTCGAGTAGTGCAGGATCGCCTTGAGCGACTTCGCATGGATCTCCTGCGTCATGTCTTCGACAGGCTTTCCATCTGCAAGAATCTCCACACGGTCAAACGGGCGGGATGCCTTCATTGCGAAAAAAATCTCGCGGCCGCGAGCCCAGCGATTCGTGCTCTTGCCTCCAGAGAGAGTATTGTTTCCGGTCACTTTGAGTGCGGCCCAGCTTACCGCATCCGGACCATCCGCATAACCGTGATCGAGATCTACGATGAGATAGCTATCCTTGCTCTCGGGAAACGTATAACGATGGATGCCCGCGCGCTCGGTTGCGCTCAGTTCCGCACGGATGCCATAGTCCTTCAGCAACACCGAGTAATATCCAGGCACAGCCTGTTCATCCGCGTGGGAAAAGCGCGACCGGTATCCTTCTCCGGGATTTTCACGAGTTCCGGGAACAGTCTTCACTGGGCCGGTACATGCCATAACCAGGAAATCGAGCATGTCCCCAACCCCTGTTCCGCTCAGATGCGTGTGGCTGAATCCCATGATCGAGTCATCTGAATGGTGATAGCCCGAGCACCAATCCCAGCCCCGGTTAAAGGTGTCGGGGCTCAATTGCACCATGCCGAATGGCGCCGATGCGCCAGGATACAGGTGGCCATGGCCTCCGGTGCCAATCATCGGCTTCACAAAGCGCAGAAGGTCCGCGCCGGTCCGAGCTCGTTGTAGTGAGACCTGTGAGTGGCTGCTCGCTGCATGAAGTCCTTCAAGACCCAGGACGGCCGCGGCGGATGCGCCGGCCACAAAGCTTCTTCTAGAAATCACGTGCTTTCCCTCCTGTTCGATGTTTCGCACAATTGCTGGCTGGCGCACTTCAACTGGCACGATTTACACCGGCCAATGCCTTTTGAGCTACTGAACGCCCTTTGTGATGTGTGGGAGTTCAGGCGAGGCAGGAGCGGAGCCGCGGAACATACGCGAGATTTCGGAGGCAATCCGCAGATACCAGTCTGTTGGAAGATGCTCGCCGTCGGCATCGAGAGTCAGCCAGTAGCCTTGTTCCGGCGCATCTGTGCGTAGCGGAGCCGCCTTGAAGATCGCAGTGCCCTCGTTCACCTCATCGAACATGGCGATCTTCACAAATTGCGCGCCCGCGGTTTTCGCGTTATACGCCTGACGCCACAGGAATCTCCCTCCCAGGCGCGGTATCTGGTTCTCCGCTTGATTCCGGTTCAGATTGTGCCAGGAAAAACCCGGAAAAATGACGGGCATATAGGCCTGGTTTCTTTTCGCGGTAAGAGCCAAGTCCGGAATCAGGTGAGTCTTCTTCCATTGATCGGCCGCTTGCAGACTGTGATAACGTCCGACAGTCCAGGGTTGAACGATATCGAGAGCGGAATAGACTGAGTTCCATGCCGGATCGGAAAAGCTGTCGCTGCTCAGCGTTCCCCAACCAGCCGGAACGCCGCCCATCACGGTCACGTGCGCCGTATTCTTGAACCAATCAATGATTGCCAGCGCCAGCGCCGGGTCCCGCAGATGGCTTCTATCGTTGAACCCAAGGCCCCAGATCGAAACCACGGGCTTGCCGTGATCGCGAAGATACGCCGGACTGGATGTAATCTTCAAATCTCCGGTCAGATATTCCCAATCGTCCTGTAACTGTTTGAGTGCAGTATCGGGATGTGCGCCGCTCAGATCATATTCCACGGCGAACACTCGCCCATTGGCTTCCGCGGCGGCACGTACATTTTTCAGAACCGTGTCGCCTTCCACCCGCTGCGGATGAATCGAATTGATGAAGCGCTGCAGCAGCGCACCATCGATCTGGTACGTGCGCATCCATTCGAAGTGTTTATCGACCGTGTCCTTTGGAAACGAGGAGAAAAGATAGGCCGGCTTTCCCGCGATTGTTTCGCCGGGCAGCGCACATCGCGCTGCGGAACTTAATTCGCTCGTGTCGGGATAGAGATCCACCGACATCGTTTCAGGTGCGGGAACGCCCTTTGACCAGTGACTCCAGCTATTCCCTGTCGCCCCGTCGCCCGGACAGCGGAACCAAGCTTGGTACCCTACCAGCAATTTGCCCTGCAACCCGTCTGATTGGGGCCTTTGACCGTAGGCATTTATCGCGATGAGCAAGAGCAACAGAGAACTCCACAGTCTATTTGTGGAAGGCAACTTCGGTTTGAACATTTCGCCTTTCCCGTATCTCACGTAAATACAACATCAGGATTCTGAATACGAGATTACTCTATTGAGGAAGGCGTTTCGCAATATCCAGGCACACTTAACAGTTAGAGGATGCGCTGCAAACAAATAAGTTATGCGCGGCTGCATCCGCTTAACAGTAGATACGCTTGTTTCCGAGAGCCATTCAGCATATTCAGCGGATAGTGACCTTGCCTCGACTTTCGGTTCCACGGTAATGGGCAGTTGTCATGTGGTGTTTGCGCACCATGGCGCAACAAGCTGCGTCAGTACTTGCCCATGAAGATACTGACGCAGACCGATTCTCTGAACCGGCTCGCCGGCCAAGCTTGCGTGCCCGCAGGCGAGGTCCTCAAAATTGTTGCGGTTCAGCTGCGAGGGCCTTGATGAGGTTCCCTAAAAGCCTTCCCGCAATCGGGTCTTGCGGGGCTTCAAAGAGCATCATCTCGCTTGCGATGATTCTGCCCATTCCGTCATTTAGCTGCACCAGCGGAGTTCCGCGAATCTTCGCGAGGTCCGCGGGAGTTTTAAGGTAGCCGTGAATATCGACGACTTCCGCAAGCGTGCTTGTATCGGCTCGCCCGGATTCAACTTGATAGACACCCCGGCACACTCTTGGAATGCGTCCTTCTCCCATCTCGAACCACGCGAGATCCAGGGGTTCGAGCCCGTCGAATGCCAGAGATTCCGGGATGCACATGGAGGCGATTTCGCCCGGGCAAGTGCGAAAAGACTTGACCCAGTCGGGATACAGGGATGGTAGTTTAACCCCGGCGTTGAGCAGAAGGACGCGTCCGCCGGAGACCACGAACCGCCGAAGTTCGCCGTCTGCTTTCGAGTTGTCCAATGCTGCTTCGGCATTGGGTACGACCACCACCTCTCCCGCCTTGGCTTCCTGAAAGGAGGCAATCTCCCGGCCGGCGATCGGCAGCGTGCCGAACTGTACGCTGCTCTTAGGCACGAATAGGGCGACGGGATGCTTCAAACCTTCTTCAGCCCATGTGCGGGCTCCGATCGTGATGCCATACGAGTTCTTGCTTTCGACGGCGCCATTGATTTCGAGGAGTAATGTAAGCGTCGCCTCGACGCGCGGAGAAGGCAATTCTGTGGGCAGCGATAGCGTGAACTCGCCCCACCGGTTCGAGTAATACTCTACAGCCGAGGTCGCGAGCGCGCCTGTTGCAAGGATGTTGCCGCCGCTCTTTACCTGCCAGACCAGTCTCCCGGGAGAAAGCTCCTTGCCGGTCTCCGAGTCGTTGACGATGCAAACGCTGACCGGCGTTTTGGACCCGGAGTAGAAGTGCCGGCCAAAGAGCTCCGCGCTGACTAAAACCGGCTGCAGTGCATCGCTGAGCGCGTGATATGTGGGGAATGGTTCGATCGTCTTTGCGTTCCAGACATTCTTGAACCAGCTGACATAGGCGAAGTGAAGCACCCCGGAACATTCAGCGCGATTTGTCCGGCGTATCGCTTCGGCTAGCTCCTTGGTCATAAATGACTGGCGTTGCAGGAAAAATGCGGGGTCGCGATTTTCATAAGCCTCCGGCCCCACCAGTGATTGCGGCGTATGGTGCTGGAAAAGATAGAAGCGGGTGGGATGCCCGTCATCATTTCTGGGATAGCCGGTTGACATCTCCTGGCTGATGAGCGGGCGACCGGGATAGGCAGCCTTCTTGCCGAATTCGCCATGGTAGCAGTGGAAGAAGGACGGATCGTACCAGCCATAGTAGCGATGAGCGTCGTCGATATCCCCGTCGTCGAAAGTTCTGGGACCGACCAGCGTCGAGAACTCAGCCCCAATCTCCTGTCGGCAGTAACTTGAATCGCAGACAATCGGGCGGGTCGGATCCATCTTGCGCATCGCCCCGACCATATCGCTAAGGATCTCCCATTTGTCTTGCAAGCGTATCGGATCCCTTCGCGCCAGGACCTCGAACTTCATTTCATTATTGACTGTCCAGATAATCAATGAGGCGTGGTTGCGGTGCTTGCGGATGAGGGAAAGGAACTCGCTCTTCCATGCGGAGAGCAGTTCTTTGGACGGCGCATCTCCTTGCAGCATCAACCATGGCCATGTTCCCTCGTATGAAACAGCCATCCCAGCCTCGTCGGCGGCATCCAGCCAGCGGCTAGTGAATGGAACGGTGTGCGATCGAGTGGCGACGACATTGCCCGCTTTCGCAAGCTGCATGAAGTGTCTGGCAAGCTCGCCGTCGTTTGGCCGGAGGGCATTTGGAAAATGATTTGCTCCGCGCAACCAAAAGGGCCGGCCGTTGAGCATCAGCCTCCCCTTGTCCGTGGTAAACGTGCGGAATCCGAACGTGGTCTTCTGCTTGTCCAGAATGACGCCGCTCGCACTCAGCATCACTTCCAATACGTACAAGTGAGGTTCATGCGGCGACCAGAGTTTTGGCCGCAGCTCCGGAGTTGTCAAGTGAAAAATCTCGGTGCCTGAACCCACAGTTTGCGAGGCCGCTCCCTTCGCGGAATAGAGTTCCGTCCCGTCGGCGGACGACATAATCGTGTACGAGACGGAAACGTCCTGATTCGCATTCGTGGCATTTAGGACCGTGACATCGAAATCCAGGCCATTCAGGCGTGGCTTGGTATACACCTCCTGCACGGAAATCTCGTTCGTCACCAGTAGTGAGACTGGTTGCCAGATTCCGCCTGCATCGTTTGGATACATGCCATGAGGCAATGTAGAGAGCATTGCGCTCGTCACTTCGACGGTCACTGCGACGCCGAGAACCTCGTTTTTAGCAGTGTGATTCCCAAGGTGGCCTACCACGTGAACGGCGAGTAGATTCTTTCCCGGCTTCACGGCATGGGTAATATCGCAACGAACTTCTCCGAACATGCCAACGTGAGAGCCGACGTGGATGCCGTTTACCCACACGTCTGCAATTTTGGCGACAGCATCGAAGCAGAGCTCAAATCGTCTTTTGGCGATGGTGTCCGGCAGATGGAGATAATGCCTGTACCATCCTCCCTTGGTTGCCCTCCAGTCAAAGGTGTATCCATCGAGACGGTTCATCTCAGCTTCGTAGAATTTGTCGCAGATGCCCTTCGACGTGGAAATCCCATTGAGCTTCGGGAAGCCCGTTTCACCGTGTAGCCACGACAGCGTGGGAGTCCAAAAATTCGGAACATCGATGACGTGCCACTGACTGTCATCCAGGACTTCAGCCTGCGCTGCTATGGATGACTCGATTTCTTGGTCCGGCAGGAATAGCCAGTTTCCATCGAGCGGACAGGTGAGGCGGTGCGGGTCCAGTGGTGGGAGTTTCGCGGGAAGATAAGCGCGGCGTTGTTGCGCACGAAGCTCATTTTTGTTGATCTTCGGAACCGTCCATACAGAGTCCCCTAGCGCGTCGATGGTCGATGCGTCCCCGGCAGACAGAGCGTTTGCCGCTACGTTGCGAAATTCCGCGGGCAGCCACCCGCCGCCAAGTGATACTCCGCCCTCGGTCCAGGGAGCTTCGTCGTCAATCACGTTGATACGAGGCGTGGTCTCCTGATTCAGGAAAATCAAAATGCGGTTGCCGCGAGTCACTGCGCGCAGCGTATACCACTGGCCCGGAATGGGATGAAAATTCAGCGGCGCGATGCCCAGAAATCTCGCCGCTCCATCGGCTCCGTAACGGGCGAGGTAAAGGTCGTCGTTGTTGCCGCCGCGCAAGGCAAAGACATATCGACTATCTCGATCCCTACAGCGAATGCCGCTCCATATCTGTACTTCGGGCACTCCCTCTGGCGCTCTCGCGTCCAACGCGAAGTCACAGTCGCCATAATTCCGCTGCTCGATCGTGAAGCCGTCCTGAACGATCACTGAGTTCTGGAGATTCTGCAATGCGATCCGGCCATAGGACTTCCAAAGCGGTGCCTCGGTGCCCGGCGATGTTTGAATCGGAAGAATGCTGGGGAGCAAGCGCGAAATTTCCGCATGGGCCTTATTGGTCCACGCATACGCGCCCGCAGCGGAGACCTGGCCGAGAAACTTTCTTCTTGATAGCATATGAGTCCTTCTCACTTCAGCTCTGAGAAACGCCGCTTCTACACGCCAAAACAAGGGCGCCGTCGCCGGAGCATCCACACAATGGCCCCTGCGCCTGCCAGCGGAGGCAGCGCCACTCTGCCTTTGCTGTGCGTCAGGGTGTTTTCGAGTATTGGCATGGTTGCGATGTCATATCCGGCAATTGTATAGTATGTTCACCTGATCCCGGGGATGATGAAGACTTCCTTGCGGCTCGATGGGGTTGTGCCGATATTGTTCCGGAGGCTTCGAGTGATGTCACGTTTGCTATACCGATTCTGCGCGTTGGTACTAATACTGGGCGGGATGGCTCACATGGCAATGGCAGCCACCCAGTTCAACCATGCGTTCGCTCCTGCGGATCCGTATGTGCCTCTCCAGGAGCAACCTTTCCGCCACGATCTTTGCCTGAATGGCTCCTGGCAGTTCCAGCCTGTCGATTTGCCGAAGAACTTCCGGGAAGGTGTTGATCCGGCTCCAGAACTGCCGTTGCCCGTAGCCTCAGCTTGGGAGACAGTCCCGGTAAAGGTGCCCTCTCCGTGGAACGTCAACAGCTTTGCGAATCGGCGCGGACTTGGCGGGGATTTCCGCACCTATCCGAGCTATCCAGCGGCGTGGGAATCGGTCGAGATGGGATGGTTGCGCCGGACTGTCCGGATTCCCGAAGACTGGAGAGGCGACCGGGTTCTCCTGCACTTCGCGGCGGTTGCCGGAGATGTCCGCATCCTGGTCAACGGGAAGGACGCCGGCAAGCAGTTCGATATCTTTTTCCCCTTCGACTTGGACATCACGAATCTCGTTAAGCCCGGGGAAACAGCGGAAATTCTAGTGGGTGTCCGCAAGACTTCCTTGTTCGATGTGAGGGGAAGATACGGCAGGCGTGAGTACCAGGCGGGATCGTTCTGGGGCCAGCATATTGTGGGTATTTGGCAGGACGTCGATCTCGTTGGGGTGCCTCCTGTCCGGGTAGCGAGCACGTTTGTTCAGCCTGACGTCAGCCGGAAGTTCCTCAAAGTCGATGTCACCTTGAGGAACGATAGCTCGGAGGATGTTTCAGTCGATCTCGCAGGTGAGGTCCATCGCTGGACCTCCCTGGCAGGCAAGAACGTCGTCGCAGCCCCACAGCCCACCTGGAAATTGGAAACTCCCGTCGATCTGCGTCTTGCGAGTTCATCTGTGCACGTCCCGGCGCATCAGGACGTGACGGTTACCCTGCAGGCAACCGTAGGCTCGCAACTCGCATTGTGGTCTCCAGAGCACCCGAATCTCTATGGGCTCATTGTCGACGTGCGGAGCGGTAATCATCTCATCGACGCGAAATATCAACGATTTGGATGGCGTCAGTTTGAGTTGAAGGGTTCCAAAGTTCTCCTGAATGGCAAGCCAATAATCCTGAAGGGCGATTCGTGGCACTTCCTCGGGATTCCGCAGATGACCCGAAGGTATGCGTGGGCCTGGTTCAGTGCGCTGCATGATGCACACGCGAATGCGGTCCGCCTGCATGCCGAGCCCTATCCGGAGTTCTACCTGGATGTCGCCGACGAAATGGGCATCATGGTTTTGGACGAGAGTGCTATCTGGGCGAGCGATGGAGGCCCGAAGCTTGACTCCGAGGCTTTTTGGCAAGATACGAAGACTCACATCGCGCAATTGGTTACCCGCGACCGAAACCATCCTTCCGTGTTTGGGTGGAGCGTTTGCAATGAGGTCAAGCCCATCGTCACGAATGTCTTTCATGGGCCGCCGGAGATGCTGCAAACGCTCTACGATTACTATTCGATCTGGGCGGGCATCGTGCATCAACTTGACCCGACCCGGCAATGGATCTCAGCAGACGGAGATGGGGACGGCGGCGGGCGTTTGCCCGTCAACATGCTTCATTACGGTGGCCCCGATTCCATAGCGCAGGCGGAGAAGCTGGGTACTCCATGGGGTGTTGGCGAATCGGGCGGCGCGTACTACGCGACTCCGGAGCAGGTAGCCAAGACAAACGGAGAGCGCGCTTACGTTTCCTTTGAAGGCCGCATGGAAGGAATCGCGATCGAAGCCTATCAGAACCTGCTCGAAGAGCGAAAACATGACGCCGACTATCGCAGTGTTTTCAACCTCGTTTGGTACGGGCTGAGGCCCTTGCCTCTCGGCCTGCCCGACGTCTCGCGCCCGCCGGCTCTGACCGACGGAGTTTTCTTCCCCGCGTTTGAAGAAGGCAAACCCGGCGTCCAGCCGGAACGGCTAGGTCCATACTCCACAACGTTGAATCCAGGCTACGATCCGGCGCTCAAGCAGTACGAGACGTGGCCGCTCTTCGATGCGATCAAGGACGCGAATAGCGACCCGGTTGTGAAGTTGCCCTGGAGCGCTGAGCCTGCCAAACCCGCTCATTCGCCATCGCAGAGCGCGAAGCCAGTCCAGAGTATCCGGATACTCTCCGGGCCGAATGGAGAGTTGGAGGGGCAACTTCTGGCTGCCGGTATTCCGCGCCGCTTGCTTCACGATAGCCAGCCAGACCTGCTGTTCATCGACGGACGCGTCCCTCCCGATAGCGTCGCACGGGCAACAGTGGATGCCGTCCTCGGAAAAGGAGGCACCGTGGTTGTTTGGGGAGTCGCCGCGAAGACCCTGCCTCAGCTAAACGCGCTCCTTCCGGCTCCTATCGAGGTAACAGACCGGCAGAGTTCCTCGCTGCTCGCGGTTACCGACAGTCCCGTGATCGCGGGGTTAAAGCCATCGGATCTCTACTTCTCCGAATCAACGCCGCGGATGATTCTCGACGGCGGGTTATCCGGCGCGTTGGTCAAACAGGGAACCGTTCTGTTGGAGGCTGCGAATACCGACTGGCTCAAATGGAACAAGGAAGCGGAATACGCGAAGACTGCCATGATATTGCGATCTGAACAGGAGTCCAAACCCGCGGGGGCGGCTGTCGTCGAGATCAAGCAAGGAAGCGGCAGGTTGCTGCTTATCAATCTTCCTGCCTGGTCTCCGGTTTATAAAGCCCAGCTCATGGACCGCCGTTTGCTTGAAAATCTCGGGGTCGCACTCAGCCCGCAGGTGGATGTGGGAGAACCGTTTCTAAAGAACGGAACATTGATTCGAACGTTGGCGGCGGGCCACTTCAGCGCTGCGGGAAACGGCGCCACGGTTGAATACGTGGACCCCGCCCAAAGGGCGAAGTTCCAAAATAATGAGCGCATTCGGGACGTCCGCTGGGTGAGCCTCATGGCGGATGCCGGCAGATTCGCGCTTCAGGGTCCTCAACTTTCCGGCGCCTCGGACAACTCAGTTACCTATCTGAGTTTCTGGGTGCAAAGCCCACGCTCTCTGGATAACCTGCTGATCGAGCCGAATGTCCCGAAACTTGACCTCAAACTCGATACTCTAGATCAGGTTGAGTTGTTTCTTAACGGAAAGAGCGTTCTTGCCCATGCGGCAGGAGGCAAAAACATTCTTGCCGCCGGATTGCCCTTGCAGCAGGGGTGGAATCAATTTCTGGTGAGACTGGTTCATCTAGGTGGCGAGAACACCTTCTCGGCAAAGCTCACATCCAGCGATCCGGCATTTCTCGATAGCCTTCATTCGGCTTTGCAAAAGCCCTGATTGAATTCGACGTATTGGATAATGCGTGCGCCGGCGATGTGGATGAGCCAGTTCAGCTTGCGACAAGGGCAGCGCCACTCTGACAAAACAGAGGCGGTCATTCTGAGCGAACGGGACCCCGAGCGTTTTTCAGTTCGGGGGGCGAAGAATCTGTTTTTGTTCTTTCGGGCATTTTGCAAAGGACTTTAGAGACAGGATACAAGGGGAAGCTTGACAGTAATGAGAGTCCGCTCGTATGGTGGTATGGCATCGCTACCATGCAGGGCTTTGAATTTGGCGGATTTGCCCCAGCCTTCACTCGAATAAGGGATACATGAAAATCGATCGCTTGTTTCTATACGTCTCGATAGCCTTCATGACAGTTGCGTCCGTCGCACAGCAAAAGGCAAAGTATCTTGATCCGGCGACTCCTGTTGAGAACCGCATCGATGATCTGCTACGGCGAATGACGATCGACGAAAAAGTTTCGCAAATCGTGGACTCGTGGGGATCGTCCGGTATCCAGCGCCTGAGCGTCCCGCCGCTTCTTAAAACCGAAGGCCTGCACAGCCAGTCGTATTCGACCGGCGCCACCATCTTCCCGCAGGCCCTCGCCATGGCGGCAACGTTCGATCCGGATTTGATTGGGAAGGTGGGCGAGCAGACCGCCATCGAGGCGAAGGCCGCCCACCTCCGGGCATCGTGGTCTCCCGTACTGGACGTTGTGCGCGATGTCCGGTGGGGCCGCACCGAGGAAACCTACGGCGAGTCGCCCTATCTGGTCAGCCGCATGGGCGTTGCCTGGATCGAGGGGTTTCAGGGGCAGGGGATGATTGCCGTCCCAAAGCACTTTGCCGGTCACGGGCAACCGATGGGCGGACGCGATAGTCAGGATATCGGCTTGTCCGATCGCACCATGCGTGAAATCCACCTTCCCGGCTTCCGCGCTGCCGTGGAAGAGGCACATGCCGGCGGCGTGATGGCGGCTTATGGCCTCTGGGATGGGGTTCCGGACAACGCTTCGACGACGCTGCTGCAGAAGATACTTCGTCAGGAGTGGGGTTTCGATGGGATGGTCGTCTCCGACTGTGGAGGCCCTGAACATTTCTTGAGCAAACACGCGGTTGTCGATAACCAGGAAGAGGGCGTCGCACTCGCCGCCGCGGCCGGTGTCAATATGGAGTGCGGGAGCCTCTACAAGGCGGCGATGGCGAAGGCCGTTGCGGACGGCTTTGTCACAGAAACCCAGTTGGACGCCGTTGTTCGCCCCACGCTGAGGACGAAGTTCAGGCTCGGCCTCTTCGAGAATCCAACCTCTGCCAAGATGATTTGGGATAAGCTGCCGGAGTACGACACGGCCCAATCGCGCGAGCTGGCGCGCGAGGTTGAAGTCGAGGCGGCCGTACTGCTGCAAAACGACAGCCATGTCCTCCCGCTGCGAAAATCTCTCAAGACGATCGCGGTCATTGGCCCCAACGCCGATCTGGCTCAAACCGGCGACTACTCTCCAAAGCTTGCGCCCAATCAACTGGTCACCGTCCTGCAGGGAGTTCGCTCCCATGCCGGGCCCGGCACGCAGGTGCTGTATGCGCCAGGTCTCTCAACCCCCTTGTCGACGGATACCAGCAAGTTTGACGAAGCCGTCGCAGTGGCGAAGAAGGCGGATGTCGTTGTGCTCGTGGTCGGGGACAACTCCCGTCCCGGCGGCGGTGAGTCCACCACCGGGGAAAACCGCGACGGCGCGACGCTCGAGTTTCCCGGTGCGCAACGCGACCTGATCAAGGCTGTGGTTGCCGCTGGAACCCCGGTGGTGTTGGTCGTTGTGAATGGTAAGCCGTTCACTCTGGGTTGGGAGGCGGGCCATATCCCAGGTATTCTGGTGACCTGGTATCCAGGCGAGGCAGGGGGCGAGGCAACGGCCGATCTGCTTTTCGGGGACCGGAACCCCTCCGGGCGGCTTCCCATCACCTGGCCCAGATCTGCTGCGCAGCTCCCGTTGTACTACGATTACCATCCCTCGGGAAGAGGCTATAACTATTACGATTTGCCCTTTACGCCGCAGTACCGATTTGGCTATGGCCTGAGCTATACCAGGTTTCAATATTCCAACCTCACGATCAAGCCGAAGGACGGCGACCCGGGCTTTGTCTCGGTAAGTGCGGATGTACAGAACATCGGCGACCGCGTCGGAGACGAGGTGGCTCAGCTCTATCTTACCGACGAAGTCGCTTCTGTAAGCACACCGGTCATCGAGTTGGAGGGTATCAAGCGCATCAAGCTGAAGGCAGGAGAGACGGGACGCGCCGACTTCGAGCTCACCCCATATCAGTTGTCTTTGCTGGATGCCAATATGGTTCGCCGGGTCGAACCTGGCAGGTTCAGAATCCACGTCGGCGGTATGAGCCCCGATGTTCCGAAATACATGAATCAGGACCGGAAAGCGAAGATAGGGTTCACGGACCCCGAGCAGGGGATATCCGGCGAGTTTACCGAGCCGAAGCCGTATGCCGCTCATTTTGTCTACCGGCTGGATCTGCCGGAGAAAGCAAGCAGCGGCCAGCCCTTTGCGGCAACCGTCACGGTCAGGAACGATGGGAATCTGACTGATGTCACGGAGGCCAAGCTCTACGACAGTGTGGAACTTGCCTCGTGGCGCTTCGAGCTCAAGCCGGGAGAAGAAAAGACCCATGTATTCGATGTGTCGGTCTATAAGCCGGGCGACATGGCGTTGGTGGCGGGCTCTCAGATCATCACGCAAGCGATCTCCGTTGTGGCCTCCCCAGCCCATCTTGTGTTTGAAAGTCTTCACTTGGACGTTGATCGCGATGCCGATCTGCAAGTGAATGCAGAGGCCAGGAATGCAGGCAGCGTCCCCTATCAGGGCGAACTGGCCTTGAAGGTCGACGGCCAGGTCGTGCCCGGCGCGCTCTCCCTGTCTCTTCTGCCTGGAGAAAAGAGAAAGGTCACGCTGAGCCATCAATTCGCCGTGGGCGGGCTCTATCGAGTGCAGGTTGGCGACGAGCCGGAACGCGTGGTCGTGGTTCCCGGAGGCGTGAGTCTGGCCCTTCGCAATTCGCTCGTAAACCTCAAGCTGAATGAAGGGCAAGGATCGAGTACTCGCAACGAAGCCACGGGCAAGCTGCTTGCCTTCCGCGGAACGCCCCAATGGGTGGAGGGTAAGTCGGGGACAGGCCTTCGGACGTCCACAGCTGCGAGCGTCGACGCCGGGGGAATCCAGCTGTATCGGAAATCGTTCACCCTCTCGGCATGGATACGCGTTGATGCCTTGGGCGATAAGAACGAACTGGGCCTGTTTGGTGGGCAGGCGCCGATGGGCGCCGACCAGGACAATACGGGAACCATCCTGGATGCCGGTATTCGCAATCAGAAGCTCTTCCTTGGCTTCCATGGAAGAGACCTTCAGGGAAGTCAGGACGTTCCCCTGGGGACCTGGGTCCATGTTACTTATACCTACGATGCTGTGCTCCAGAAGGCGTCCTTGTATCTGAATGGTTCCTTGGACAGAACGGGGAATCAGGCTTCCTACACCGGCCCTCTGGAAACTATCGGCGATGCCCCAACCCTTCAGCACGGCCGCTACACGATGGACGACGTGATCGTCACGCAGGATTGTCTCTCTCCCGAGCTCGTCCGGCTTCTGTTTCAGAAGGGTTACGATGCGCTGCTGCGGGGAAGTTTCATCTCGGGCTGGCGTCCCTACGAGGAAGGCGTCCAGAGCGTAGAAGCAGCCACAGAGATGGAGCCGGGCAGCAAACTGTCCCTGATCGTAGAAACCGGAGATGCGGCGGGGAAGGTGCTCGACTCGAAGACGATCGAATTGGGACCCGGAAAGCACGTTTATCCGCTGAAGCTCGCAAAACCTGGCGAACAGATTCGATTCCGTGCCCTGCTGACGGCCTCGGCCGACGGTCAGTCTCCTGTCTTGCGGGCTGTCTGTCTGGCCGGGCCAAGGAAAACTGAACGATGGAGTACCCCGAGCGAGTGGGATGGAGGAACGGCGGAGAAAAGCGTCGCAGTGAACGACGCGGCAATGCGAGGAATGGAATGAGAGCTAGCAATCGCGGAAAGGTTCTGCCCCGATGGCTCTTTCGTCTCTCGCTGCGGCCGGAGCGGTCTGCATTCGGACGAGATGCAGGGACAGCGATGTCGGATCGACATCCTGGCGGACCCTCAAATGACAGGGACGGAGCAAAAGCGCGGAACGGGATCTGCCGCAGAGCGGCTTTGGTGGCGGGTGTTTTTCTCGCACTGGCGGTCGTCGTTCCTGGTGAAGGCGTGGCGAGCGCACGAGAGCCGAACTGGACGGGAACGTGGGCGGTTGCAGTATCCCGTGACAACACCGGCAAGACATTCACTGACCAGACGTTGCGGCAAATCGTGCGAATCAGCGTCGGCGGCAAGCGCGTCCGCCTGCGGATATCGAATCTCTTCGGCACTCAGCCGCTGCGGGTCGAAGACGTGCATCTGGCTATGCGTCGATCGGGTTCCTCCATCGTCGCTTCGTCCGATCGCCAGCTTCTTTTTGGCGGGAGTTCGAAACTCGTTATCCCGGCAGGCGCAACCGCGTTCAGCGATCCACTCGCTTTGGATCTTCCCGCACTGTCGGAGCTTGCTGTCAGCATATATCTCCCCGGCTCGACAGGCCCCGTGAACTTCCACGGCGCCGGGCATGAGGCCACCTATATCCAGGCAGGCGATGCAAGCGGTGCGCTTCAGATGGAACACGCCGATTCCACGAGGAGCGTCTATTTCCTCGATGGTGTCGAATTGGAAGCGGCTAGTCTTCGCGGGACGATCGTAGCCCTGGGAGCCTCGATCACCGAAGGGTATAGCGCGGCGGACGATACCGGCCACCGCTGGCCCGATCAACTGGCGCACCGGCTCGCCAGCCATGGCCTTCCAATCGGGGTGCTGAATCTGGGAGTTAGCGGCAATAAGCTGCTTGTCAATGGTTCGGGCGAAAGTGCCGAGAATCGCTTTGAACGCGATGTTCTTCAGCAACCCAATGTCCGATGGGTTGTCTTTTCCGACGATCCGATCAACGATCTCGGCTCTCGGCCTTCTCCCTCGGGAGAGGCATTGATCGCGGCCTTGAAGCGCTTGATCTGGCGCGCGCACGAGGCAAAGATCCGCTTCGTCTGTTCGACACTCACGCCATTTGAAGGTGCAAGGTCGTGGACCCCTGCGGAAGAGCAGGAAAGGCAGAAGGTCAACGACTTCATTCGCGGCGCAGGCAGCGGTTGCGACGGGATTGTCGATCAGGATGCCGCTACACACGATCCGGTTCATCCAAGTCAGTTTCTGGCGCCCTACGATCACGGGGATCATCTTCATCCCAATGACGCGGGACATAAGGCTATCGCTGACTCAATCGATCTGAGGCTTTTCAGCGGCGAACAGTAAATAGCGACAAGCGCAGTTGCGGCTCTTCTATACCGCGTTGGTCCTTCACGACGAAGTGGCGGCGGGATGCGAAACAGCGTTCCGCACGCGGGCTGGCTGCATCAAGCAGCGCATTGGCGAGGTAAGCATGAAGCGAAATCGAGCGCCAAAGAAAGTAGTTAACAGAATGCGAACGACACTGTTTTTCCTGATGACGTGCGCCTTTTCTGCCGCGCCGAGCTGTGTGGTTGCCCAACAGCCGGCTGCGAACGAAGTGCCCATCTACAAACAATCGCAGGCGCCAATCGAATCGCGAATCGACGATCTGGTGCGCCGCATGACCATCGAGGAAAAAGTTCGCCAGCTCGATCTCTATGCGGGAGCGAAAGTCCTCGTCGATGCCCATAGCGACAATACGCATGCCACGCCAACAGCCGCGTTTGTTCCGGCCCATGCGCAGTCTCTCTTCGGCTCGCTTGGAGTCGGCGGCATCCACGATCTGTATCCCACTCCCACGCAGTCCAATGCCATTCAACAATGGGTCATCGCACACAACCGTCTGGGCATCCCCGCGCTCTTTATTGAAGAAGCGCTGCACGGCTATGACACGGGCACCGTCTTTCCCGCCCCTATCGGCCTCTCGGCTACGTGGGATGTTGCGCTTGCCCAGGAGACGGCCGCCAGTATCGCGTCCGAAGCGCGTCCCCGCGGCGTGGATATGATCCTGGCCCCTGTCCTCGATCTGGCGCGGGAACCGCGCTGGGGCCGTGTCGAAGAGGACTTCGGAGAAGATCCGTACCTCACCGGCCAACTGGGACTGGCTTACGTGCGCGGCGCGCAGGGCAGCAGCCTTGCCGGGGACCAGAGCCTGGTCGCCGAGCCCAAGCACTTTGCCGGACACGGTTCGCCCGAGGGTGGAACCAATACGTCGCCTGTGCACATGGGCGAACGGGAGTTGCGCAGCACCATGTTGAAGTCGTTTGAGCCGGCGTTTCGTGACGGTCATGCCATGGCTACCATGGCTGCTTACCACGAGATCGACGGCATCCCGGTGACGGCGGACCCGTTTCTCCTCAAACAAGTGCTTCGCAATGAATGGGGCTTCAGGGGGTTTGTGCTTTCCGATCTGGGAGCGATTGAAAGGCTCTACAAGGTGCATCATGTAGCCGCGACTCCCCAAGACGCCGTCTGTTTAGCCATTCGTTCGGGCGTAGACATGCAATTCTACGACTTTGGCCACGACGTCTTTCAGCAGGCGCTGATCGATTGCGTCCACGAGAAAACTCTCTCCGGGGCGGACCTGGATCGCGCGGTTCGCAGTGTTCTGCGAGTGAAGTTTATGCTCGGACTCTTCGATAGACCGCTGGTCGATCCGGGCCTCACTGACAAAACTTACCGGTCGCAGGCACACCTTGCCGTATCGCTTCAATCGGCGCGTGAATCGATGACCTTGCTTAAGAACGACAACGGCCTGCTGCCACTTTCAAAATCGGTAGCCCATTTGGCCGTCATCGGTCCCAATGCAAATGTCGCTCGATATGGCGACTACGAGAAAGAATCGAACGGGCTGCATCTCAGTCTGCTGGATGGCCTCCGCCGGGAAGTTCCTCAGGTAAAAATCGATTTCGACGAGGGCAAGGACATCGCGTCCGCCGTCGCCAAGGCCAGGGGAGCCGATGCCGTCATCGTCGGACTGGGCGAGCGGCAAGGCATTTCTGGCGAAGGCTTCGACCGCGCCAGCCTGAATCTGCCGGACAATCAGGAGCAACTTCTCGAGGCCCTTGTTGCGACCGGAAAGCCTGTCATCCTCGTGCTTCAGAACGGCCGGCCCCTGACGCTGCCGTGGGCGAAACAGCACGTGCCGGCCATTCTCGAAGCCTGGTACCCAGGTGAGTTCGGCGGGCAGGCGATCGCGGAAACACTCTTTGGGGATAACAATCCCGCGGGACGACTTACCGTAAGCTTCCCGCGTAACCTGGGGCAGCTCCCCGACTTTTACAACACCGATCCTTCGCGGAAACGAAACTACGTCGACGATGACGGCGAGGCCCTTTTCCCATTTGGCTTTGGCCTGAGTTACACCACGTTTCGCTACACGCGCCTCCAATGCCAGGCTCCTCTGCCCGGCTCTCGCGATGCGGTGCGCGTTACCGTTGAGGTCACCAATGCAGGCACGCGCGAAGGCGATGAAGTCGCGCAGTTCTACCTCCGTCAGGACACCTCGAGCGTTGAAACTCCGGAACGCTCGCTGAAGGGCTTTTCGCGAATTCATTTGAAACCTAAGGAAACCCAAACCGTGACCTTCAAGGTGCCTCAGTCCGAACTTGCGGTCTGGAACGCAGAAGGCAAATGGGTCACGGAACCCGGCAAATTCACAGTCTGGGTTGGCGGTGATTCCCGCGCATCCTTAACAACGAATTTCACGCTGAACCCCTAGAGACGAGGACCGACACCCCATGAGACGCACAATTTCTTTCGCAGTTCTTCTACTTGCTTCTGTTACCTTGCTGGCTGCTGGTCCTTCGCCGAAACGGCCGGCCGATTATGTTTCCCCAAATATCGGCAGTATCGGCCAACTGCTTTCCGCCACGTTGCCTTTCGTCCAGGTTCCGTATGGCATGGCTCGGCTTGTTCCCGTCACCACGCCGGGGATACAGGACCGCTATCTTGCCGACAAGATATACGGCTTTTCGCAAGGTGCTGGCACACTAATGATTTCAACCGGTGAGGAGAGTACGGAGCCCGCCGCCTACGCTTCCGACTTCGACCACGACTTCGAGACGGCCACGCCCTATTACTATGCCGTTGATCTGCAGACCTGGTCAGCAAAGGCGGAGTATACGGCGACGCAACATGCCGGCTTTTACCGATTCACACTGCCCGCTTCGCCCCATGCTCGTATCAGTTTTTCGATGGACAAAGATGGAGAACTAACGGCAGTTGGGCCTAACGTGCTCGAAGGCAGCCAGCGCATCACGGGTACGGTGGCGACCGCAGTCGATCTCGCCAAGGAGACGCGGCTCTATTTCTATGCGGAGTTTTCTCGTCCTTTTGGCAGCTATCAGATGTGGCGTAACCACGCTCTTCAGCATCAGAGCAGCATCCGTGGAGACAAGATCGGATTTGTGTCAACACAACCGACCACTGCCGGCGAACAGATCGAGGTGCGCATTGGGCTCTCGTACATCAGTGCGGACCAGGCCAGGCGCAACCTGCTCCTTGATGCCGGCGGCAAGAATTTTGAAGCTGTCAAAGCATCGACGCGGGCGGAATGGGATCACTCTCTCGGCAAGGTCGATGTAACCGGTGGAACCGAGCGGCAGCGAACGATCTTCTATACAGCTCTTTGGCGGTCCCTCTGCCGCATGACCGACATTGCGGAAGACGGCCGTTATTACTCCGGATTCGATCATGCCGTCCACAATACGGAAGGGCACGACTTCTATGTCGACGATGGTCTTTGGGACACTTTTCGTTCCATGCACCCTTTGCAACTGCTGCTGGACGGACACCGCCAGGAAGACATGGTCCGATCCTATCTTCGCATGTACCAGCAAAGCGGCTGGATTCCTTCATTTCCATCCGTTGCAGGTGAACAGGCGGTTATGATCGGCCACCATGCCGATCAGATGATTCTCGACACCTACAGCAAGGGGTACCGCAACTTCGACCTGCAGCTCGCCTTCGAAGCGATGCGCAAAAATGCCACAGAAGCGACGCTCTTGCCGTGGAAGCGCGGAAACCTCACCCCACTTGACCGCGTGTACTTCAGCGAAGGATTCTTCCCGGCTCTCTCCTGGGGAGAGAATGAGACTGTTGGGCAAGTCACGGCAGAGCGCCGGCAAGCTGTTTCCGTAACCCTTGAGACGGCTTACGACGACTGGACTGTAGCTCAGGTGGCCAAGGCGCTCGGCAAGCAGGACGACGCCGCATACTTCACAAAGCTGGCGCACAACTACCAGAACGTCTGGAACCCAACCACTCGATTCATGTCTCCGAAAAGCGCCGATGGACGTTGGATAGAGCCCTTCGATCCCAAGCTCGGGGGCGGGCAGGGTGGACGAGACTACACCACGGAGATGGACTCCTGGGTTTATTCCTTCAGCGTGCAGCATGATCCGGAGGGTCTTATTCGGCTCATGGGCGGCCGCAGTGCTTTCAATGCGAGGATAGACCAACTTTTTGTCGAGCAATACGGCACTTCGAAGTACCACTTCCTTGGCCAGTTTCCAGACGCTACCGGCCTCGTGGGTCTCTATTCGCAGGGCAACGAGCCGAGCCTCCACATTCCGTATCTATATGACTTCTCCGGACAGCCCTGGAAGGCGCAGAAGCGCATCAGGCAACTGCTGGAGGTGTGGTATGGAGATAGCCCTCTCGGGATTCCCGGCGACGATGATGGAGGAGAAATCTCGTCCTGGTATGTCCTCAGTGCTCTGGGGTTCTATCCGGAATGCCCCGGCAGTCCTGTCTACGAGATTGGAAGTCCCATCTTCGCCAGCAGCCGCATTACGATGGGCAACGGCAAAGTTTTAGCCGTGGAGGCGCACCATGTCTCGGCGCAGAATAAATACATTCAGTCCGCCACGCTCAACGGCAAACCTTTGGACAAGCCGTGGTTTGCGCATGCTGATATTGCCACGGGAGGCGAACTCGTCCTGGAGATGGGAAGCCATCCGAATCTGACGTGGGGAACCCGCCCGGAGGACGCACCGCCATCGATGACGCCGATCGCCCCTGGACAGGAATGATCGCCTTTCGAGTAGTGAGCGCGGTTTGAGTATTGCGGGGCGAGCGCGGCTTGCGCAACCGGATGTGCCGGTTGCGCACCGCGGAACATAACAGAACTTGGATTAGAGCATTTTCAAGGTTAGTGTAAGCTCTGGGTGCCCCATCCTTGCGGCGTACTTGTCTTTGCCGCAAGGGTGGGATCGCACGACGCCTACATTACAGCAACAGTGAAAATGCTCTAGAAGCCGGAAGGAATGTATCCGATCATGACCCGCTCGAGCACACTGTGGAAGCGCTTCATTTCATCCTTTGCGCCTGCGATGCTGGCGATTTATCCGCAGATCGCCCAAGCCCAAGTGGCCAAGGCCGATGTCTCTAAGGAGTTGGCTTCCTACAACGTGGTTTGGAATGAGCCGGGGAAGGGACCAGCCGACTCCATGCCCCTGGGCAATGGCGAGATCGGCCTCAATGTCTGGACAGAGTCCAATGGCGATCTCCTCTTCTATATCAGCAAGACAGACGCCTGGAGCGAGCACCCTCGCGCCGATACCGGACTGATGAAGGTAGGGCTGGTTCGCGTTTCGCTTTCGCCAAATCCCTATGCTGAAGGCAAACCCCTGCTCCAGGAACTCAAGCTTCACGAAGGCGATATAGAGATCCGCGAGGGAAAGACATTGCTGCGCGTCTGGGTTGACGCGAATCACCCGGTAATTCATATCGAGATGAATAGCGGCCAGCCCTTGACGATGAAGGCGGAACTTACGCCCTGGTACACCGAAGCCGACCACATCGCTCCGCTGACTGTGTTGCAGGGCCAGAAGGATCAGGTGGCGTGGTTTCACCGCAACGGCCCCGGTTCAGACCCGGAGGTTCTCAACTGGACCATCGGCGCCCTGATGAGGGGGGACGGCTTTGTCAATATCAATGCGACCACTCTGGAATCTGCAAAGTCCTCCGCCGCCCAGGTCTTTTCGATTTATCCTTTTACTGCATCGGAGCCCAATCCGGACGATTGGCTGCCGCAGGCGGAGCGTTCGGCAGCCCAAACAAACGGCCTCGCTCTCAAGAAGGCCTTTGACGATCACGTCAAGTGGTGGGATCAGTTCTGGCATAGGAGCTGGATATTTCTGACTGCTGGACCGGGGGCCTCGGAGGTGACGCGCGGTTACATCCTGCAGCGCTTTGTTACTGCGTGCGCCGGCCGCGGAAGTTACCCCGTGAAGTTCAACGGCTCACTGTTTGTTGTCGATGCTCCGCCCGAGAAGCCGAATCTTTCCAACCCCGGTCAGATGTTAAGCGCCAACTATCGAGCGTGGGGCGGGCAATACTGGTTTCAGAACACGCGCCCGATGTATTGGCCGCGGCTGATGGCCGGCGACTTTGATGAGATGCAGCCGTTGTTCAAGATGTACGCACAAGAGATCAAGCAAAATGCCCCTGTTGTGGCCAAGTATTATGGGCACTCAGGTTCCTACATCGCGGAAACAGCGGCCTTCTACGCCACAGTCCAGAACCTGAAACTTAAACCTGTTGGCAGGTTCACCGACTATTACTTCACACCGGTACTCGAACTCAGCATGATGATGCTGGACTACTACGACTACACCGGAGACAAGACCTTCGCGCGGGAAACCCTGGTGCCGGTCGCCGCAGCGGGACTGACATTTTTCGATCAGCATTTCCCCCATAACGCGCAAGGAAAGCTGGTCCTCGATCCCGACAATTCGATCGAAACTTATTGGATGGCACACAATCCGGCGCCTGACATTGCGGGTTTGCACGCCATTTTGCCCCGGCTCCTCGCCCTGCCCGACGGTATTGTGAATGAGGGAACACGCAATGAGTGGAAACGAATTTCTGCTGAGCTGCCAGACCTGCCGCAGGGGACGGTAAAGGGAGTGAAGGTGCTCTTGCCCTACGAGGGCGAACAGACCATGAAGTCGGGGAACGGAGAAAATCCTGAACTCTACGCCATCTATCCGTTCCGCCTCTATGGATTGGACCGACCCGACCTCGATATTGCGCTCAATACATGGAAGGCCAGGCGCTTCAAGGGATCCGGGTGCTGGCTCCAGGACCCGATTCAGGCCGCAATGCTTGGGCTCGCCGAAGACGCACAGAAAGACGTCACCTTTAATCTCACTCGCAAGGATCCTCGGCTCAAGTTTCCCGCTTTCTGGCAACGTGGGCACGATTACATGCCGGATGAGGACAACGGCGGAAACGGGGAGAATGGATTGCAAACGATGCTGATGCAGACCAACGGCCGGAAGATCCTCCTTTTGCCCGCCTGGCCGAAGAACTGGAATGCCGACTTCAAGCTCCATGCTCCGTTTGAAACTACGGTCGAGGGGCGCGTCGTCAATGGCAAATTGGTCGCCCTCAAAGTGACTCCTCAGGAGCGGAGGCCGGATGTCACTGTTGCCGGTAAGACAGGCGAGTAGTGTTTAGAGCATTTTCACTGTTGCTGCAATGCAGGCGGCGTGCGATCCCACCCTTGCGGCAAAGACAAGAACGCCGCAAGGGTGGGGCACCCAGAGCTTACACTAACCTTGAAAATGCTCTAGCTATCGTGGGAACAGGCAGCGGTCGAGGGGTTGCGTTTGCCCTTGCAGGTTCGGCTGGATGGAATCGGATAACCAACGCAAGACTTCGTAGAAGGTGGAGTGAAGAGGTATGCACATGATGTCTAGTCCGCGCTCGCGCAGAGAGCTTTTGTTGCTGGGAACCGCCGCCGGAGCCGTAGCGCTAACGGATGCGCCCCTCTTCGCACAGCAGTCCCACAGCGCCGGCACCGCCGGTTCCCTGCCCGCCATCGACGTGAAGAGTTACGGCGCGCTTGGTGATGCCGCTACGGACGACACCATCGCCTTTCAACGAGCTCTGGATGCAGCCACTGCCAAGGGCGGTGGAACCGTTTATGCTCCCCCAGGGCGGTACTTCTTTAAGGGAACACTCAATGTGCCGGAAGGCGTCACCTTGAGCGGTTCGTTCACATGTGTTCCCTCGCATACGGGACTGCGGGACCACGGCCAACCCAAGCCAGGTGATGACGGAACTGTGCTGCTGGTGACGGCTGGCCGCGGGAGCGAACAGGGGACCCCTTTTCTCACCCTGAATACCAACAGTTCCCTGCGCGGCCTGACTATCTATTACCCCCAGCAGATTACCGATGACGAGCCCGAGCCCTATCCCTGGGCGATTGCGATGCGGGGCAAGAACCCTGCCGTTTTCGACGTCGAGCTGCTGAATCCGTACCAGGGCATCGATGCAAGCCACAATGAGCGCCACAATATTCGGAACATTACTGGCCAGCCGCTACGCCGCGGTATTTTTGTGGATGCAATCTACGATATTGGGCGGGTCGAAAACGTGCACTTCAATCCATGGTGGAGTTCGAACCGCAAGCTATTGAATTGGCAGATGACGCACGGGGAGGCCTTTATCTTTGGGCGCGCGGATTGGGAGTACGTCCTCAATACGTTTTGCTTTGCCTACCGGGTGGGGTACCGCTTTGTCCAAACTTCGACGGGGGGATGCAACGGGAATTTCCTTGGTATCGGCGCCGACGACTGCAATCGCGCAGTCCTGGTGGAGCAGGCCGCCGAATTTGGATTGCTGATCACGAACGCCGAATTCACTTCCTTCCACGGAGACGATCCCACCATGATTGAGGTTGCGCCGGCGAATGTTGGCGTGGTCCGTTTCAGCAATAGTGCTTTCTGGGGGCCCTGCAATCAGATTGCAACCATCGATGGAAATGGCACCGTGGGCTTCAGTGACTGTACATTTGTGCAATGGGGAGGGAAGCAAAAGGACCGCCCGGCACTTCAGGTCAATTCGGGGAGCCTGATTGTCAGCGGATGCGAGTTCCGGAAGCCGCTCAAGCACATGGTTCTGGGTGCCAAAGTCGAGCGTGCGGTCATTATGGGTAACCTGTTCGCCGGTCCTATCCATATTGAGGGCGGGTCGAAGAACAGCGTGCAGATAGGACTGAACTCCGCGAGTCAGCGACTTTGAGGGAGCAGGCTGAACTCCGGCATCAGGCGAAAAGAGCGAGCTTGCTCCGGCAGAAACAACTTCCCAAAGACGTGATGGATTGAGAATGAGGGGCGATCGCCATCGCGGATGCGACTGCTACACCCCCTTCATCGATGAATGGACAATCTTGACCGGTGCTTCGTCGTGTATCTCGACGACTAGTCGTTTGCCTGACGAGGCTGCCGCCTGGGCCAACACCGTTAGGGGCAGGGACGATGATTTGAAATCAAGGAGTCCTCCCCACAGCGATCGATTAAACATTTGTCCCGCTGCCGGTTTGCCGGGTGCCCTTTTACGACCAGCCGCCTTTAAGGTTTCGGCGGAGAGTGTTCCGCCTTGTTGTGCGATCGCCTCGCGCGAAAGCGAACTGCGCCTGGAGAGACTCGTCTCATTGACTAAAATCGTGTTCAGCATGGATTCCCTTTCTGGCCTGCAACTCTTCAAGTCTCCCAGGCGCTTCAGCGTGGCGGAGCCCCGGAGATAGGTGCTTTCTCAGTCTCGATAGCGAACCCCAAAAACACCCCGGAGACTGGCAAGTCTGAAAATACATGGTAGAGAGGAAAGATCGCAAGGTTGGCGCTGAACCTAACGTCGGAGCTACGTAACTGAAACGAGAAGGTTTAGAATTTTTGACGCAGTCTAACGGTATATACTGATAACGACGTGCTCAATGTCTACAGGCGAACAGGATGGATCGGCATCGAGAGATCGTGCTGCGGCTCAATACCTGGCCGGTTCTCACAGAAACGTCGATGCAGTGAGCTGCCGGGTATATTCGCTTGCCGCAAACACGAGTGACGACGTAGGGCGTTGCCAGCTTTTGGTGGCGACTTTCTGTCGATGCGATACATTAGGGGAGCAGCTTCCGCCTGGAAAAAAATCTTGAAAGTCCGCAACATGCGGACTGAACACCTATAATTTCGTCGTCGGCTACAGCGGTTTCGATTGTGCTCTTTCCAGAACCTCAATGCCACCTCGCACCATCTTCAGAGGTCAGCATATGAATCGAAACCGCTCTAACAATCGCGCGCCCGGATCCGGCATATCGTGAGCTACCGCGCACCAAGTCGTAACAAGTTCGTCGTTTAGAGGAAATCATCCAGTGAAGCGAAAGTCGTCGATGCCCACGGTTGCTGATGTTGCACGACTCGCTGGCGTTGGCGCGATCACTGTGTCCCGGGCGCTCAACGAGACGAGCTATGTCAGTGAAGAAAAGAAGAAACGGATTCGCGACGCAATTAAGAAACTCGGGTATCGGCCGAATCAGGCTGCCAGAGTGCTCAAGGGCAATCGCGCCAAAATGATCGGGCTGATCATCCCGGATCTTGCCGATCCTTTCTTCGGAAAGTGCGCGTCGGCGATCGAGGAGTATGCGTCCTCGCACGGCTACATGACGCTGATCGTCGCCTCCAAGCGGAACCGTGAATTGCAAGAGAACGTGGTTGCCATGATGATCGGGCAGAACGTGGCCGGCCTGGTTGTGGTTCCTTCGTTGCCGAGCGAGAGCTTGCGCGAGCTGTTCGCGACGGACATACCCATCGTCGCGCTTGACCGTCCCTTGGAAGGCGCGATTGCCGATGAGGTCGTCGTGGAGAACCTCGGTGGCGCCCAGACCGCGGTCAATCACCTTATCGAGCATGGACACAAGAAAATTGCCTGCGTTGGCTACGATAAGAGCTCGTATACGATCAGACATCGTATTCTCGGCTACACCGAAGCGATGCGAGCACAACGATTGAAGCCCGAAGTGTACGACGAGGTTGAGACCCTGGACGACACGTTGAAGCTCGTCCGCCGCTGGAAGAAGAGCCAGGACCGTCCGACCGCCATTTTCTCGCTCAATAATGTTTCGACGAAGCACCTTCTGTGGGCATTGCGAGAGGTGGATCTGGCCATTCCGCAAAAGATCGCGCTCATCGGGTTCGATGACCTCGAATTGGCAGTCATTCTTTCTCCACCGCTGACCGTGATCCGCCAGCCCGCCGCCAATCTCGGAATTCAGGCTTCAAAGCTGCTTTTTGAACGGATCGCGGCTGGCAAGCGTCCGGAAGGCGGTTTCGGCATCAAGCTGGTGCTTCCGGTGGAGTTTGTGATTCGAGGGTCCTGCGGATGCCCTCCAGCCAAACAGGCCAAGAGATGAGGTCGGCTCCTGCGGGTTGGGGCTCCTGATAGAAAGCATGCGAAAATGAGAGCCGCTTTCGCGATTCGGAGCAGAGCTACTTTATTGTCCGAACGGAGTAAAGCCCGTGTCTGGGGCTTCACTCCATTCTTGGGCGGAAGGGAACTGGCCGTTTCCCATCCAATTTCGCGTTTACTTGCGCTGAGTAACCAGGCTTTTGATCTGGGATGGATCGAGATCGGCGGTTCCAATCCGCCCACTCAGGTCACGCACTGCTGCCCGGACTATCTTCGCGTTCGGGGGGATCGCCAGGCGTAAGGGAAGGTTGGTATAGCTCGTTGTGGCCGGCTGGCTGGGGAGCTTCAACGTGAACTTGTACACAGCATTGGCGATGAGCACGGAGTTCTTGTTGAGAGCGGACAGCACGGCAACGATAGATCCCTGTTCCGAATTGTTGAGGCCAGGTTCTCCCGTCAGAGAGTTGTTGTCGATTGACAACTCGCAGGTGGCGATGCCTTGCGCACCCAATTGGCAGCGTTCGAATCGCAAGCCGACTCCGTTGTACCTCATGCCCGAAACGAGAGCCTCATGTAAGTCGAATTGCAGATCCTTGGTTGTCACCGCGGGTTGTTCTGGAGCAGGATAATAGCCCTGCTTGGACTGGACAAAGAGGGCTGGGTTCTTCATGTGGACTTCGATCTTGCGGTATTTTCCGTCTCGGATCGGATCACTCGGCACATAGCTCAGGGTATAGAAACTGGTATTCCTGGCAATGCTTTCTTCGATCTCGTTGTTCAGGTCGCTACGCCCATAAAAGTACTTCCCGCCAGTTTGCTGGACAAAGCTCAAGAAGCTGAATCCGGTTGCAAATGGATCGGTCGTTGAAAAAGGCGTCAGGGACTGGGGCCCCCCCACAGCATTGATGAACTGGGGAGGCGGCGCTACGTTAACCGTTGGATCGATCACGTAGAGGGTGGTCCGGGACTGCATCAGAAGATCGATAGTGCTGCTGATGGCCTTGTTCATCAAATCCAGCTGTTTCTTGTCCATCTCCGTTCCACTGATCCCAGGGAAGCTCCGCCCCACCCAGATGATCTGCTTTTTGCCCTTGCTGCCGCGGCTAAACAGCGCCAGTTGCTGGATCGCCGACATGGAAGCGCTGAGCTGCTCGACCATGGCGCCACGAGCGAATTTATCTGCCATCGATGCCTTGTGGGAGTCAATGGCCGCAAGCAGAGCGTCGCGGTTCCGCGAGAAACCTGTTACGGGATGAATCCCGGCATCGTTCAGCCAAAGAATGATGGTTGGCTGCTTCAGCAGGCTGGATTGCGATTTCAGATAGCGGTCCACAGCCTGGCGGGAATAGGCTGTCTCCTCAAACGGGGTATCCATCTCGTCGATCACGATCATGGTGAGCGGTGAATTGCCCCAATTCTCGCGGCCGAACCTGTCCTTGGGGGGCGTCACCGGAATCGTATCGATCTTGTGAGGCGCGTCAAAACTTCGAATCTCTTGCGGTACTCCATTTTCCGAGACTTCGAAGTCGTCTCGGCTGAGATTGGCCACGAGATTACCAGCTTTGTCTGTAACCACAACGTCCAGGATGACAAGTTGGCTTTCCACTTTCAGCGTAGTCTTGGGAACGTCCTGTGCCGGCATCGGTGTGCAGGCAAGGAAGAAGAACCCGGACACTCCACTCAGCAGCAAGAGCATGCGTCGGCACACCAGGGTCCGGAGAGAGAAGGGCGGCTGAGAGGACGCAGGCGAGGAACTGACTAAACGATTGCTCATACTATAATCTCACCCCGTAGTTGCGGTATGGTTGCGTTGCCATCTTGAAAGCCATTCTATAGGACGTAAGGGCGCGAGCGCGGGCGAAAGCATGCCAGAATCACAATTTAATTGTCTAATTTTACTGCTTCTGCATCATTTCGGCATGCTTCCCAGTCAAAACGCCTCCAGCGCTTTCCGCACCCCAAAATGACAACTCATGGTGAAAAAGCAGTTGAATGCTTGAGATCGCGCTTGAACAAGAGGACTTCCAGGAGCTTTGTGTATTGTTTCGTTAGGCTTGCGGCGATTACGATGCTGCCGGCCCTTTTGGGGAAGCGCGCAACCTGCCGCGATCAGTCAGAACATGCAGGCCAAGGTGTTGGTGGGCTGGGTGGTTTGCTATGTGCTGGCCTAATCCGCAATCCCGTGAATCTGTCGTATCGGTTCCAACCCGAGGCCGTGCGCGCCCGAAGAAAGGGAAGGTAAACCGGAAGAGCGCTCTCCTGATCGATGGCTAGAGTCCGGGGAGATCGGCAGCAGTCTGTTTTCAGCCTGTCCGTAGTTTACGGACGGTTGAGGCTGGCGCGGAAAAAGCCGTCGGACGTGTTCGTTTTCGGCTCCCTGTTTCAGCTCACTGTTTAATGCGATGGTCTATGGCGCCATAAGCGCTCCTGGCGGCCGCAACTGGGACTTGGGTATCAAAAGTTGATTGCGTCAGGGACTCGACGGCGTTTCTCTCTGCCTGAAAAGTTCATGCTTGACATCGATAGCCACTGCGGCGTAGTGTTTTTCGTTCAGCACGACATCGCTACCATACGGATAAATTGCTTCCGGAAAACAAGAGCATGCGCCCGATGGGGGTGCGGACAAGACTATCTGAGAGGGGTTGCCGGGTGACAAACTCAAGAATCATAGTATTCCTGGCGAATTCGAGGGGAATTGCGCGACGGTGGGCAATGCGCCGTGCCGCGACGCCAGCAGCAATCTTCACCACGGATGGCACGTCGCGGAATCATGTGCCCGCACAGGGCGTCGCATTCGATGGCTGTGTCCGGCCAAACTGTTGCGACAGTCGCAACCTCTCCCGCAGCCGACGCTCGCTGCTATACGCGGACCTGGCTATTTTGGTATGTCTTTGCACTTGTCCGTGGAGTGCGATGAAATCCCAGACGCCGGATCCGTCGCGGGAGAAAACCTACTGCAATCCTATGAATCTGTCGTATCGATTCCAACTGCAGCCGGTTAGCCGGCGCGAAGCGGCCGATCCCACGATGGTGCTCTACAAGAACGAGTATTGGCTATTCCCATCGAAGTCTGGTGGATACTGGCATTCCAAGGACCTGCAGCACTGGAGCTTCGTTGAAGCGTCTGGATACCCGGTGGAGAACTACGCGCCAACGGTAGTGGTTTATAAGGGTAAGTTATATTTGACCGCTGGAGGAATTCCAGCCCTCTACGCAACTGATAATCCTCTCAACGGGCATTGGATTAAGGCCGCTGATCTGGGAAGGGGCTACGGGGATCCAGCATTATTCGTTGACAGTGACGACAAAGTCTACATGTACTCTGGCGTGTCCGGGAAGGATGTGCTGCACGTCTCAGAACTCGATCCCAACAACGGTTTCAAGATGATGAACGACATCGCTATACCTGCCAGCAGAGACCCGAACGGTCGGGGTTGGGAAGTAGCGGGTGACCGTAATGAACTTGTGCAAAGCAATAGCTGGATCGAAGGGGCCTGGATGAACAAGTTCAACGGAAAGTACTATCTCCAATATGCTGCGCCTGGAACTCAGTTCCAAAGCTATGGAGATGGTGTCTTGACGGCAACCAGTCCCCTCGGTCTGTTTACTTATGAAACCTATAGTCCCTTTTCGCTCAAGCCAAGCGGTTTCATTACAGGCGCCGGCCACAGCAGCACCTTTGCGGGGGTGGATGGCAGGTTCTGGCATGTGGCAACCATGCGTATTTCGGTCCGCGAGGGTTTCGAGCGCAGAGTCGGTCTATTCCCAACCTGGTTTGCATCGGATGGGACGCTGGTAACCGATACCTACCTGGGAGACTACCCGCACTATGTGGGCGGAGACAGGGGATTGGTGGGCTGGATGTTGCTGTCGCGAAAGAAGGCGGTGAGCGCGTCATCATCCGCTCCGGGACACGAACCCGAGAAAGCAGTGGACGAGGATGTTCGTACATGGTGGTCGGCCGCCACCGGAAATGCTGGGGAGTCGTTTCAAATCGATCTTGGAAAGCGGGACACGGTCCAAGCCGTCCAGATCAATTTTGCGGACGAAGGCAGCACGACTCTGAATCGCAGCTCAGAAAAATACTTGTATCAATTGGATGCATCCGTCGATGGACTACAGTGGAAGCTTCTTGTAGATCACAGCAAGCGCGGTGAAGACGCCCCCCACGATTATCAGGTTCTGCCGAAACCCGTAGCAGCGCGCTATATCCGAATTCGGAATGTTTTCTCCCCGAACGGCGCAAAGTTTTCATTGAGTGACCTCCGCGTGTTCGGGAACGGCGGCGGGGCACCACCGGCCCAAGTTGCAAAGTTCGATTCCGTTTTGGATTCGACAGACACGAGACACGCAACAATCACTTGGCAGCCAGCCAAGGGCGCAGAATTCTACATAGTCAGGATCGGCACCACGCCGGGGAATCTGACCCAGAACTACCAGGTCTACGATGGACAACTGGCGATCGACGTTAGGAGCTTGAACAAGAACGCCAGCTATTTTGCCACGGTCGACTCAGTCAACGAAAACGGCGTAACTCGTGGAACCCATATTTCCAGCCTCCGGCTGGCCAGATAAACCACGTATGGTGCTATGCGACGAGCACGAAATTGGACGGGCGACCTTGCCTGCAGAATCGGTACACCATATGCCCTCGGCGGGTGGAGAGTCCGGTCGGAGTCGAGGTTGTGGAGTGCGGGAAATCGCCGGGGATTGCCATGCTTTCACAACGTGCGCTTCACGCGTCTTTCCGTCACGCCTATCGCCCCTTCCTGCCCGACCAGGCTTCGGCAGCCAATCGTCGGGCGCCCGTTTACGGCGATACCTGAGAACCACCTTTATGACGGCATCTCTCCGTGCATGCCTGGGGAGGAGCTCTCGCCGTGCAGACGTTCGGCTTCGAGTGATCCGAAAAGCGACTCCGGGAGCGCATGATCCCGGATCGCCTTGCGACTCAGGGCTGATAAACGACGCTTGACATCCATAGCCACCGCGGCGTAGTGTTTTTTTCGTCCGCCACGACAACGCTACCATGTGGCTGAATATATTGCTCTTTGAAAATGGGAGCATGTGCCCGGTTGGGGTGTTGAACACAAAAAACAAGCGGTATCGATTTTCAATTGCAAACAAGACTATCTGAGAGGAGTTCCAGGTGACAAACTCAAGAGTCATAGCATTCCTGGCGAATGCGAGGAAAATTGCGCGACGGTGGGGAACGCATCTTGCCGCGCGGCTAGCATTCATCTGTGCTTTGGCGCTGCCATTGTGCCTTCCGGCCGTGGTAGCCGCACAGACGGGTACGGGGCAGGGTATCATATCCGGCATCGTAACGGACCCGCAGGGCGCAAGCGTCGTAAATGCTGAAGTCTCCGTCAAAAACACGGAAACAAATGTAGTCATCAGCAGGTCGACAAATGATACCGGGTACTACGAAATTCGAGATCTCAACCCTGGGAATTACGAGGTGACGGTTAGTGCGTCCACCTTTGAGAAGACGGTCCGTCCCGGCATCGTCCTGCTTGCGGACGGCCATCCCAGCATTAACGTGGCTCTGAAGCCGGGAAATTCCACCGTCACCGTGACGGTGAATGGGGCATCTCCCCTGATCGATACCCAAGCGGTTTCGGTGGGGCAGGTTCTCACCTCGGAGGAGATGACGGCACTGCCGAATGGACAGGCGCCAATCTGGCTTGCCATGCTGGCCCCTGGCGTCCAGTCGAACTATGCCCAAAACTATCAATTGGGAGGCGCCGACCCGAGTTGGAACGGTGCCGGACCGCAGTTCGGCTCGTACGGACGTATCGGAGCCAACGAATTTAGCCTTGACGGCGCTCCAAACATGTCCAATCAACGCGGTCAGGGAATCAACCTCTCAGGAGAGGAACTTGGGCAGACGAGCGTAAACATCACGCAGTTCGATGCTTCGGTTGGCCATACCTACGGAATCTCGATCAACCAAACCACCAAGTCCGGGACGAACGATCTCCACGGCGGCCTCAGGTTTCGCCGCTACGATCTGCGCTTCTTTGGGATGCAGCACTTTCAGAGGTTGACTTATGAAAGTGATCTCAATAGCTGCAGCACGAATGCAAATCCAGCGGCATGCCAGCAAAGGTATGAGAATACGCTGAATTATCCCGGAACCCACTCGAACCTCGGAGACATGGGAGTCGGTGGGCCGGTATTCATACCCAAACTATACGACGGGCGGAACAAGCTGTTCTTCTTCGTGGGCGTCATGATCGAAGCGCCGAACAATGCCAGTTCCAACACGATCGCCGTGCCGTCGTCGCTGGAGCAGACCGGAAACTTCAGCGATCTTGCAGCTCCCACAACTCCCACCGGCTCGAACGCTCCTGCTATTCAATCCTTGTTCCAGAGCGCCGGGTGCAACACTTCAGTGCCCTACTTTTATGGCCAGTACCAGGTCTACAATCCGTACTCGGTAACCATGGTCAATGGCCATCCAAGCCGCCTGCCGTTCTGCGGCAACACGATCCCTTCGGGCATGATCTCCACCTTGCCCCTCATCAAGATGATCAACTCGCTGTTCCCGGCTCCAAATTATGGATCTCAAGCCGGAGGGGGCGCCAACGTAACAGGGAACAACTATATCTACGAGGCAGGGAGCCTTAACACGTGGCGCGAGGTCACGAATCGCTACGATTACGCCCCCAGCAACGCCGACCATATCTTCTTCAGGTGGAGTCGCGGACACTACACCTTGCACAACACGACCTTCCTGACGAACAACTTCATGGCCTACCACCAGGACAAGTGGATCGATATTGGAGCCCTGGGGTGGTCGCACATTCTCTCGCAGAAAACATTCGTAGACGTCACGGTTGGCGGCATGAACTATAGCGGTGGCGGCTTTACCTACCCAAGTGAGCAACAATACAAACCCAGCGATCTCGGCCTCCCGACCTACGTGGATCAGTATGCCGGGACTTACGCTCAATTTCCGATCCTGAGCATCAGCGGATACCAGCAAATCGGCGGCACCGAGTTCAATAACCCGATCTACCGGTCGCTAGCGGTCCGCAGCAATCTGACGTCCGTCCACGGAGTGCACACCTGGAGAGCGGGCGCGGAATGGCGCCAGCAGCATGTAGACATCGGCGGGCCTGGTTCGTCCAATACGGCTCTGGGACCATCCGGGCAGTACAACTTCGACGATACGTATGTCCAACAGAACGATGGCACGAATGGCGGCCCTTATCCGACTACGAATACAGGCCTTCCTTATGCTGCGTTCCTGTTAGGCGTACAAACCACATCCTCGGTTGCATCGGTTCCTCAAACCTCCCGTTCCAATCCATACTTTGGGTTCTATGCGGGCGATACCTGGAGAGTGACCCGCAATCTCACGCTGGTACCTGGAATACGGTATGAATTCGAATACGGTCCAACCGAACTGCACAATCGTCAGATCGTCGGCTGGGATCCGAATGCGCAGTTGACGTTTGCGCCACTCGTCCAGGCAGCGTATGTGGCTACCCTGGCCGCGGCGACTGCGGCGCAACGCGCGGTGCTGCCGACCACTCTGCAGGTGCAAGGCGGGCCTATCTATGCCGGAGTCAACGGTGCATCCACACGCCAGTGGAACAACAACTGGAGAGTCCTGCCGCGTATCGGCGCCGCCTACTCGATCAACGCTACAACCGTGCTTCGGGCCGGTGCGGGATATTACTTCGACACTTTGAACGTTCTCAATGAAAGCTCTACGATCGACTCAGACGGCTTCACCGCTAATACTGGGCCCGTTTCGTCATCGACTGCTTACGGCACGGATTTTGTGGCGGGAACTTCACCTTTGTCCAATCCCTTTCCGTTGTCGAATGGAACACGCTTCGTGCCCGCGGTCGGAAATTCGCTCGGGGCCGACTACTACGCTGGAAGTTCCGCAACCATCGGCATCTACCCTCACGACCGCAAGCCGGCGCGTTCAGAAAGGGTGCAGGTCAGCATCGAACATCAGATTGGCCGTTCACTGGTTTTGCAGGCCGCTTATGTTGGATCTCGGACCACGAATATTACCCTCGACGGCAATGGAAACAACACTCGCACGTATGCCTCGGGTTATGAAACCGCGACGGCCGTCCCTGGCTCGTTCTACGTAGGTGGGAATCAGCCGAATTCAGCAACCAGCAATCTGCTCGGCGCCACGCTGCCGAATCCGTTCTATTTGGCTGGCCTTAGCAGCCTTCAAGCAACCGATCCCGTGTACTACAACGTCCTCAGCAAGAGCAGTTGGATTACTGCGAAAACAATGTCCATCGCCAACCTTATTCGCCCCTACCCGCAATTGGCTGCTCTGCGTTTCTATCCGTCTGTGGGCACGTCTCAGTTCCAGGAGATTCAGGGCAACGTGAGCAAAAGAATAAGCAATGGCCTGATACTGAACTTCGCATATCAGAAAAACTTTCAGTATGACCGCGACTTTTATCAGAATCAGTTCGACACGCGTCCGAGTGTCGAGTCCACTCTGATTACACCGCCGTATCGCATCACCTCGACGTGGGTCTACACGCTGCCGTTCGGCAGAGGGCGCTCCTATGCCAGAGACGGCTTGAAGAGCGCGGTTCTTGGCGGATTTGAGGTGGCTGGGTCCTACGAAGTCAATCCCGGTGCACTGCTCACATTTACTGGAAATAGCTCGACGAGCGGAACTCCGAATATCTTCTTTGTCGGAGATCCAAGCAGCATCAAGATCAAGGGGAACAGCCTCTTCAATACTGCTGGAAGTGTACCCTACCCTTATGGTTTCAACACTCAATCGGTAGGGGTTGCCGAGACCAGCACCAGTGGAATAGTAACTTGTTCCTACACCGGTACCGGCTTCGTTTCAGCCTATAGCTCGGTGAGCGCGGGTTCGGAGGCATCATGCCAGCCTAACTCGTATAATCTGGCCGACTTTCCCAGGCACGTCGAAGGTGTGCGGGCGCAGGGAATCAACAACGCAAATGCTAATATTTCTCGGATATTCAATCCGAGCGAACGGTTCAAGATTCAGGCCCGCGGAGAAATCCTCAACCTCTTGAATCATCAAAGAGTCGCTGCGGTTGGTGGCTCACAGATGAATCCGACCAACTCGCAGTTTGGGCAAATTACCTCGGATAACGGCAACGGACGCGAAGTCATTATGCAAATGCTGATGACCTTCTAACATAAATGGAACTTCCTCTTGTATTGCAGTAACCATTGTATGAGCAACACCAACAGCCGCCTCGCCGACGCTCCACCATGCGTCGGCGAGGCGGCCTGCTCTTATTGCGCTAGGGCATTTTCAAGGTTAGTGCAAGCTCTGGGTACCCCATCCTTGCGGCGTACTTGTCTTTGCCGCAAGGGTGGGATCGCACGACGCCTACATTACAGCCACAGTGAAAATGCTCTAGTAATGCGTGCGTCAGATGAGATAAGCAAACGGAATGCCCAGGAGAAGAACGATGGCCATGAAGTCCCGCAGAGAGTTTATAACCGCGGCGTCCGCGGGAGCTGCAGCTATTGCTTTCGCAAGCCGCACCTCGTGGGCCAATCCGCTTGGCCGATCCTTGGACATTCGGACCGACTCGATACGGGACCGGATGAAGACCGAACTCGCTTCCGGTTGGCAGCTTCAGGACACTGCCAAGGTATCCGAATTGGCGTACCAGCTTTCCCAGGCATCGTTCACACCCAAGGGCTGGTATAAGGCGACCGTCCCCGGAACCGTACTTACAACTCTGGTCGACAATGGGGTCTATGCCGAGCCGCTCTATGGGGAAAATAACCGCCCCGACAAAATCCCCGAGACGCTCGCCCGCGCTGATTGGTGGTACCGAAACGTTTTCGTTGTGCCCCCGGCCTACACGGGGAAGAATATCTGGCTTAACTTTGATGGTATCAACTATGAGGCTGAAGTTTGGGTGAACGGGAAGAGTGTCGGCACGATCTGTGGGGCTTTCATTCGCGGCATCTTCGATATCACATCTTTGGTCGAGCCTGCAAAGCAGGCTGTCCTCGTGATCCGCGTTTTCCCGCAGCCCCATCCGGGCAAACCTAGCGAGCACACGCTGGGCGCTGGAAATGGAATCATAGGAGGCATCACCCGGATCGACGGTCCGACGTTTGCCTGCACGATTGGATGGGACTGGATGCCGGGTATCCGGGATCGCGACACGGGCATTTGGCAAAAGGTTTTTCTGTCGGCCACCGGTCCTGTCGTGGTGAAGGACCCTCAAGTCACAACCGACCTACCGTTGCCGCGCATCGATTCGGCTGATGTTACAGTGACCGCGACGGTCCGGAACGTTACCAGCCAACCTCAAAATTGCGTGCTCAAGGGAAGCTTCGGCGACGTGGCGTTTGAGAAATCGATCAAGCTGGAAGCTCACGCGTCGCAAACCCTTACCTTTGATCCGAAGGAATTCTCTCAGCTCCATCTATCGAACCCTGAGCTTTGGTGGCCCAATGGCTTTGGACCGCAAAACCTCTACTCGCTCCGTCTTGCTGTCGAGGTAGAGGGAACTCTATCTGATACCAAAGACGTCCCGTTCGGCATTCGCAAGATCACTTACACCGTTCCTGGAAGCGACAATCTGGCCCTAAGCGTCAACGGCGTGCGCGTTTTTTGCAAGGGGGGTGATTGGGGAATGGATGAGGCGCTGAAACGTATCCCCCGCGAACGACTGGAAGCGCAGGTTCGGATGCACCAACTCGCGAACTACACAATGATTCGCAACTGGGGTGGCCAGAGCACGAGCGATGACCTCTACGAGCTTTGCGACAAATACGGCATCCTCGTCTGGGATGAATTTTTCCAATTTAACAGCGCCGATCCGCTCGATCTTGGCCTCTACATCGCAAATTGCCGTGACAAAGTGCTTCGTATGCGCAACCATCCTTCCATTGCCATCTGGTGTGGTCGAAATGAGGCGCAGCCTCCGCAGTACCTGGACGATGCGCTACGCGATGTACTCACCGAACTCGACCCACAACGCTGGTACCAGTCAAACTCGGGCGGTGGTCACGGAGCCAATTCCGGAGGACCGTACGATTGGCAAACTCCGACTGATTATGACGACTTTTCGGAAAAGAACAATTTCAAAAAAAACGAAACCTTCAAGACGGAAATCGGCGCCATTTCTATTCCCACTCTGGAATCCATCCAAGGAATGATGCCGCAGAAGGATTGGAATACGATTAACGACGATTGGGCCGAACACGATTTCACCGCAGGAAGCGGACGTAAGTACCCGGTGATCATGGCAAGTCGTTACGGCGGCATCGCTAATTTGGCTGATTTCGTTCGCAAGGGCCAGATGATGAATTACGAGGGCTATCGTGCTATGTACGAAGGCCGGCAGGCTCAGTTATTTAACCCGGTCCAGGGGATTTTGACTTGGATGAGCCAACCCGCGCAGCCCAGCTTTGTTTGGCAAATCTATCATTACGACTTGGAACCGAACGCCGCTCTCTTTGCGGTAAGAAAAGCTTGCGAGCCGATTCATATCCAGTTCAATGAAGCGCACAACGGCATAGTTCAAGTCATCAACAATCTGCCGAAGACCCTATCCGGAGCCCATGCCAGGATCATCCTCTATAATCTCGACGGATCGTCGCCTTACCAGCACGACTACGATGTGACAGCCGCGCCCAGTGCGGCCACCACCCTGGGCGTCGTCGCGTGGCCACCCAACCTTTCCCGCGTTCACTTTGTGAAGCTCGAATTGCGCAATGCGCATGGTGAGCTCTTGTCAGATAACTTTTACTGGCGCGCCCTGTCGCCGAATCCGGACGATCTGACCGCCCTCCAAACACTGCCGGTGGTGACCCTGGAGGCCAAGGTGGCCCGCCAGGATTCCGAGGGCAAGTTACTCCTCCATGTCACGCTTCGCAATCCGGGGCAACAGGTCGCACTCATGGCCCACCTCCAATTGCGCCGGGGAACCTCTAAGGAACGAGTGCTGCCAGCCTACTATACCGGCAGCTACTTGTCCCTGGCTCCTAAAGAAGAGAGGACGGTCACTATCGAGGCGGCTCTCTCGAACCTGAATGGAGAGAAACCCCTCGTCCTCGTGGATGGCTGGAATATTGCGGTAACTCCGATTTCGTCTGAGTCAGCGGAAATCGCACTGAACAGGGAAGCGCAAGTTAGCAATTCGCCGCAGAACGGCCTGCCGTTTGCCGAACCCAAAGTCGAACCGCAGGACGAGGTTCACCTCAATGCCGGTGGAGATACACGGGATGGGTTCATGGGCGACCCCGGATATCTTTTTGGAACGCCTGCGTTCGCTTCGGAGAATATCAACGCTGAAGTGGAGGCAGCCGCTCCAGAAGATATCTATAAGACCGCTCGTTGTGGCGCTGGCTGCTATCCGTTTGAATTGAAACCCGGGTCCGGACAGACGTATACAGTACGGCTCCACTTTGCTGAACTGAGCGTGAATGAGGCTGGCAAGCGCATCTTCAATGTCAGCATCAATGGGAAAACCGTGTTGACTGATTTGGATGTCTTCAAGGAAGCGGGCGGCAAATACAAGGCGTTGGTCAAGCAGTTTGCAGGGATCGTTCCGGATGGAAATAGAAGAATTACGATCGGCGTCGATAAGGGGAAGGTGGGTACGCCTCAAATCAACGGTATCGAGATTGTCAAGGAAGTTGCCGTCCCCGGAACCGCGTCCAGGTGAAGGGGAAAGATGCTAACATGGCTCACTTCCAAGCTGTCTTGCGTGAGCGAAGCCGCTATTGTTGCGGGCTGTGCAGAAACGCACTATGAGTTTGGAAACAAGGCCAGCGATCTTCGCGTGGACGTGGGCTACCGCGGCCGCAACTACGATGACGCTGTTGCGTACACGTCGATAAGTGGCGAAGAGGTAGGACTCCACAAGAGCTATGGAGATGGATGAGACGCCGCGTCGCAGTAAAAGCAGGCATCGGACACTTGCATTGTCAGGGAAATTCAAAACCAAATATTGCGTCAAATAGGCATGTCTTTCTCGCTCGATGCGCACTAACAATCCACTTATAGGATGTAAGAAACGCTGCGCGCGACCAACAAGAAAGAGGTTTCAAGGTGGAGGAGAATGTATAGGTCTTGGATCGATTGGTTCAGAACCAGGGTAAGCGGGTGGCCTTCCCCTGTTGACTAGCGCATTTCAGGAAATACAGTACACTGCTATTTCTGGCGGGACTTTGCGACGCACAACGAGATGTGGAAGCCCTATGGGGATGATCTACGCCGCAAGTTGCTTTATGCCCACGATCAAGGTGAGGGAACGCTGGAGGAACTGGCCGGTCGTTTTCTGGTGAGCGTGGCTTGGGCGAAAAAGATTTCCGCAGCCCGATCTGACGCTGGCTGAAGTGCAACGGAAGCTGCTCGGTGAGGCCCGTGTTCAACTCAGCTTGCCGCAGGTCTGGAATCTGTTGCGGAAGCGGGGTATGCGACTCGAGAAAAGTCGCTCCACGCCACCGAGCGGGACGCCGAAGCCAATCGCAAACAGCGCGAAGAGTTTGTTGCCCGTATCGCGGCGATCCCGGCGGAACGCTTGATTTTCCTCGACGAAAGCGGTGTTGCCACCTCGATGACGCAGCTCTACGCGCGCAGCACCGGAAGTGGGCGCATCTGTGAAAGAACACCCGGTGGGCGCTGGAAAATCATGACCACCGGTTCGTCCCGAGTTGAGGCTTTGGGACGGAGAACCCGTCCTGAGTCGAGCCCACTTGCTTGCCCGTGCAGCAACTGTTTCCAACTGCCGCATATCTTGCGAAGCCGAGGCGCCAAACCGAATCTCCGAGAACTGTGCGGCAAACTGGACCTTCTCGCCCGTTTGCGTGAAAGAGGCGATGTGGGGCGTTTGCGCTGAAAAGCCGATCTGGGTCCGGCTTCCGAATCCGTCTTTGGCAGGCATTCAAAGCCGCTAGGTCTCTGACAGCATAATTTCGTACCTCAGGTCGTGCTTTCCCAGGTCCCAAAATCGGGACCTGGGGCACCCATCGTTGGTACAACTTCAAGTTGTCAGAGACCTAGCTATTCGCCCCTCCCGATGGTTCCCTCCTTGTAAGCTTTTTGTAAAACAAAGAATGCCTCCTTCTTTTCTCCTTGATCTGAAATCAGGCCCTTGCGATTGAACCCGTCTTCAATG